>NZ_JQLY01000001.1:1200000-1945000 GCF_000744455.1 Methanobacterium sp. SMA-27 | reverse complement strand
GTTGTGATGAAATTCTAATTCCCCTCATTGTTAACATCTTCATACCCTTGAATGTCAGGGGAAGTACGCGACCATAACTACGTATATCTCGTTCTGCCTGTCGAAAATGCCCTCCAACAGAACAATTACATTCTTTCTCAAGACAGCAACGACCTTTTGGAAGGGAAAGTGGTGCATCTATTATAATTAGTGACGGTTCCAGTTTATCTGCCAGTTTTAAAATCTCTTTGTCAGTATGAATGGTGGATAAACTAAATTTATCCCCATCTAAAATGCAGATACCCGTTTCATTTTCTTCTTTACCAGCTAGGTCTATACCTAATATTCTCATTTTCATAAACCTTCGGATAATTTATTTATTTTGATCATTTCTTAGGAGTAACATATTTAAATTAAAAAAAGTGAAATTAAAATTTTTCTAAAACTTGTCTGTAAATATTCTTCAACTTATTATCATCTGATTTTTCATACATTCTTCTTAATATTAATTCCGGAGTACTCCTTGCAAAATAATCCATACGAGGTGTTCTATCAACTATGAGATTGTAATTTTCATCCAAACCTTTAGCTTCTATTCCATCCACTCGGACATCTGTATATTTCAATATTTCGCGGGCCATATGGGTTACAATCACTGCAAGGGAATTGGAATCACTTATGAAATCCATGAAACTGGATATGATTTTTACAGCTGCTTCAAGTTCGGTTATGGCTTCTAATTCATCTAATAATATTAATTTGTCAGTATCTAGAGTAACTATGGGCATAAAAGTTCTTAAAAATGATTCGAATGCGCCGGCATCTAAGGAACGTTTTTTTGAGAAAAAATAAACTTCATCTACTATTTTAACACGAGCTTTACTTGCACATACAGGAAGTCCCATCTGTGACATTATACAAATTTGGGCTATTGTTTCTAGAAGAGTTGTTTTACCTCCACTATTTGCTCCTGTTAAGAGCACAACATTATTCGGGGATTCGAGTGTGTAATCAATTTTTTGAACTTCTATACTATTTTCTAGTGCAAGATTTAGATGTATTCCATTGTGGAAACTGAATCCATTTCCAAGTTCGGGCGGATTTAGATTATAGTAATGTGCAAAACAGCCGAGTGCAAATTCATAGTCAAAGAGTAAAATCTCATGTATTTCTTCTTCCACTATTGGTTTCATAGTTGAGAGTGTTTGAGCTGCTTTCACATTTTCTTCATGTGCATTTACATATTTTTTGGATATTTCCTGCTTTTTGATCCTTTCAAGTTCTTCATTATCAATTTCAATTGGATATTTCTGTATGAAAGGATCAAAGGAGCATCCAGTATTTTCACGAACTTCTTTTCTTGCTTCGGTTATAACTTCATCGAATATTTCTTGTATCTTTTTAGGCATATCCTCGTTTAAAAGGTCTAATATTTCATCGCCTTTGAGATCTACTTTTTTAATTGCTTCTTTAAGTTTTAAATCCGCTTTACGTTTGGATGTTTCCACTGCATCTTCAAAAATTGTTTCATCTATATCATCGGATTCCAATGAATCTATAATTTCAATAACATCTCCTAGAATAGAATCCTGCCCTAATATTTCTTTTATTTTAAGGGCGTTTTTTATTATAGGATAATTTTTTTTGTAATATGACAAAATAACTTCTGGAACAATCTCATACATTTCTGATGAGTTATTTACCATTGCAATGTTCTGGGATTCAAACTCCATTAAGCCCTCGCTATATACATAAACAATGAATTCAAAGTCTTCAGGGTTTTCAAGTTCATCTCCAGTTATAATTGGGCAGTAACTGTTAAGACCCATGTCTATAAGTTGGTGATAATCATCCCGTGTCTCAACCAATATTGCATTTGAAGGATCATACAATGGTTTTGGTTCTTCCAGGGAATCTATTTTTTTAAGTAAAGATCTTAAGTCATCTAATGGTAGTTTGCCCACAAAATGCTTGGCTTTCATAACAAAATCAATGTTTTCCATGATGCTCTTTTGATTTTTAAGCGGACTCATTAGAAGTATCCTATTTTCACAGTACTTGGTATTGGCGAACTTAAGGATCCTCTCTATTATATCATCATATATTTGAACAGCCTGATCAGTTTTCAGAAATTCTTTACTGGGATTGCCTAGGATAGTGTTTATTATTTGAATTGCTTTTTTCTGACTTACTCCTTCTATACTTGTGATACGGTCTACTTCGTAGTTTTGAACTGCTTCAATAAATTCTTTCTCACTGCCAAAGTTTGAAAGTATTTTATCTGCCTGACGACTGCCTATCCCTTTTATTTTCTTTAAATCCAAGCTACCACCGTTTTTATAAAATTCTTTATCTCTTGATAATTTATACTATTCTTATCCCATGTATAAATGATTTTAGAGTCCATATGATAAGTTTGATTCTTCTTTATGAACTTTATTATTTCATTGTATTAGTTAGATTAATTTTTGTATATTTAATGGAATCTTTTTAATATTTTAAATGATTTTTTATCTAATATCGGTGAATATATTGAATTTATATCAAACTATTTAACTATATTTTTAAATTCTAATTGGAAACTTTTAATTTTAAATAAGATCAATTATTTCTACTTATAAAGGAAACATAATTTTGGAATAATTAGGAATTGATAGGAGAGAACATGGATTTTTTATTATATATAGTTGCATTGCTTTTTACAGGAGCATTAGTTGGTTTTACCTCAGGGCTACTAGGTGTGGGTGGAGGTTTCATAATGGTCCCTGTTCAGTTCTTTCTACTTACATCGTTGGGAATAGATCCAACTACTGCAATCAGAGTTGCTTTTGGAACTAGCTTGGCTGTGATTCTACCCACTGCAATTAGCGGGACAATTGGTCACAAGCGTAGAGGTGCAGTGTTAACAGAACCAACTGTATTTATAGGAATTTCGGGAATAATTGCCGCATTTATTGGGGGAACCCTTGCATCTAACATTCCGGGGGAGTATTTAAAAATAATTTTTGGAGTTTTAGTTTTAGTTGCAGCTACATGGATGTTAGTAGCTAAGTATCCGGAACATGGTTCTGAACCAAAAAAAGGAATTTTAAAATATTTAATAATTGGTTTTATAGCAGGTATTCTTTCAGGACTTCTAGGTATAGGTGGAGGGGTTGTATTGGTTCCAATTTTATCTATACTAATGGGGTTCAGTATGCATCGTGCTGTTGGGACATCAACAGCAGTTTTAATCTTCACATCTTTGGGGGGAATTATTGCATATACGTTAAATGGTGTAAATATAAGTGGACTGCCTCCTTATTCCATCGGATATGTCAATTTAATACAGTTGATAACACTGAGCATTATAACAGTTCCTATGGCTCAACTTGGTGTAAATGCATCTCATAAGATTCCTGAAAGAGAATTAAGATATTTATACATTGCAGTTATGTTCTTCATAGGTTTAAAGATGATAGGTATATTCAGCTGGGTAGGTATTCCATTATAACTAAAAATAATAAATCATGGATTATCTATGATTTATTAATCTAAAAGACGCATGATTCTAGAAAGTGGTGGTGTTGGATCGGAAGATTCCCACGATGCAGATGAAGCAAGTTCCAGATAATTATCAAATTTTTTCAGTGAATTGATGTTATTTTTAAGGAAGCTTCTGGTATCAACAGCAAAATGTTCATTTTTATAACATGGATTCAGTTCCATTGCCTTTTCATAACAAGTCTTTGCTTCTGGAACTTTTCCAATTTCAAAGAATATTATTCCAATATCTAACCATAATTCTGGGTGATTGGGATCAAAATTTAAAATCTGATTGTAACAAGCTGCTGCCTTCTGTAATCTTCCCATGGTGTAGTATATAAGTCCCAAGTGTTTCCAGGCATCAATGAAATCGGGATAGATATAAAGAGCTTTATCATAATATGTTAGTGCATTTTCAATTTTCCCAAGGTCATAGTATAAATTTCCGATATTGAAATATATATATGCATCGTCTAGATCTTCCATTTCAACAGGTAAAATTTCTTCATTAACAGTTTTAACCAGTATTTTGTTTTCGAATTCTTTGATTTCCATTTGTTTTTGTGTTTTTTCTATTTGTTTTGCTATATTAGTGGGGTATTGGATGTTATGTTCGTTTAGAAGCTTTTTTAAATGGGTTATATGATCCTTTGGTTCTGGATAAATTTTAATAAGAATTTCTAAGTAATCTCCAATGGTTTCTGGTTTTTGGATCATTAATTTTTCTCTGAACTCCAAGTATTCCTGGTTTTTTATTTCCTCTTGTATAAGCCAGATTAAATCATCCAAAGAAAATTCCATTTTTTTATAGGTTAATAGTTCTCTGAATTTCTGCACATTACCTAATTCGTAGTTGGGCAGTGATTTTTTTACAAATGCTTCTATATAAATATATTTTCCATTTGCAATCATCAAATCCCTATTTTCTTTCAATTCCTTCATTCGAAACCCTTTAAGAATTGAGGGAGAAGCATTTTCAACAAAGTTTTGTGTATCATTGGCTAATATTTTGTTTTCGAATTCTTTGATTTCCTGTTGTTTTTGTGTTTTTTCTATTTGTTCTGCTAGATTGTTGTTGTGTGGGATGTTGTGTTTATTCAAAAGCTTTTTTAATTGGTCTATATGATCCATTGGTTCGGGATAATCTTTTATTAGAATTTCTAGATAATCTGTCAATTCATTTGGTTTTTGACCCATAATTGTTTTTTTAAATTCTAAGTAATCCTGATTTTTTATTTCTTCTTTAATGAGTGAGAGCATTTCTTCATCAGAAAATTCCAAGCCTTTGTATTGAAGTAACTCACGGAGATTTCGGATATCTGTAAATTCATAATCATAACGTGATTTTCTAATAAACCCATCAATGTAATTGTATCGTGAATTTTTTATAAAATTTTCAATGTATACATGATAACCCTTTTTTGTAAGTTCTGCCCTTTTAGCGTCCATATCAGATATTTCAGTTGGAACTAATTTCTCGATAATTTGTTCATCATCGTTTAAATTTAGAATTTCTTCTTTCAAATCTTGATCTAACTGATTATTATCCTGGGTTGATGATTTAATTTCATTTTGTAATATATTTTTTTCAATAACATTCAATTCTCTTATATGGTTAAGTGCAATAATGGCTTTATCATTTAAGTCGCGATCTTCACCCTTCAAATCATGGATAAATGGATCCACAACAATCCTTCCAAGTGCTGTTATTGCTTCTTCTTGTATGGTTTTATCTGGGTCTTGGAGTGTTTGTATGAGGGGTTCTGTTGCTTGTGTGTCTCCTATTTTGCCTAGTGCTTCTGCTGATCTCCATCTGATTCCTAGTTGTGGGCTGTTGAGAGTTTGTATGAGTGATGGTACTGCTTTTTTGTCTCCGATCCTTCCAAGTGCTGTTATTGCTTCTTCTTGTATGGTTTTATCTGGGTCTTGGAGCGATTGCATTATGTGTTCTGTAGCACGGTGGTCTCCTATTCTTTCAAGAGCCATCAGAGCTTCTTTGCGTATATTCTCATCATTATCATTCAATGCATCGATTAAACCATCAATATCTTCTTTATCTTTCATCTCATCTATCCTATTTTTTAAGAGATTGAACACACGCATTTTTATCACCAAAGCTTTGACCAAACAGGAATATTTAATAAAAAATTTCGTATCATAATTCTTATATTTTAAACATTTTTTTTTGAATTAGTAATTAATCACTTAAATTTCAAGATAAACCTTATAATAATTCCTATACTTTCATATATTATTTATTCCACTATTAATTAAAAATTTCTCATTAAAAAAAATCAAAATAAGTAACACAATTTTTTCAATCATTAATCAAAATTTAATAATTTTATCCAGAAATCTCATAAAAAACTATTTTATTCAATAGCTAAATGTATATATTAAAACTTTTACATTATACTTTTTATAGGGGTGATACAATCTTTCATGAAAAGAAAATAATAATTTAACAATTTTTCTGATGCTATTTTTTATTGGCAGTTCAGCAGCAGCTGCAAGCAATAACAATTCAAAAAATCCTCAAATCCTTTCTTCAAAGTATGTATCAAACATAGAAATAACAAAAAAAATTCATTCATCAAAAACTAAAAAAATAATACCCAAAGTGTATGTTAAAACCAGCAGAAATGGATGTTGTTCAGTACTATTACATGTTAAAAAGGGGTATGATGTATTTTCTTTTCGAAGAGATTCCACATACTCTGCAGATCTTCATTTTATCCAATTAAAATGGTATGGGAAATATGCGATCAAAGAGTATAAAACTACTAATGGCTATTTCTTTCACACAATAATAACAAGTGATGGTTGGATAGTCTCATCTGGAGGATCAGATATTCCAAGCTTGAATAAAGAACTTGAAAATTTAGCAGGGAGAACTTCAACTTCGGGCCATATAACATCTAATACAGTAAATAAAGCGTATAATATTTTGAAGAGAATGGGAATAGGACACTTTGTAATTAAATCACCAGATGATACAGTAGGTCTTGTTATATATAATGGTGGGAGTACAAAAAAGACTGTTTTTAAAATGCACGACGGACAATATGTTAGTGTACCTAATCATCCAGCATATTATAGAAATGGTCACATCTCTACATCTAATCCTGTATCATCAGCTATAAGCTTAGAAACTACAGATAGATGGGGAATTAACAGGCGTAACATAATAACCTATGCAGTAATGAAACATAAAGAAAAAGTTAGATATTCAACACTGGTTAAAATATGGGCCTCAAATTGCAGAGGTACACCAGATAATATCATATTCAACGGGCATTTAATCAAAGGAAATAGTTTGCCAAGAATTCCCAACAGAAAATATATTGGACAAGTAAATCTAAAAAATAGTAAAATAGCCAAAGACACTCGTTTCAAAAGTATTATTAAAAAAAGAATAAGTTCTGTTAGCTAATATCATTTATCTCCAAGGAAATAATTCGGTGAATTTTTATTTCTTTGTTTTTTGGGGATATTGGTATTGATATAAGTTCAAATTTCTTACTATCTAAATCTAGCTTTATTAATAAACTGTTAACTAAAATCAAAAATTGATCTAATTAATAGATTTTTTTATTTTTAAAGAATGAATTCTGTAGGTTAAGGAATTTTTAAACTATTCTTACTCTTTAATACCTTTTAAAAAGTTTCCTGTTGTGATTCCACCCGTAGAAATGATTTTAATCTTAGATTTAAATCTATTCATATTTTTTCCGGAATTCTCTTTTCTATTGATATACTCCAATCCATTTTTGTAAATTGATATTATATCTCTTGAATAATAATACGTTTTAGTCCTGAGATCTACAACAATAGAATTAATACCTATTTGAGAAATTTCATGGAGATGATCAATTAAACATAGTTCTACAGAGTTTAGGATATGTGTTCGCCCTTCTAAATCAATCTTTATGGGAAAAATTTGCTTTTTTTCGTCTTGAATTCCCCAAAATTCATTTTCAATATCTTTAATATCTTTTTTTGGAACCAAAGAGAGTAAGCAATCCTTCGTAACAAGTGTATCAACATTTCCTTGAACAACCAATTCAAAATTGGTTTTCAAATCATCTAACCTTGAACTACTAATAATGTTTCTTAAATTTTCTTTAGATAGTTCTGCAGAGGGTGTAATGGTATTAAATATTCTTATAAGCTGTAAAACTGTTTGTTTATTCCAGATATTAAGACCTGCAGATCCATATATTACCAACTTAGGTGCAACTTTTTTTAATTCTTCTGCAACGCCTATATCATCAATCATGATCCCATGGAAATTTTTTGATAACTGTTTTAAAATCGTATAATATTGATTAATTTGATATTGGTGGGTTATTTGTGGCCATTTCCAAATAAATTCTGTCCTATCTTTTTTACACAATTCACAAATAAGTTTTAAAACCGAAACAACTCTTTCTATCTCTGCTTCATCTATAGGACCATCATACATTGATTTAAGATTTTTGGAATCAGAACATAAAATATTTAAATTTTTAGGGGGAACTTCGAAGTAAATTCTATTGGCCCCACTTTCCAATGCTCCTTTAACAGTATCCAGACTATCTGCATAAACTGCAAGATCTATCGGTGTATTATCATAATCAATTCCTACAAATTGTTCCATTGAGGAGGATAACAACTTTTTAATATTATTAAACCTTTCATATGCTTCTTGAACATGAGATTGAGAGGGTTTGAAACTTAATAGAAGTTCAATTTGAGATTTTTCTAGAAATTCTCTTCTGAAATTATTTAATTTACTGAGGGATATGAAAAGATCACCTGGATATTTGATGGAAACTTTTCGAAGGATGAACGGTGTTTTCCCAGTTTTTTGAAGCTGTTTTTCAATTTCTTCGGGATTTAATGGTTTATTAATCGCTTTTTCCATTTTAAACGATGATTTTAAACGAATTTTACATTTATTATCATTGAATCCTATAAACTCTCCCTCTAAATGTGCTTTTAGATCAGTGTCCCACCACATTACAATATCTATAGGAATTGAAGGACTAGGCCTATTTTTTATAATTTTATTTGCCTCATGATTTAAGGCTATTGAACGAGTAAGATACAGCTTTGAACCAGTTTTAACAGGCATTCCTACGTTTAATATTAATTTATCTCCTTTATACACTGGTGCTTTTTCTATGGCCATTCCATATGTTTTAAAAAATTTATTTGTTTTTTTAAAAGTTTTTTCATTATCGTCATTAGAATATTTGAAAACAATACCATCGCCTATTTCGAGTTTGTATTTGTTTTTAATACTTACAATTGCTGTTTGAGTTTTTTCATCATATCTTTGGACTTGTCCGATATAAAGACCCCTATTTCCCGGTGAATCACGAGCCATAACTAATTCTGCACTGTTTTCTGTTAAATATCCTCCAGTAAATTTCCGATTAAAGGCTAATTTCAATTTGGAAATATCATCAGAATTTTGCTTCCAGTTACCAGATGATATTGAGTCAAGAGCTTTCCTGTAAATATTTACAACCAATGCAACATACTCCGGAGATCTCATTCTACCTTCAATTTTCAGAGAGTTTAAATTAATTTTTGATATAATATCCAAATTTTGATACAATGCCAAGTCTCGTGTTGAAAGAAGGTATTTATCTTTAATATCTACAGGGTGAAGAGCTAATGGTTTGCCGTATTGGTCAATTTTTCCTGAAAGCAATGTATATTTTTTACGGCACGGTTGGGCACACATTCCTTTGTTCCCACTTCTGCCCCCTATAAATGAAGATAATAAGCACTGTCCGGAGTAAGAGTAACATAGTGCTCCATGGCCAAATATCTCAATTTCTATTCCCAGATATTTAGTTTTTTTTATTATTTCCTCAACCTCTAAAATTCCAAGCTCACGAGATAAAACAACCCTTTTGAAACCGAATTTTGAAGCCCATTTAACTCCAGGAACATTATGGATTGTCATTTGGGTAGAAGCATGCAGATCTAGATCAGGTACTAGTTTTTTTGCTAAACTTGCAACGCCAAGATCCTGTATTATCACTGCGTCGACACCTATTTTATAAAGCCAAAGCAAATATTCTGCAACAGATAGTAACTTTGAATCGTTTAAAAGGGTGTTTACTGTCACATAAATCTTAACACCCCTAAGTTTTGCATATTCTAAACCCTCTTCAATTTCAGGATCTGTGAAGTTAGTTGCGAATTTTCTAGCACCAAACTTTTTACCAGAAATATAAACAGCATCTGCCCCTGCATTAACTGCAGCTTTTAATGCATCTATTGACCCTGCTGGTGCCAGAAGTTCAGGTATATAATTTTTAGCCATAATTTTTCCTCAGAATTATTATTAGACCTCCGAACTGTTAAAATTTTTTAATGAAAATTAATGGATAATGATAAAAGCAAGGTCAACAAATCAAAATAAATGTTAAAAGATTCAGGTGTAATAAAATGAATGCATATTTAGAAATACTCAGGCCATTTAATGCTCTTATGGGAGTTATTGCAGTACTACTAGTGGCAATTATAGTTGGAAATTTCACAATTTACGTACCCATAGCTTGTTTTATTGTTTTCATATTTACTGGGGCAGGAAATGTTATTAATGATTATGTTGACCACAACATAGATGCCATAAATAAACCTGAAAGACCCATACCCTCTGGAAGAATTTCTTTAAAAACAGCTGCAATTTACTCTATTACATTATTCATAATATCCACAATTATGGCAGTTATAATTGGTCCTATTCCTGGAATTATCGTAGTTTTAAGTGCCATTTTAATGTTTTTATATGCATACCGTCTCAAAAAATCACTTTTAATAGGAAATTTAAGCATTGCATTTTTAACAGGTCTATGTTTTGTTTTTGCAGGTGTTGTCTTAGATGCAGTTATCATTTCAATACTTCTGGGATTTTTTGCCTTCCTCATGACAATGGCTAGAGAAATTGTTAAAGACATGGAAGACGTTGAAGGAGATAGTGCAGAAGGGGCTAAAACTTTCCCAATTCAATTTGGGATGCGTGCTTCATCTATTTTAGCAGCATTTTTTATGATTTTGGCGAGCATAGCAAGTCCGGCACTTTATTTCATAGGTATTTTTAAAGTAATCTATTTAATCGTTCTAATATTTGCAATTGGGCTTTTCATTGCATGTGCAGTTTCCATATTGCAGAATCAGTCAATAGAAAATACTAGAACAGTTTCAAAAAGAATTAAAATCGGTATGGCAATTGTTTTCATTGCATTTGCATTGGGATCACCAATTATACCAAACATAATACACATGATATATTAAAATTTGAATAAATTTTAAACTCAGTTAATTTCCAATAAAACTATAAATAGTGATATTTATGGATATCAAACTAAAATCAATAGGAATAATAAACTCTCCTTACAAACTAAAGAACGATTCACCTAGGCAAGGTCGATATTCGGATGAAACCAGTATTATCACGGTTTTCAACGAGTTCGTAGACGGACTTGAAGGTTTAAAGAATTATAAATATTTAATAATTTTATATTGGCAAGATAGGGCAGAAAGGGATAAATTAAAAGTTTTTCCTCATGGAAAGACAGAAAAAAGGGGAGTTTTTTCAACAAGAGCTCCTGTACGGCCAAATCCCATTGGATTTTGTTTGGTTGAACTTTTAAATATAAACAAAAATAAATTAACTGTTAAATGGTTAGATGCATTGGATGAATCTCCTCTTATTGATATCAAACCCTTTTGGAACGAATTAGATTCGATTTGATGAAAGAGTAGATTTTAATCTTAATTTATTCCAATAGATATTCTATATATGAGAACTAACTGCATCTATTGTATGTTTTCGTTTCCTTTTTTGTAGAGGAATAAAAAGTGATATTATCAAACCAATAAATAATACGAAACTCACAATATTAAATGCAAATTTCATGGTGTTGACCTTTTGAATCGTAAGCATTTCCTGTTTTTCATCAATATCACCAGGATTTTCAATTTCTAATTTTTCAAATAATTGATGAACGCCTGTAATTTTCTCAGTGCTTGAAACTGCCGCCTGATTGTTGAAAACCAGACCTAGACCACTAAAACTTCCTAATATCAATACTACCCCCAATACTGCAGTTCCAAGAGATGAACCAAGATTTATACCTGTGTTCATAATTCCTGACGCATCTGGTTGTTGGTCACGTTTGGCAACAGAGAATATAACGTTAGCTGAGTGGGGAAAGACTATTCCCATACCTACTCCAAGAAGGAATATGCCTGGAAACATGTCCAATATTGTGGTATAATAATTGAATATTAAACTAAGATAAAGACTACCACTAAGAGCTGCTGCTGCGCCAATTGCAAGGATATAACGGGGTTGTATTCTTGTTGAAAGTTTTCCTGCTGCAGAGGACATTATGAAAATTGCAACACTCATGGGGATCAATGATAAACCGGTTGTCAGAGGATCTGCGCCCAGAACGCCCTGGACATAAACAGGAATAACAAATAAAACACCACCTATTGTGAAGTTCATTATTAACCTTGCAATATTTGCAAGAGTAAAACCACGATCTTTAAACAGGGAAACATCAACTAAAGGTTCTTTATTCTGTTTCATCCTACTTTTCTGATTAAAGTAAAAAATTATCATTAGAATTATTCCAATAACAATTGGGTATGGGGCAATATTCCAAGTTTGTGGATCGTTAAGCAATAAAATACCTATAACAAAGAGAAATATTCCTACAGATGAATTAACAGCACCAACTAAATTTAAATCTCCCCACTTCATTGTAAGAGGAAATCTTGTTATCTCCCTTGAAAATAGGACAATAATAATTATTACAATTAACTCCAATCCAAATGCATATCTCCACGTGTAATATGTTGTTAAAAAACCACCAATAATTGGACCTACTGTTCCTGCACCAGAGGCCATTGAACTAGTAATTCCAAGCGCGAATGCCCTTCTTTCGCCATCATAACTTCCAGAGATGATGGAAGTTGTTGCAGGCATCATGAGTGCTGCTCCAATTCCCTCGAGTATTGACCAGCCAAACAGTAACATATAACTATTAATACTGAGCGCAGCTATTATGGTTCCAATACCATAGATTGTAGCTCCAGTAAGAAATGTTCTTTTTCTCCCAAGTATATTCTGTAAACGTCCACCAATCAACATTAAACTTGCCATGGTTAAGGAATATGTAGCAATAATTATCTGGATCATCCCAATATTCGTATTCAAATCTCTTATAAGGGACGATATGGCCACATTCATGAATGTTTTATCAATAACAATCGTGAAAATTGAAAGAGTTACAATTATAAGAGTTAACCACCCTCTTTGAGTATTCAATTCTTGATCCAAAAATTCACATCCAAAACATTTTGAAAGTTGAAATTGTAAAATGACTGTAAGATCAGTAGACAATTATAACAAATTTTCAAATTAGAGTTAATTATTATATTTACAATTATTTCACATAATATTTTCTAAATAATGAGAATTTCAAGTTAAAATAGCAAACAAATAAATCTAAAGATTAAAAATAATTATAAATAATCAAAACCAAGGGAAGTTTAATAATGTCTAAAAAAGAGGAAGATTTTGTAGAAAATTTAAATTTATCAAGGGATATATCATCTGAATTTGCTATAGCAGAAAAGATCATAAGAACATCAGCGAAGGGACGAAAATACATTGATATAACTCTGGTTGATAGAACTGGTCAGATGGATGGCCGAATGTTTCCCCATCCTATAGAAGTTGACTCGGTTCATGCCTCAATAAAACTGGGCAGTGTTTGTAAAATAATAGGGAGAATTAGTGAATTTCCAAGTGATTCTGGAAAGTTCAACATGGTTATAAATGTGTTAACGGAATTAGATGATGATGAATATCAACTTGAAGATTTTGTAATGGCATCCGAAAACAATACAGATGATTTAGTTGGTGAGATCAGGAGAATTATAAAAGATATGAAAGATCCTCACCTAAAAAATCTTTTAAAATCCTTTTTCTGCGACAAAAATTTCACAGAACTCTTCTATAAAGCACCTGCAGCTATTGTACACCATCATAATTATGTGGGTGGCCTTTTAGATCATACAGTTGAAGTTCTCAAGATAAGCAGAACAGCATGTGAGATATTTCCTGATCTCAATCAAGATTTACTATTCTGTGGTGTGTTATTACATGATATTGGAAAGATAACAACTTATACCTATGGAAATGGGCCTATTAGTATTTCGGAAGAAGGAGAACTACTTGATCATACATATATTTCTTGTGAAATGGTTAAAGAAAAAATGGAAAAACTAGATACACCCAAAGAACTTTCAAATCAAATTATTCACATGATATTGAGCCACCATGGACCAGTTAGTCTTGGATGGGGGTCTTCAATTGATCCTAAAACACCAGAAGCCAAAACTCTCCATTACTCTGACGATATGGATGCTAAGATTAAAGAAACCTTTCAAAGATAATAAAATATTTTTTTTAGAATCTATTAATTTTCATATATCTTTATTTTGGATTGAATTTCAGAAATAGGTGTAATAATTATAAAAAAAAATTGGATTTATACTAAATTTTATCTAAATATGCCTCATAACTTTTCATTATAATTTATGATAAGACATACACTTCAAGTGTAAAAAAGAACACTTAATGCATAAAATTTTTCATTATAAAAACCATTATCATTTGTGTTAATTATAAATGAAAATATAATAAAATTTGATCACAATACAAAATTTAAAAAAAATTAAAGTAAAATACAACAAATATAACAATTGAAATTTAACGAGGATTAATTACAATTGAATTATCATTTACTATCTTAATACAAGATAGTTGTGCAATATACCTTAACTAGGGAAACCAAAAAATGTTCTTCGGAGAGTTTTTAGAAACTCGGGGATAATTGTTAAACTAAATTATAATAGAATGATAATAATTTTAGGTTCTAGTAATCATAAATCCAAGGTATTTAGATTTTAAGGAGTTTAATTGAATGGACAAGAAAATTATAATATTACTTGTAATACTAATTGCTGCTGCTGCTATTTTCGCTGCTTTCGAGTTACAAAAAGATAGAACTGTTAAACTGAGTGGTGTAGAGATTAAGAATTATCAAGGTCAGAAACTGTCATCTGTAAATGATTTTCGTGAAAATTCCATAAAAGGCCCACAGTTTATTAATATAACAAATTATCATTTAGAAGTAACTGGTTTAGTACAAAATCCAAGAAATTATACCTATGATGAAGTTTTGAACCATACCTCCTATGAAAAGGTTGTAAAATTAGACTGTGTTGAAGGGTGGGACGTAACAATATTATGGCAAGGACTTCTTGTATCTGACCTTTTGAATGAAGCAAAACCCTTACCAAACGGAAATACGGTCATATTTTATGCATACGATAATTACACCACTTCATTTCCAATTAGTTATCTTAACAATAACCAGATACTACTGGCTTATAAAATGAATAATGTAACTATTCCACCTGAGAGAGGATTCCCATTTATGCTTGTTGCAGAGAGTAAATGGGGTTATAAATGGATAAAATGGGTTACAAAAATCGAAGTATCCAACAACTCTACATACAAAGGCTACTGGGAAAGTAGAGGATATTCTGATATTGGGGATATTAACCAAAGCTATTTAGGGGGTTGATCAACTCGTTGAAGATAAACAAATTAAAGAATACATTTCATCTTAGGAATACTCACCCATAGTTGTAAATAATTCAATATTGGATACTGCTTTTTTATTTATGAGATAATGTTTTATTATCTAAACAATCAAGAATTTTATTTATCTCCAATTGTGCTTGTTCAATTTTTCTTCCAGTATTAATGATATGCCAGTTTTTTGCTAGCTCAATAGCTTTGCCCCTTACTTTAATAAGGTCATTTAAGTTTTCAAACATTTCGTGTTCATTTCGTTTTAACAGCCTATTAAGGAGTTCATCAGGTTCAACATCTAGAAAGAACATGTAGTTTGAAGTTGGAAGTATCGTTGAAAAGAACATGTATAACAATTTAGCAATAGGGAAGGGGAGATATGCAACTCCCATCAAATATCGTACCATTATAACAGTTTCAGCTTTTCCATGATATTTTCGAACAGATCTTAAAACATCAAGTGCATAGTACATAGATGCTTTTATATGATTAATTTTTCCATGACCTAAAAGTGCTTTTTTAGCATTAATCCCATAGGCGTTATCTTTTGATGGATGTGTACGTACAATAACTTTTTCCCCCTTTGCAAGATAATATTCTTGAATTAAATTCGCATGGGTATCTTTTCCTGAACCATCCAATCCATCTACTATTATAAAACGCATTTATCTACCTCATTTATTATGATAATTTTACAGAAACAGAGTATACCTATTAAAATCCAATCAATGTTAATAGTAAATATGTACCAACTGCAGAGAAACATGCAGTAATATTGTCAAATCCTTTAGGTGTTATCCCTTCAAATATTGTTGCTACCAATGCCACTACCGGTATAATGGCCATAGTTGATATGGAAACATTGTAATATACCAGTACTATTTCCAACATTGCTATTAGTACTAAAAACATTGCAATTGAACCTTCAAAGCTTTTTCTATCACCAAATATTTTGTATTTATGTTTGCCAAAATTTTCACCAACTAATGCAGCCATACCCTCCCCATAAGACATTGCAACTATTCCAACTGCAATTATCCATGGTTGATTAAAGAAGAAGAATGCTAGAATAGTCCAAGATATTGAATAATAAACAAGTCCAAGTCCATGTCCCGAAGAAGATATCTGGTCATTCAGTTTAATTGGAGAATAAGGGCTCATTAAAAATGTTAAAAATATGAATGGGGCGGCAGCAAGAAAAGTTATTATAAATTGACTCGTGAAAAGGGGTAATATGAAAATTACATTTCCAACCATTATATGAAGGAATTTTCTGCTAAATGTTGGATACTTTTTCAAAAATCTTTCAGATATAATCAGTAATATGGCTATGTAACCGTAGACTAATATCAGCCCAATAATGTCATTCGATATCATGTCATTTATGAAGTTCTATTATGTATAAGAGAATTTGGATTTGATTCGGGGTATGTTAGTTTCAAAAATGTCAAAAAATCTTACAATTACATCAAATTTAGATTTTAGAGAATGAAGTTTCAATATTGTATTTTTTTTCAGATTTGACTCAGAGTAACAGCTTATAAATGGTTATAATACTAAATTTAGAATTAATAATTAGGAGATATTGTGTTATGTACATATGTTTAGAAGGAATTGATGGATCAGGCAAGTCAACACAAATAGAATTACTTATGAATTGGCTTAATGAATGTGGGCATGAAATATTAAGGGTTTTTGAACCAACAGATTCTCAAGCAGGTAGGTTAATACGTAAGATGCTTCAAAATCCAAATGCAACTAATGAAAACTTCCAGAAAACACTTGCACTCCTTTTTGCAGCGGATAGAATTATTTTAATGGAAAAAATACAAGAAGCTGAAGACGAAGGCAAAATAGTTTTAAGCGATAGATGTTTTTACTCAAGCATTGTTTATCAAAATGGAGCAGAATGGATTAAGGAGATAAATAAATTTGCAAAAAAGCCAGATATAGTTTTGTTAATGGATATAGAACCTGAAACGGCCATTTCACGATGTGAAGGCAAGGATAGATTTGAAGATGTTTATTTCTTAAAAAAAATTAGGAATAGATATCTTGAACTTGCAGATAAAGAAGATTTTATGGTTGTCAATGCGAATAACGGTTTAAACAAAGTTCACGACGATATAAAAAGAGTTATAGCCCATAAGTTGGGCATGTGCATCTGAGAATAAAATTAATAAATAAAAGTAAAAAGAACTATTTTTCTTTTATATTATCTTTTTCAAGTTCTTGAATTCTCTCATTTAATGCTTTTACAATATAATCACGTGCATCTTCAAGATTTTTAATTTCTCCCTGAAAAACAGGTCCTGCATCTGTCTGTTTGACCTCTAAATTATAATTTTCCATTACATTAGCAATAATCTGCCCTGTAACACCTGGTGGAATCCTCATCTCAAATTTTTCAACTTTCTCTTCTGCCATTTATTTTCCCTCCAAGATTATAATCATTATTATATTATTCTATCAAATTACTAACTCTATTTAAGGTATTCTCTTACAGGTTCCAAAATTTCTATTAAACGTTTTGAAACAGAATTTTTCAGATCAAGTGGATGAAGTTCTTCCTTACTGTACATATCCAAAAGCTCATTGTAACTAATTTCAAGGTTTCCCCCAAATTTGTCGGGTCTTTCTATCAGAAGTGTTTTATCTTCTGAAAATATGAAATGGTTAGCTATTTCAATTACAGGATTTCCCTCAACAATTCCAAGCGGACAGTAACTCTTCTGGAGCTTCATTCTAATAACATCTGGTTTATCATCAATTGCAATATAATTTTCTTTACTAGAAGACATTTTATCCGAGCCATCTGTTCCATGCAGTAGTGGTGTATGTATACATACTGGTGCTTCATAGCCCATTCTGGGTAAACTTTCCCTTGCAAGCATATGAATTTTCCTTTGTTCCATGCCTCCAAGTGCAAGATCAACTTCAAGAAATATCATATCAAGAACTTGCATAAGTGGATATATTACTTCTGCTACCTTATGATCTTTACTGTCCCTTGTTATCTGGGCCATACTCCGTTTTGCACGTGTTAAAGTTGTTGAAAGTGCAAGTTCGTATACTTTGTATGTATAATCCTCTTTTGTCTGGTAACTTGAACCAAATATGAACTCTGTATCTTCAGACAATCCCAAAGCTCTGAAACATTTTATATTGTACTTTGATATTTCTTCAATTTCCTCAAGACTTCCTTTACCATTCAGGTATGCATGAAGATCAGCTAGAAGGATTTTAACCTTGAAACCTACATTTTGAAGGTCTATCATTTTTTTCACAGTGATTGCATGGCCTAAATGAACGTTTCCTGATGGTTCGTATCCGATGTAGGCTATTG
Organism: Methanobacterium sp. SMA-27; assembly: GCF_000744455.1. Lineage (NCBI taxonomy): Archaea > Methanobacteriati > Methanobacteriota > Methanobacteria > Methanobacteriales > Methanobacteriaceae > Methanobacterium > Methanobacterium sp. SMA-27. The sequence continues at coordinate 1,926,470 of NZ_JQLY01000001.1, read as the reverse complement.
GTCTATCTTTATTGAGTTTTTCTTTGAGTTCTTCTTCTGTCACCACTTCGAGTGTGCCATTCTTAATGTTTTCCATCTTAGAGTCAAGGTCCATATTATCACCATGATTGATCTTTAAATAAATGTTAAAATATAGTATTTAGAATTAAACTGATTATCTAGTTTAGACTATAAAAGCATTTTTAGTTGGCATTATTTTTATATTTCCCAAGGATATACAGAATTCCTTCAATTTCAAGAACTTTAACTTCATTTCCAATTTCTAAGTCTGATATCTTATCATTAATCTCTATATCTACTGGTTGGTAAGTTTCAGGGTGAAGTATTTGTATAAATTTAGGTGTTTTAGATGTGATACTGGTTATTTTAATATCTGAACTTCTAGCAATAACTTTAATCTTGTTGTATTCCTTCCACATAACCGACCAAATATTGGAGGATTCAAGATCCTTAAGAAGAATTTTTCTCCCGTCAAAACCTTTAACCTGTCCTATATGGTCTTCATATTTTATGAAATCGCCTTGTTTGAAATTAGGTAATCTTATAGATATCCATATCCTGTACAGATCTTTTCCACGGGATTTGTCCCTTCCAACTAAACGTGGTGATTCCTGCACAACTCCACCCATAACATCCTTAATAGCACTTGAAAGTTTTCTTGCAGCTTTATAAGAACCAACATAATAATCTACACCTTCTTTAATAACCGATACGTCTGAAATATATGCCATTCTATTTTTAACAGATAATGCGCCAGTTTTTGTCCTTATTATGTCGTCAATGGTTTGAAGTTCATCTGAAGAAGGAAATCTTTTATCTGCACGGATCTGAATAACAGATTCAAAATAGCCAGAAGCATACCTACTACAATCAGGGCACATACTCCTCTTTATTTTAACATTTACTCGATGATCCTCAGATACATTTATACCCATAACAGTTCCATTTGCATGAACTATGCATTCATAGTTGGAACCTTTGACAGTTAATATGTCTACTGATAACTCTAAATTATCAACATAATTGGGTGTTTCCAAGTTTTCTATTACTGCTATTTTAACAAGATCTTCTTCTGTAAGTTCAGAATCTTCCCATTTTATGCCTTTTAAGAGAGAATTGCAGTGTGCACAGATAGTTATTTCAACATCAGAGGGGATGCTTATGAGCTGAGCTTCTTTTACAAAACAAGACTTGCAGATCCCCTTGTATAAATCTTCATCTTCGCTACCACATCTTGGACAGAACATTGTTACACTTTTAAATTTAATTAGAATTTTATTATTAAAATTTATAAATAAAATAAAAAAAGAAGAAGCTTTTAACTTCTTTAAAGGGTTTTTAAAGGTGCTTTGGCACCACAGGCCTCACATTTAAGTATGAAAATCCTATCTTCTCTTATTATCTTTGTATCTGGCCTGTTACACTCATGACACATTATGAAACGTTTAACATAGTCTTCTATCTTATCATTAATAAGGTAATGTGTGAACTTACCTTGAAGAATAGCTCTTGTACCTTCAAGATTCCCTGCAGTTCCAAGTTCCCTTAAAAGAAACTTTAATACATGTTGAGGGTCTCTGTTGAGGGCTTCTGTTACCTCTGTGAAGTTCTGTATCATTGTCCTGTTTCCCTGAATCATGGAATAAGCATTTGGTACATTAAACCTCTTAGTTTCTTCCACCTTTTTAGGGAGCTGTTCAATTGCTCTGTCAAGTAATTCATTATAATCAGCCATTTTATTACCTCCTTTTAAAAATCCATTCAAGATTTTTAGAATATTTATTTTATTATATAACAACTTCTATGAGTTTTAAATTCTTAATATTTTATAAATAGTGATTGTGTAGATTGAATATTAAATATAAAATTCAGGAACTTCTACTGAGGTTCCTAAGCTATTTTATAGTACCCCTGTTGAGGTTCGAATATTATTCCTTTCCTTTTGAGTATTTTTATAATTTCTTCAGCCTTATCTTCACTCATATTGTATCTGTCTGACATTTCAGTTATAAGTATGTTTTTTGGTGTTCTTCCACCATATTCTTCTCCAAGCTCACCAATTATTTCTGTTACTAAACGGATTTTATCACGGTCTGATTTAGCTGGACGTCCTTCAACCTTATCAATATCAAGTTTACCAGTTTCTGGATCGTATCCTACTTGTTTCATACACTTTTGTTGTATTGTAATTGCCCTTTGGGCATCTGCACCAGTTACTTCAGTACCCAACCTTATTCTTGAACTGGCCTCAGAAAGTCTGATTAGAGCCTCAAGCTGACGAGCAGTTATCGGTACAGGTGAATCTTCTTCTGCAGCTCCACCCCTTATACCCACATAAAAATCTTGAAGCACAGCTGTTGCATCATCTGTAAGTTTAGGGCTTACTTCTCTTCTTGCATATGCAATATATTTCCTAAGGAGTTCTGGTTCAATTTCGAATGGTATGGATGTGTCTTTATGTATTCTAAGTATATGGGCTGCAAGTTTTGTGTCTCTTTCAACGTCTGGTTTATCCTCAACAACAAAAATAAGATCGAATCTCGATAAAATTGGTGATGGGAGATCTATCTGCTCTCCAATTGATTTATACTGGTCAAAACGTCCAAATTTAGGGTTGGCTGCTGCTAGTACAGAACATCGGGCATTCAATGTTGCCATTATACCTGCTTTTGCAATAGAAATTGTTTGCTGTTCCAGTGCTTCGTGTATAGCTGATCTATCTTCTGACCTCATTTTGTCGAGTTCGTCAACACATACATTACCACGGTCTCCTAAAACAAGGGCTCCTGCTTCAAGTGACCATCCACCGAATTCATCACGAACAGCTGCGGCTGTGAGTCCAACACCACTTGTACCTTTTCCACTTGTATAAATTCCACGTGGGGCCAGTTTAGAAACATACTTCAGCATCTGGGATTTACCTATACCGGGGTCTCCAACAATTAGAATATGAATGTCTCCCCTTATTCTGGTCTTGTCTTCAAGTTCCTTTGGAGAACCACCAAAGAGTTGAAGTGCAATAGCTTCTTTAACTTCATGATAACCCTGTATTGAAGGTGCTGTTGAGTTTATTATTTTATTATAAACATCAGGATCTGCAGCAAGTCTTTTAATTTCCTCTTCATCTTCTTTACTTATTTTAAGTTCTTCAAATTCCTGTTCAAGGGGTTCAATATAGTTTCCATAAATATAATTTTTGAAACGTTTTGTTTTTTCATCCCTAACAGTTTTCATAACACCTGTTATCTTAACAATATCTCCGGGAGTTAAAGAGTCTACAAGATCGTCTTCCATAACAACAAGTATCTGTTTGGGCTCTTCACCACCTGAAAGATTTTCTAGGGGTTCCTGAAGTTTAGTTGTTTGTGTATCCATGAATTCTGATTCTTCCTGAAGTAATTTGAATGATCTACCACCACATTCTTGACACAGAGCTGGTTCGTTTATCATATTACTTGTCTGAGGCACTTCCTGGAGTCTCATACAGCTTCTGCATTCAAATAGTGCATTAACTATCCTGGGGCGGATTTCATCGGTTTTACGAACAATTCCATCTACTGCAACGAATTTACCAATGTATTTACTTCGTAGAAATCTGAGCTGTATATTATTTCTTACATTCTCAAATCTAATATGTAAATCTGCATTTTTACCCAGTGGATCTATATTCTTAATGGCTTTCTGTGAAGCGTCAATAACTTCTTCTGGTTTTTCAATTAAAAGATCTGCAAGGTCAGGATCAAACATCTCTAGCTCAGAATAATCTATAACCACAGATCTTTCGTCAGGGTATTTTTCGAGAGCTTCAAAAACGGTATCTTTGTATTTGGTGCTGAAAAACTCTTCAAATTTTGCAACTGAAGCTTTAGCTTTTTCTGTAGATGTTATTGATGGCATATAGATAATAAACTCCTTTTGTATTTCATAAAATTTAGGTTAATAGAATTAATAATCCACATATAATATATAGTTTAAAAAATTGGTTAATCATACTATTAAATTTAACAAATTAATATATGGGATACACTGATAATAAATGATCATTCATATGATCTATAATATACATTCTGATCATTCATATTCAAATCCTAATAACATATTGGGATTCACATCGAAATGATGGATTGAATTCTTATTTAAATGGTGATAAAATGAAAAGATCAAGATTAAACTTATTTAAAGCAACTTCCATGAGCATATCTGTACTGGGAATCATAATGATTCTTGGAACAATAGCTGTCTTTGTTTACATAGGTGTTTATTCGATTGGGAACACTATCAACTCTGATGTAGGTAGTGGAACAGCTTATGATCAACTTGCAGTGCTAAAATCAGATTACAACACTTTAAATGGGCAGTATTCTAGCCTGAAAACTAATGTTGATTCAACAAGTAATTCTAATATAAAAACTGCATACATAAATGCTCAACTTGAACTTGTTAAGGCTAAAGCAGCAATTGATGATGTTGACAGTGCATTAGCTTCGGGTAAATCTAAAGAGGAAGTGCAAAAAAGAATAAATGCGGCACAAACTCAGCTTAATGTGGCTAAAACTAGTTTAAGTAATGTTAGGGGTATGATGTAAATACTGTTTAACTTGTTATCCCCTTTTTTAATGTTTTATACGATTTAAAATATTTTTTATATTCCTCAGAACATTCTTTTAAAACCCTTGGCAACAATGTACATTTCAACACTTCCCTTTTTAGATGAAGGGGGTTTTGTGGTTTTAACGGTTTTAAAACGTTCTTTAATGTTTTTCACAATATTTTCAAATTCTGCACCTTGAAAAGCCTTCAAAACAAAGTTTCCGCTATGCATTAGAAGATGATCGCATACTTTTAATGCATTGTCTGCCAGATCAGCAGATCTTAGATTATCCATATCTTTAATTCCAGATAATTTCGGGGATGCATCGGAAATAACAACCTGGGCCATTCCAGAAATGAGATCCTTAACTTGTCCTAATATTTCTTCATTTGTGAAGTCGCCACGGATTGTATAAAAGTTTTCATCATCTAATGGTCTTATCCACTCAAGATCTACACCAATAACCATACCTTCTTCTCCAACTGCTTCAAGAGCAATTTGAGACCAGCCACCAGGAGCAGCTCCTAAATCGACTACTTTATCTCCGGATTTAATCACTCTAAAACGTTTATTAAGTTGTAAAAGTTTGTAAGATGCTCTAGAACGGTATTGTTCTTTTTTAGCCATTTTGTAGTAATGTTCATTTTTCCTTTCTGCATTCCATTTTTTGCCCATATTATTCACCTCCCTTTGAAATTAAGTGATTTACATGTAGAATTTCCTATTTTAATGATTTCTGCTTCCAAACCATTTTCATCAACTTCAACTAACATAACAGATGGATCTGTCATTCTTGGAACAGTTGGGCTCCCAGGATTTAGGAGAATCATTTTATCAATTTCTTTAATAAATGGCACATGAGTATGTCCTGTTATTAGTACATCTACACCCATTTCAAGCCCTATATATTTAAGTTGTTGAGTATCTCCTCTAGGATAAACTTCTCCATGGTCAATTCCAATTTTAACATCATCGACTTTAATAATCTCATTTTTTGGAAATTTCAAACCATACATCCGGTCCATGTTGCCTTGAACACACATTGTAGGTGCCAAATTCTCTAGCTCATGAAGTACAGTTGTTGAAACCAAATCCCCTGCATGTAAAATGAGCTCTACATCCTTAAATATTTCAAATACTGCTTCAGGAATTTTAGCTGATCTTTCAGGAATATGAGTATCAGATATTACGCCTATTAACATGTATATCTCCCCTAATTTTCTAAGGAATAAAAATTATATTATTTATTGTCAACATTTCAAATATTTGATTAATTCAAGAGATTCAATAATTAAATGATTTAAATAAATCCTAATTTATATTTAGTATATTTAATAGTATTAAATATCGTTATTTTCAATATTAGAATTAGTTTTCAATCAACTGTCCTTATGTACCTTGTAAATGTAATTATTTGGAATTTAATTGTTTGGCCTACAAGTTAATATCACACAAAAATATTTCAGCCAACACAAATGAGATATATTATATATATGTCCATGCTTTTAAATATACAAAGTCTACATTATTTAAATTATTAATAGTATATGGAATATTAAATTGTTGATAAGGATTTATGTAGGATATTTACACAGTTATACGTTAATTAAATATTAAAATTATTTTAAACAGTTTGTACGAGTGATATAATGCACGAAGTCATAATATGCGAGAAGCCAAAGGCATCTGAGAAGATAGCTTCTGCTCTTTCAAAAAATTCAGTTAAAAAACGTTATAAGAAGGTTTCATATTACGAATTTGAAGAGAATGGTAATAAAACCACTGTTCTGGCTGCAGTAGGACATTTATATTCACTTGCACCACGAAATAAAAAACAGGCTAGATTATTTGATGTTGAGTGGGTTCCACTATATGAGAAGGATAAACAGAAGAAGTATGTTAAGGATTATGTCGATGCCATAAAAAAGGTGTCTAAGAATGCAGATAAATTTGTTCATGCCTGTGATTACGATATAGAAGGTACTCTCATAGGTTATAATGCTTTAAAATATGCTTGTGGTGAAAAGAGCTTTGATAATGCTGTTAGGATGAAATTTTCAACCCTCACAGACGAAGATATAACAGCCGCATATAAAAATCCAATGGATATAGATTTCAACCAGGTTGACAGTGGTATTGCAAGACATGTTCTTGATTTCCTCTTTGGAGTGAATATATCCAAATCTCTCACAGATTCGGTCATGAAAGCCACTAAACGTTACATCCAGCTTTCTGCAGGCCGAGTACAAACACCTACATTAGCTATTCTTGTTGAACGAGAAAAAGAGATTCAAAAATTCATACCAGAACCATACTGGATGATCAAAGCTGATCTTGAAGTGCCAGGTATAGCAGAAGGAATCACAGCAGATCATAAAGCAGGTAAAATATTTGATAAATCTGTTGCAGATGAGATATTTGCTGACTGCGAAGGTAAAGATGCATTGATAGACAGAATAGATCTTAAAGAAACTGTCAAAGCACCTCCATTTCCATTTGATTTGGGTTCATTACAATCAGAAGCATACGCAGTTTTTGGATTCAGTCCTAAAAAGACACAGCAGATAGCACAAAATCTTTATACAGAAGGTTATACTTCATATCCTCGTACATCTTCACAGAAACTACCAAAGAGTATTGGTGTAGATAAAATACTGAAAAAATTGAGCTATAATGCATCGTTCAAACATCAAGTTGCTAAACTGAAAAAACCCTACAAACCAAATGAAGGAAAGAAAACAGATGAAGCACATCCTGCCATACACCCCACAGGAGTTATTCCGAAGGAGTTAACAACCGATTATAGGAAACTTTACGAACTCATAACATATCGATTTATATCTGTATTTGGTGAAAATGGAATTTTAGAATCAATGAAAACCAACCTTAAAATTGGAAATCAAGATTTCAACTTCTCAAGGAAGAGAATGGCAAAAATGGGATGGATGGATCTAACTCCATTTAGAAAACCAGATGATGATGTTTTTCCAGTAATAAAGGAAGGTGAAACACTTGTTGTTAAAGATGTTCGAAGCGAAGAAAAGGAAACCAAACCGCCTGCAAGGTACAACCAAGCATCTCTCATAAGGGAGCTTGAGAAAAGGGGTTTAGGAACCAAATCAACAAGAGCAAATATTATTTCTATTTTATACAATAGAAAATATGTTGAAGGAAAGAAAATAAAAGTCAATGAATTAGGAGAACATCTTATAGATACTCTGAAAGAGTACTCAAACAAAATAACAAGCGAAGAACTTACAAGAGAGTTTGAAACTAGACTTGAAGAGATCATGGGTGGCAGTGTTGATAAAGAACTGATTATAGAAAAAGCAAAGGTTGAACTTACATCCATACTTGATGATATTGAAAAGAACAAACTTGTAATTGGTGAAGAACTGTATAAGTCCTACAGGGAAAGCAGAGTGGTTGGAAAATGTAAATGCGGTCAAAACCTCATTTTAATAGATTCTCCTCGAGGAAGTACTTTTGTGGGGTGTTCAGGATATCCTGAATGTAAATCTACATATTCGATGCCGATGGGTGCTACGGTTCTTAAAGCAACTTGCGAAGAATGTGGACTCCCTCTAATTTCATTTGGTAAACCAAGACAGAGGGCGTGCCTCGATCCCAAATGTGGTAAAGACGATCGAGAACCTACCAACGAGGTAGTTGGTACATGCCCAGAATGTGAAAGCGATCTAATAAAAAGATCCGGGCGATATGGAGAATTTATTGGTTGCAGTGGATTTCCTAAGTGCAGATTTACCAAATCATTAGATGAGAAAGAGGGTGAACAGAAAACATCAACTGCTAAAAAGGCCACCGGTCAAACTGCTGTTAAAAAAACTACAAAGAAAACTACTAAGAAATCTGCTAAAAAAACTAGTGCAAAAAAACCAACTAAGGCTGCAGCAAAGAGAAAACCTGCTAAAAAAACAGCCAAAAAAAAAGGAACACCTAAAAAAACTTAAAAAATTCTTTTCTTTTATTATCAAAGCTTATTGTATTGTGATGAATTATCCTTTGGAATTATTAATTCTTATAAAATCAAAAAATATAATTGTTAAGTATACAAATCAATGAATTATAACAAAAATGATCATGTATATACAGGAGATAAATATGAGTGCAAAAGAACTGCTATTCAAATATAAATCATTGATTATTATTATTCTATTGTTTTTATTGGTGTTTTCTATCAGAGCAGAAGCAGCAAATATAGGGGGTGTTCCTGATCAGATGAAATCATACTATCAGGATCAAACAGGACTTCCCTACTTCAGTGAGATGGATTCATACTACAACTTTAGACTTACCCAAGATCTTATTAATCATGGTTATCTGGGAGATACTAAGATAAACGGAACCCAATGGGATCTTCATTCGTCATACCCTGCAGGAAAAAGTGCAGAATATCCTCCATTAATTGCATATCTAACAGAAATAGGATATGTAATTGTCAATATATTTGCTAAAGTGCCATTGGCGACTGTTAGCTTCTGGATAGGGGCTTTCATAGCTTCTCTAGCAGTGATACCTGCATATCTATTAGTTAAAAAAATAACTAATGATTATGGGGGAATAACTGCAGGATTACTTGTGGGTTTAGCACCATCATACTTTGCACACACATTTGCAGGTTTCTTTGACACAGACATGTTTAACATGCTTATACCGCTACTTGTTGTAATGTTCTTCGTTTTGAGCTTTCTTACAAATAACTTTAGAAATAGAACCATTTACGCGAGCTTAGCAGCTATTTCGATGCTTATATTTACATTGGCATGGCAGGGATGGTGGTACATTTACTACTTAATTATTGCAAGTGCAGTGATTTATTTAATAGTAAGCAAGTATATATTCCATTTAAAACCTAAACAGTCAACCGAAGGATTAAACGGTAGACTAGCATGGTTCAATGACAAACCTGAAGTTTTCTCATTGATCGTATTTCTGATCTTAAGCATGATATTGATGGCAATATCTCTTGGAGTTACTGGCCTTTTGGGAGCATTAACCGAACCTATAAATGTAAACCAACTTCAAGCAGCAGTTCAAACAACCTCATATCCAAACGTTTACATATCGGTATCAGAACTTCAGATACCAGGAATATCTGAGATAATAAATGGAGTTGGTGGATATTTACCATTTTTCTTCGGATTTTTCGGAGTAATTGCTCTATGTTGGAATTTAAGAACCAAAAAAGAGAAAAAGGAAGTACCTGAGAAAAAAACCAGAAAACCAAGAAGAAGAGGAAAACCTAATCGTAGAAGAAAAGAAGATACGGAAACTAAAGCGGAAAAAGTTATTATTAAACCAGATATTGGAGATCAAAAAAGAAATTATATTTTCTATATAGTACTCTTCACAATATGGCTTTTAATAACTATTTATGCTATGACAAAAGGTGTAAGATTCATAGAAAACTTCTCTCTTCCAATAGCACTCAGCGCAGGTATTTTTGTAGGACTTCTCTATGATTATATAAAAGACCATGTTTCAAACACTTCATATCAAACAATTGTAATGGCAATAATTGTGATTGTAGTTGCATTTTCGCCTGTAGCAACAGCCTATGGGATATCAAACGCTGTTGTACCGGGTACTGATGATTCAATGGTTAATTCACTTGATTGGGTTAAAAATAACACTTCAAATAATACAATTATTACCTCATGGTGGGATTATGGACATTTATTTACTGCTGTAGCAGATAGGCCTGTTACATTTGATGGTTCATCCCAGAATAGTCCAAGAGCATATTGGGTTGGAAAAGCACTTTTAACAAGTAACGAAACACTTTCTGCAGGAATACTTAGAATGCTTGCATCAAGTGGAGATATGGCTCCACTTCTCCTGGATAACTATACCAAAAGTAGCGGTAAGAGTGCAGATATTCTTAGCAGTATCCTTGGTGCTGATAAACAAACTGCATTAACAATAATGACCACAACTTATGGTTTAACACCAGAACAGGCACAAAATGTTGTTCAGTACACCCATCCGGACAACCCAACGCCAGATGTTTTAATTACCAGTTCAGACATGATTCAAAAAGCAGGCTGGTGGTCTTACTTTGGTAGCTGGAATTTCACATCCAATAATGGTACTAACTACCAGTATCTAACAGCACAGATGAATAGCACAACAGTAAATAATAAAACATTACTCATCGGAAATAATGCAGTTGTTGCTCAAGCCAATGGAACTAGCATATCTGCAGGACTACTTAACACCAACAATATAAAAACCAACGATACAAATCAAATATTAAACCAAATATCAACAGAACTCACAACAGGAAATGGTAGTTTAGTAATCCAACCTCACAAACTAACTATAATTAGCAACAACACCATAACACAGACAGTAGTATCAAATTCAAGCCAGTATTCAATATTACTGATCAATCAAAACAACACATACATCTCTGTTGCAATGAATAAAGAACTTGAAGATTCCATGTTCACTAGGCTTTTCTTTATGGGTGGTGCTGGTTTAACCCATTTCAAGTCAATGTATGGGCAGCCTGGAGTCATGGTTTGGGGTGTAACTTACTAATACCCCTTAATAATTTTTTATTAATTCAATTTTTTTAAAATCTCACAATCAAAAACTTTTTTTAAGTGGAAGGAATAAACAACTATTTGTTGATCAATGAAAAGTGAATCCAGATTTATGAATTGAATATTAACTGAAACAATTCAGATTAAATAAACCATCTTAAGTAAAGATACAACATACATCAATTATCATTTAATCTTAAAAATTTAGATATTAATTAATTGATACGTTGCAGAATTTTAAATATATTTTATTTGATATACACATCTTAAACTAATTTTATGTGAGTTTTATGGCTATTGAAGACAGAATCAGAGAAATCGAAGAGGAGATCAAAAAAACTCCTTACAACAAGGCAACTTCCCATCATATAGGGAAGTTAAAAGCCAAACTCTCCAAGCTTAAGGAAGATGCGCTTGCAAGAAGCAGTTCTGGAGGTAAAGGTAGGGGGTTTCATGTTAAAAAAAGTGGAGATTCTACAGTAGTGCTTTTGGGATTTCCATCGGTTGGAAAATCCACTATTTTAAACCAGCTCACCAATGCTGACTCTAAAATAGGAGCATACGAATTCACTACCTTAGATATAGTTCCGGGAGTTATGGAATATAGGGGAGCTAAAATACAGATACTGGATATCCCCGGGATAATAACTGGAGCATCTCGTGGTAAAGGACGAGGAAGGGAAATTCTGTCTGTTGCTAGAAATGCTGACTTTATACTAATGGTGCTTGATGTTTTTAATCCACAACATTTGAAGGTAATCTTGGAAGAACTTAGAAACATTGGAATAAGGGCAAATGAAAGACCTCCAGATGTTACTGTAAAACGAACTAAGATGGGAGGATTACATATATTATCAACTGTTCCTTTAACCAAGATCGATGAAAAAACCATTAGATCCATATTAAATGAATATGGAATACACAGCGCAGACGTGTTGATAAGGGAAGATGTAACTGTTGATCGTTTCATAGATTCAATGGATCCAAGCTGTATCTATGTGCAAATGCTGGTTGTTCTAAATAAAATAGACCTTGCAGATAAAGAATACTTGGAAAAATTAAAATTAGAAATGCCAGAGGCAATTTTAATAGCAGCGGACAAAGGCATCAATACAGAAGAACTCAAGGATGAAATATTCGAAAGACTTGAACTTATACGTCTTTATTTAAAACCACAAGGAAGGAAAGCAGATTTAGAAGAACCCATGATCATACGAAAAGGATCGACTATTGCAGAGGTTGCAGCCAAACTACATAGGGATTTTATAAAAAATTTCAGACATGCAAAGGTTTGGGGTACTTCGGTTAAATTCCCCGGCCAAAAGGTGGGCCTAGATCATGTTTTAAATGATAAAGACGTTTTAAGGTTGATAATAAGAAAATAAAACCTAAATATGGGTTTTAGAAAAGATTTTTTAAAATTCTCACAATGAACACCAATTAAGTTGAAAGAATTTTTATAAGATGAAAAACTATATTAAAGTGGTGAAAAAATGAAATTAGATGATATAATTGTTTCAAAGGCGATAATTGAAGGATTTATGGAAGATTTCTTGGATTATACAGATATGGATGTTGCAATAGGTGGAGGAGGGCCTGCAGGACTCACCGCAGGATACTATCTTGCGAAAGCCGGACTTAAAGTTGCTCTGTTTGAGAAAAAACTCTCAATGGGTGGCGGAATGTGGGGTGGCGGAATGATGTTCAACAAGATCGTTGTTCAAGAGGAAAGCAAACATATCCTAGACGAGTTTGGTATTGGTACTAAAGAATATGAAGAAGGTTACTATGTTGCAGACTCCATTGAATGTGTTTCAACCATATGTTCAGAAGCTTGTAAAGCAGGATTAAAAATATTCAATCTAATGGCTATTGAAGATGTTATGATGATGGAAAAGGGAGTTGAAGGAGTTGTTCTTAACTGGACAGCAGTTGAGATGGGAGGTCTGCATGTAGATCCATTAACTGTTCGTTCAAAGGCAGTTATTGATGCTACAGGACACCCTTGTGAAGTTGTGAAGATACTGGAAAATAAGATGGAAGTAGAACTTCTAACTGAAACAGGAAAGATAATGGGCGAAAAATCCATGTGGGCAGATAAGGCAGAAAGTCAGGTAATGGATAATACAACCGAAGTATACCATGGTCTTTACGTTACAGGAATGGCAGCAAACGCAGTTCATGGATCACCACGTATGGGGCCTATATTTGGTGGAATGCTCCTTTCAGGTGAAAAAGTTGCTCAGATGTTAATAGAAAAATTGAAATAATTCATTCAATTATTCTTTTTCATTAGATTTGGTTACAGAATGACAGCTGTACTTATAACAGGAACACCCGGAACAGGGAAGACAACTGTATCAAGAATTGTTGCTGAAAAATTAAAAACTTCGCTGTTAGCTGTAAATGATCTTGTTGATGAAAAACATATCTATAATGGGATTGATGCAGAAAAGGGATACAAAGTTGTTGATTTAGATACTCTTTCAAATGAAATCAAGGTTATCGTTGAGAATTCTGATAAGAATTATATAATTGTTGAGGGCCATCTTGCACATGAATTTTCCAGCGATGTTGTGGATATGGTTATAGTTCTCAGGGCAAGACCAGATATATTAAGAAAACGCCTTAATAAAAGAAATTGGTCAGATTCTAAGGTTTACGAGAATCTTGAAGCAGAGGCTCTTGATATATGTACATTTGAAGCCGTAGAAATACATGGAAAAAAGGTAAATGAATTGGATACCAGTGATATTGATGTTGAGGAAGTTGCAGATATTGTAATTGAAATAATAAACTGTAAAAAACATTTTCCACCAGGTAATCTCAACTTCCTAGAGGAACTATATGGTATATAAATAATATTTTTGTTGAAATCTGGAAGTATCATTTTAATTAATGAAATAAAACATTCCAGATCGATCTTTTATGATGTTGAACTCCAATAAGAATTGTGATAGCAAAGCTTTTTAAATGGTAACGTGAATAAACTATAATATTATTCTTAAGTACAGTTCTTAGAATTTTAGGGATCTACTCCTTTAGGATTCAAAACCCATATGAGCTAAACATTTTAAGATTAATAGTTCTATATTCTGGTATTTGCAGTTTACCATGAGAGGTTAAACTTTGAGAAGGGGAAGAAGACCGAAATGGATGTTAAAAATAGCTGAAGAGAGAATTGACATTCTTTTTAACAAGGCTGATGATGAATTAACCAGGCATCCAGAAAGGTCCAATCGTTACGTTGAAATGGCTCGAAATATTGCAAAAAAGTACAATATGAAGATGTCCTCTAAATGGAGCAAGAGATTCTGCCGCAGTTGCTATCATTTTATGAAACCCGGTTTAAACTGCCAGATAAGATTATCCGATTCAAGCGTGGTTATTAAATGTCTTGAATGTGGGAATATAAATAAAATTCCATATATGAAGGAAAAAAAAGAGAGAAGGAGGAGGAAAATTGAATATAATAACACCTCCAAAAAAGGAATTAATGAACAGATCATTATCAACAATCACCATAAACATAGGAAAATCAAGAATAAATAACAATGTTGTAGAAGAGATAAAAAGACAGCTCAAGGAAAATGAAGTTATAAAGCTCAGATTTTCAAAAGGTATATCTGGAGAGAAACAAAACTATATTACCGAGATCATTGAAAAGTCTAATTCTAAACTTATTGATTTTAGAGGTAACGTTGCTGTAATATTCAAACAAAGAAGAGGTAAATAGGAGGATAAATATGACTACAATTTACGATGTGCCAGCAGATTCGCTCATCAGCGAAGTTGCAAAGGAATTAAACGAAAACAAGAAAATAGCACCCCCAGAATGGGCAACATTTGTGAAAACAGGTGTTCATAAAGAGAGAAGACCCGACAACCCTGATTGGTGGTATGTGCGGTGTGCATCCATATTAAGAAAGGTTTACATGGATGGTCCTGTGGGTATAAACAGTCTTAAAACCTACTATGGTGGTAAAAAAGACAGAGGTACAGCACCTGAGAAATTCAAGAAGGGTAGTGGTGCAGTAATTAGAGGAGCATTACACCAGCTCGAGGACGCAGGATACGTCCGCAAAGTAGGTGAAGGAAGACTTGTAACTCCTGAAGGAAAATCATTCCTTGATAAAACATCCCATAGACTAAAAAAAGATATCCCTGAACTTTCCAAATATTAACGGAGGTCTTTGATGACTGACATCGATGAAATAAGGCGTAAAAGAATGCAACAACTTCAGCAGCAGCAAGCTAATCCGCAATCTTCACAAGCCGCCGAACAAGAACAGGTGCGCAAGGAGATGGATGCCCAAAAAAAACAGGCCATGATGCAACTACTTACACCAGAGGCCAGGGCAAGACTCGCTAATATTCGACTCACAAAACCAGAATTTGTGGATCAGATAGAGATTCAACTAATCCAACTCGCTCAATCGGGACGTGTGCAATCTAAGATTACTGATGATCAGCTCAAAGAACTTCTTAGAAAACTCATTGGTCAGAAAAGAGAGATTAATATTAAAAGAAGTTATTAAAAAGATGATGGGATAAATGAAGGCTGGTGTACTTTACAGTGGAGGAAAAGATAGTTCAATAATTGCAGTTATTCTAAAAAATTTAGGATACCAAGTTGAATTGGTAACTGTTAACTTTGGATTTTATCCCTCATGGAAAGCAGCAGCAGAATCCTCATCAAAACTCGGGTTCAAACACCGAATTCTGAAAGGAGAACCTGATGTACTTAAAGATGCTGTGAAAACCATAATAAATGATGGATTTCCCAACAACGGTATAAACAAAGTACATACATACGCACTTGAACTTATAGCTAATGATTATTCAGTTGTTTCCGATGGAACAAGGCGAGATGATAAGGTTCCAAAACTCGATTTAAACCAAATTAGAAGTTTTGAAGATAGAAATGATGTTGAATACATTAATCTTGGAGGATTAGGTCATAAATCCATAAATAGTCTTTCAAATGCTTTATTCCATGTAAAAAAAGAGTTAACAAGCATGGAAAATAATTCTGACTATGAGATAGAGATAAGATTTCTTATTTCAAAACTTGAAGGTGAAGAGCTAGCCTTTAAAATATTCCCAGAACATTTACAATCAAGAGTAATAGGATGGAGAGAAAATGAGTAGAAATAAACCATGTGCAAAGAAATTAAGACTTTCAAAAGCCACAAAACAAAACAGACGCGTACCTCTATGGGTTATGCTTAAAACGTCAAGAAAAGTCCGGACTCATCCGAAGATGAGGCAATGGAGAAGAAGTAAAGTCAAAGCATAGGTGATTTAAATGGAAAGAGTTTACATTATCCCATTAAGGGATGTTAAAAGAGTACCGAGGACCATAAGGTCTCCTAAGGCAATTAGATTGGTAAGAGAATTCCTAAAAAAACACATGAAATCTGATGATATCAAAATAGATACCTCTGTTAACGAGAAAATATGGGAGAGAGGAATTCAAAAGGTACCACCAAAAATCAAAGTGAAGGCAGTAAAGGAAGAGGATGGTTCTGTATCAGTCACCTTAGTAGAATAGGTGAGTTTATGATTAGAAGGATTAATATTGGCGGAAGCCCAAATCTTGGCGTTTCAATATCAGCCACAGAAAAAATTGCTATTACTCCTACAAATATATTGGATGGAATGGTTGATTTGATAACAGAATGTTTAGATGTTTCGGTTATCAAAACCCCTATCAGTGGAAGTAACTTGACTGGGGCATTAACATGCGGAAATTCAAATGGTATAGTTGTTTCAAAGTATGCCTTTGACAATGAGTTAGAAATAATCCGAGAAGAAGGGATTGAAGTTGAGAGAATACCAGACAAACTCACTGCAGTAGGAAATATTATTCTTGCAAATGACTTTGGGGCACTCGTGCATCCGCTTATCTCAGATAAAGCCATTGAAACGATATCCCATGTTTTAGACGTTGAAGTTCAAAGAGGAAGTATAGCAAATTTTAAAATTACAGGATCAGTTGCAACAGCAACCAACAAAGGAGTATTAGTACATCCAGCTGCTAGCGAGGATGAAATTGAATTTATTGAAAAATTATTCAAAACTCCTGTAGATGTGGGAACCGTTAACAACGGAACACAACTTGTGGGTGCTTGTGCAGTAGCCAACTCAAAGGGAGTTATGGTAGGACTGAACACAACAGGTCCTGAACTTGCAAGAATAGAGGAAGCATTTGGTTTTCTTGAGGGATATTTATGAAGACAAAGATATTTAGAGTTCAGGGAAAATTTATGATGGGCCAAGGCCTTAAACACTTCACAAAAGAGTTAAAAGCTATAAGTGAAGACGACATACGTGAAAAAATATATTCTGAGTTTGGTAGCAAACATAGGATAGGTAGAAGCAAGATATTCATTGATGATATCAAAGAGATCTCTATTGAAGAATCTGTAGATCCAATCATCAAAGCATTATCCAACAGGTGATCTGATGGAAGATAGACAAAGACTTGAAGCGTTGGTGAAAGAACTGAATACATATCAAGGACAGGCAGAAGTACTTCAGCAACAAATTGATACTTTAAACGCAACTATTACCGAACTCCAAGTTGCTATGGACACTTTGGAAACTGTTAAAGGAGAAGATAATAAAGAAACACTAGTACCTATAGGTGCAGGATCCTTCCTTATAACAGAATTAAAAAATACTGAAGAAGTAATAATTGGTCTTGGAGCGGGGGTAGCTGTTAAAAAGACAGTAGATGATGCTAAAGAAACTATAGCCGAACAAAAGAAAGAACTTGAAGAGCTTAAAGAAAAAATGGCATCGGATCTTCAGAAGATAACTGAATACATAATGCAGAGGAGTCCTGAAGCAGAGGAACTAATGCAGAAAGTTGAAGGAGAAGTCTAAATTAGATTATTCCTTTTACCCTTTATTAAATAATTATATTTTAAATTTAAGGGAGTGAAAGCTCTTTGTTTGAATCACTTAAAAAGAAGTTTACAGGTACAATTGGAAAGATATCAGATAAAGTAACAGCAGAAGAAGAATTAGAAGCTGCATCAGAGGAAACAGAGGTTGTTAAATCTACTGAAAAATCTGAATCTCCTAAATCTGTTGAGAAACCTGATACAAAACCTGTGGATGATAGATCGTCTGAAACAGAATCAAAAGTTGAAGACGGAAAAAAATCAGGAATGTTGGGATTTCTTCGTGGAAAATCCAATGAAACTGAAGAAATTAAAGATGAGAAATCAATTGTAAAAGAATCTTCAGAATTGGAAACTCCAATTTCTGATGAAACTGAACTCATCGAATCAGAAACTTCTGAAGAATCAGATGATAAATCGGGTATATTCTCTTTTGTTAGAAATAAAACCATATCTGAAAAAGATATTGATGATATTTTATTTGAACTTGAATTAGCACTATTAGAAGGCGACGTAGCAATGGATGTTGCTGAGAAAATAATTAATTCTGTTAAGGACGATTTGATTGGTCGTAAAATACGGCGTAGAAGCGATGTTACAGATTTTACACGAGATGCCCTAAAAAAGGCAATATCAAATATTTTAGATATTGAAAGCAAAGATGTGATTTCACTTGCAGAAAATGCTAAAAAATCTGGTGAGCCATTAAAGATAATGTTTGTGGGAATAAATGGTACTGGAAAAACCACTACAATTGCTAAAATTTCAACTTACTTATTGGAAAAGGGATATACGCCAGTTATCGCTGCTTCAGATACTTTCAGGGCGGGTGCAATTGAACAGTTAACCCATCATGCTGATAAATTAGGAGTTAAAATAATTAAACATAAGAAAGGTGCAGATCCTGCTGCTGTGGCATTTGATGCAGTTGAACATGCTAAGGCAAAGGGCAAAGAACTGGTTCTTGTTGATACTGCTGGTCGAATGCAGACAAATATCAATTTAATGGATGAAATGAAGAAAATTAAACGTGTTATACATCCTGATCTGATTATATATGTTGGTGACGCATTAACAGGGAATGATTCAGTTGAACAAGCTCAAAAATTCAATGAAGCTGTTGGGATTGATGGTATAATCCTAACAAAGGCTGATGCTGATGCCAAGGGTGGCGCAGCCCTGTCTATTGGATATGTAATACAAAAACCAATATTATTTTTAGGAGTAGGGCAGTCTTATTCGGATATAATTGAGTTTAAACCTGAATGGATGGTTGAACAGATTATAGGATAAATTAACAGATTTTCTTTTTAATGAATAAAAATCTTTGTAATTATTCTAATATTATAATTTAAAAAAAATAAAAATATTTTAATCTGTTCTATCTTCTACTTGTTTTTGGTCTAAATTAAGTATCAAATAATCTCCCATAGCATCTATATCTTCGTCAGATATCATAATATGTTTTTTGTTCAGAGTGCCACCTGTTGTTACAACGATATTGTGTATGAGGCAACCCTTTGGATCTATCACCATGTCTGTGATCTTACCAACGTCCATTCCACTTTTGGTTAGAACTGTTTTTCCAATGAAATCTTTATATTTTGTTGCATTACCCAGGAAATCATCAATCTTATCAACTTTAACCTGTTCTTCTAACCCTGCTTTATCGATTTTTAACTGTAAATAATCTCCAATCTCGGCTATATCTTCTTCAACTATTACCAAATATTTTTTGCTCAAGGCAGAACCCATTGATACAAATATCTTGTCTACAAGACATTTTTTAAAGACAACAGCAATTTCCGCTACTTTACCCACTTCATTTGCTTCTTTATCAAGTACTTTCATTCCAATAAACTCGTTGGCTTTCATGTTTCGTTTCTCCTGAGGAATAATTTTGATCTAATATGGTGTATATTTGCTATTATTATTATAAATATCTTGTTTTTTTATTAAAATCGTGTTTATGGTTTTGTTCCACAATAAACAGCCGATCCATAGTACTTCCAAACAATATCAATGTTTTCAAATCCTATTTCATTTAACCATTGAAGATGTTTGATTAGGGGAGCTGGAAAATCTTCCTCCTCATGTTTTGGTAGCCATTTTTCTTCCACTTCTTCCTTTGTTACATTCTGTAACATGAATTCAACCCATTTTTCCATATAAATTTCGTTCAAACTTTCATTTGATCCAAGAACACTGTCTGAATTAAGAAAAACTCCTCCCATACTTAAAACACCATAAATTCTCATGTAGAATCTCTTTTTTTCTTCATCTGTTTTTATATGGTGAAGTGCAAGAGAGGAAACAACAACATCGTATTTTGCTTCAAAATCAAATTCAGCGAAGTCTCCAGTATAATATTTTATGTCTTTGTAATCTTCAAGTTTGATCTTTGCCATTTCTATCATATTCTCGGCAATATCTATACAGTCAATCATTGCTCTGGGAAATCTTTCTTTAACAGCTTTAGATACATTTCCTGTTCCGCAACCTAGATCAAGCACTTTAAATTTATCGGAAACATTATATGGTAATGCAGTAATCATGGAATCTATCATTTCAGAGTACAATGGTATCAATTGTTGAATGGTTTTGTCAAATTCTTCTGCTTCTTCTTCAAAATGTTTTTTAACGTTTTCCAAATTGCTATCTCCTGTTAAATTTATTGAAAAAATTAGTTATTTCCATGTAATATCTATTTTAGAATCTAACTTCATCTTAAATTTAGGGGTAAAAAATTAAATCAGGAAAAACAATTTAAGCATTCAAAGCATAAATTAAAAAAGTAACTTAAATAATTTAAAATTTTTATGAGGTTAACTAAATGCTTGGAGAAAATGAACTAAAAAAATTATTTCCAGATTTCAAAGAACTTGTACAACCTTCAGGAATTGATTTAAGAATTAATGAAGTTTTCATACAAGTTGGACCAGGATCTTTAATTGACAATGAAAAAAATCTACCTGAACTAGAAAAGTTAGAACCCCCTATTTATGTATTAAAACCTAAAACAGCATATCTTGTAACTATAGACCGGAAAATAAAGATACCAAAAGGCTGTTCAATGCTCTATCTACCACGTTCCACTCTTTTAAGATCATTCATATCTGTTCACACGGCTGTGGGTGACCCTGGATTTTATGGAACACTACAATTTATGGTATACAATTATGGAGAATTTGATTATACAGTTAAAAAGGGTGAAAGAATAGCACAGGGTGTTGTGTTTGATGTTACTGGTTCTGGTGAATACAATGGAAGTTACCAGGAAGATGAATAAAAATTAGAAACAATTTCTTTGTATAAAACTCATATGGAATCAGTACAATTCTGTAATAAAATCTATCCATAAAATTAAAATTGAGAATATTCAATGGTTAACTAGTCCTTCAAGACGTTTTATGGCATGATATTTATCTTTTTTTTCAAGTTTAGCTTGATCTAAAGCGTCTTTTAATGTTTGAATCGAATGATCATAGACTTCACGATCAACTGGATAGGGATATCCATCCTTCCCGCCATGGGTGAAGCTATACTTTACAGGATCCTCCCAGCTTGGTGTTGAACCATATACAAGGTCTGATATCAATGCAAGTGCCCTTATCTTCTTTGGTCCCATTCCCTCAAGTGAAATCAATTCTTCATAATTTGAAGGTTGAATTTCCCATGCACGTTTCAAAACTTCAAATTCACGATCCGAAAGGTCTTGATCCAATACAGGATGGTGGCGAGGCATTTTGAATTCATTGAAGTAGTTATCAAGTTTCATCTGTGACTTTGATAATATGGGTGTTCTATCCTTAAAATATTTCTTTAAGTGTTCAGGGTTGTCACAAATGAGATCTACACTAACATTCCTTGCTTCATTACTATCCATGGAAGTCATATCCAGTGTTTTTGGGTTTTGAATATCACAGCAGATCCCCATATGTGGTTCTTCAAGATAATTATCAGCTGATTCGCCTAGCCAATGATATCTCCTAGCATAACGAGTTTCTTGGTTCATTCCCTGTTGAATTACAGCCCAATTTCCCCCTTCTGTTAACAAGAATGAATGATGGTAAAGTTGATAACCATCCTGTATACATGAATTGTCGATCTTGGCAGATATTCTGCTTGAATGGATTAGATCTTCAATTTTTGTTGTGGACAGAGAAAATATATCTCCTGCAGCTTCAATATCTGCAGGGGTTTTTCTCGATGCCCTCCCTTTTCCTCCTGCAACTATCATTCCATGTTCTTCTGCATTGATGGCCATTTTCAATGCACCACACGTAGTTGTAGTTGTTCCTGAAGAATGCCAATCAAAACCCAATACACAAGAAAAGGCTTGGAACCAGTGAGGATTGGAGATACGTCTTAAAAATTCATCTGAATCATATTCATAGAGCATCACATCCACAACGCCTGTTGTTAATTTTACCATCCTATTAAACAGCCATTTAGGTGCTTTACCTCCATGAAGGGGTAGATTAACAACTCCTCGTTTTGATTGCATAAATTTTAACCTTTCCAAGATGATTATTATTTGGATAGAATTTTATTCCTATTTTTTTAAGTTTTTGTATATTCCTTTATTTATATCATTTAATATCCATATCATACCTAAACAATACTATTAATTTCATATGGAACAAATATTTATTTATTAGTTTAATATAAATTTAGAGGAGTAAAAATGCCTATAAACCAGACAGAAACAAATCTTCATGCAATAACTGTTACAATAGCATATCTTGAAAAACAGGAAAGTCCTGATGAAAAAATTTTAAAAAAATTAAAAGATGAAAGGACGAGTCTTTTGAAAAAATTGAGGGTAATGGAATAATCTTAAAAAAATATTTTTTTAATTTAAACTTTAATATGTCTGAAATAAAATGAAGAATTAATAAAAAAAAATAATTAATTTTTTATTTAAGATATCTCAAGCATTTTATCTATTGCATTTTTTGCTTTCTCAGCTACATCTGTTGGGACTTTGACAACAAATTCTTGATTAATAATAGAATTTTTCACTTTCTCAAGTGTGTGTAATTTCATATTTTCACATATTGCTTCATTGAGTGCAGGAATTATGGTTTTACCTGGATTTTCCCTTCTAAGCCTTGTAACTAGATCCACTTCTGTTCCTATTATGAAAGTGATTTTCGGAGACTCTGCAACATGTTTAATCATGCCTCCTGTACTCTGAACATAATCTGCATATTCTTGAACCTCTGGATCGCACTCAGGATGTACAAGTATGTCTGCGTCAGGATGTTTTTCCCTTAAGAAATACAGATCCCCTAAGTTAAACATTTTATGTACATAACAATGTCCACTTTCAGGTGCAGGAATTATCTCCTTATCTTTTACTTGATGAGAAACAAACCAAGCAAGGTTCATATCCGGACCAAATAATATTCTGTTTTCATCAAGACTTTCTACTACTTTTACAGCATTTGCAGACGTACAAAGTATATCTGCTTCAGCTTTTGCTTCGGCAAGTGTATTTACATAGAGAACCACAGCTGCATCAGGATATCTTTCTTTATATATTCTAAGTTCATCAGCAGTTAGCATATGTGCCATGGGACATTCTGCTTCTTTATCAGGTAATACTATTCGTTTATTTGGATTCAAAATAGCTGCTGTTTCTGCCATGAAATCCACTCCGCAAAATACAACTAGATCAGAGTCAACAATCTGAGAAGCTTTTATGCAGAGCTCAAGTGAGTCTCCAATAAAATCCGCAATTTCCTGTATATCTCCAGTTTGATAATTATGTGCCAGTATTATAGCATTTTTATCTTTTTTGAGTGCTATGATCTCTTTCTGAAGTTCATTTAACATATTATCGTCCTTTAAATAATTTAAATAAGTTTTTATAATTTTATTCATCTAAAAATTCAGATATGGGTTAGAATATTTATTCTTATGGGTTACAAGACTTATAAATTAATTTATATTTTATTAATAATCCAACTTTTATTTTGTATCATTCTATATATATATTATGTACTGGTTTTCAACTTTAGATTACTTACAATAATATTGGAGTTACCGTTGATTAAACACCATGTTATTCCTGGACATCATATCTCTGCACCTTTAAGTGCACCCATGCAGTGACAACTTCTTTCTTCAGACATTTTGGAGATGGAGATATCCATGAGCTTTACCAGATCATGTTTTTTCCTATCCATTATTTCAAAAACTTCGTCTATGGTTAGATTGGTAGGAGATATTGAAGCCGCATAGTTGGATACAGTACATATACTTGCATAACACATTTCTAGTTCACGTGCCAATACTGCTTCTGGTATTCCAGTCATACCAACAATTGTACCACCAAGCATATGGAACATCTGAATTTCTGCAGGTGTTTCAAATCTTGGTCCATCTGTACATACATAAACACCACCATCAATAACATCGCCCGAGGATTTTATGGTACTTCTCAGTTCATTACAGTAGGGTTCTGTAACATCAATGTGAACTGTTCTGTCATCATAAAAAGATCCTTTCCTCATTTTGGTAAAATCAATAAAGTCATGAGGGATAACAAAATCTCCTGGATTCACTGATCTTTCAAGTGATCCTACTGCATTGGTAGCTAATATTCTTTCTACACCCAATTTTTTCATTGCATAAATATTTGCACGGTAATTAATCATGTGTGGGGGATTTGAATGTCCTTTTGCATGTCTTGGCATGAAAGCCACACGTTTGCCATGAAGTTGAAATAGAGAAATCTCAGGAGAATTCCCATAAGGCGTTTTTAAAACGCGTTTATCAATTTCATCACCCATGGTTACAATTTCGTAAACTCCAGTACCGCCAATAATTCCTATCATTTTTTTATTTCCTATAATTTTAAGAATATTGTTTAATTATAAATAAAATGTATTTACCCCTTTGCAACTCCAATGGGTATCATTTTACCTACTAATAAAGAAATTCCTGCTTCATGACATGTTCTAACAACTTCATCCACGTCTTTATAAGCACCTGGTGCTTCTTCAGCTACAACGGGCATTGAATTAGCTTTTATAGTGATTCCTTTTGATTCAAGCATCTTTTTAACTTCAACACCATTGTATTCTCTTTTTGCTCCTGCTCTGCTCATTTTACGCCCTGCTCCATGTGCAGTGGAACCAAATGTTTCATCCATTGCTTTTTCTGTTCCATGAAGAATATAAGATGCAGTACCCATTGTACCAGGTATCATAACAGGTTGTCCAATTACCCGATATTCTTTTGGCACTTCTTCCCTTCCGGGTCCAAATGATCTTGTTGCCCCTTTTCTGTGTACATATACATCAGTTTTTTGGCCTTTAATGGTATGTGATTCTAATTTTGCAATATTGTGAGCTACATCATAGACAATACCCATGTTCATATCATCTGCATCTCTATTGAAAACTTGTTCAAATGATTCCCTTACCCAATGTACTATCATTTGCCTATTGGTCCATGCATAGTTGGCGGCACATGCCATGGCCTTGAAGTAATCCTGGGCTTCATTTGAATCTGCAGGCGCACATGCAAGCTGTCTGTCTGGTAGATTAATATTATATCTTTTATATGCCTTGTCCATAGTTCTTAGGTAGTCTGCACATACTTGATGTCCACAGCCTCTTGAACCAGAATGTATCATAATAGTGATTTGACCTTCCTCAATTCCAAAGATTTTAGCAGCATTTTCATCATATATATCCTCCATTTTCTGAATTTCTAGGAAATGATTACCTGATCCAAGAGATCCTAATTGTGGTATTCCTCTTTTCTTGGCTTTATCACTAACCTTGGAAGAATCGGCTGCATCCATCTTTCCATTCTCTTCAAGATATTTAAGGTCAGATTCCCATCCGTAACCATTTTCAACAGCCCATTTTGCACCGTTGTCAAGTACGTCATCGATTTCTCCTTCCTTAAGCCTTAATTTACCTTTACTTCCTACTCCTGAGGGAATGTTTTTGAAAAGTGTATCAACAAGTTCGTTTATTCTTGGTTTGACATCATCTTCGGTTAGGTTGGTTCTTAATAATCGTACTCCGCAGTTAATATCAAATCCAACACCACCGGGGCTGATGACTCCATTTTTAGCACTGAAAGCTCCAACACCACCAATACTGAATCCATACCCAAAGTGAATATCCGGAAGTCCTATTGAAAACTTTTGAATACCCGGAAGACAAGCTACATTTGCAACTTGATCAATAGCACCTTTTTCAACAGTTTTTATAGCGTTATCGTCCAAATATATTCTTCCAGGAACTCTCATCCCTTTTTTGTACTCTGTTGGAATCTCCCAAACACATTCTCTTATTTTTTTCAATTCTTCTATAACCATGAACAACTCCCCAAAACAGAAACTAATACTAAATTATAAATATTGCTTTTAAAAACAATGATTCATCCCATAAATCTAATTTAATATCTAATTATTTCTAAATCATGTTTTAAAGCTTTTTATATTCTATTAAAGTAATTTAACCACAAATAACTAATATAATTTATTGATTTAATATTGCATAATACATATGATTTTATGTTCCAACTCATATAATTTTATTCCCTTAATACTATTATCTGACAATTGTAATGGTGTTATTTGATAAATGATGTTATCGTTTTTCAATAATTCCAAGTTCTTCATGCTTTGAAACAATTTCATTGGCCATTGCTTCTATTTTTTTATAGTCTTCTTCCTTTGGAAATCCCTTAATAATTAATGGTGAGATCATTTCTACCTTTAAATTACCTATCATTCCTGTGATCAAATCAAGCATTCTTCCACCCCATCCATAGGAACCCATTACAGAAACTAATTTTAATTTTGGTCTGAGGGCATTTGCAAGGTATGTGGCATAAACAACGCTGGGATGTGGGCCTGTTAATACAGTTGGTGAAGCAATAACCATGGTTGTAGCGTCTACAAGGTCTAAGGCTAATTCGCCACTTTCAGTAAGGGTCAAATTCAATGGTTTAACTGTTATTCCCCTATCAATTAAGGAATCAACTAAATATTCTACCATACGTTTGGTGCTTCCATGCATTGATATGTAAGGTATGATAACTTCATTTTTGGTATTGTTAGATGTCCAATCTTTATATGCGTTAATTATAAATTCTGGGTTTTTGTATAAAGGACCATGGCTTGGAGCTATAATATCAATGTTCAAATTTTCCAATTTCTCAAGGTTCTTTGTAATAATGGTTCTGAAGGGCATCATTATCTCGGCATAATATCTTTTGGCTAATTTGTAAATATCTTCATTTGAAAATAATTCACTTGTTGCCAAATGTGAGCCAAAAAAATCGCATGAGAAAAGTATTTTGTTTTCATTTAGGTAAGTAACCATTGTATCTGGCCAGTGCACCCATGGCGTAATTATAAATTCAAGTGTTTTACCGCCAAGATCTAAACTATCTCCATCTCCAACAACCCTGAATTTTGCATCAGTAAGTGGGAGAAATTCGCTAAGAAATTCTTTACATTTAGTATTGGTTACAATAATAGCATCACTATATTTTTCAAGTATTTTGGGAATTGTTCCTGAATGATCCTGTTCAGCATGGTTAATAACAATATAATCTATATCAACATCTAATTTTTTAAGATTATCCAGTAATTCGTTGGTTTTAGTTGGATCAACAGTGTCTATCAATGCTGTTTTATCTTTACCTTTTACAATAAAGGAGTTATAACTTGTTCCATTTGGAATACTGATCAATTCATCAAAAATTCTTCTATCCCAATCTATAGCACCAACAGAATACACTTGCTCTTTTATCAGATTATAAGTCATTTACAACACCTCTAAATCAATAAATCTAAATAATTCTCATAAAAACTTTAAATTCAGTTTAAATCCTAATTTTTGAATTATTGTTGTCCTAGCAATTTTGATATTCTGTAGCACTGTTTTCCAAGTTCATTTTAATAATTGTTCTAACTTTGAATTTTTAGATATTAATTTTCATATGTTCAAAATATTATGTCTAATATATGTAATCCAAAGCATAAAAACGTTCTGATACTTGTTTAAAACAATGTTAAACTAAATTTAATTTCTTTACACCCCCTGTTAACACACAATAAATTATCTCTTAAATTTTAATTATATGGATAAAAATAAGTGCAGTTATTACCATAATTATAATAAGAAATAATTTAGACGTGATGTTGAGGAGAGTAATGATGATTAGCAAAGAAGAACTTGTTGACAAAATAGAAAATACAAAACTGGAGCGAATGCCCGACTCAGAGGATACATATGAAAAAAGAATATATCTGGATGATGATAATGTTTTAATTGTTGGGTATAGTAAAGAAGAGAGATTTGAAGATATAAATCCCGAAGAGGAAACAGTAATGAACTTTTATTGGTTCTGGGAGCTAAGAAACTCCCAAACATGGGATTTGCTATTTGAAAATAAGGATAAAAACTTTAATTTCTGTGAATCTGATGTTGGAGGTTGGAGTGACAACGATAGAGTTGAAGATGTTGTTGGAGACATTGCCGAAGAAGATGTGTGTAAATGGAGTGAACAAGACTGGATAGAAGATATTTCAGAAAATATTTCAGAAGAGGTATTTGACTGGTTAAAAACCTTGAAAAAGAAAGATTGATTCCAAAATAAATGTAGTTTGGAGTAAATCTAAATTATTTATACTCCCCAACTAAACTGTAGTCAGTTATTTCTATGGAATAACCCTTTTCAAATGCCAACGTGAGCTTTAATTCAAGTCCTGATGCGTTTTCTATCTGACCAGCTACATATTCAAGGAATCTTTTCCCTTTTATTTTATTTACATTAACTTCTTTGAAAGAAGTGTTATTTCCACTATGTCTACCTGCAATTATATTATTTCCTTTAATTTTTATTCCGTAAGTATCTTCTATGTTTAAATTGTCTGTATCCTCAAAGATAATTGTTAGTTCTTCTAAAGAGTTACTTTCTTTTTTAGAAGCTTTGGGCTTTTTTTTACTACATTTGAGTGCTTTTTCACCCCTGGCTTTTTCAAGTTCCATCCAACTATCTTCAATCCATTCTTCCTCTTCAATCCATTCTGCCTCTTCCATCAGTTCATCCATCATTTCTAATTCAACTCCTTAATATGCCTTAGTTTTATACTTTAAATTTTAGGGTTTATATTTTGTATCGAAATTTTTCCCAGATTTCACAATGGAAGACTCATTCTTCTCAAATCTGTTGAATATGCTATCCCTAATGGCATCTGTATCTATTTCGCCACTTTTTTCGGCTTCTTCAGTTATATCTTTAATGGTTTTGTCTATTATATTTTTTATTCTATCTAAGGAATAATCGTCATCAATGGCTGCCTTTTCAATAGATTTTCTTATTTTTTCACCATCAAATGGTTCGTTACCCCCACCTTTTTTTACAACTTCAACCATAATGGAACCTCCATTCAAAAAAAATCCTAAAAAATACATTCTATTTCATCTTATTACATCTTATCCACAATTGCTTATATATATTTTGATTTAATTTTTGAAGATAAAAAAAAATTCAATTTATTACAAAAGATTTAATATTATGGTAAAAAGCTTAGTTTGATTTTAAATCATCAGAAATTTAATTGTTTTTAAAAAAAGGAAAAGTATTGAATGGAATTTATTGTTTAAGGATTGAGATCCCTAAAAAAAGATTTGATTTAATTAAATGTCAAGAATTACTTGTACTATGTAACTATCTTCAAATTTTATATTCATCATGTGATAAGTGACAGCTTTAACTTCAGATCGTCTCTCGTGTCTTGATGGATCAAATTCTTCTCCAAAAGCTGAAGCATCAATGATATATTTTTTTTCTCCAGCATCAATTTTAGAATAAAGTTTTACCTCAAATTTAGAGAAAACTAGATATTCTGCATCATGTAGGAAAAGTAATTCTGAAAGCCAGTCATATAGTATTGCACAGTCATCTTCGGCTTCCAAATGAATATTTTTTTCGATAATTGGTAATATAGTAGATGTATCTGTTATTACTTCGAACATTGCAATGGCAGCGTTTTCAAAGGCTTTTTGAAGACTTTGGCCATATGCTCTGTATCCTACATCAGCTGTAACATCGAAAAATTCATATTTTAAATGTTTCTTTTTAGTGGCTTCCAATATTTAACCTCGTGTACTTACTTGTGGAATATACTATTAGTTTAGGTTATTTACCAAATTTTTGTTATTGTAATAAAACAAATTTACTGAGATATTACTTATCAAACGCTCTCTATCTCTTCTTTTAAATAAAGTTATCATGATCTCTAATATTAGGAGGGGATTTTTATGCAAAGAAATTATGGAAGAAATCAGATACCAGATCTAAGAAAAAAAGCAAGAATCTTTGAATATTTAGATGAATACTTTATAGACCCTAAATCATGTTTCATTATATTTACAATTGTTGTGGTTTTAATTGCAAGTATAATGTTGGTGGCAGGTACTCCGAATTCTAACATGCCAATGAGCGTCTAATTATCCATTTTTGTTTTTCAAATATTGAACTCTTTCAAGACACTTCAATATTTCTTCGGTATCGAATCTCAGAATAATAATTCTAGAATTACCCTTAACACCTTTACCCGTGAATTTTGTGTCAATGAGCCTTAAAAATTCCAATTTATTCAATGTTCTATCAAATGAGGCATAGCTAGTCGAAGTTTTTTCACTGAAACTCTTATAAAGATCCCCTGCAATCAGATCGTCTTTGTTGAAATCAATTATAGTTTTTAGAAGAATTTTTTCATCCTTAGAAAGGGTTTTAAGTGTGCTTTTGAGGTTTGGTGATCCTGTATTTTTAGCTGCTTCTATTAGATGCTTTTTTTCTATAGTTTTTGATGCATCTGCTTCTGCAAAGTTTCCACTGACCCTTAATAAGTCTATTCCCATCCTCAGATCCCCTGCAGATGATGCATATTCTGCAATCTGTTGTAAAATATCGTCAGATATTACATCTGGATAGAAACCTGCTTTTATCCTGTCTTTTAATATGTCAAACATTTCTTGTGTTGTGTATGGTTCAAAAATAATTTCTTGAGGTATGAACACTGAAGTGACATTTTTGTCAAGCATGTAGCGGAATTCAATATCGGATAAAATTGCAAATATACCTGTTCTAACTCCCTTAAATTCTTCGTGAGCCCTTAATATATCATAAAATATTTTATTAGCATTTTTACTATGGAATAGATAGCTCACATCATCAAGTGCAACTACCATTGATTTTTTCTCAGTCTGTAGGTACTTCATTATACTTCCATAAATCCGTGAAAATGGAACACCTGTTTCAGGAGGCATATGCCCAAATATCTTATTATATATCTGAGAAAAGATATTGAAACGGGTTGTATGGAGCTGGCAGTTTACATAAACACACACAACTCTATCAGAAGTTCCTTCAACTATGTTGAAGATCTTATTTATTGCAGTTGTTTTTCCAGTAGCCGGAGAACCTAGAACAACTGTATTAATTGGACGCCCTCCTCTAAGGGCTGGCCTTAAACATATAGCAAGAGCTTCCATCTGTGATTCTCTGTGAAGATAATTTTCGGGAACATAATCTGGATTGAAAGCGTCTATATTCTTGAATATTGTTTCATCAAAAAGTAGTATATCATCGATACCCATGTTTTCTTATTTGGTGGCTTTGATTATAAAAATATTGGTTATATACAAAAAAATTATTTACATTGTACACTATTTTTGAAAATTATGGTGAAAATAATCTATATCAATATCTGTAACACCCTTGATCTTTTCTCCATGTGATAAATTGAAGATCATCACATTTTCATTTTTTGCAATCCATTCAACAAGTTTTTTTGCGTATTCAAGTTTTTTTTCCTTTATATTGTCTGCTAGACCTTGACTTCCAACAATATCTGGTCTTGAGTAACGTGTTATTATTTTCCCAAAGTCCATACCAGCGATCACTATATTTTTTGCACCAAATTCCACTGCAAGGAAAAGACATCTGTCTCCGTCTGTGAATCCTCCGAAATTATACACATTATCAAGGGGAATACTCTGTGTAGTTCCTAGAACATTTTCAAGGAGGGGAACATATTTTTTTATTTTGTCTATGTTGTTACCATGTGCATGTACAATCATCATAGCTCCTCTTCTGTTTGATTCTATTATATCCTCAATCTTGCCATCAAGATCAGTAACAACTACATCTGGAATCATTTCTTCCTCAAAAAGAGCTGTAACAGCACCATCTGCACATATAATGGTGAAATCATCTAGTTTTAACTTTTTAAGTTCTTTCAAATTCCTTTTAAGTGAAGGTCCGGCTCCAAAAATAATTGTGTTAGGTTTGATAATTAAATCTGGGGGAGATAGGCTATTTTTATCTTTAAGAAGTTTTCTGAGTATTCCAGCAGATTTTTCATCCATTTCCTTGTCAAAGCCAAATACTTCCAATATCTCATTATACCATGAAAACCATTCTTCAAGATTCATATAAATGAGTTGTAATATCAAACATAAATAAACTCAGACTTTTATAACTAATTATCAAAATTTATATTCAATGATTATTCATATTTGTTATATTAAAATACGGGTAGTAATGAGTTCCCTGTCATAATCTAACAATAGATCTAAAACGACAATATTAATCTTCTATATTACATTATTCTTTAATACGAACCAGATTCTTTCAGCAATGATTATTTTTAAACTAATTACTGAATATTTTGGTGTTTAGATGAATATCTTTGAAGGCTAGAATCAAATTTTTCAAACAATAGTCAAGTATATCATTATCATTTTTCATATATTATTCATCACCAATTAAACAACAAAATTTGGTACTGGGGTTTGAGAAAGGGTGATAAGTTAAACAACAAAGAAATGAATTAAGTTAATCTTAACTATAAAATCGGAGGTTTTTTTAGATGTATGAGACGTTGCTGATGATACCAGGACCTACGAGGGTTTCCTCGCGAGTCTTAAAAGCCATGTCAAAGAGCATAGTGAATCATAGGAGTGCAGTTTTTGGTGAAATTCTAAATGACACAAACGAAATGATGTCAGAAGTATTTCAGACAGAAAATCAGTCTTACTTAATTACAGGTTCAGGTACTGCTGCAATGGAAGCAGCACTAGGAAATGTGATTGAGAAGGGCGATAAAATCCTTAACATAGTTGGTGGAAAGTTCGGTGAGAGGTTCATGCAAATAACTGAAACTCATCAGGGAATTCCTGTTGAATTAACTGTGGAATGGGGGAATGCTGCCAATCCTGATGATGTTCGTTACATTCTTGAAGAGGAAGAAGATATTAAAGCCGTGACAATGGTTCACAATGAAACTTCTACTGGTGTTGCAAACCCAATAGAAGAAATAGGCAAGGTCCTCAAAGATTTTGATGCACTTTATGTTGTTGATACAGTCTCATCCCTGGGGGGAGACGATGTACAGGTTGATAATTTTGGTATTGATATGTGTGTAACAGGTTCACAAAAATGTCTGGCTGCACCGCCAGGAATGGCTGCAATTACCTTAAATAATAATGCCTGGAATGTAGTCGATAAAACTAAATCCAAGACATATTATCTTGATTTGAAGAAATACCGAAAAAGTGGAGAAAAAGCAGTTCCAGAAACACCATACACTCCATCAGTATCACTAATGTATGCCATGAATGAAGCTTTAAAGATGATAATGGAAGAAGGTCTTGAAGCAAGGATAAAAAGACATGAGCAGGCTGCAAAAGCAACTATTAATGGTGTTAAAGCAATGGGCTTAGAGCTTTTTGCCAATGAAGAAGCTTCATCAGCTACTGTTACAGCAATAAACATCCCTGAAGGAATGACTGATAAAAACCTAAGGGGTACTATGCGTAACAAGTATAGAATTGAACTTGCTGGTGGTCAAGATCATCTTAAGGGCAATGTTTTCAGAATAGGCCACATGGGAAACATAACACACAGAGAAATAATTTCAACTATCGCAGCCCTTGAAATGTCTCTAAAAGAATATGGTTACGAAATAGAATTGGGAACTGGAGTTTCTGCAGTACAGGAAACATACATGCCTGGAAATAACACTTTAGAATTCTTTTAATCTATTTTTGAACTTTTCTTTTTTTTTAATTTTTTTAAGAGTATAAATCTATTCCCTAGTATTTTAAATTTCATTTTCCTTCGTTGTTAAGGGATTCATCTTCAATTTTTGAAATTATTGATAGTTCTTTTTCATTTAACTATACTATTATCATATCATTAGCTAGATGAAAATATATTAAAAATAGTAGTTATATACCTTTAAACACCCTTTACAATGGATGCTATCGTTTTAAGGATTATTGGTCCGTCTATCCAAGTTCTCCTGGCAATGTATCCGGGTCTTAAATAAAATTCTGTAAATGCTTTTCTTTGAAGCTTTCTAAGCTCTTCAAGGGAACAATCAACTGTTTCAAGCACAGGACTCAGAAGAGTATATTTGGACCAGTCATTAATTTTTATAAGATTCTCACTGGCTGCTTTTAGATAAAACTCAGTTCCAGGATATGGTGTTGCAAGTGAAAACACGGCATATGATGGTTCAAGTGTTTTAACAAATTTTATAGTACTTTTTATACTTCTCTTTGTATCTCCGGGCATTCCTAATACCACAGATGCAATTGTTCTCATCCCATATTTTTTAGTGAGTTCAAATGTTTTTTTTATCCTGTTTATATTGGTATTTTTATTTAACTGGTTTAAAACTTGTTGATCAGACGATTCAACACCTAAAAACATGGTGATACATCCTGCATCTTTCATGGTTTTCAAAAGTTCTTCAGATATTGTATCTACACGTGCTGTGCATCCCCAATAGTTATCGAGTCCTCTATCTTTAATAGTTTCACATATCTCATATACACGGTTCTTATTGATAGTGAATGTATCATCCATAAATGCGATCATCTCAATGTCGTGGTCGTTAACAAGATGTTCCATTTCATCCACTACATTTTCAGCAGATCTTAATCTCAATTTATGGCCGTGCATTGCCGATGATGCGCAGAAAGAACAGTTGTAGGGACATCCTCTTCCAGATACAATTGTACCTGTAGTTAATTTCATATTTAGTATTTTGTATTCATCCATTGGAAGTAAGTGTCTGGCTGGAAAGGGGATACTATCCAGATCATCTATTATTTTTCTGGGTGGAGTTTTGAAGTTTTTGATTGCAATCCCATTTACTTCTTTTAAATTTTTGCCCTTTTCAATAGCATCTACGAGTTCTACCATTGTTTGCTCCCCTTCACCGCACACAACAACGTCAACATAGTTGTTTTTTAGTACTTCCTGATAAGTGAATGTGGGATGATAGCCACCTAGAACAGTTATTGAATCTGGACAAACTTCCTTTGATATTTGAGCTGTTTTAATGGCGCTGTCAATTGTTGGGGTTACAGCAGTAATTGATATTATATCTGGTGAATATTTTTGAATTTCATTCTTCACTGCATCATGATCGTATTCAAGTGCTGGTGCATCCAATATTCTTACTGTAACGCCGTTTCTTTGTAGCATGGCTGCTATATAAGCTATTCCGAGAGGAGGTGCCACTAAGCCTATAAATTTATATTTTGATGAGTTATATGGGGGATTTATCATTAAAACCTTCATTCTAAAACCTCTGGGAGTGGTATTTCTTCTTTTTCATCGACTAAAACTTCAATTAGGTATGGTATGTTTAAAGTTAAAGCTTTTTGTACTGCATTAAAAACTTCTCCTGGTGAATCAACCCGCGATGCAAGGACGTGATATGCATCTGAAAGTTTTATAAAATCAGGATTTTCAAGTTCAACTTGATAACTTTCTCCGTATTGCATTTCTTGCCATTGTTTTATTATTCTTAGTGAGTTGTTGTTTATGATACAAATAATAATTGGTAGAGCTAATTCATTAATGGTTGCAAGTTCTTGTGATGTCATCTGAAAGTCTCCGTCACCTACCACTGCAACTACTCTCTTATTGGGATTTGCTAGTGCAGCACCAATAGCTCCAGGAATACCATATCCCATTGGTCCGAATCCTCCAGAAAAAAGGAGTGATGATGGAGTTTTAACAGATATTAAAAGTGTGACCCATGTAGTATGTGTTCCGGCATCGTTTACAACTATGGAATCTCCCGATGCATCCAATATTTCTTTAATGGCTCTTTGTGGTTTTATAGGGACGTTTGGATAGTTTGTATTTATGTGGTGTTTAGTTGAAAGTTTATTAATAATTGAATGCCAGTTTTCACTTTTCTTAAATTTAACATCCATTATCCTGTCTAAAAATTCTTTAACATCCCCCTGAATTTTAACATCCCCTGTCAAAACGGACTTGTCGATGTTAATATGAATTATTTTACAGTTTCCAATTCCCAATAACGTACGTTCTGAGAATTTACAACCAAGAGCTATTAAAACATCACAATTTTTCCCGGCATAATTGGCTGCTTCTGTACCTCTTAAACCAATCATACCTAGTGCAATTGAACTTTCTTCTGATACTACTCCTCTTGCAGGGTAAGTGGTAACAACTGGGATTTCATTTTTCATAGCAAATTTTGTTAGAGAATCTGATGCTTTTGACCATACAGTTCCAGCTCCTGCAAGTATAAGGGGTTTTTCAGAGTTTTTGAGTAATTTAATAGCTTTATGCAGTTTTTTAAAATCAATTTTTGTTTTGTACTCTTCATTCTCACATTCAAGTGATTCCAGTATCGATCTATCAACATAACTCTCAAGCACATCTTTTGGAAAATTAAGATGAATTGGACCTTTTTGGTTATATGTCAAAGTTTCAATTGCTTTTTTTAAGGTTAAAATACCTTCTTGCGGATTTTTAATATCGAAGCTTTTGAGTGTGATGGGTTTGAAGACAGCCCCAATATCAATATCCTGAAACCCTTTTTTACCTTTCATATCCCTTGGAACATCACCAGTTATCACAATTAGGGGAACAGAATCTTTATAGGCCGTTGCAACTCCCATTATAAGATTCAAAGCACCAGGGCCTCCAGTTGCAGCACAAACACCAATACTTCCCGATGCCCTAGCATAACCATCTGCTGCATGTGCAGCACCCTGTTCATGTCTCATGAGTATATGTTTTATTTTGGATTCGCGCATTGCATCGTAGAAAGGTAGTATCTGTTCTCCGGGATGTCCAAAAAGAAATTTAACACCATTAAGTTCTAAAATTTTAACAAGTGCATCTGCACATCGTAAATTATCTGATTCCATTACTTTTTCTATATTGTTTTTACTTTTTATAAATATTAGGGCTGTAAAATTCATAACTTATTAATGTCTCAAATTAGATAATAATACTTGAAAATCCATTTAAACTCATTATGGAACATATTTTTTAAATCCCAGATATATCATTAAATAACTTTTAAGTTGCAGAACGAAGTATTAAAAGATTTAAGAGAGGATATATAATGCCCAGAGATTTAGATACTTTACTAAAAGAAAAAAGGATTTTTAAACCTTCAAAAATACTGACAGATGAAACTAACATAAAAAAGTGGATGGAAACACAAGATGTTCATGATTATGATGAACTACTTGAAAGAGCAAGTGAAAATCCAGAATGGTTCTGGAATGATCTTGCAAGGGAACTTGAATGGTTTAAACCATACAGAAAAACTTTTGAATGGAATCCTCCCCATGCAAAATGGTTTTTAGAAGGTAAGTTCAATATAATTCATAATGCGCTTGATAGGCATATTAAAGGGCCGAATAGAGAAAAAATAGCCTATTTATGGGAAGGAGAATCTGGAGAAGTCCGTAGTTTGACCTATATTGAACTTTACAAAGAAGTAAACAAATTTGCAAATGTACTTAGAGGTTTTGGAGTGGAAAAAGGAGATACTGTGAGTATATATCTTCCGATGATACTTGAACTTCCTATTGCAATGCTTGCATGTGCAAAAATTGGTGCAATTCATTCTGTTGTTTTTTCAGGGTTTTGGGCTAAAGCTTTCCAGGACCGAATAAATGATTCAGGTTCTAAAATTGCTATAACTGCAGATGGTTTTACTAGAAGGGGTAAGATCATAAATCTCAAGGAAAATGTAGATAAAATAATGGATAAGATACCATCCATTGAAAAATTGATAGTTATTAATCATGCTGACCTCCCAGTTGAAATGCATAGTCCAACTGATGTCTGGTGGCACGAGATTATGGAAAACAGTGATACCGAATGTAAAACTGAAGAAATGGATTCTGAAGATCCTTTATTCATACTATACACCTCGGGTACAACAGGTAAACCCAAGGGTGTTGTACATGTCCATGCAGGTTATGCTGTAGGGGTTTACACAACAATGAAATTTGTCTTTGATATTCAGGAGGAGGATGTATGGTGGTGTGCTGCCGATATTGGTTGGATTACAGGACATAGTTATATCGTTTACGCACCACTTCTAATTGGGGCAACATCTTTGATATATGAGGGAACACCTGATTTCCCGGATCCTGGAAGGATATGGGGCATGGTTGAAAAGTATGGCGTTTCAGTGTTTTATACAGCACCTACAACTGTTAGAATGTTTATGAAATTTGGAGAAAAATGGCCTGAAAAATATGATCTGAGTTCGTTACGTCTTTTAGGAAGTGTGGGAGAACCTATTAATCCTGAAGCATGGATATGGTATTATAATATTATTGGGAAAGGAAAATGTCCTATTATGGACACGTGGTGGCAGACTGAAACAGGAATGCATCTTATAACTCCTTTACCAATTTCAAAACTAAAACCCGGATCTGCTGTTAAACCATTCCCAACTGTAATAGCTGATGTAGTGGATGATGATGGTAAATCTGTTGTTGGTGGTGGGGGACATTTAGTTATAAAATCAACATGGCCGTCAATGTTTAGAACCCTTTACAAAGATCCTGATAGATATGTTGAGGCTTACTGGAGCACTTTTAAGAATATCTACCTAAGTGGTGACGTTGCAAGAAAGGATGAAGATGGTTATTTTTGGATACAAGGAAGAGAAGATGATGTGTTAAATGTTGCAGGGCACAGAATAAGCACTGCAGAAGTTGAATCTGCTCTTGTAAGTCACCCTGGTGTTGCTGAGGCCGCTGTAGTGGGAAAACCAGATGAAATAAAGGGTGAAGAAATTTGTGCATTTATTGTACTGAAAGAAAATTACAAATCAGAAGAAAACCTTAAAGAGGCACTTATAAATCATGTTAGAATGGAGATAGGTCCAATTGCAACTCCTGCATGTGTAAATTGGGTATCAGATCTTCCAAAGACACGTTCTGGTAAGATCATGCGTAGAGTTATTAAGGCTAAGGTTAAGGGATATCCAGTTGGGGATATCAGCACACTCGCAAATCCTGAAGTTGTTGATGAGATTGATAAGGTAATAGATTGAATATGATTCTCCAAACTAAAAAGGGGATGTAAACTTTTTTGTGGAATCATTCTGTTACAAATCTTTTCAAAAATTTGGTAAATCTTGTTATGTGTTTTGAAAGTGGACCTATGCGATTTCCCGCTTTGTTTATGAGTATCAAATCTCTCATTTCTAGCGCTTGGGTAAATGCCAAAATCAGAATGTAAACAACAGGTATTAATAAAATGGATATTAACATTCCTGTGATTGTTTTTGGCATTAATAAAAGGCAAAATCCCAATAAAATCGATGCTATTGTGATTTTAATTAAATTGGCATAAGGCAGCTTTGTTTCAGTAACTTGAAGACTTTTTAAGGTAGTAAGGACCATTATAATAAATGAAGCTGACATTGTTGCAATTGCTGCTCCATTCAATCCCAATATTGGTACAAGGATTATAGTTAATATAAGATTGGTAACGGTTCCAATCACCAGAAAGAACATTGCAGGATAGGGTTTACCTGCACCCTGAAGTACACTAGCAGAGATTCCATAGACAGAAAAAAATGCCATACCAATTACAAGGATGCTCAACGCAGTTCCAGCAAAACTGTAGGCTAATGGTGCCCTTGGAAATAACAGAGCCATTATGGGTTGTCCAAATATTATAACAAATGCACATAATGGGAGAAGAACAATGAACAAGTATCTGTAAGAGTGTACAACATACCTTTTCACTAGATCTTTACCATTAAGAGCTAATGCTTCTGAAGCTGCGGGTAGAAGTGCTACAGCAACCGAAGATGATATTACAAGAGGAAGTCTTGCAATGGGGCTTGCTATATTGTAGTAACCCAGATACGAAAAATTCAAAAATAATGGGATAATAAAGTTTCCAGTTTGAAATAAAGTTAGTTCAGCCAGACCTGTTATAATTATTGGCGAACTAAATATCAATAGTTTTTTAGCAAGTTTATATTCATTCACAGAATTTTCAGGTTTTTTTACATTTTTTATATCGTCCCACAGATATTTTCTAAATATGAGAACTGCAGAAACTGCAGCAATTCCGAATCCAACTACTGCCCCTATTACTGCTCCTAAGACGTAAAATCCAATAAGAATGAATGAAACTGCCAGGCTTATCATGAATATCTGCTCAACTGCTCGGGTTATAAGAATATCCGTCATTCGTTGATATCCTTGAAAAACACCCCGGAATAACCCTAAAATAACACTGAAAGGAGCAATAAAACTTACCACTTGGAACAAGATAACAACTTCTGGCCCGCCATTAAAGAAATCTGCTAGTGGTTTGGCCATAAAGAAGAATATTGCAGTGAATATGAAACTCATTAAGAGCATGATCTTCAAGGAAGTTACAATGACCTGTTTTACCATGAATTTATCATCCTTGGCAAGGTATTCAGAAACATACTTTGCAATTGCAGGGGGAAGTCCTGCAACTGCAATCAATATTAAAATCCATTGAAAAGACATAACAAGGTTTAAAATACCATAACCCTCTACTCCAAGCAAGGATAGCATTAAAACTGCAAAAATATATCCTCCTATCCTGAAGATTATAGTTCCTATTAAAATTATAAAACTGCCCTTCAATAATTTTTGCATAATCCTTGTTATCTGTAAACCTATTTATTGATATGCCTATTTGTAAATGGAAAATTTCTTTTTCTAATCATAATATGAATTTATTCAAAATACAAAATTTTTAATATATTCAAAAACTGAATTAGATATGATAGAAAAAGATTTTATAATTGTTTCGTGAGTTATAAAAAGTTTGTATAATGGTTTTTCAGACTTTTTATTGTTTTTGAAATAATTTTAATTAATATATTTAAATAACCTAATCAGGAGGGATCATTATGTTGCATGGAACAGAAGTTTTGAAGAAAGGATTTGCGAAGATGACCAAAGGTGGAGTTATCATGGATGTTGTTAACGCTGAACAAGCTGTTATTGCAGAAGAATCAGGTGCAGTTTCTGTCATGGCTCTTGAGAGAGTACCGGCAGATATACGTGCAGCTGGGGGAGTTGCAAGAATGGCTGACCCTTCCAAGGTTGTGGAAATAATGGATGCTGTGAGTATTCCTGTAATGGCCAAGGTAAGAATTGGTCATTTTGTTGAAGCACAGGTACTCGAACATCTTGGGGTTGATATGATAGATGAAAGTGAGGTTTTAACACCTGCAGATGAACAATTCCATGTTGACAAGAAAAAATTCACCATACCTTTTGTTTGTGGTGCACGTAATCTTGGAGAAGGTTTAAGAAGAGTTGATGAAGGAGCTGCAATGATTCGTACCAAAGGCGAAGCAGGGACTGGAAACGTTGTTGAAGCAGTTCGTCACATGAGGAAGATTATGGGTGGAATTCGAGAACTTCGGGACAAAACAGAAGAAGAACTCTGGAGTGTTGCTCGAGAAATAGAAGCCCCTTTAGAACTTGTTAAAGAAACTGCTAAACTAGGAAGGCTTCCAGTTGTGAATTTTGCAGCAGGTGGTGTTGCAACACCAGCAGACGCAGCACTAATGATGCAGCTTGGAGCTGATGGTGTTTTTGTTGGATCAGGAATTTTCAAATCAGAAAACCCACGATTAGTTGCAAAGGCAATAGTAGAAGCTACAACACACTACCAAGATGCAGAAATAATAGCAGATGTTTCAACTGAACTTGGAAAGGCAATGCCAGGTCTTGAAATAAGTCAAATACCTGAAAATGAGATTCTGCAAAAAAGAGGATGGTAAAAACATCATTAAACATCTAAATTTTAATTTTTTTGTTAAGATCAAAGATTTATAAAAATGATTCAAAAAAATAAAAAAAATATTAAACAGTTTATGGGTTGAAAACAAAATTTAATTTCTATAATTTAATCCTTAATTTATTAAAATCGACGCCTCCAAACGACCAAATAAAAAGTAAGGAAAAAAATTTTTAGAATTAAACTGCTTTTTCTCCCCTTTCACCTGTTCTTATTCTTACAACCTCTTCTACAGCGGATACAAAGATTTTACCATCTCCAATATCTCCAGTTTGTGCAGTTTTAACTATTGTATCAATTACATTCTCTAAATCTTCGTCGTTCACAATGATTTCGAGTCTTGTTTTTGGTAGCAAATCAACTTTGTAGTCACGTCCTCTGTAGCTTTCAGTTATTCCCAATTGTCTTCCGCGCCCTTTAACTTCTGTTACAGTAATTCCGTTGCATTGAATTTCCTGTAAGGCCTCTTTAACAACTTCTAATTTATCTGGTCTGATTATTGCGGTTATTTCTTTCATTTTACCACACCCATTTTTTAAATTCTGTATCCTGATTCTTCATGGAGATGTGTATCCAGTCCTTCTATCTCCTCTTTATCCTCAACCCTAAGTCCCATGGTCATATCAATGACTTTAGCTATTATTATGGTCATGATAAAGGTGTATGCTGCCACAGATAATATTGCTATAATTTGGGTTAGAATCTGTCCTGGGTTACCATATAATGCTCCGGTTCCTAAAGAATTTATGAATGGGGCTGCAAATATACCTGTTGCTAAAGCTCCCCAAGCACCACCTACTGCGTGTACACCGAAAACATCTAGTGCATCATCATATCCGAAGCGGGCTTTGACCGTTGATATTGCAAAGTAACAGAATACTGATACAAGTAGACCTATTATTATTGCTCCAGTTATTGTAACAAATCCTGCTGCAGGTGTAATGGCAACAAGACCAGCTACTGCACCGGTAATTGCTCCAAGAACTGTTGGTTTACCTGTTTTCACAATATCTATTATTACCCATGATATTAAAGCTGCAGCGGTTGCTGTGTTGGTTGCTAGGAATGCTGAACCTGCAAGGCCACCTGCTGAAAGAGCAGATCCTGCATTAAATCCAAACCAGCCGAACCATAGAAGGGCAGCACCTATTACAGAATATCCTAAGTTGTGCGGTAAAAGTCTGATGTCTTTCCTTTTTCCAAGCAACAATACAAGGGCAAGTGCTGCTATACCTGCATTCAGATGAACAACTGTACCTCCTGCGAAATCAAGAGCTCCAAGTTGTGCTAACCATCCTCCACCCCATACCCAGTGGGATATAGGTATATAAACAAGTGTAATCCATGCTGGCACAAACACCATCCATGATGAGAATTTCATTCTTTCAACTACTGCACCTGATATAAGTGCAACTGTAATTGCTGCAAATGTCATCTGGAAAGCTACGTATACTAGCAAGGGTATAGTAGGTGCTAAAGGTGCAAGTGCATTCACATCAATACCGTTCATCAATATATTCATAGGATTACCAATTAGTCCCATTACATCTGTACCAAAGGCAAGTGGATATCCATATATTACCCATATTATGCTTGTAATCGCAAAGGCTATAAATGATAAAAATATTGTGTTTAATACATTTTCTTTCTTTGTAAGTCCGCCGTAGAACAATGCTACACCTGGAATGGTCATTAACATTACTAAGGCTGTGGATATTAACATCCACGCTGTATCACCAGAGTTAAGAACTGCGTCCATATTTTTCCCCCTTTTTATAATTCTATGAATTTAATTTTTTTGTTGAATTTTTGAATTTAATTATTATTTAAATATTCTTCAATTATTTTGATTTTTAAGTGAATTTCCATGGAATAAAATTAACATTTCAATGTTCTCCACCCCTCAATTAAATTTCATACTATTGACCTAAACTCATCGGATGTAGGAAACATACTTCCGACATATTGTTGTTGAATTTTTTAATATATAAAGGTTTTGATTCAATCCAAATTCAGTATTGTTCCTTACTTAAACGGGCTTCGTTTAGATTAATTGAATTAGAATAAATATTTTTCAAAAAATAATAATTTCTATTGAGGATAATAGACAATACCAATTACACAATGTAAATCATTTGTAGATTAAAAAAAATAAAAATAAAAAAAAAGGAGGATCATACAGCTTTTTCTCCTCTTTCACCAGTACGGATCCTAATTACTTCCTCTACAGAAGATATGAATATTTTTCCATCTCCAATATCACCTGTTTGGGCTTTCGTAATTATGGTTTGAATTATATTTTCTATATCATCTTCCTTTGTAACGATCTCAATTTCAG
The DNA here is from genome assembly GCF_000744455.1 of Methanobacterium sp. SMA-27. NCBI lineage: Archaea > Methanobacteriati > Methanobacteriota > Methanobacteria > Methanobacteriales > Methanobacteriaceae > Methanobacterium > Methanobacterium sp. SMA-27. The sequence goes on along the minus strand of NZ_JQLY01000001.1, from coordinate 1,881,902 downwards.
TCTTGGGAAGAAGGTCAACTTTGTAGTCATGTCCTCTGTAACTTTCTGTAATACCTAATTGTCTTCCTCTTCCTCGTACTTCTTTAACAGTTAAACCATGACAGCCTATTCCTTCAAGGGCCTCTTTAACTTCTTCCAATTTATCTGGTCTTATGATCGCGAGTATTTTTTTCATAACTACACCTCAGTAATCCTTATTATGATTCTATTATTCCGGTATACTCATTTATACCTATTCATGACAGTCTGTAACCGGATTCCTCGTGTAGATTAATATCGAGACCCTGAACTTCATCTTTAGTTTCGACCCTTAATCCTATGGTCATGTCTATTATTTTACCAATTATCAAAGTCATTACGAATGCATATACTCCGATCACCAAAACAGCAAGAAGCTGGATACCAATCTGTCCAGGGTTGCCTGCTATTAATCCTCCTTTTATTGCACTATTTATTAGAGGGGTAGCAAAGATTCCAACAGCTAATGTTCCAACAATTCCACAAACTCCGTGTATCCCAAACACATCTAGAGAATCATCATATCCAAGCCGTGGTTTCAGGTGTGATACTGCATAGTATGCACATATAGATGCTATGAATCCAATTATTATTGCTGCAGTGATATTTACATAACCTGCTGCAGGTGTGATTGCTGCCAATCCTGCAATTGCGCCTGAAAGTGCTCCTAAAAGTGTTGGTTTACCAGTTTCTAGTTTATCCATAAGTATCCATGTAATCATACCCACAGCAGCTGACATATTAGTTACTATCATTGCTGAAACAGCTAAATTTGTTGCACCCAATGCAGATCCTGCGTTAAATCCAAACCATCCAAACCATAGAAGTCCGGTACCTATTATAGAATATCCCAGATGATGAGGGAGTAACTGTGAATTTTTTCTTGCACCTAGAAGTAGAACTAATGCTAATGCAGCCATACCACAATTTACATGGACAACAGTACCTCCTGCAAAGTCAAGAGCACCCATTTGTGCTAACCATCCCCCACCCCACATCCAGTGGGAAACTGGTATGTATACCAGGGTTATCCATACAGGAATAAAAGCAAGCCATGCTGAAAATTTCATTCTTTCAACAACCGCACCAGATATCAGTGCTACTGTAATGGCAGCAAATGTCATTTGGAACACTGCATATAATCCTGTTGGGATTGTTGGAGCATATGTTGAAAGGGAATTTGATTCAATCACTCCTCCAAATAATGGGTTAGCCAATGTTCCTATGAATCCCCAAATATCAGCACCAAATGCTAGATCGTATCCATATACAAACCAAATTATACTCACAATTGCAAAACTTATAAATGATAAAAATATAGTATTTAAAACATTTTCTCTTCTGATAAGCCCTCCATAAAAGAGTGCTACACCTGGAATTGTCATCAGAATAACTAATGCTGTGGATATTAACATCCAAGCAGTATCGCCAGAGTTAAGAAATGGATCCATTTATGTTTCCTCCATTAAAAGTTTAGGTTCTTTTAGGTTTTTTATTAATTTGCTCGAATTTTTGAGCCTTATTTATAGTTTAAATATTTAAACTGGATTTTTTAGGAATAAATTTTTAATTCCCTGAAAAGTGTTTCCAAGAGTTGATCACCAATAGGATAGTGGTAACCTACTTCCGATATATTTTTTTGTGTATTATTATATAACCGTTTTGGTAAACTGATATAATTACTAAGACCATTATTCAATTAAAAAAGAGAATAAAAAAAAAACAAAATTTTAACTCAAAAAATTAAATAAATAAAAAAGGAATCAAAGATTCCATTAATATTTAATTGGCGCTTCTAAACCTGCCATTTTAACACCTGTAAGCACAGATGACTCAACAGTTAGTGCCCTTAAGTCGTCTTTTTCAAGTTTTAGTATATCTGTGTTTCCTGCTTGTTGTGTGAGCATTACAGCTTCTTCAGTCATGGCATCTATATAACGGGCAACTCGTTTGCCTGCTTCAACATAATCTAAACGCCTTCTAAGCTGGGGATTTTGTGTTGCTATACCCTTTCTGCATGTTCCTGCATAGCACATCTGGCAGACTCTACAACCTATAGATACAAGGGCAGCTGTAGCTATATAAACTGCATCAGCCCCCAATGCTATAGCCTTTGCAACATCAGCACCATTTCTTATACCTCCTCCAGCAACAAGATTCACTTTTTCCCTTAGATTGATCTGTTTTAAAGCTTCATCTGCTTCAACAATTGCTGCAATAGTAGGGACACCCGAATGTTCGGTAACAATATCAGGACCTGCTCCTGTTCCTCCTTGCATACCATCTACAACTATTATATCTGCACCTGCCTTTGCTGCGATCTTTACATCATCACTTACACGTCCAGATGTGAATTTAACAATGATAGGAATTTTCCAATCGGTTATTTCACGTAGTTGAGATATTTTCATAGAGAGATCCTCTGGACCAACAATATCCATATGACGTGCAGGACTTAGGGCATCTGTCCCCTCGGGTATCATTCTGATACGGGAAACATCTGCTGTTACTTTCTCTCCTAGCAAATGTCCTCCCATTCCTGACTTGGCACCTTGACCTATTTTAATTTCAACAGCCTCAGAGTTATTCAGATATTTGGCAGACACACCAAATCTTCCAGATGCATACTGTGCTATGAGTTTAGATGCATATCTCCTTTCTTCAGGTAGCATTCCTCCTTCACCAGTATTTGTTGCTGTTCCAGCAAGTGTTGCACCCATTGCAAGCGCTATCTTCGCTTCTTTACTCAATGCTCCGAAGGACATTGCAGCTATCATTATTGGTGTGTCAAGTACCAGTGGGTTTTCAGCATATCTAGCACCTAATGTAACTTTTGTATTACATGGCTCCCTGTATTTATCTATTGGTGGCCTTGAAACCTGTGCAGGTATAACAACAAGGTCGTCAAATGTTGGAATTACTCTGGTGGCTCCACATCCCCTAACTTTGTAGGATCCTTCTGTTGATTTTCTACCTATCTCAACAATGTCTCCTAATGACCAAACATTCCTTCTATCTTCAGGGACAGCATTCACTTCAATTGCATTATTAGGACACATCTCTTCGCATATTCTACATCCAACACAGTTTTCATGATGAAGTGGGTAAGGTTCATCGTCAATAATTTCGTAGACATCGTGGGGGCAGTTGTTAACGCAAGAATAACAGTTTTTACATAATTCTTCATCTCTGTTATCGCACATATACCAGCAGCACCCGGGTCTGTCAAAATTTCTTCTGCAGAGGCTCTGGTTCCTTTCAACTTTAAATGGCAATTAAACTCCTCCATTTCCCTTATTTAATTCTTTAAGCGGTGTAAAAACACTACAAGCTGCGTATTTGGTTCCGGCAGCTTTTAACACATCTGCAACATTATTGGTTATTTTTGCTTCAGGTTTCCAAGCTTCTGAATCGCTTTTATCAACAACGATTACGTCATCGACTAATTTTTTAGATAATGCATAATCTAAAAGTGCTGTTGCAACACCACCATCTTGCCCCTTAAGCATTGGTGCTTTTGCAGATAATATTTTGATATAATCTCCCAAAGGTTTCTTATCAGCTTCTTTGCTTAGAATATCATCGGGTATGTAAGTTCTTGGACATGCAACATAACAAAGGTTACATCCCTCAGGGCATTTTCCCTTTAATTGGGGTTTTCTATCTTCGATTTTAATTATTTCTTCTGGACACACATAATTGCATGCACCACATAGTACACATGCACCAATGTCAATCACATCTCCTTTGAGATCTTGAAACTGACATTTTGAAACTTCTTCAGTGAATTCATCAATAGGCATTTGCCTTCTGTAGATAACAGGCCTTCCAACTCTTTCCCTTTTGATTATTTCTTCTAAATTTTCTTTTTTCTTTTTGTTGGCAAGTTTTTCAATTATTTTAATTCCTGATTCTTCAATGGGTTTGGTTTCTATGTAATTATTGTCCTCTGCATTTTTAACAAGTTCAAGACCCTTATCTGTTCTGATTATAATGGTTGACCATCCTTTTTCAGAACCAACAGAACCAACAGAGACATCTGAAAGTTCAGATGTGAAATCCATACATATGTTGCAGTTTTTACGAATACATGATCTAGCTTTTTCAATGGGTATCTTAAATAACTGATCTTCTTTCAAATAGAACCATAGGAAATTTTTTTCTATTCTACATTCTTTAACATCATTCATATCGACATTATTTTCTTCAAGTAGTTTTTTCATGTAACTGTAAGAAAAGTTTTCCATGCAGAAGAGTCCAATTTTAATGTCGATGGGTGTTTCTCCAAGGATATCTGAGAATCTTCCTAGTTTAGTAGCTGCTACCATATGGCATGGTGTTCCAACCATTGCCACTTTTCCCAGTTTCGTGATTGTTTCTCCCATCTTCATCCCTCCTCAGATTCCTTACCATAAAATGGCCTGTTAGAACGTGGAACTATTTTTTTAAAGGAACTATAGTCATTTTCTTCCAGATCAAAGCCATATTTTGGAAGTAACTCCTTAAGTTCATTTTCATCTTCGTTTGTTAATTTTTCAACCTTTGCATTTTTGCCAAGGCTTTTTATATTTCCCCTGACATAGATTGCTCCCCTAATTATTGATTCTCCTGCATCCTCTGATATATCTCCTAGGATGATTATACGGCCACCCATCATGAATAGTCCGCTCATAAAGCCTGAATTTCCACCAACTATTATGGTGCCGTTTTTCATGATTTCTCCAGTTCTTGAGCCTACGTCCCTTTTCACTACAACTGTTCCGCCATATATTCCCTGTCCCACACCGTCACCTGCAGATCCATCTATAATAACTTCTCCTTCGGTCATGTTATCTGCTGGAAACCATCCTGCATTTTCTTTAATGTGTATTTTTGCACCATGTATCATTGTGCCTGCGAAATAACCGGCTGAACCTTCTATAATGAGTTCAACAGGGTCTACTAATCCTGCTGCAAGATAGTGCATTGCATTTGGGTTTTTAATGGTTATTTTATCATATTCTGTTGCTGCTTTCTTAATGGTACGATTAACTTCCCTTGGAGGTTGGTGCTCAGCATTGATTATAAATTCACTCATTGTAATCACCTAAATTTCCCAATATATCGTTAATATTATATATTAACATTCTATACTCTTTAAATTGTGTAAGCCCTTGTTTCTCCAGGGGATATCTGGTCTATATCGTGTGTATCCATTACTTCACGTAGAGAAACTTCTTCTGACGCTATTGCAAAGACCTCATTATTTTCAGCAATAACTCCAGGCCTAAGCCCGAGTTGATCCTTTGCTATTCCAACACCATCTGGTGTTCCAACTATATATGAAAAAGGTCCGTCCATGTCCTTAACAGACTGTTCAAGGGCTTCTTCAAGTTTATATCCATCTGAAAGTTTATCTGCTATGTAATGTACTATACATTCTGTGTCGTTGTTGGTTTCGAATATATGGCCTTTACGTTCTAATGGGTCCCTTATTTTCCAATAATTGGTTATTTGACCATTGTGCACTACAGTTATATCTGGTATTATATAACTTTGAAATGGATGTGCATGATATCTATCAACAATGCTCTCGGTTGAAAACCTAGTGTGGCCTATTCCATGTGTTCCCATCTTAGACCGTGTATCATATCTAGCTGCTATGTCTTTTACTAGACCAATATCTTTTATCATTTCAAATGAGTGAGCTCCATTGAGCACAATAACATCATCTATCTTATCTATATCCATTATAAGTGGTTTTAGTTCTGAAAAAGATTTTAGTCCAATTTTGCAGCGATATATTATATAATTTTCAACAGAGGGGATTATTTCCTCTTTTTTAATAGGTGTTGCTATATTTACAGTGTTTTTCACGGCTTCAAGAAGACCTGGTTTTTCTTTGACTTCAATGTTTAGAAGGTACTCATTTTCTTCCAATCCTAAACCGCCATATATTGCAAAACCCGCAGAATCTGGCCCTCTATGTTGTAATGCATCCAACATCTTGGTGAGAGCATCACCTACTGGGTGAAGTTTTCTGTCTTTAAATACAACTCCTGCTATTCCACACACTTCAATACCTCCTTAATGAAGTACTCATGAATCCTAGTATCATCTGTAAGCTCAGGATGAAATGCTGTGGCAATATGTTTTCCAGATGCCACTGCAACAATTTTACTCTTGAGTTTAGCGAGTACCACTCCATCTTTTAATTCTTCAACATAAGGTGCTCTTATAAAAACTCCGGCATATTTACTGCCGAAAATTTCGAGTTCTTCTTCAAATGATGCCTTTTGGCGACCAAAACCATTTCTTTTGACTTTCATATTTATAAGTCCAAGTAATGATTGTTCATAATCTGTTTCTGATGCAAGTAGTACCATTCCGGCGCAAGTTCCCAATATGGGAATGTTTTGGTCAATTATTGCCTGGTTCATACCAGTTTTATCCATAAGCTTGCCAATGACTGTACTTTCTCCTCCAGAAATAATAAGTCCATCGCATTTTGAAAGATCTGAAACTGTTTTCACCTTTAAGACCTGTGATTCAATATCCATTTTTTTCAGAGATTTGATAGTGGCTTCGAAATGTTCTGAAACATCACCTTGTAAGTCTAAAATTCCTATGCTTATCATTTGAATTCCATCTCTCTTAAGAACGTTATTTATATCTTTTATTTTACTCTCTCTACTTTGTAAGGTGATCTTATTTGATGGATATATCATATAAATTTACCGGAAAATATTTTCCGAAACGAACTTAAAATAATGGATGTTGAAACATAAATTTTTAATTGAATATTTTTTATACAATGTTCATAATTTAGACTATGATAATGGTTATAACTGAACACTCATATAAACTTTTTCTAAATTCATTAATTCATAAATTTCAAATATTAACATAAATTAAATATACCTTTATTAACAAAGCCAAATTCAATTAATTTTTCAATATAAATATTAAAATATTACGAAAAATTAATCTGATATTGAACCTAACTTCATATAAGAAATATAAAATTAATCTTAAAGGAGGCAAACCATGGATAATAAGATAGTTTTATTAATAGTGGTTTTAGTGGCTGTAGCAGGTATTGGAGGTTATTTAGTTGGCCTTTATCAAGGTTCTGGAAATTTCTCGCTCAACATAACTAATAATACAACTGGAACTGCAAACAACACTTTAACTACAAAAACTAGTAACGCAACACCAGTTAAAAATATTACGAATAAATCAAACAACACACCGGTTAAAAATAATTCCTCCGGTTAAAAATAATACCACGTTTTTTTAAACATGTATGATTTTGATTTATAATAATATTCAAAATCATTTGTATTCTTTTTTTAGGTATTATTAAAAATATATTCAAAAATTAACTCTTTTTATTAGAAAATTTCAAATGAATAATGCCTTAATATTGAATTGGCATATTCACATATTTATTTCAGCAACAACTTCATCAGTTGCTTTTTTAACAGATTCAGCCGCTTTTAAAAATGCTTTTCTTTCTCTTTCAGTCATAATTATTGGAATTATCCTTTCTATACCTTTTAAACCCAGTTTAACAGGGACTCCTAAACATACATTCTCAACACCTTCTATTTCACTTTCTAGAAATGCACTGACTGTTAATATCTTCTTTTCATCATTCAAGACAATAGTAACAATGTTTGAGATTGCAAAAGCAGGTCCATATTCTGTTGCTCCCTTCTTTTTAATAACATAGTTACCAGCATTTTTAACCTTTTCAACTGTTCGGTCCATGTCAAAATCATCATAGCCCTTAAAATATTTGAGTAATATTCCACCTATTGATGTTGAACTCATAATTGGCACCATGTTATCGCCATGTTCCCCCATCACCCTTGTATGGATCTCGCTAACATGGATATTGAAATGTTGGGAAATTAGATTTTTAAGTCTGAGTGAATCCAAGTGATTTCCAAGTCCAAAAACTTTGTTTTTGTCGAATCCAGATGCTTTTAATGCAACATAGGTCATTATGTCAACAGGATTTGTTACAACCAGTATTATGGAATCTGGTGCAAATTTTGCAATAGCCCGGGAGTATTCTGCAACAATCTTTGCATTGGGTACAGCAACATCCATCCTCGACATCCCAGCACTTCTTGGCTGTCCTGCACTTAGAACAACAACATCTGAACCTTTAACATCTTCAAAATCATAAGATGCTGTTATTTTAACATTGACATCTTTAGCAGCCAGGGCATCGTACATATCCAATGCTTCACCTTCAACTTTATCAATGCTCTCTTTTCGTGATATAAGCACCAAGTCATTTACAGAATTTTCTTCAGCTAGACTGAATGCAGTTGCTTTTCCTACTCTGCCTGATGCTCCGATTACACTAACTTTCAACAAATACCCCCTTTTACTTCTAATTAATATGTTTTAACAAGGTAATTAATAATTCTTGTAGGATTTACTTAACTTATGCTATAAAAAATTTAGATAATTTGTAACTAAAAATTTATGAATAAAATTTGATTATATAAATATTTAGGGAGAAATTATAGTTTTATTTTTATTTTACTCAAGTTTTTTAAGAAATTTCTCTGCTACCCTTTTCACATAACTACTTTCATCATTTAAAGCTTTTTTCAGAGGTTCTATTGCTCTTTTATCCCCAATATTACCAAGAGCCCAAGCAGCCCCTCCTCTAACAAAGCCACTATCATCATCCATGGTTTCAATAAGAGGTTCTACAGCTTTTTTATTAGCTATTTTACCTAATGCCCAAGCAGCAGCGCCTCTAACCCTCCAATCTTCATCTTTTAGTGTAATAATTAGTGAATCTACCGCAGGATCGCCTATGTTCCCAAGAGCAGTTGAAGCTTCTCTTCTAACCCATTTATTTGGATCTCTAAGAGAATTTATTAGAACATTAACGGCCCGATCATCACCAATAATTCCAAGAACACGTATTGAACCTCTCCGAATGTTCTTATCATTATCCTCTGCAGAAACCATTAACTGTTCGACAGCAGGTTCGCCTATCTCCTCTAAAAGTCCCACTGCCTGCATTTGAACAAGTTCATCATCATCTTTAAGTGTCTGAATTAGTCTTTCAATGTTTGTTTCACGTTCCATTTTTTATACCACCATTCACTTTCAATACTTCTACCAAATGAATCTACTTGTACAGTTTTAATATTATGAAAAATTTAAAAAAACACTTTTTGTTACTTTATATTATTCATTATTCATATTTCTTTTTAAAGAATGTTTGTAATAGAATTTATTATAAGAAATTAGGATATTTTAATTAAATCTTTGTTAATTACTGATAAAACATTTTAAAATGTTTAAATCCTCAAATGCAATTCAAACATGTAAAATATACTTATTAAAATTTCAATTAATTCCTAATTAATCAAACATTATAGTAAAAGTTTGTTCCATTACTATTTTTGATAATTTTAACTGACGATCTTATATTGTAATAGATTGAGTAACAAAGTATTAAATAATATAATTCAATTATTAATATAATTCTTTTTAGTTAAGTAAATACTCCTCGAGGTTAATAATTTAAGTGAGAGTTAAATTTGGTGATGATTATGAGACTGTTGAAAGACCATACTTGATTTCAAGTAATGCATATGAGTTGAGCCTTGCAGGTATAATTGGCTCATGATAAATAGTAGTATAGTTGAAAAACTGAGAAATATGCTGAATTTCTTCCAATATGTCCTGAAGTAGATAGTAATATAATTGTCAAATTTGTTTATGGAAATAAAGGAGATCAAACATACACGTCCACAAAGTTCCATTAATGAACAAAAAAGAGTATGATGAATTGATAGCAGAATGTTATGTGGGTAGAATAGGTTTTAAAGGAGAATATCCCTATATAGCCCCATTTATAATATGCATTTGATGGTAAATTCATATATTTCTTATCAACTAAGCATGGGAAGAAAATTAAAAGGTTTCAAAAAACCCCTAAAGTTGCTGTTGAGATAGAAAAATAAGAAGATAACCTTTCAGAGTACAGATTTGTAACGTTACAAGGTAGTATAAAACAAATAGAAGAATATAATGAGAAATTAAGAGTAAGAAAACTTTTCGTAAATTTATACATGATAAATCTCTTTCAAAAAATGTTCTCGTAGCTTTAGGACACTCGCCTACTGATGAAGTGGAATCCATAATTAAAGAAGGAAGATCCTTTGTTTGGAAGTTGGTAGATGTTGAAAATATAATCGGAATAAAAACTTCATGATATGTTTATAACGAATTTATTCAATAAAATTTAAGAAAAAAATTGATAAAATTCAAAGATTAGTTATATGGCTCAATTTTTTTGTTACAATATTAATTCCTTAATTTAGAATTAATATATGGCTATAGAAAATCATAACAGAAATACAATAACAATATATTAGCATATATTAGCATATATCTGAAATTAAGTTAAATTCTAAAAATAAGTGACTACAAATGTACAAAATAACTTTGATTCCAGGAGATGGAGTGGGGCCAGAAGTTATCCAAGCCCTTTTACACATACTTGAAGCAGTTGATCTTAAACTAGATTATACGATGGCTTGTGCTGGAAATGCATGTTTCCAAGATACAGGAAGCACTATTCCTGATGAAACAATATTAAAAGCAAAAAGATCTGATGCAACACTTTTCGGAGCGGTTACAACTGTTCCAGGGCAGAAAAGTGCAATAATTACTTTGAGAAAGGAATTAGATATGTATGCTAATATCAGGCCTGTAAAATCATATCCTGGCACGAACTGTTTTTACAATGACCTTGATCTGGTAATAGTAAGAGAGAACACAGAGGGACTCTACTCAGGCATAGAAGAATACACAACTGATGGCGCAACAGCTTTAAGAGTCATTACGAATGATGCATCTGAGAAAATATGCAAATTTGCATTTGAATATGCAGAGAAAAATGATCGAAAAAAAGTAACTGCAATTCACAAGGCCAATGTATTGAAGAAAACTGATGGAATTTTTAAGGATGCATTTTATAGAATTTCAAATGATTTCCCTAAAATTCGTTCAGAAGATAAATACGTTGATGTTGCTGCTATGTTCCTAATAACTAAGCCGCATAATTTTGATGTGATAGTCACAACCAATCTTTTTGGTGACATTCTCTCTGATGAAGGTGCGGGATTAGTAGGTGGCTTGGGAATGGTTCCATCTGCAAATATTGGGGATAATAATGCATTATTTGAACCTGTTCATGGTTCTGCACCGGATATAGCAGGTTTTGGAATTTCAAATCCATCCGCCATGATATTATCAGCTGTGATGATGATGGATTACCTTGGAGAAACTTCAGAAGCTCGAAAACTCGAGAATGCTCTTTTGGATGTGTTAAATGAAAGAAAATTTTTAACACCAGATCTGGGAGGATCGTCAAAAACCATGGAAATGGCAGAAGAAATAAGATCTAAACTTATTTGAATGTGTTAGCATAATTTTTAGATATTGAATCAGCATTTTTTCTAAATAGATATGATGTTCAAGGACTTTCTATAGTAACTTTTATATGGATTTCCTTTCATAAACTACTCCATAGGATAGGTTGATATTGACAGCTCAGGCTGTTTTTAGGTTAATTTTTGAACAAAAGTTTGGTTAATTTAATTCTAATCAAACTTCTATAACCTCAAATTGCTTATAATGCTGTTTTGAAAATTTTTATGATATTTTTGGAGGTATATTATATGAAAACTACTATTAGTGTAATTAAAGCGGATGTCGGCAGTATAGCTGGACATGCAAAGACTCACGTAGCTTTGCTTAATAAATGTGATGAAATACTTGCAAAGGCAAAAGAAGAAGAACTACTGGTGGATTATCATATCACCAACTGTGGTGATGACATTGACCTGATAATGACCCACAGAAATGGAACGGAAAATGAAGATGTTCATGGATTAGCATGGAATGCATTTATAGAAGCCACAAAAGTTGCAAAAAGTCTTAAACTTTACGGTGCAGGCCAAGATCTGCTATCAGACACTTTTTCTGGTAATATTAAAGGAATGGGTCCAGGGTGTGCCGAGATGGAATTCAAAGAAAGACCATCCGACCCAGTAATTGTTTTCTGTTGCGACAAAACAGAACCCGGTGCATTTAACATGCCAATATTTAAAATGTTTGCAGATCCATTTAACACAGCTGGACTTGTTATAGATCCTTCTCTCCACGGAGGATATGATTTTGAGATATTTGATGTTATTGAACATAAAAAAGTTACAATGTCTTGTCCCGATGAAATGTACGATGCACTTGCATTACTAGGTTCAACTGGAAGATATGTAATAAAACATGTCACTAGAAGAAGCGATAACGAAATTGCAGCTTCAATAAGTACAGAAAGATTAAATTTAATGGCTGGCCAATATATTGGAAAAGATGACCCAGTTGCTGTAGTAAGATCACAATCAGGATTCCCAGCAGCCGGTGAGGTAGTTGAACCATTTGCATTCCCCCACCTTGTAAGTGGATGGATGAGAGGTTCACATAATGGTCCATTAATGCCTGTAGCTCAGAGAAATGCTACACCTGTAAGATTTGACGGACCTCCACGGGTAATTGCACTTGGATTCCAGATTAACAACTCAGAATTAGTAGGGCCATTAGATATGTTTGACGACCCAGCATTTGACAGATCAAGAGCACTTGCATCAGAGGTCGCAGAATACATGAGAAGACATGGGCCATTCGAACCCCACAGGTTACCGGCAGATGAAATGGAATATACCAGTCTTCCTGGCGTTTTAAAAATGTTAGAAGGTAGAATGAAAGATATGGATTAGGTTCAAACCTATCCATTATATTTAATTTTTTTTATCATAACATTTATTATTTTTAAAAACCATTATTTAACAGTTTTTTGCATATCCCGCGGGGTATATCTAGAATATTTTCTATCTTATCCATTACAGCCCCATCACTTGTTGCAACTATACCATCATGGTTTTTTACTAGTTTTACAAGTTCATAATCTACATTTTTATTTGTTACAGCATTTCCTTTGAGTTTATTATTTTTTAACAGTGAATTTGTTAGTTTAGCAAGTTCGCCACTCTTACTCACTGGGCTGTCATACAAAAAATAAACACATTTGGGATGATAATGTTTTAATAAATTAATAATGTTGATCAAAGCAATTTCAGTTTGTGAATTGATTTTATATCTGCCAAAAATAGCATTTGTGTCCCTTAAAACTCCATCATCACACATTATAATCGAACTATATTCATGATTGCAGATACTTTCAACAGTTATTAGAACATTATAACCATCTATAAAAATAGCTTTATTATTTATGCTGCTAATATTAACTATCTTAATTATTCGATTAAAGGATGTTAAAGTTGAAAAAACCTTCCTAGCCAGATAATTTCGTGCATTTTTGTCTAGAAGATATTTATTTGCAACGAAATTCAATGCAATTTTTTTCCTGTAACCCCTATTTAAAAGAAACTTTAAATCGTATGATGCATCTTTCAAACTTTTTTCAATGTCTTTAGATGGCATTTTAGTTCTAAATTTAGTTTTTAACTGTAAATTATGATATTTTTTCAACCTTTTCTCTTGGCCACTATGATAGGTACTCTGTCAGAGGCATTTTCTGCACGGTCAGCTATGTTTCCAAGCCTTAAAACAGTACTTTTAAGTTCAATATGTGTAAGTATATCTATTTCACCATTTTTATACTCTATATACAGTTTTTTTAGTATTTTTCTTTCTATTTTATCAACGGCTTCTTCCAATTTTTCAACTTCGTGTGCCTTTGTGAGTGCTTCGCCAAGATCTTCATCTAATAGTTCGATACATTTTTTAAGGGCGGATACTGTGTCATATACTGAATCTATAAGATCTGAAAAGTCATTTTTATAATCATCCGGGAAATTGATTTGGCTCAAACATATTCCATATGCTGTTTCCTGGGTCATATCTGCGACACTGTCAACTTGTTCCGCGAGAACTATTCTATCTTCTCGATCAAATGGTAAAAATGCCCCTTTGAAAAATTCTATTTCCATTTTTCTACGTACGTCATCTGCATCATGTTCCAACTTTGAAATTTCTTCAACTTTCTCTTTTACAGAATCAAAGTCATTAGCATAAAAATATGTCATTAACATTTTTAGCTGGTTTAAACATTCATATACCATTTCTACATGGTCTTTTGAGTATTGCTCAACTTTAGACTCCCTTTTGAATAGATTTCTCATTTTATCCCCGGTTTAGGATCATTAATTATAACTATTATCTATTTATATAAGTTTGTTTAGAAGGCGTATTGCATCTAGAAGTCCATGTGCATAGGTTATACATCCAAATGATGTTAGATAATCCTTTTTTTCAAGGTAATAGTCTGTGTCTTTCCTGTAGTTTATGGCCATTTCCACAACTTTTCTCTCATCTTCATCAATTTTTATTGATTCTATTTCTTTTATATTTTTTGTAAATAATACAACATCTTTTTCAATTCTTTCAATGGCATCCATAATATCATCCTCTTCAGTTAAATCTAAATTCTGCACACTCTATTATTTAGATATTATCTCAATAAAAAAATTGAATGGAATTAGATTTTTTTAATTTTTAGTAAAAAAATTATTAGAAAATTGATTAATAATAAGACCTTTTTTATAAATATTTTTTTATCATAATATATTATAATTCAAGCAAAAAAAAGGTAAAAAGGATATATCTTTTTATAAAGATTTAAAGACCTTTAAGTTCTTTCCATGAGTGATACACTCTTTGGAACACTGTTACATATCCTAAGATCATTATAAGAATTATGGCTATTCCTAAAGGATTCATGTTGAAGAGTTGTACACTGGTGAAATAACTTAGAAATGCTCCTATCATTATTATTACCAGACGTTCTGCACGTTCTGCAATTCCAACATTACATTCTATACCCTCGGATTCGGCTCTGGCTCTGACATAACTTACTGTTAGAGATGCGTGCAATGCAAGTATACCGAAGATCCAGTTTACATATCCACCATATATTATTCCAATTATTATAAATGCATCTCCAAACCGGTCTGCAGTTGAATCAAGCACTCCACCAAACTTTGTTGTTTGATAATTGTTTCTTGCTACAGCACCATCTAACATGTCTACAAATCCACTTAAAGCTATAAAAAGACCTCCCCAAAGCAGATTGCCAGTTGCGAACATGTATGCAGATAAAAAACTTACTAATAGGCCAATTATTGTTAGGATGTTAGGATTCACACGGATTCTTTTGGCTATGGGATCCAAAAACATTTTAACTTGTGGTCGGAGACGGTTCAGCATAAAACTAAATATGGACCTTCAATGGATATATACTTTGGATGGAAATGGAAAAATTACGGTGAGTTATTAATGAAGATCATAAAAATAAATGAAGATATTCCAGAATCCGATAAAATAGAAATTGCCAGAAATGTAATGAAGCAAGGTTCTATAATAGTTTATCCTACAGATACAGTTTATGGAATTGGGGCTAACATATTAGATGAGAAAGCAATTTTAAAGGTTTTTTCAGTAAAAAAAAGGCCTAAAAATAAACCATTATCAATATGTGTTTCAAGAATTAAGGACATAAAAAAGATTGCATATATGGATTTAAAAACCGAAGAGATTGTAGCGAAAATCCTACCCGGGCCATTCACATTAATTTTAAAGAAAAAGAAGAATGTATCACCTTTTTTGTCAGCAGGTAGTAACAAAATAGGAATTCGAATTCCTGATAACAAAGTTTGTAGAGAGCTCTCAAGGGATTTCCCAATTACAAGTACTAGTGCTAATATATCAGGTCATGATATTCCAGAATCAATTGAAGAAGTATTAAAACAGTTAGGATCTTCAGTTGATATGATTTTAGATGCAGGTATATGTAAACATGGAGTACCATCAACTGTAATTGATATGACCGTATATCCTCCTGAAATAATTCGTAAAGGAGCAGGATACGAAGTATTTATCGAATCAATGATTTAGAAAATTTCTTATATTTCTCTATTTAATTATCTAAAAGTTGCCCTAATATTTTAATGAATTTAAAAAATTGTAATATAATTTACTGTTCAATATTAGATATATTTAAAATACTTGATTATTTAGTTAATATTTGAAGGGATATTCTGAAATCCTTTTATATTTTTAATGGAATATTTTAAAATTTATTGTGGTGTATTAATGGGAATATTTCTGTATTTTGTCAAACTTGCTTTATTTCATATATTTAATGTAGATCATTGAAGTTATAATGGGTACTACTAATATTTTCAATGGGTACTTTGTTTTATGACGCTGCAAACTTATTTCTATCATTAATTCCAAATCAAAATTAAGAAATTTATATTGATCACTATTTAAGAAAATGAGTACAATTATATTATTCACGATTTATTGAATGAAATCATAGAGATATCTAGATTATGGGAGATTTTATGAAGGTTTTATCGGATTTGAATGAGAATGGGAAGATACCCACAGGATCCCCTATTGATGTTATTATGGGCGGGGGAATAGAAAAAGGTTGTTTAACCCAGTTTTACGGGCCTCCAGGTTCTGGGAAGACCAATATAGTTTTACAGCTACTTGTTTGCTGTGCAAAAAATGGTGATAAGGCCATATTTATTGATACCGAGGGCGGATTATCTATAGAGCGAGTTAAACAAATATCAAACAACCAATTTGATAGATTTGCAAATAATATACTAATATTCGAACCAACAAGCTTTAATGAACAAATCGAAGTATTGAAGAAGGTAGAAGATCTTCTGGATTCTAAGCGAGAAAAAGTGGAATTAATTATATTGGATTCTGCAGTTGCACTCTACCGTCTTAAAGAGGGTGATTCAACTCAAACTAATCGTGAACTTGGTCAACAAATGGCTTTACTATCAAGAATCGCTAGAAAACATAATATTGCAGTGGTTATAACTAATCATATATATTCTGTGTTTGATGGGGATGGAGTTATTGAGCCAGTTGGAGGAACTATTCTTAAGTATTGGAGCAAGATAGTAGTTGAACTTGTACGTGCCAATGGCCTCGGTGAGAGGTCTGCAATATTAAAAAGGCATCGAAGCAGGCCTGAAGGTCTCAGGGCTCGTTTCAGAATTGTTGATCATGGAATTGAATAAGAGAATAAATTTAAGAAAATAATTTTAAATGGTATTTGTAACCATAAAGTGTCAATAAACTTATAGAATAAAAATTGGAAAAATATCCGGGAAAAAACAGAAGTTAAATAGATTGAAAAACACAAGTGTGATGTTTAAGAATATTAAAGTCAATTTAGAAAAAATATAAAATGTTTTGAGATACAAGAAAATTATAAATAAATTAAAATGGTTAAAAAATATATTGACTTGTATCTAAATAGATTACATAAAAAAATATAATACTATTTAATATTATTTTTGGATGTGTTAGGAATGGCTTATTTGATTTGTAAGAAATGTAAAAGCTATTATGAGCTTAAACCTAAAGAAAAACCAGAAGATTTTAGTTCTGAATGTGAATGTGGTGCTAAATTAAAATTTACTAAAAACTTTAATGTTAATAAAAAAGATTGGGAAGAATTTTTAATAGAAGGAGTTTGTCCGGTTTGTGGAAGAGAAAATCCTGAAGGTTCAAATTATTGTGCATGGTGTGGAAAAAAGATTAAAACTCAAATTAATGAATATTAAGATAATTAGAGGTTAATAATGAATTTTTGAAGCAGGGATAATTAAAAACCATCAGATTTGTATTGTTTCCATTGTGTTAAATGGGATTTTAATTGTATTTATTTAATATAATTTATTAAAATAATCAACTGTTTTTTTATATTTTTATAAAAAAATGTCTATTTCTAAAAATATATAACTGTTAAAGAGTTCAAAATATTATCTTCAAATTTAGAAATTTAATCTACAGTTTTAACTATGAACTTAAATTTATAAGTTAGAATATTTTATATTGGAGAAATACCAAAGTAGAACTAGGATTGAGGGGGGTAATTTGTATATGTTAATTTACAAGGATAAATATGAAATTGTTCATACAATTCCTCTTAATTTCATTTACAATGAATGATAATTTAAATCATTTCAAATAAAATAAATAGTAAATTGTGAAGTAAAAAAGGATTTAATATTTATAGAAAATGGAATTTGGATATGAAATAGAATTATTAAAGGTGGACAACCTAAAAATTCTAAATATCTATTTTTAATAATTTCCATTAAAAGTGTAAGTGAGACATATGATTTCACCAAAAAAATACGCAAAACCTGCAAAGACAATACCAAAAGGCTATAAAACAGCCAATGAGTTCTTTAATTTTGTATTTAACGATGAAGACATGATCTGGATGGGCCAAAATACTAACCATCTCCATGATGAGAACCAGATTATGGACTCAATGATGCATAGCATCAAAAAACGTGACTACAATAAATATCCGCCACCAGAGGGATTTCCAGAACTTAAAGAGCTTATACTAAAAGATTTAGGACTTCAAAATGCGTTTGATATTCTTGTGACTGCGGGTGGTACAGAATCGCTCTATTTATGTACCAATGATATTCTGGCACCTGAAGATAATACCATAACATGTGATCCCGGTTATCTAATAATAGATAACTTCGCAAGCAGGTTTGGTGACCATGTGAAATCTGTACCAATCTACAATGAAGAGTGTGGTTATAAACTTACACCTGAACTTGTAAGGGAGAATATGGATGATAATACCAAGTTGATATCCCTAGTTGATCCTTTAAACCCACTTGGATCATCTTATACTAAGGAAGAGTTAAAGGAGTTCGCAGATATTGCATTAGACAATGATATTTACCTACTTAATGACATCACCTATCGTGATTTTGCAGAGGATCATCATCTTATGGCCAAAATCGCTCCAGAACATACTGTAACAGTTTATAGTTTTTCAAAGATTTATGGTATGGCTGGTATGCGTATTGGTGGTATAATAGGCGTACCGGAAGTTATTAAATCCATAAAAAGTATTGTTATAAACGATCTTGGAACTAATGTTGTTTCCCAGAGAGGTGCCATAGCTGCCGTAAAATCCAAGAAAGAATGGCTTGGTCACATAAAAAATACAACAAGATCAAACCAGGAAATTATCAAGAAGGCAGTTGATCAAGTTGAAGGAGCATTCATACCAGTATATCCTTCTAACGGTAACATGTTGGCAATTGATATTTACAATACAAATGTAACTCCTCTGGCTATTTCAGAATATCTGTTAGTTAGGAAGGTTTTTACTCGAGAAGGATCCTATACAAGTAAAGATTTTGGGCATAGATATTTGCGTGTAAGCTTTTCCATACCGCCAGAAGATGTTAAATATTTTGCTAAGATATTTGTAGAAGGTATGAACATACTCAAGAGTTTTAAGTAATTTAATCTTTAGAATTCTTAATTTTTTTTTATTTTTTCAAATGAATTATAAAAAACTTAATTCACTTTTTTTATGTATAAAAAATAAATTTAAAAATTAATCCTTTGAATATTTATAATATTGACTTTCTAATAACTTCCTATTGATTTCTTTTCCATGCCCCGGTATAAATAAAGAACAATGGGTATTAAGAAGTTTTTTCCAGCTTTTAATCAAAATTTTAGTATCATCGGCAAATGGTGGATAAACAGAATTTCCAAACACACCAAACAATGTATCTCCTACAAGTGCTATTGAATCGTCGATAATAACGCTTATTGATCCGTTTGAATGACCAGGAGTATGTATAATATCTACATTGAACCCTAAATTGTTTAAACTGTAATTCTCATCGATAAGAATATCAGGATCTACAGGTTCATAACTATAATGTGATTCCATTTTTTTTCCAATCACATCAATTAAAAATCTTGTGACCCCATTGTTGCCTTTAGGTAATGGTGCATTACCCATTTTCAGATACTCTGTTTCTCTTCCATGTAAAATTATCTTGGAATCATATTTTTCCTTTATTTTAGATGCATTTTCAGCATGATCAAAATGGGTATGGGTTAAAATTAGGTTTGATAAATTATTTTTTCCTAAAAGCTTATCAATCTGCAGGGTCAGTGTTTCCCATGAGTTTTTACGACCTGTATCTACTAAGATAGAAGTATTTTGATTACTAATTAAAAAAGAATTACTTCTACCATTTAAAACTTGGTAAATAGTGCAATGATTTGATTTCCATAGTTTCATAATATTTTATATGGTTTTTTTGTTTATTTTTTTAAAAGAATAATTTAAATCACTTTATCTTTAAGTATTGACACAACTAGGAAAATAGCTAAAATTGCGCTTATTACAAAACCCAAAACGCCTAAATATGGAAATTTAAGTAGAAATATCCCATTATCCGTAGTCATAATCATGGAAGAACCGATAAGGAGAGCTGAAAGTATTATGGCAATAGATAATTTATTTACTATACGTTCAAGACCTTCATGTTCAACTTTAATCCTTATTTCTCCTTCTTCAAGTTTATACAGCGTTTTTGTTATGGTTAATGGTATATTCTTTAATACATGTTCTGTTTCAATAATATTTTTCTTTATATAATCAATGAAGTTTAGAGGTGTGAGTTTTTTTCTTATGACCTTCATCATTATAGGTTTGCATACTTCCACTGCATTGAAATTAGGGTCTAACTTTTCTCCTGTTTCTTCTACCATTCCAATACCCCTTGCTAGTAATACAAATTCTCTGGGCATTGAAACATGATATTTTCGCATTAGATTTATTAGATCGTTCATTCCCCCATGAACTTCATTTAATTCAGTTCCATAGTATTTATACATCATATCTGTAAGATCGTACTTCAATGATCTTGTATCGACCTTATCATTTATCATATCCATATAGGTGAGTTGATTTATCATACCACTAACATTATTGTCAATAAAGTATATTATCAATTCCGCTAGATTTTGTTTGAATTCATCATCTAAAATCCCCATCATCCCAAAATCAATATAACAAATAACATTATCATTTAAAATGTATATATTAGATGGATGAGGGTCTGCATGAAAAAATCCATACATTATGACCTGTTTAAAATATGATACTGCACCACGTTCTGCTATCAATTTCAAATCAAAACCTTCAGCTTCCGTAACATCAGAAACCTTTTTCCCCCAATTAACTCCATTGTTATAATCTTTAACGAAGAATAATCAGAGTATATTTTGGGTACATGTACAGTTTCATCATCCTTGAAGTTGTAGCTGAATCTTTTTAAGTTCATTGCCTCATTTTCATAATCAATTTCCTTTAAAATAGAACGTTTAAATTCTTCAACAATACCCGGAATATTGTATATTTTAAACTGCGGAATGTAAGTATCAATCCTCTTTGCTAAAAACTCCATTATAGAAATATCACTTTTAATGATATGTTCAACACTGGGTTTTTGAATTTTAACCGCAACATCCTCACCAGTTTTAAGAACAGCACGATGAACCTGCCCAATAGAAGCAGATCCTAGAGGTTCCGCATCAAAACTACTAAAAATACTCTCAATGGGGTGTTTCAGCTCTTTTTTAATTGAAGCTTTCACAACATCAAATTCAATTGGAGGGTTATCATCCTGTAATTTGGTAAATTCATTTGCAAATTTCCTCCCAACAAGATCAGGGCGAGTGCTTAGAGTCTGTCCCAGCTTAATAAAGGTTGGGCCTAATTCTTGTAAAACAAATCTCAAACGTTCTGGAGCAGATTCATCTAGCTCTTCCAAGGACTCATAATCATAAGATGGAGTTATGAAAGGAATTTTATGTTTTAATTTAATTTTTTCAATCAAGTAACCAAATTCATATTTAGAAAGAACTTTGATAATTTCTTTTAGTCTTTTAAGGTTATTTTCATCTTTGCTTGCCATGGAATCACCAGAAAAATCAATGGGATAAGTATTGTGAACTATCCCTTCCTTTTGGAAGGGGTTTCTTCCTTCATTGAATCCACTTTTGTGGTTTTCTCAGAGAAGCTTTAATTTCCGTAGTTCCTACGGTACTGATTAAATTTTGCTTATCTAGTGCAAAATCACGTATATTAACTGCTGCATTGACATCGCGATCATGTCTCTTTTCACACTTTGGACAAATCCATTCACGATGATGTAATTTTAAATTACAGTTATGGTATCCGCAATGGTTGCATATTTTGCTTGATGGTTCAAATTGTCCTATTTGGATTAATGTTTTACCATACCATTCACTTTTATATTTTAATTTATCTATGAACCCTGCCCCGCCAACATCACTTATACTTTGTGCGAGGTTATGGTTTCGTAGCATGCCTTTAATATTCAAGTTCTCCTTTGTTATTGCTTGGTTCTCACATATAATAGATTTACTAAGTTTATGCTGGAAATCCTCACGTATGTTTTGTATTCGTTCATGAATCTTTGATATTTTGATTCGTTGTTTATTACGATTCTTTGAACCTTTCTGTTTATGTGATAACTTTCCTTGTTCACGTTTAAGTCGTTTCAACTGTTGTTTAAGTGGTCGTGGATTATTAACCTTATCACCGTTACTAGTGATTAAGAAGTGTGTTAATCCCATATCCAATCCTATGGTGGTTTTCTGATTGAATTTTACTTTCTCAGGAATGATTTTTTATCATCAATTAGAATACTGATATAATATTTACCAGTATTTGTCAATGAGATTGTTGCTGTTTGCTTTTTACCTTTGAATTGTCTATGTAATTTTGTTTTTACCCATCCTATTTTAGGAAGGTATATTTTATTGTTATTGAAATCAACTTTATAATTCTGTGGTACATTGAATGATTGTACCCTATTTTTCTTTGATTTAAAATGTGGGAATCCTTTTTTCTCTCTATAAAACTTTGTGAATGCATTATTAAGGTTGAGTGTAGTTCCTTGTAATGATTGATTGTTAATTTCTTTGAGCCATACTTCATTTTGTTTGAGTAATGTTATTTCTTTGTTAAGAGCGAAATGAGATATTGATTTACCAGTTTCCTTATATGTTCGAATTTTATATTCTAATCCCCAATTATACACGTATCTACATGCTCCAAAATGTTTGTTAACCATTTCTTCTTGATTTTTAGTCGGATACATTCGATATCTATATGCCCTCAACATAATATTATTTATTATCAAATTATTATTAATATATTGTGATTGGATTCATCCCCACCCTCACGGGTGGGGTCTTCTCCAACATTAGGATAAAAAAGACTATAAATGGGATATTATTTAGTTTTATTTGTTTGCATATCAAAAAAAAGTTTATTTTTATATAAAAAAAATTTATGAATGTTTAAGATGTTTTATAAGATATTATTTAAAAGTAGAAGAATGTTTAACTATCCAAATAGTAATATTCTCCTTTTTCTTTTTGTTCCCTGTCCAGATAGCTTCCAAATTTATTTACACGTGGTCTTTTAGTTTCTTTGTCTCTTCTAAACGTGATTCCTACAGAAGACAAGAAAGTGTTCATTGCAGATCTGAGATTCATCGGGCTCGAAGCATGGCCTTTAACACCAGGTTCACCATCAAAAACCATGGCACGATCAGAAATATAATCTATGAATACTATATCATGGTCTATTATAATTGCAGCTGCATTACGGCTTTCAACAACTCTTTTAATGGCTTTTGCCGCTTTTAATCTCTGCTCAACATCTAGAAACGCAGTTGGTTCGTCAAAAAGATATATTTCAGATTCCCTTGATAGCGTTACAGCTACAGAAAGCCTTTGAAGTTCTCCTCCACTCAACTCGTTTACTTCCTTATCCATTAATGCCTCTAATGAAAATGGTTTTAATATTTCTGTTTTGAACATATTTGTTCCATAGGTTGGAGCAGTGGTTATTAGAAGTTCCTGTACAGTTCCATCAAAATCTGATACAAGGTACTGGGGTTTGTAGGCTATTGTTACTTTTTTATTGATCTTTCCCTCATTGGGTTTTGTAACTCCTGCAAGCATTTTTGCATAGGTTGTTTTACCAATACCATTGGGTCCAAAGGCAGTGATAATTTCATCATGCTGTACTTCACCTTCATCTACATCTAATGAAAATCCATCGTAAGATTTTTTAATTGATGAGTAATCTGCAAGAACTTCTGCTTCAATTTCCAATGCCGGTGGTTTCACATCAAAAATAATTGGCTGTTTACGGAATCTAACATTTTCTTCCCTAAGAAAACCATTAATATAAGTATTGATACCCACACGAACTCCTCTCATATGCGATACCACACCATAAGCTCCAGGCTGACCATATAAGATATGGACATAATCAGATATTGCATCTAAAGTAGCAAGATCATGTTCAATAACCATAACAGATTTACCTGATTCTGCAAGATTTCGAACTACCTTAACAGCATTTAAACGCTGTCTAACGTCAAGCCATGATGTAGGTTCATCAAAGTAATAAAAATCAGCTTCTCTGAGGGCAGCTGCAGCAATTGCAACTCTTTGGAGTTCTCCTCCACTCAACTTAGAAACATCTCTTTTTAAAATACTTCCAAGTTCAAGTAAATCAATTACTTCCTCCATTGCACCTCTTTCATCTACACCTTCCATTAGTTTTTGAACATTTCCTTTAACAAATTTTGGAAGGAGATCAACCATCTGTGGTTTATGAACAACTTTCAAATCTCCTTTTGAAAGTTTAGTGAAATAAGACTGGAGTTGAGAACCCTTAAAATAATTAATAATATCTTCCCAGGCTACATCTTCATCGTAATTCCCCAGATTGGGTTTTAATTCTCCTGAAAGTATTCTAATGATAGTTGACTTCCCTATACCATTTGGTCCAAGTATTCCAACAACAGATCCTTCCTTTATGTTAGGTAATCCAAAAAGTTCGAATAAATTCTGACCATATCTGTGTATTGGGTCGTCAAGTGCTTCTGGAAGATTTATAATACTCACTGCATTGAAAGGGCATCTGTTGGTGCATATACCACATCCAGAACAGAGTTCTTCGGATAATATTGGTTTTTTAGTTTTTGAATCAATTGTGATGGTGTCTTCTTCCATTCTAACGCCAGGACAGTATTCAATGCAAACATAGTTGCATTTTTTGGGCTGGCATCTATCATGGTCTAGTATGGATATTCTTGTCAAGTTAATCACCAAAAAAATGAGTTTTCTATGATTTAATAAGATTATTAATGTTATGGGGTGCTTCTAGTATAAAATTTTTGTACTTTTTAATTGGTCAAATTTAATTTAACCCAATTCAAAATTTAATCAAATAAAGAATTAGAAAAAAATTACAAAATAAAAAAAAAGAAAAGAATTAAGCTGCTTTAACAGCTAATTCTATGTCTGATGCTTTAACTGTTTTCCTTCCTGCGTGTTTTGCAAGTTTAACAGCTTCTACAGCTATTTTTTCACCTGCTTCTTCAAGCACTTTGGCTAACTCGTCTCTTGCATCGTCGCTTATTCTCTGGGCACCAGCATTTTTTATGATTCTTCCTACTGGAGCAACTGGTAATTCAGTCATTTATACCACCTCATTCAATTATTGAGACTCCATAGTATTTAAATTTGTTGTTTATATGTTTAATGATAACCCATATAGCTATTCTGTCTTCATCAAAAACTGTTATAACTTATATGTCACCAATGAGTTTTTGATCATGCATCACATAATTAAAACTTTGCTTCAGGTGATGATAAGATCATTGATAATCCAAACCATTGATGGAATAAAAATTATGGATTATTATGTAAAGTACAACAAAAAACATAACTTTAGATATATAAAAAAAAATAAATAAACATGAGAAATAAATTTAAAATGGATTTTAATGGGTTTTAGTTGTATTTAACAATCTTACGAAAACTCATTTATAAAATAATTTAAACAAATATTTTGGAGTGTAAATACATGACTATCCAAATAACCAGTGAAATATTTAAAAATGGAGAACCTATACCCGACAGATATGCATGTAATGGTGTGAATGTTTCACCTTCTTTAGAGTGGGATAGTGTTTCTGGAACAGTGAAATATGCAATTATCTGTGAGGATCCAGATGCACCATCAGGTACATGGACACATTGGGTGATATTTAATATACCCTCTGACACAACTGGACTTTCTGAATGGGTAATGGAACGTGAAGAACTCGAAAATGGTGCAAAACAGGGGCTTAACGATTTTGGAACTGTAGGTTACAGAGGTCCGTGTCCTCCTGATGGAACCCACAGATACTACTTTACAGTTTATGCACTAGATACTGAAATCGAACTTCCCGCAAAGATCACAAAGCAAGATCTATTAAAAACAATGAAAAACCATATAATAGATGAAGGCTCTTTAATGGGTCGCTATACTAGATAAATGAACATAAAATCAAAACTTTCAGTATTAACTTTGGAAAAACATATCCTTTCATTTTTTAGGAGAATATTATGAAACTAGAAGTTGAATATATGGTAGAAACACTGAGCAGTGTTTTAAAGCCATTGATTGCAAGTGGATCATTTGAATTATCTGACATTGACTTCACTGAAAATCTTGGATTTTTCATTGAAAAAATAACCTATGATGATATATCAAGAAATCTAATTATAACAGCACCTGACAGACCAGAAAAGTCTAGTATAATAGGAAAGGGCGGATGGGTTGTTGGAAAACTTAGAGAAGAGCTTGGTGTGAACAATATTCATGTCGATGCATATTCTGACATGATTATAAGGGTTTATAGAATGGAACTGGCAATGAAAAAATTGGAGAAAATAGTAACCTCCATTGATAATCAAACTAATCAACCACTGAAAAATCTGCAAGATATGCTCATGCTTAGAATGAACAACTTAGATAGTTTTGATTTTTTAAAAGAATTCGGTATGGAATTATCCAATTTTAAATCAGAAGAAGCAAATAACATACCTGTCAATGAAAAACATAAAGCTGTAGTAGCTCTTTCAGGTGGTGTTGATAGTAGTTTTTCACTTATAATTGCCAAATTAATGGGATTTAATCCATTGGCTGTTACTGTCAATCCTGGAAATATTATACTCCCCTCCTATTTTAGAAATAATGTAGAGAGTCTTTGCAATAGCCTTAATGTTCCACATGAATATATTGATGTTAACATGGAATCTGTTGTGGATCAAGCACTAAAAGGTAAGTTACATCCTTGTGGAAGATGTTCAAAAATAATAGAAACTGCATTATTAGAACACTCAAAAAAAATAGAAATTCCCTTCCTCATATTTGGTGATTTCCTTGCAACAGGATCCCAATCCATAGTTTCTATAGATAGTTTATGGAGGATCAACTTACCTGCCATGCTTTCAGCGACAAAGGGTGAAACAAAATCCTTGTCAGCATACTTCAATATAAAAAGCAGGGGTGGATATGGATGTCCTCTCATAAATGAGGTTCATAAAAAACATCCACACATGCGTAGATTTTCCATTCAGAGGATTCTTAGGGAAACTAGGGCTGGCGTTTTAGAGCCAGGTCAAGCATTGGATTTGATAATAAAGACTTTATAACTCAATTCTTGAATTAATCCATTCCTCTGTTTATCAATTCCAGTATTCCATATATAACGAGCAAAATTCCAAGTAGCCAAGGTAGAACTACCGGTACAACGATAAATACTATACCCACTATTATTGCAATTATGCCCATTATTTCGCGTCTAGTGTTTGATTTCATACTCTATATTATGTACCCGCAACTATATAATTTTAATGAAAAACAGCAAATAACAGTATTTTAGCATTTGATTTGGAAATAGTAATGTCATAAAAGAGATTATGCATAAAGTATAAAAATAATGTTTGCTATTTAAATCATTATTCTATAAAAATAACTACTTGAATTAAACTAAAAAAAATATTTGAAGGTTTAAAAAAAAATTTATACATTAATTATCTACGGGAAGATTTAACAAATTCTTTTAGACTTAAAATTGATTCAGTAACTGCCTTTGGAGAGGGACCTCCTTTGACATCCCTAGCTTTAATGATTTCATAGGGATTTAAGGCATTTTCGACCAGTTCTTCACTTATATTAAGTGGAGTTCCATTTATATCCATAGCAATTTTATCTAAAAATTTTGAATCAATATCTTCTGGACGAATTCCATTACTAATTGCTTCGTTAACTGTTCTTCCTACAATTTGATGGGCAATTCTAAATGGAAGGTTATTTTCACGAACCATAAGATCTGCTAATTCTGTTGCAGTTGAGAAGTTAGCCATTGCAAGTTCAATTCCTCTTTCAGCATTAAAACTTACTGAGGATAACATATCGTTCATGATATTCAACATTGAATGGGCTGTATCAATAGCATTCCATAGATGAGGAGTAACTTCCTGAAGGTCTCTGTTGTAGCTGTGAGGCAATGCCTTGAGTATAGATAATATGGTCATAAGTTCCCCATATAACACAGCTGTTTTTGAACGTGATATTTCAGCAACATCTGGATTCTTTTTTTGAGGCATTATTGACGATGTTGAAGAGTATTTATCTGATATCTCAATTAAACGGAATTCATATGTACTCCAAATAATCATTTCTTCACTTATTTTACTGAGGTTAGAAGAGAGCATTGCGAGAGCAAAAACTGTTTCAGCCATAAAATCCCTTGAACTAACAGCATCCATGGAATTTTCCATAACCCTGCTGAAACCCAAAAGTTGGGCTGTTCTATCACGATCTATGGGAAAACCTGTTCCTGTCATGGCTGCAGCACCAAGTGGACACATATCCACACGTTTTTTTGCGTCAGCAATCCTTTCAAAGTCACGCCTTATCTCATTTGCATAGGCTAATAAATGATGTGCAAATGTGGTTGGTTGAGCATGTTGAAGATGGGTATAACCCACCATAATTGTTTCAGTATGTTGGGAAGCCATTTCAATGATATTCTCTATAAAATTGAGGATATCTTCTTCTATTTCTTCTATTTCTTCCTTTAAAATAAGTCTGAGATCTGTTGCTACTTGGTCGTTTCTTGATTTACCTGTGTGCATGAAACCTGCAACTTCACCAATCCTTTCTGTAACATATATTTCAAGTGCCATATGTATATCTTCAACTGAAAGATCCAATTTTAAAACACCTATTCCCTCAGATTCAAGTTCATTAAGGGTTTTTATAATCTTATCAGCATCTGCAGCTTCTATTATTCTTTGCTCTTTGAGCATAGTTGTATGAGCAATATTGCACTTTATATCGGCATTAAAGATCCTCCTATCAAATTCGATGGAGGATGTGAATGATGATGCATCTGCAGTCATCTTACCTTTAAGCCTTCCAGATCTCAGATTCAAAAAAAAATCACCTATTTTTAATATTTTTCCTAAAATAAATTGGATTATTTCTTAGATTCTTTACCCTTGAACTGTGTGTAACCGCATTTTCCACATGCAAAACGGTCACCATGGTCTGCCATGAATACTCCATGTGAACATCTAACACATTCTGGATTTTTTCTTATAATTTTGTTATCTTTAATTTCGTAGAGTTCGAATTTTTTCATTGTAACTCCTCCTTATTCAGCTTCTTCTTTTTCTTCTTTAGCTGCTTCTTTGTTTTTTATCACTACATGATCCATTTCGATTTTATTTAGGTTTTCTTCTGAATCGTAGAGTTTTGCATATCCATTTGCTTTACCTTCACCATAGGATGGTTTAAGGTTGTGGATCACCAGAAGATTTTTATCAACATTTAAAGTTGCAACTAATCTATTTTTTACATCCAAGACCTTTGGGGTTGCTTCTCCTTGATATGTGCAGTCAAAGTGTATTTCAGTTCTGTTTAAAAGTGGATTTTCTATTTTTTCATTTACATTGATTTCCATATTTATGCCTCCTCTAGCTTTTTGATAAGGTCTTCTGCCTTTTCTTTCATTTTATCAACTTCACAAAGTACAACGCCTTCTCCTGGCTGGCCATAAAATATTAATGAGCCAGATGGGGCCATAACAATACATGGAATTGCAGAGAGATCTTCCTCTCCTTCAACAACTATGAGTACGTTGTATCCAGCCTTTTCAACTAGGCTAAAACCTTCCTTAATTGTTTTCCATAGTTGATCAGTTATGGTACCAGACGGGTTTTTTGTTTTTAATGTAACATTATCGTAACATATCTCATGATCAGAAGGTTCTCTTTCTATCATATTATCCACAATGCCTATATCGGGTATTATACCTTCATCAAGCATTTTTCGTGTTGTTACATCACCTATGGATATTACCAGGCTTTTATCTCCTTTTGAGAGTAATGAACCCTTTGCATGTGATATTGATGGATATAGAGTACCTATAGGTTTTTTAAACTCTGATCTCATCTCTTTTTTTAGTACTAACACTATCTTACCCTCAGGGCATATTCTCCAGGAAGGTTTATGTTGAGTTCCTTAGCAATATCTGATTTATCAGGATCAACAACTATTAAAAAGCCGCTCCAGTTCCGTGAAGAGGCTATGTTACATATTGCACATCTATCCTCTTCCATAAGTCTGTGGCACCTTGTGCATGCTTTTAGAACCATCTATTTTTTCCCCTTTGTAGGTTTTTTTGTAGGTTTCTTTTTATTTTTTTCCTCATCGATCCATTCGAATCTTCCAAGGCCGGGTTGTCTCATTGTAAGGCCTATCTTAGTTTCCTTGGAGGATTTTCCTTTTAAGCTTAGTGCAACAATTCTTGCACGGACCTTGTTACCCTCTTCAAGGCTTTTTTTAGATTCTTTGCCTATCAATGCTCCCCTCTTTCCATCGTAGTTTATATAGTCATCTGTAACTTGGGATACGTGTACAAGTCCGTCCATAGGTCCTATACGGATAAATGCTCCGAATTCGGTTATTTCTATGACTTCTCCTTCCACTATCTCGTGTAGTTCTGGCTTGAAGAAAAGGGCTGTAAACAAGACGTCATGATATGCTGCGCCGTCGCCCATTATTACCTTTCCAGTGCCTATTTCTTCTATTTCTTTTACTGTTACCATCAATCCAAGTTTTTTATCGATTTTTCCAACGTAGCTTTCATTCAAAATTTCTACTGCTACATCTTCTAAAGGATCACTAAACTTGTTTGGTGGAATTCTCACAGTGTCTTCTATTTTGGATACTAAATACAATCAAATCCCTCTACTTGCTTTAATAAAATTTAAGCAAATGTTTATTTTTAATATAAATATTTATTATGAACTTCATTGTGTATGAACTTTATTGGGTACACATTTCAGTTGTTCTACATTTCATTATACAATTCCTGAGAATGTTTAATGGCTTCAAATGCCTTTTCTGCATTTTCCCAGCCTAAAACCTTGGTTTTTTTACCTTCGAGTTTTTTGTAGTCTGTGAAGAAGTGTTCAATTTCGTCTAAGAATTGTTTAGGTAAATTGCTGATATCTTTGATATCTGTAAATCTTGGATCATTCACTGGAACCCCAAGTATTTTATCATCGCTATCTCCACCGTCTATCATCCTCATGACTCCTATGGGTCGGGTTTCTATGACGCATCCTGGGAATGTTGCCTCGTCCATTATTACAAGTACATCCATTGGATCTCCATCGTCCCAGAGTGTTTTTGGTATTATACCATACTCTGCAGGATAGTGGAATGGTGAGTACAGAACCCTGTCAAGTGCAAATGCTTCCATATCCTTATCATATTCATATTTGTTTCTTGATCCTTTTGGAATTTCCACAACAGCGTAAATCACTTCTGGAGCCGATGGCCCTGTTGGTATGTCTTTCCAGAGATTCATATAGATATTCCTCCTGCAACCTAAAGGTTGAATAAATTTCTAATTGAATTATATAATAATTATAATATTTCTAATTATATTAACATACTTTATTAATATTCAAAGGTTTAAATGCCCATCAACATCTAAATATTTCCTTTGACGCAGGTAAATAATATTTATGTTCATTTCACGGGCTTTTCTTTTTAATTCACGGTCATTTGTACATAATATCCGTGATTTTTCTGATAACCTTAGAAGTGCATCATCAACACTTTCTCCATCCATTATTTGCATTTCCATAACTTCAAATGGTGAAGAAGTTGCAATTTTAAGGGCTATAGATGCTGCAACACGATTTTTGCCCTTAGATCTATTTTTTATGCGTCCAAGTTCTCTTAAAATAGCTGATGGGACAAGGAATTTGCATGAAGGTAGGATATGCTCAAGTTCACCAACAATCTCTACGTGAAATTGAGCTGCCATCATAAAAAATTTGCGTCTATGACTGCCTCACAATTATTTGATGATACCATATCCAATTAACCTCCACCTTGCTCCTACACGTCTGCTGAGTGCAACTCTTTGCCCTTCCTCGGCACAAACTGGTAGTTTGAGATTGACTTCAACTTCATTTTTCCTTGCGCTGGTTACCACACCAACAGATGTTGAAGTGCCTATGTTTATCATGAGGAGTTCAGATGATTTAATTGGATCAACTTTACGTTCTTCCTTGGTACCAACAACCCTGTCAAGGAGTTGAGTTTTCATTGTGAAGCTGTGCATGATTGGTGGTAATGTTCCTGGTTTTCCAGCAACAGATCCTGATAATGAATCTGCTTTGGTTAATGCAGGGTCAAGTTTTGTACCAACACCAATTAATCCTCCAGGACCAATTTCATCAACAGACTCTCCTGCTGCTACAAGGCCTGTAATTTCAGAGTGTAAACTCATCCATTCCAGTTTACCCTTGTTTTTTATTTGTATTCCGGGTTTTATTTCCAGTTCATCCCCTACTTTGAGTTTTCCCTGGACAAGAGTGCCACCTATTACTCCACCTTGGATATTATCAGGACTGGATCCTGGTTTGTTTATGTCGAAGGACCTTGCAACAAACATCCTTGGTGATTTCCTGAGCGATCTCCTTGGTGTTCTTATAGTCTCCTGGATAACTTCTATTAGAATATCAATGTTTGCACCTTGCTGTGCTGAAACAGGTATTATTGGTGCTTCATCTGCGCATGTTCCCTTAACAAATTCTTTGATCTCATTGTAGCTTTCTATTGCCCTTTCCTTTGAAACAATGTCTATCTTATTTTGTACCACTATAACATCTTTGACACCAATTACATCCAGTGCCATTAAATGTTCTTTGGTTTGTGGTTGTGGACATGGTTCATTGGCAGCTATCACAAGAACAGCACCATCCATTATGGCCGCACCTGAAAGCATTGTTGCCATCAGTGTTTCGTGTCCAGGTGAATCAACAAATGATACCTTTCTAAGGATACTGGTCTCTTCTCCACAGTGACTGCATACAAGTGCAGTTGTGAAGCATTGCGGAGCAGGACAATTGGTGCATCTACGGAAGGTTATATCAGCATAACCTAACCTAATTGAAATACCCCTTTTTGTCTCTTCACTGTGAGTGTCTGTCCATATGCCGGATAGGGCTTTTGTCAGAGTTGTTTTGCCGTGGTCAACATGTCCCACTAGCCCTATGTTTATTTCAGACTGTACTTTCACGATATTACACCCGTAAACTTTACTCCTCACTTTCTAAAATTGCACTTATATCCTTCTCACCCTTCTGGGTAACAATAGTGTTGATCTGCACTATGTCGTTGGATACAGTGTTTCCACGAACAGTTTTTCTTCTTCTCTGTCCATCTCTTTTTGGATTAAAACCGATACCGCCGGCCAGAAGACTCTTTATTCTCCTCTGTCCATCTACATCTTTTTTCATTGGAAAACCGTTTTTATCGCTTCCACCGGTAATTTTGAGCTTGTATCCAGCTAAACCAACAAGAGAAGCATCGAATTCCTCACCGATTATTAATCCAATGAGTTTTTTTGACTCTGCAGATTCTACTTCGACTTGGTGGCTTTTTTCGCCTTCTGAAATAACTAATTTAAATGCCAATATATCTCCTCCATCTTATTCTGGTTCTATATAATCTATATTATTTATCGTTTTCCATTGTGTAATTCAATGATCATGGTTTGATTCAAAAGAATCAATTAAATTATATCTAAATTTATTCGTAATTCAATTATGGAATTAATATTCTACCCTCAATCCCCAAAGATTGTCTTCTTTCCTTTTTATTTTTACTAGTTCTTCTAGTATTTGAAGTTCATCTTCTGAAAGTTTTGATTTGAGTTCAGTTTCAAGGATTTTGTAGTGACTTTCGGGTATATCCACGTATAAAACATCGCCTTCTTCAAAATTCTTTCCATAAACAGCATCTTTGATTGCCATTGCAACTTGCTGTCCCTTGGATGTTGATGGTTTATTGTCACCCTTATCCTGCATACTTTCAACCTTTCCAACTCTCTCACCAGTGTCTCTAATCAGGATATAATCCTTTTTCACTGTACCTCCAAGAACTTCAATACCTGCGATAGCGGGTTTACTGAATCTGAACACGAGTTTTGGAATAATTCTTATCTTTGCAGGACGTATGATTGCGTCTATCCACTCTTTTTTCTTTCTTTCTTCGGCTGCAGCGGTCCATTCAGCATAATCTTCTGTGAGTTGGTATATTACGTCTGCTGAGAATAATTTAACACCTGTGGTTTTTATTTCCTCAGATGCAGATGGAAGAATTTTAATGTTGAATGCTATTATAACACCATACTCAGGATTGGCATTTTTTACAATTGATGCATCCACTACATCTCTTCGTGAAACATCTCCTATATCAGCAGCTCTTATTGGCACGTCCATCGCCTTTAACATACTTACTAGTGCTTCAAGCGATCCTAGTGTATCAGCCTTTACTATAACACCCATTTCATCGGTGTCTATTTTAATACTTTCTATTTCGTTCATTATTTCTTCTTTGACCCCTTCGAAGTCTCCCCTTGTAACCCTGAGGGGGGATCCTGAAATAACGTTTTCTATTTTTGGGGCAACGATCTTTATGCCTGCTGCGGCAACAACTTCGTCAACCTTCAAGAAACGTTTTTTAGAATCTCTCATTTCTTCAAGTGGTCTTGGTTTTAATAATGATCTTATTTTTGTTGTAATGACATTATCTCGGCTTGTTAAAACTATGGTATCATTTTTCCTTAGTATACCATCGTATATAACTGCATCAACAGTTACACCCAATCCTTTCTCTTCTTTTACTTCAAGTATCGTTCCCTTTGCAGGTGCATCAGGTTCTAGTTGAAGCTGTTCCTTTAAATACTGTTGAGCAAGACCCATTAGCATGGTTAGAAGTTCAGATATTCCTTCACCAGTTTTTGCACTAATTGGGATAATGCATATTTGTTTTGCAAAGTTTTCAACCCTGTCAAACCTCTCAGATTCAAATCCCTCATCATGAAGTATCCCTACAAGTTCATAGATACCATTGTCAAGCTTTTCTTGAACATTGTTGGCCTGTTTTTTGTAGGTTTGAATGAATGATAATCCTTCATGTGTTTCCCATCCATAAATCTTATCGATCTTGGTGGCTGCAACAACAAAGGGGGTTTTAAATGTCTTGAGTATATTTAGTGCCTCATAGGTTTGAGGTTTGAATCCCTCTTTGATATCAACTATGAGTATTGCAAGATCTGCAAGTGCACCACCTCTTTTACGGAGGGTTGTGAAAGCTTCGTGTCCTGGAGTGTCTATGAAAAATAATCCGGGCATTGTTTCACGGATGTCCAGTTTTTTCAGGAGATCTCCACATATGGTTTCAATTACTTCCATAGGGATCTCTGTTCCACCTATGTGTTGGGTTATTCCTCCTGCTTCATTTTGGGCCATTGCGCCGCCCCTTATATAATCAAGAAGGGTGGTTTTTCCATGGTCAACATGACCCAAAACAGACACTATGGGTGATCGAATCTTCAATTTTAACCTCCAAATGAAATTAAGAGCTTAAAAAAAATTAAGGCTCTTGATATTATGGTTCTTCGTATATTAGTTCTTCATCAGGCAGGGTGTACTCACAGATTTCAGAGTCTTCGAAAAATAGTGATATTTCTCTTGCTGCTGAAGCAGGTGAATCTGATGCATGGATAATATTTCTTCCTGTATCAATAGCGTAATCGCCTCTGATTGTTCCCAGGTCAGCTTCCTGTGGGTTTGTAGCACCAACCATCTTTCGGATTAGACTTATGCATTCCTCTCCTTCAATTACAGTTGCAAGAACTGGTCCTGATATTATATAATCAACCAGGTCTTTGAAGAATGGTTTTTCAGAGTGTTCACCATAATGCTTTTTTGCAAGGTCGCTGTCTATGATCATCATTTTGGTTGCAATGATCTTGAGGCCGCGTTTTTCAAACCTTGTAAGAACCTCTCCAGCAAGCCTTCTTTTGACTGCGTCAGGTTTCAGCATTACAAAACTTCTCTGTTTCATTTTTTAACCCACTTAACTTTTCTTGGAACTCTTCCAAGTCCAATTTGATTTTTCTCACATTTGCTGCTGCAGAAGAAATATACTGTACCATCCTTTTTGACGTACATCTTTCCTGTGCCTTCTTCAATCTCTTCTTTACAGAATGAACATGTTCTCATATTAAACACCTTTTAATTATGGGGTACGGATTTCCTTTGCTTCCCTTATTGTATCCAGTAACATCAAAATGTCGCCTTCCCGTATTGCTCCCATGACGTTTCTTGTGAGTATCCTTCCCTTGTCTCTTCCATCTAGTATTCTGCATTTAACCTGCATGACTTCTCCAGTCATTCCAGTTCTTTTCAGAACTTCTATAATTTCAGCAGGAGTTCCATCTTCCATATAAATCACCTTCAGTTAAAATGAGAAAGGCATGGGCCTTTCATTGTAAAAAATAGTCTTTTACTTATTTTTTAAGTTCTTCGACTTTCTCAACTACATCGTTGATTAAATCTTCAGCTTCACCTGCATCAATGATACATGCTGATGCTGTTCCAACGTTTAAACCTGCTGCTTCTCCAAGTTCGTCTTTAGTTGGAAGGTAAACATAAGGAATTTCTTTTTCCTCTGCAAGTACAGGTAAATGTGCAGCTATTTCAGGTGGGTCTATGTCCTCTGCTATAAATACTAATAGAGCATTACCTCTTTCAATCATCTTGGTTACCTCATTGGTACCTTTACCTATTTTACCTGTATCTCTTGCTATCTCTAAAGCTTCGTAAGCTTTATCAGCTATTTCCTTTGGTGTATCGAATTTAACATACATTGCTTTTGCCATTTATTATACCTCCTTTTTCATCTGGTTTTAACCATCCATCGGCAGATCATACTTTTATATTTAGTATATATAAAAGTTCTTCCGATCAGAAATGACTGTTATAAAACACTGATAAATCAAATTCTAATTTCTAAACAAATTAAATTCATAGAATGATTTTTTCAAGTTCAAAATTAGTCTATTGCATATTTCAATATCATGTTATATATAGTTTGCTCGAAGAAACATACTCAAACTTGAACTCTGTATATGCATTTGTTCGTATATTTTTCCTTAGATACAATTATCTGACAATTATTCGAGGTAATATACAAAACAGGAACTATATTCAAGATATATAATTTTGTAAATATTAAATTCAATAATTATTCTAATTTTTTAAATGATCAAAATTGAACTGATAATAACTGGAAAATATCATGAAATATTTCTAAAAAATATTGTGGATTATTACATTTTAAATATTAAAATTACAATCAAAATAGAAGTTATATAGAGATAAAAAAGAAAAGAAAAAAGAAAAAACTATTTAAAGTCTTTTAACAGCTAAATCTACGTCTGATGCTTTAACAGTTTTTCTTCCAGCGTGTTTTGCGAGTTTGACTGCTTCAGAAGCTATCATTTCACCTTTTTCTTCTAAAGCTTTTGCTAAAGCTTCTCTAGCGTCGTCACTTACTCTTTCTGCACCTGCATTTTTAATTATTCTTCCAATTGGAGCAATTGGTAATTCCACATTAATCACCTCATTTTTATATAATTGTTAATATACACTGTTGTCGTACTCCCTTATATATTTATCGTATATTTATGAGATTATTTAATGATCTATATGCTAATGGGTCATGTCATCATGATCCATATCAATTTTGGACACCCCATGACAAATCGTGTTGTATTATGTGATGAGAAAAAAATTAGGATATAGAAATAGTCCAGATTTATCAAAAAAAATTTGCATGAGGAAATTTAATCATGGGTTTATAATCTTTGAAAGAGCTTTAACATTAGCATCAATCTCAACAGGCTTAGTACATGCATTTATAGCAGTATTAGGATCTTTTAATAGATGACCAGTTACAATACATACAACCTGTTCTCCCTTATCAACTTCACCATTCTTTACAAGCTTCAAAAGCCCAGCAATTGATGCTGCTGAGGCAGGTTCCACACCAATTCCTTCGGTTCTTGCAAGTAGTTTTTGTGCATTTAATATCTCATCATCAGTTACAGTCTCTGCAATTCCATTGGAATCATATATTGCACGCAATGCTTTTTGTGCACTTACAGGTGCACCAATCCTAATAGCAGTTGCGATTGTTTCAGGATTGTTAACAGGTTCAATACTATTTTTGCCTTTGCGTACTGCATTGGCAATTGGTGCTGCACCTTCTGCTTGTATACCGGTCATCATTGGAAGATCATCAATAAAACCTGCTTCATGGAACTCTGATACACCCTTCCATATTGCTGATATGTTTCCTGCATTTCCAACAGGCAAAATTATCCTATCTGGGGATTTCCATCCAAGATCATCCACTACTTCAAAACCTATAGATTTCTGGCCTTCCAGACGAAATGGATTGATTGAATTTAGAAGATAAAGCTGCCCTTCAAGTGCGAGAGATGTAACAGTTTCAAGTGCTTCATCAAAATTGCCCTTTATAGAAATTACTTCTGCACCATGGAACATTGCCTGTGCAAGTTTTCCAAGCGCAACCTTTCCAGAAGGTAATAATACTATGCAACGTTTGCCAGCCCGTGCAGCATAGGCTGCTAATGATGCGGATGTATTGCCTGTAGATGCGCATCCCACTGTGTCAACTCCAAGTTCAACTGCTTTTGTTATACCAACACTCATTCCCCTATCTTTAAAACTTCCTGTTGGATTTGATCCCTCAACTTTTACATAAAGATCAATTCCTAACTTATCACCAATTTTTGGACATTTGCAAAATGGTGTTCCACCTTCTTCAAGACTCACTATTTTTGATTCGTTAACTGGCATGAACTCTTTATACTTCCACATAGTGGATCTTCTACATTCAAAAATATCCCTGGAAACATCCGGTCTGGAAATAACTTCAAGTGTGGATCCACATTTACTACATGTGTAAATTATTTCCCCAAGGTCATACTCTTCTCCACACGTTATACACTTCATCATTATATCACCATTGTAATTTTTAAATTAAGTTTGAATTGTTAATAATATTTTTTTTTAATTTTAAAATTTTAAATATTACTATTTAGATTATTTTGGAGTGGAAACATCAAGTCAATGTTTTTATGTAGTTTCCCCATGTTATACTAATATTTGCTTCAATAAACGCAGCTAATAAAAGGAAAACAACTGCAATTCCCATTAACTTTAGAGATTCCCAAAATTCATCACTATTCAATTCTAAAATATATTTGAACTGGTTTCTCATAGAAATATCCTTTTTCATATGTGTTAATCCCTCTAAGATATGATATATACAACTGGTCAGTCTAAATCCTGCAGCACCTGCTATAATAATACCAATAATTTCGGGAATTCCATGTGGAATAGTGAATATTATGTAATCGCCTAGTGGAAATTGTGTCCCTGCATAACCAATAAATAATCCATTGGTTAATAGAAAGAGTACTGTAAAAATTCCAAAAGTCAGACCACCTAAATAAATGAAAAGTGAAACTCTGAGGTTGTTGAAGAATATTGAAAGGGTTGTGAGTTGTATTTGTCCTTGAACAGCCTTTCTTTTAAATTCACCAAACATAACTCCAAGTATTGGGCTTAAAACACTTGCCAAAGCAAAACCTAAGAAAATGGAA
The DNA here is from genome assembly GCF_000744455.1 of Methanobacterium sp. SMA-27. Lineage (NCBI taxonomy): Archaea > Methanobacteriati > Methanobacteriota > Methanobacteria > Methanobacteriales > Methanobacteriaceae > Methanobacterium > Methanobacterium sp. SMA-27. The sequence continues at coordinate 1,841,946 of NZ_JQLY01000001.1, read as the reverse complement.
ATTAACAATATAGCTGTGGAAAGTATCAAAAATTTTTCATTTCTTCTGTACAATCCCCCAAAAAACCCATCATATTTCTCTTTTTTTAGCATTATGTACCCTACTCCAAGATTTACGTTATCTTAGTTTAATGATCATTGAATATTTTTTTTATCTTTATTAACTATCTTACATTGTTACTTAAAATCTTCCTGGCTTCATGTTCTGCAACTTGCCTTCGCTTTGATAATTGTTCAAAGAATTTCATCATCATTTCTGATGCATGATTCTTACACTCCCCACACATAACATTTCCTTCTTTACAGTTATGGTACATCTCTTTTAGTTCTTTATCAGAGTTAACAAGGTGATAGAGAAGCATCTCGTAAACAACACATTCCTCGGGTATACCGCCATGGTGGCGTTGATCCTCTAAACTTTCTCTTCCACCAGTTTTTGCAGATTTAACTTTTTTTGCAGCAATTTCTGGACTGTCGCTAAGAAATATCGCTGTTTTTGGTTTGCTGCTGGACATTTTATCTCCGGTTAATCCTGTAATAAATCTGTGATAAGTTGAAGAAGGTGCAATAAATTTAAATCTGTTTTTGAATCGTTCTGCAATATCCCTTGTAAGACGGATATGAGGGTCCTGATCCGGGCCAACAGGAACTACAGTAGGTTTAGGACCTCCAAATTCTTCTAATTGTGGGTGTAATATATCTGCTACCTGTATTAATGGTACGTAAAGATGTGAAATATTGGTTGATCCTGTAAATCCATATATTGCTTTCATCTCATTGAGATTAACCTTGCGGCCGAGCATATATGCAAGATTTTGTACCAGTTTGTTTTCTGACTGTAAATAAACGTTTATATTCTTTTTATTAAAATCCAGTCCCAAAGCGATGTAGTTGGTTAGATACTCTGTTATTGCAAGTTCTCTTGATTCATCAAATTCAATATTTCTGGCAGAGTAGGATTCCATATCTGCTATGGGGATATAAATGTCTGCGCCCTGTTTTTGATACCATATTAACTGATCAACTATCATCTTGTGACCGATATGCATTTTACCACTGGGCATCATACCAGTTACAACAGCAAATTCAGTTTTCTCTCTCATGGCCTTTACTATTCTTCCATAATCTCTATGACCAAAAATAATCCCTCTTTTCATAAGGTTAGGAGGGTTCTCCACATCATCCAAAAGATCTGAGAATGGTTTTATCCCAAACTGTTCTATGAGTTTTTCATAATCTACAATCGCTGAACTCCAGGGGTCTATCAATTGAATCACCTTTATAATAACAAAAAAATTTTTATTTCTTCATAATTTCTAATGATAAAGTAAATTTATTAAGATATCCTTAATTTATCAATTATATTTAGGGTCTTGTCCATTCTACATTGTAGTAGGTAATATCATTTTCATCGTCAACAACAGCAAACAAAAGTTTTTTATTCACACCATGGGCAACTCTAACATAACTTGAAAGGTCTGACATCAAGAATTCACTATTTTCGTTTGCAACCTTCACAAGATAATTGGAATGACCATCTCCTGGTGATTTGCCCCTTTCATATAGTCTGAATTCTGATCCATACTTGAAACCTGTTTTAACAATATATCCCCTATTCCTAAGATCTCTGAAAACAATAAAATTGGCAAAGGATCCTTGTTTGCGTATGATCTTAAAGAGTTTCTCAGTAGAAATATCTTCAGAATCTATTTCAACATCTAATTTTCCTTTTTCCATCAAATAAAGTGCTTCAATTAAAGAAAGTTGAAGTCCATCTTCGGTCATATTTCCATAATGACTTTTCTCATGGATCTTTGCTATATTGCCTTCTCTGATAATTACTAAATCTCCTGATAATTCTGAATTCATGATTCACCCTTAAATTAATTTAGTATAATAAATACATTATTAACGTTACAAATAGATCAATATTAGTTTTTGTATTATTTATCCTGTTCATTCAATTGTTGCATGTCTCTTTTTAAGATCGATCTCTTTTTTTCCAAGACGTGCCATAAATTCGGCTATAAGACCGTCAAGGAACAAATGGGTACTGTCCTCAAATAAAGTTCCCATTGGAGTTAAATCATCATATACTCCCTTTAAAACATGGGATGTGTAATGTTTCCAAGGTTCTTTGGATTTACTCTATATGTTAATCACAACATCGAGGAATTTTCCAAGTGTTGATGATATATTAGTTGTTATACCTATAACAGATGCTCCTGAGTCTGAAGCTGTTTCTGCTGCAATTGTTACTGTTCTTGTTTCACCGGAACCAGATATTGCAATTAGACAGTCTTTTTCTTTTATTGCCGGTGTTGTTACATCTCCTATAACATATACAGCAAATCCTAAATGCATTAATCTCATTGCAAAGGCCATACCAATCAATTCAGATCTTCCGCTACCAACTATGAACGTAGATTCAGATTTAGAAATAACCTCAATCATTTTATCCACTTGTTCTTCGTCTATTCTGTTGATAACTTCCAGTGCATGTTTTGTTATATTTTCTGCTGTTTTTTTTATATTTTCCATGCTTAAGACCTTCAAATTTTATTAATTCATATTATTCAAGGTCTATAATCCGGTAATTCTTATACCTGCAAGTTTTATTCTGTTTCGAATATTTAGATTGATTAAAAGTGGTGTTATTTTTTCAACTATCCTTGCATTTTCAAGAGGACCACAATCTATTGCTCTAACTCCAGGAATTGTTTCTGCAAGTTCCATCACAGGTATTTTGGCATCTGAATCATCACCCGAAACAAGGCAGTCGCATTGTACATCTTCACCTATATTTGTAAGGCTTGCAGCACCTATATTACAGAATGCAGATACAACTCTGGCTTCTTCACCTAAAAATGCAGCTGATCTTTCAGATGCTGATCCTTCCCATAGATCAACAAATCTTGTTGGTTTCCCTCCTATACATCCTTCAAGAGGAGCTGTTGCATCAACAAATATTTTACCACCCACATGGTCTTTAATGCTTTTCAAAGTTATCATCTGGGCTTGAAGGGGTACTGTTAAAATAATAATGTCACCATTCTTTGTTGCTTCTTCATTGGTCATTGCTGTTATATTGGGGAGATCATCGTCATTTAACATGTTCTTAATAATATTGACTGCATTTTCTGCTTTTTTCAAATCTCTAGATCCTACTAAAACTTGTTCTCCAGATTTTGCAAATCTCAATGCAAGTCCTAATCCTTGGTATCCTGTTCCACCAATTATTGCAATTTTCAATTAAACATCCCCTTTTATTTTTTTATTATAAGATCGATTTCTTTTAGTTTCTATGCAATGACTATATTATAAATTATATATAAAAAATAGGATTTTTTCATCCAACAATTACAAATATTTCTTGGATGGATTTAATAGAGGCATATCTAGAAATTTTTAATGTTCATGAAATGAAAATAAATTCTTTTAAATGAATTATGATATATAATTCTACTAAAATAAAAATAATTTATTCTAAAATCCATTTTAAATTATTTTTTTAAGGAAATCCAGACTTTCAAAGACAGCTTGGAGATTATTCACTTCTACAACTAAAATACCTTTGTAATCAATATTTTTAAGTTCTAGAAATAAAGAGTTAAAATCAATATTTGCACTTCCAAGTGCATTGTGGCTGTCAAAACTTCCATCATTATCTGAAAGGTGGATGTGTTTTATCCTGGGAGATTTAAGCATCTCAGAAATGGTAAATTTCATGTTGTTGGCATGTCCAACATCCATTGTTATGTGCGCATCAAGTTCCTGAACAATTTCATCAAGTTGATTTATATCTTTACATAGTAATCCTTCAATATCAGGCATGTTTTCAACGCAGAGCATTACTCCACTGTCATCAGCATATTTGGAACATTCTTTAAGTGATTCAGCACTGTTTTTAAGGATATTGTCCACAAATTTTTTACCCAGTATAGGTATGTGTCCCGGATGTACAACTACAATTTCAGTGTCCAATGAAGAAGCAAGGTCAATACTATTTTTTATCTGGGAAACTGAGGATTTTCTTATTGAGTCGTTGTAAGAAGCTATATTAATGTCTGATAATGGAGAATGTACAGATATTTTAATATCGTGAGAATCAATAACATCCATATCTATTGTATTATAGGGATATTCATTTATTACTTCACAATATTTGATACCTCTATTTTCAAGACATTCTAGTACATCTTCAAGGGGTGTTGGTAAAAATGCCAGTGTAGATACGCTAATTTTCATAAATTCACTCTCAAGATATATCTGAGCATTGAAAAGTATATGCATGTGGATATACTTAGCTGATATTCAATTTTAATTTATTCTTTCCTTATCCTTGCATAGATGGGTATATTCCTTTTCATGGCACGAATAATTATTGTTGCAAGTTCTATGTCCTTTTTAATCTTAATATTTCCCTTTTTACCCACAGTTGCTGTGAATAGATATTCATCTTCAACCAATATATCAAATGGAGTGCCAACAGTATCTTTTTTGAAGTTCAGCATTACATAATTACCTGAGAGTTCTGTTTCAACAGGGAACATATCTTTAATTTGATTAATTTCCAGTGGTTCAACACCTATACTTATTCCAATCTTCTTTTCAACTTCGTCAATGGTTTTTCCTTTTTTACCTATCAACTTGGCAATATTCTTTTCATCTATATAAACAGTTGCACGCTTGTCAGATTTCATATCCACTTCTACAGTTGCATCGGGTATTCTGCTTCGAATCTCTTTGATAATTTCTTTCTCAGCAATCTTCTCTATTGGTGATTTTTCATATTTTTCAATACCAACTTCCATTACAATTGTTTGTTCTCCATAAGTATAGACTTCATGGGCCAGATCACCTGTTTCAAAGTCTCTAATTTCAATTACTGGCCTTGAAAGATCTGCTTCGATCATTCCTGTTGGAACTTTTACTGTGAGTTTAACATCGTAAATGGCTGCAACTTTCCCATCGTTTATGAATATTGTTGTGTCAACAATTGACGGTATCATTCCAAGTTCTACCCTTCCAATTATTCTTTGTATAGCGTCTATGGGTCTAGTTGCATGTACAACTCCTACCATACCCACACCTGCTAGCCTCATGTCTGCAAATATTCTGAAATCTTTAGTCTTACGTAGTTCATCATATATAGTATAATCTGGTCTTACTAGAAGTAATATATCGGCTGTTTTTCCCATATCCTTTTCTAATGGTGCATATTGGGTAATTTCATCACCAACTTGAAGATCCCTAGGTGATTCCATAGTCTTTACAATTGCCCCGATATCTCTACTATAAAATTCTGCTACTGCTTGAGCAAATGTTGTTTTACCTGCACCAGGGGGCCCAGCTATTAAAATTCCCTTTGCACTATTTCTTAATCTATCCAAAAGTTTCTCTGGAAGTTTATAATCATCTAATGAAACCTTAGTAATGGGTCTTACAACAGTTATTTCCACTCCATCTGAAAATGGTGGTCTTGCAATTGATATTCTGTATTCTCTAAATTGGACTACAGTTGCTCCTTCCATCTCTATCTCGATGAAACTTTTAAAATCACTTTTTGCCATTTCTGTAATTTCTCTGGCCATTTTTTCCAGTTCGCCACGTTTCAGAGTTCGTTGTCTGATTTTTACAAGTTTTATATTGCCTGGAGTTCCCTTTTTTGCCATTGGTGTGACATTTTCCTTGAGATGGATTGACATAGTGTCTTTGTCGAAGTACTTGGCAATTATTAGTTCCTTATATCCTATCATTTCAGGCTTCAAATAAATTGCATCAAGTCCCTGGGCTTCGGCTACTTCTTTTTGAACTCTGTCGCTGGTTATGAGTGTTGCTTCGTTGTCACCTGCTGTGTCCCTTATCATGGCATCAATTTCCCCACCCTTTGCAAGTGATATTTCATCAGGGGTGGGTCTTCTACCAACGTATGAAAGTTTTATTTTACCCTCTCTGCAAAGTTTTTGAAGTTCCTTAAGCTCCCCTAACCCATTAAATCCAGTTTCTCTACCTTTATTGGCCTGATTTTCAAGTTCTGATATAACTGCCTTTGGAACAATAACATCGCATCCATGGTAATCTTTACTAAGAACTAGTTTAGTAATTCTTCCATCAACTATAACACTTGTATCTGGAACGATTTTCATCATTTATCTCCATAAATGTTTTCAGGATCAAAAACTTTTTCTTTAACCACTTCTAAATTTCCACCATCTTCATGAATTTTTCTAAAGAAACAAGAATAATAACCTTCATGACAAGCCCCTCCATTCTGTCTGACCTTCAAAAGAACTGCATCTTCATCACAGTCCGTTAATACTTCTTGAACTTCTTGTGTATGTCCTGAACTTTCACCCTTGAGCCAAAGTTTATTTCTTGAAGTACTCCAATAATGGGCTATTTTTGTTTCAAGAGTTTTCATCAGGGCTTCCTTATTCATATAAGCAACCATAAGCACTTCAGAACTTTCATAATCTTGTGCTATTGCTATAACAAGTTTTTCACCCCCAACTTCATGCCTGAAATTAAGATCTAGATCTTTTTCATCCATTAAACCATCTCCACGTACTGTCAGCACCATATTGTGTTATATTCATAGTAATTCACAATTAAAAATGAAATTTTTTTGAAAATCATTTTTTTAAATCATTAATTTAGATTTCAAGGTGTCTGCTATATCTTCAAGATCAATTATTTCCTGTTCTCCACTTGTCATATCTTTAACAGTAACCTTACCCTCTTCAATATCCCTTGCACCAACTAATACCACGTAATTTATTTCCATAGTATCTGCATATGACAATATCTTTTTAAGTTTCTTTCCAACTAGATCAACATCAGTTGGTATGCCATTTTTCCTTAGTTTCTGGGCTATATCAAATGCTTTAAGTTTCAAATCATTTTTTATTGGGGCAACAAAGACTTGTACTGATCTTTCAATTTCAATGGATTTTTCTTGTTTATTAAGGGCATCCATAACTCTATCAAAACCGAATGCGAATCCAGTGGATTCAACATTTTCACCACCAAATAACTCTATTAAATTATAGGTTCCTCCACCACTTATCTGTTTTTGTGCACCAAGACCGTGTACATAAATTTCAAACACAGTTCCGGTATAATAATCCAATCCTCGTGCAATTCCCAGATTTACTACATAATTTGAGAAACCAAAAGCTTTAAGAGATTCAAGAAGCTCTTCAAGCTCAAATAAAGCATTACAAGCATGTTCATTGCAGTTGATAAGGGCTTCAACATCCTTAATTATGGAACTATCACCCTTCATTTCAACGAGTTTCATTAACAATTCCTTAGAATCATTATCCAGATCAATATCCTGGAGTAACCTTTCAAGTTCTTCTACATCACCCTTGTCAATTATACCCATTACCTGATCTTGTAGTTTCCCAAGAATATTTGCATCATTTAGTATGTTCCTTAAAATTCCAAGATTTCCTATGTGTATATCAAAGTCTTTGAGTCCAAGTTCCTCAAGGCAGTGCGCAGCCATACTAATAACTTCTGCCTCAGATCCGGGAGATTTTCCACCTATTAGTTCGCAACCAAACTGCCAAAATTGTCTCCATCTACCTTTTTGAGGTCTTTCATACCTAAAACAACTTCCAAAATAGTACATTTTAACGGGTTTAGGTGTTTTTTGAAGCTCTTTAATATACATTCTAGCAACTGGTGCAGTAAGTTCTGGTCTAAGTGCAAGGTCTCTTCCTCCCTTATCTTGGAAGTGATAAATTTCATCCTTAATGCCTTCACCAGATTTGGTTGTGAAAAGTGATAGGTCTTCAAAAATTGGTGTTTTTATTTCACTGTAACCATAAGTTTCAAATATTCGTCTCATTGTGGTTTCAACGCTTTTTCTCTCTTTCATTTCTTTAAAAAGAAAATCACGTGTTCCCCTAGGTCTCTGTATTTCCATTTTTTTTCCTGCCTTATGATCTGGGTAAAAATTAATGAATTATAAGTTTCTCAAGTTACAAACTATTCATTGATCATATTTAAATAATTTATCTTAATGTTGGAGAATACCCCATGTGTGAGGGTGGGGATGAATCCAACCAATAATATAAATAATAGTTTAACAATAATTAATAGTATCGTATGCGATAACCAAGCATACTACACTTAATCTAATCAGGTACCGTAGGAACTACGGAAATTAAAGCTTCTCTGAAAAAAACCACATTAGTGGATTTAATGAAGGAAGAAGCTCCTTCCGAAAGGGAGGGGTAGTTCACAGTAATTAATCAGTGAATTTTTTAATTAATTATTATTCAGTAAAAAGATTAAATGATGCAAATTTTTAAATGAGCTACCTTAAAAAAATTTTAATCATAATGTTGGAGGTATTCCTCCATCATTTTAGGAAATGATTTAGCACTTAAAAATCTCAGTCCAAGTCTTTCTGCCCAAACCTTGATACCTTCATCTGCAGCCACTACTCCTGCTTTTAATTCCTTTGCAAGGAGAAGTACATCTAGATCAGGGGCACTATCCAAAGTTCCCTTTCTTAGCGCAGCCCTGTAACGTTTTCTAAAGTCAGTTATGGCTTTACTTAAAACTTTGGCTTCTATATCTACTTTTTTCTCTCCACGGGACATCATAACCATTGATTCAACAGCAGCCTCCCAAATTCCACTTTCAGATATCCTCATCCCTTTATTCATCCTTTCCCTCATATCCTGTACATATTCGTAGAAAATTTCAGAAGGGATTTTGGTATCATAACGGTTTGGTGTTTTTTTAACGATCCATGTTTCTGCTTTGATCATGGTTGTATTTGGACAGTCATAACGTGCCATATAATCTGTAAATTCTTTGTATGTTATTGGTGGCATGTGACAGCTTATATTGAGTTTGATCCTTGATTTTGCAATGAGATCTAATAAAACATCAACAGTTTTAGATAGATCTCCATCACCAAATTCATCACGAAGCTGTGTATCTGTAAAAGCAGTTGTATCAAGAACAAATCTCTGTTTTGCTAGCATTTATACACCTCAAACCAACAGTTTAGGCCATTATTTAATACTATATATTGCTGTTAACAGTTCAACAATATAATTCCTATATATTGAAATATATGAAGTCCACATTATAAAAGAATTTCTAATAACCCAAATTTCCTATTTTTACAGATTTATCAAACAAAGAGAAATATGATAATAATCATAAATTGTTTAATATTATCCTATAAAAAGTTTCTGAGATTAGAATATTGTGGATATGTTAGGAATTGGGGATAATGGTAATGTTAATAGAAGATCTGTTGTCTGTAAAAAGAGAGGGTTCTGTTACTGTCTCCGGGGTGGGGGCTGAGATCGTACTGAGTGTGATATATATGGATACTGTCCATTCAGTTTGTAATTAATAATCTTGGTTTTCAATATCAAATGAGATCCAAATGAAAATAGTTTAACATTCATTTCAACTATTTTTAACTAAATTAAAGAAAAGTGGGCAGTTATTTTTTCCATTTTTCTACTTTTTAAAAAAAAATGATATATGGGTAAAATTATTTTTTTTTACGCTTTCTAATTTACATTTTTTTCTTTAACATTTCATGCATTTTTTTCAGATAATCAAGTTGAGTTCCATCTTAGCTATTTTAAAATCTAATTTCATAGCGTACATAGCCATCATATCTTCTTTACTCATCATTTCCATCATTTTTTCATTCATCATACTTCCACCCATGTGTTCTTTTCTACCCCACATATTATCAACCTCTTTTTTTTATTCGATTGCAATTTATTTATAAAACCAAACATTAACTCAAACATTTTGATTATTTTTTTTAAATTGCTATATCCTCTTAATTTACCCTGTTTCATTATAATACATCATAATAAAATATATTTTATATCTGATTCAATTGTCATTGACTAAGTATTAATTACAAATAAAGAATAAACTATAATTCATGACAGAGAAAACCATTCTTTGCTATGGTGACTCCATAACCTGGGGTTATGATCCTGCTAAACCGGATAGAATGAAAACAAATGAAAGATGGACAGGATTAGTCAAAAAAGGTTTATTTGGGGGTTATACTGTCATTGAAGAGGGATTAAATGGTAGAACGACAGTTTGGGATGATCCACTTTATCAGGAGTGTAAAAATGGGTTAAAATATTTAAAACCTTGTCTTCACACCCATAAACCAATTGATCTTTGCATTCTACTTCTTGGCACCAATGATCTTAAAAAAAGGTTTTCATTATCTGCATTGGAAATTTCACGTGGAATAACAGTATTAGTTGAGGTTATAAAGAAAAGTGGATCAGGGCCAGATGGTACAGCACCTAAAATTCTTTTAATGGCTCCTCCACACTTAACTCTGATAGAAAATATTTCAGAAGAATTTAAAGATTCATATGATGTATCCTGCAAATTATCAGAGTATTACGCCAAAATTGCTGAAGATAATAACTGTGAATTCCTTGATACTTCCAAAATAATTGTTGCAAGTGAACTAGATGGTGTACACCCTGATGTTGGGGAGCATCTTAAACTTGGGAAAGCAGTACAAGAAAAAATTAAGGATATCATGGAGTAAACAAATATTATACACCATCAAATAATTCTAAGAAAATTAAATAAAAATATAAAAGAAGGTACCTTTTAAATGATAAATGGTAAAACGAATGTTTTTGGTATTATTGGAGACCCGGTGGAACATACATTATCGCCAGGGATGCACAATGCAGCTTTTAAGGAGTTGGATATGAATAATATCTACGTGCCTTTCCATGTGAATGCAGAAGAACTTGAAGATGCAATAGCAGGAGCATATGCATTGGGGATTAAAGGTTTAAACATAACAATACCTCATAAAACTGAGGTAATTAAATATTTAGATTATCTGGATATTGCTGCAGGATTAATAGGAGCTGTAAATACTATAGAATTTGGAAAAAACGGTGCTGTAGGCCATAATACGGATGGAATTGGGGCTGTAAGGGCAATTAATGAGATAACTTCAGTTAAAAATAAGAAGGTTATGATATTAGGTGCAGGTGGGGCAGCACGGGCAGTAGCATTTCAGATTCTTATTAGTGGAGCGAAAAATCTTGTAATTTCTAACAGAACCATTGAAAGGGCATCAGAACTCAGAGATGATCTTGTTGAAAAGCTTGAACCAGATGTACTGGTTACAGATCTTGGACATGAACTTGAAAGAGAACTCAAAGATACAGATATTCTTGTAAATACCACACCAATTGGAATGTATCCGAATATAAGTCAAAAACCAATTGTAACAGCAGATATGATGCATGAAGATCTAGTTGTTAATGATATAGTTTACAATCCATTAAAAACTGGCCTATTGAATGAAGCTGAAAAGGCAGGAGCAAAACCTATCTCTGGAGTTAAAATGTTAATGTACCAAGGAGTCGAATCATTTAAGATCTGGACCGGAATTGAACCGCCTGTAGAAGTCTTTAAAAAAGCCCTTATGGATCAGATGAACTTGGAAATAATATAAAAATAATATACACCTTCAATTATTACCTGAATTTTATATGGATTATTCCAGTGGAGGATTCATAATATGGACAATATTCCTGTGACAGACAATCATATACATATAGACCCTATAAACGGTGAAGGGCCAATAGAAATTGCAAATAAGTTTCATAGAGCTGGTGGTAGTTTTATGATAGTTCCTAATAAACCTACATGGACAGTTAATGAGAACTGCAGTTTTCAGGAATCAATGGAATTAGTCATAAAATATGTTGAAGAAATCAAAAAATGCACACCTGTAAAAGCCTTTGCAGTTGTTGGTGCCCATCCTGCAGAACTATCACGCAGATTAAAATCAGGTATGGATATTGAGAAAGCAGAATTATTAATGAGAAATGCTCTCGAAACTGCACAGATGCTAGTTTTAGAACAAAAAGCAGTGGCAATAGGTGAAATTGGAAGACCACACTATGATGTATCCGAAGAAGAACTCGAAGTTCATAACAGACTGATTTCATATGCAATGGAACTTGCAAAGGATGCAGAATGCCCAGTTCAATTACACACTGAGACTGCAGGGCCTAAACAATTTCTTGAATTTGCTGAAATGGCAGATGATGTTGGAATCCCAAGAAATCGAATTATAAAACATTTCTCAGGAGCATGCGTTCTAAAAGAAGAAAATCATGGGCTCACACCATCATTGATTGCAACAAAAACTGTAATAAAGGAAGGACTTAAAAAGGGAAATAATTTTTTTATGGAAACAGATTATCTAGATGACAAAACTAGACCAGGTGCAGTTCTAGGCCCGAAAACAGTTCCAAGACGCACAAAGGATTATTTAAAACAGGGAATATTAAGCGAAGAGGATGCCTATAAAATCCATGTTGATAATATAGAGAAGATTTACATGGTTGATCTTGGAGTATAATATACTAAAAATAGGAAATAAATTGAAATAATAAATCAATGTCCTCCACCAATAATAAAGCTTATAACACCTATAAGGACACCAATAAGAACGATTTCGATACTAGTCTTAAGCAGACTTTTCCTTGATACTTTCCCAAGATAAATACCTAATAGTACTAGAGCAAAGAAACAAAAAGTGATTGTGGTTAAAGTAGCAGTTGTTCGATTTGTTAATATGATAAATGGTAAAACAGGTACAAATGAACCTATAAAACTAGAAAAACCATGAGTGAACATGCTCATATATACTCTTTTTTTTGCTTGTCTATGTATTAATGTATCATCCAGAGTCCCCTCTTCAATAACCATTTTCTGTTCGAGTTCCCTAAGATTACGGGCTTCTTCCGCCCTTTCACCAATAAAAGATCCAAATGCATTGGAAAGTGCGAGTGCAATACCTCCACTTAACCCGGTAAGACCTATTACATAGTTAGGTATTGGTAATCCTCCAGCACTTGCAACTCCACTTGCTGCAAGGGTAACACCCATAACTGCCAATATACCGTCTAGAGTACCCAGCGCAACATAACGGCTCATTTTAAGATATTCCTGTATTAATTCAGTAATTTTCATTATTAAAATTTCTCCTTAAATTGAAGTTCAATTATTCATTTGTAATCATAAGAATTAACTTAATCTAAGAGTTATAGTATTTAAAAATTTTATAAAATAAAAATTTGGATCAAAAAAAATTATCATCCCCTTCCAAGATCTTTATGTGCCCTTGCAAGATGTCCCGCAGCAAGCGCGCCAATGAGTGAAAGTTCACCTGCAAGAACAGTTCCCGCAACAATTTCCGCAAACTTCCCAACTTTACCTGCGCCGTATACTCCCATAATTTCAAGGCACTCCCTGGCAGTTTCTATTTTTGTTCCACCACCAAATGTAGCTAATGGCACATCTGGTAGTGTTACAGCAAAGTAAAGATCTCCATTAACTACTTCTGCAAATGTTATTCCAAGGCTACCCTCAACTATATGGGCTTCATCCTGACCAGTTGCAAGGAAAATAGCCCCTATCATATTGGCGTATTGTGCATTAAAGCTCATACTGCCTGCAATTGCAGATCCTATAAAATTTTTTGATACATTTACTTCTACTATTGCTTCGGGCGTTGTTTTGAGTTTTTTCTCTACAATTTCCCTTGGAATAGAAATTTCCGCAACTATACTTTTACCTCTACCTTCAATTAGATTAATTGCTGCAGCTTTTTTATCTACACATACATTACCGCTTAGAGCAATTACATGGGCCGAAGTTTTTTCCACAAGAATTTTAAGAGCTGTATCAGTTGCTATGGTAACCATATTCATACCCATACTATCTCCAGTTGTATAAACAAATCTGGGATACACATATTTTCCAACAATAATTATTGGATCAATTTTAATAAGTTTCCCATGTCGGGTTGTTGATTCGGCAGCTTCTTTAAGATCATTGAAATGTACTTTTATCCACTCTTTAATTTTAATAGCTTCAGAAACAGATTCTGTTTTAATAACAGGGGCTCTTGTCATTTTATCTTCTATTATTCTAGCTGAAGTTCCTCCTGCAGCTTTAATAACTGAAAATCCTCTGTTAATAGATGCAACTAGGGCACCCTCAGTTGTTGCTAAAGGAACGTAATAATCTCCATCGGCATATTCCCCATGAACTTCAAGTGGTCCTGCAATTCCTAATGGTATTTGAATAGTTCCTATTGGATTTTCAATATTCCTCTTTATTGCCTCTTCCATTGAAAGTGAGTAGTTGGATAAATGTTCTAGTTTTGTGTTTGAAACGGTTTCAATAAACTTCCTCCTTATGTCCACAGATTTCTCTGTATCCCCTACGAGGTCATCTATCTGACGGATCTTCAATTCTCCATTCAATAGCTTTTCTATGATTTCTTTTTCTTCTACCATAATACCCACTTGAAATGTTTTTTTAAAAATTTAAATTTTATGTTGTTAATGGGAAGTATTATATTAAATTTAGTTAAAAATTGTTATCTAAATATATCTATACATTTTGATATACTTAATTGATAAATAAAAATTTACAAAAGCTCCCAGATTCTATCAGCTATTTCAGATGGCCTTTCTGCTACATAAACACCTGCATCTTCTAATGCATTAATTTTACTTGCAGCAGTACCACTTTCTCCCTCAATTATTGCACCGGCATGTCCCATTCGTTTACCTGGTGGGGCTGTCACACCTGCTATATACGCTACAACTGGTTTGCTTATGTTTTTATTTATGTACTCTGCAGCTTTTTCTTCAGCATTGCCCCCTATTTCACCTATCATTACCATTGCAGCAGTATCATCATCATCTTCAAACCTCTGTAAAACATTTGCAAAGTCAAGACCTACAACTGGGTCTCCACCAATACCTATACATGTGCTTTCTCCCATTCCGGAATTGGTTACTTGATTAGCAACTTCATATGTCAGAGTTCCACTCCTTGAAACAATTCCTATGTTTCCTTCGTTGAAGATATGTGTAGGCATAATTCCTAGTTTACCGACTCCCGGACTTATTATTCCTGGTGTATTGGGGCCAACAATTGTTGTTTTTTCCCTCTTAGCATACTCAACTATCTCCATTGAGTCATGAACGGGTATATGTTCAGTAATAATAACTGCAAGATCCAATTGGGATATAGCTTCAAATGCAGCATCCTTAGCAAATGATGCTGGAACAAATATTATAGATGCATTAATATCTAAATCTTCTTTGGCTTCCTCAATAGAATTGTAGATAGGAAGTTCTCCAAATTTTTGACCGCCCTTACCTGGACTTGTACCTGCAACTACATTGGTACTGTAATTCAGCATCTGTTCAGTATGAAAAGACCCCTGTTTACCAGTAATTCCTTGTACAATACATCTGGTATTTTCATCAAGAATTATCATATTTTCACGCCCTAAAGTTTTATATTGTTAATATCCATCAATAAAATTAATATAAATTTGATAATCATATTATCCTAAAATTTTCATCCTTTGTGCTAGTGGTACAGCCAGATCCATAACATTACCATTCATATAAGCTGAAACAGATAATATTACACTTCCGGGAATAACATATGAAGGAGTTCCTCTTCTTACAAGATAAACATTTTTGTTTCCAAGTGCTGCACCTACCATAGCCCCTGCAACAATTCCAACACTTTCAATATCTTCTATTGTAGCTGCGATAACTGGATCATCTGTTTCGTCTGAAACATAGCCTACACCGGGTATTTTGACTATTCCAAAGTTTCCACCACCTATGTCTGTGACATTGTCCATACCTGTAGCAGCATCTATAGATGATTTCACAACAGTCTTAACAAAGGGTTCCCCACCATAAGTGTCGAAGGCAAGTATAACTGCATCAGGGTAACGATCTTGATTTATTTTGGCTTCGGCATAAGATATGCCTTCGCCGGCTCCTTCTGGAGTTTTGGAGATACCGCCAATATCACCTAAATCTTCGGCATTTTCTGTTAAAATCTCAACTATTGTATGATTGATAGTTTCAAGTTTATCCTCCGGTACAAACGCACTTATAACTATGTCATCGCCTGTAATATTTGTTAAGGCAGCTTTATGTGCCCCAATATCTAAAAGTTTATGTATATCATTCTCAATGTTTTGTATCATGTTTTGGCTGCAGGAAACATCGTTTCCTGAAACATCTGCACCAATAGATGTTAATTTCAAGTAGATCACCTTCATTATTTTTGTGGTTTTCATTAAGATGCATTATAAATTGGAGTTTGCATTTACCATGTTGTGTCTTACTAGGATTATAAATACAAAATCATTTCGGAATTTCTAGATTTTTAAACCTTTTAATTGTTCTTGTAACCTATTCCCATGGTATAGGGCTATATTGTGGGAACTTGTTTTTATAGATTTTTGTGTAAGATATTGATCTATCCAGTGTTAATTGCTGTACAATTACATGTTTCATGGCTTGCATATGAATATTTATGAACCAAAACCAAATATAATTATCAAAAGTATATAATTCTTAATCCCTGTTTAGCGGGATATAAAATGGGAGTTGTGATGGGAATTGAATAACAGAGCTATGATATGTGTTCCAATTTTTGAAAAAAATTATGAGTCTGTTTTACAAGCTGCTAAAAATTCAATTGAAGCAGGTGCAGACTTGCTGGAACTTCGTATAGATGTAATGAATAATCCCAATCCTGATGATGTTTCAAGCATAATCAAGGAAATTAACTTTCCATTGATTGCAACCAATAGAAAAATGGAAGAGGGAGGCTTTTTCAAGGGTTCAGAGTCTGAAAGAATTGATATTCTACTGGGGGCAGCTAAACACGCTAATATTGTGGATATAGAGCTTGAAACGGAAGATGAATACTTAGAAAAGATTATTAATGGCTCTAAATCTACCATTATTTCATATCATGATTTTAATAAAACTCCTTCAATTGATTTTCTTTTGGAAATAGTTAGAAGGGAAAAAAAGCTGGGAGATATTGCAAAGTTTTCTGTGATGCCCCAAAATATTTCTGATACACTTGTTGTTTTGAATGTGTTATCCCAGGTTCAAAATACTATTGGTATTGCTATGGGTGATATTGGAATGTATACAAGGATTATTGCCCCTCTTTTTGGTTCTCCAATCACATTTGCATCATTAAATAATAAATCCGCTCCAGGTCAACTAGACATAGTTAACACTAAAAAATTTTTAGATAAACTTGGAAATTGGCGGTGAATTGATGAAATCAAACAATTGGCTAATTTTAGGAGTTGTAATACTGGTAATTCTATCTTTCTCAATGTATTCTATTGTGGAATCAAATAACCTGTCGATAACAATAAACACAGATGGTACCAGTACAAATGTAAACTATCAATCATTTTTAATATGGACTGTGCCTTCTGAAATGGAGAAAGAAGTAAAAAATAAAGCTTCTGGAGATGTACAATCACCTAACAGCACTGTTGATATTATAAAATCAGATATCAAATCAATTGCATCTAAATATGGTTATAATGTTAATGTTAACATTGTTTCCCAGTACGGTATCAATCAACTACCCATGGCTGCAAAAGTTAAGGGTACATCAATGGTTCCAACATTAAAAGATGGACAGAGTATTTTAGTACTTAAAACTAATAATCTAACGGTTGGGGATATTGTAGTTGCTATGCACCCAACATATGGGCTGATAGTTAAGAGACTTTCTATTATTGAAGGGAATCAAGTTTATTTAACTAGTGACAACAAAAATATCGAGATAACCAACACTCAAACAACACTACCAAATGGATCTGTTGAAACTGTAACAGTTGAAAAAACTCCACTGAATACTTGGCTTCCAACAGCAAATGTAATTGGAGTTGTGAAAGTATATTAAATTTTAGAGTACAATGAAATAGAATGTTGAATCATTTCTTAGCTCTGATTGGGTTAAATATTTCACATATGTCTGCCATTATTTTTTTTGCAGATGGACAGGCATTTATCTTTAAATGGACATGAAAAAATGAATGGACAAAATAGAAAGAATATTAAAATTGGATCCGAAGTTTATATTGTATTGAAAAAGGATCAACGAACCGGAAAAAGAACAAAAGGTATTGTTAAAGATTTATTGACCAAAAAATCTTTCCATCCCCATGGCATTAAAGTAAGACTACAAAATGGGCAAGTTGGAAGGGTTCAAGAAGTTATTAAAGAAGTACCCTGATAACAGTAAATAACAAAATATCATTTTTCTCATGAATGAAAAAAATTTAAAATAAAAAAAAGGTTGTCTGAAAGTTATTGAGCGAGTTCAGACAGTCTTTTAACTCTTTTAACCATATTTGGATGGGTTGATAAAAGTTCCATAACACTCTTAGTTGTACCAATTTTGGTATCGGAGTATCTGAGTCTTGCAAGTTCTTCTTCACTAATAACTCCATCCATGTTTACATCAAGCTGTTGTAGGTCATTTATTTCATTACCTGCATCTGATATATCATTTACAAAAAATGCTTTTAAACCTTCAACTTCCTTCAGTTCATCTTTATTTGTTGTGGCAGATCCATAAACAAGTTTGTATAGTGCACTTGCGAGTTTATGAGGTTTTCCTCCTAATTCTACACTCCCCTCATCTGCATAATATTCTCTAGCACGTGAAACAAATAGAACTAAAAGTTGTCCAACTAAATAAGCACCTAGTGCAGCTACTCCTATGATAACACCGTATCCATTGTTGTCTCTACCACCTGAGAACAGTGTACTAATGAATATGTAGTAACATATCAATGGAACAACGCTTATTAATGTCATTACAGCCATGTCACTATGTTTGATGTGTGACATTTCGTGTCCAAGAACAGCTTCAAGTTCTTCCTTATCTAGAAGTTTCAATATACCTCGGGTAACACAAATTCTACCGTCTTTTTTGCTTCTTCCGAAAGCAAAAGCATTGGGCAGGTTTATTTCAGCAATTCCTATTTTTGGCTTTGGCACCCCTGCTTTCATTGCCAGATCTTCAATCATTGCATGTAAATTTGGTGCTTCCTGTTCAGAAACATAATGTACATGCATCATGGTTTCAACCATCTTAGGTCCTATCATGTATTGAACAAAGACCAATACAATGGCGAATGAAGCGAAGATCAACGGACTTCCAAACCCTAAGTATGAAGTGATGATTATGATTATAGCCAAAAGAATCAACATTAATAGAGTTGTGGCTATAAATAATCTTAATTTGAGTAAAAATGTATTTGCCCTTACCATTCATTCATCTCCTAAACTGTAATTTTTATATTTCATTCTATAGTACATCTGTTATAAATAACTTTTTTTAAATTGATTTTTAGCTTTAAATTCTAAATTATAATTCTAATATTCTTCTATAAATCATTTAAAGATTAAAAAAAATAATAATCATCTAATAGGGATCAAAATCTCATTTATACATTTTTATTTGGTTTATATTTGTATTTATAAATAATATAGGCTATGAACCCTATAACTCCAATAATAACCACTATATCCAATATATGGAAGTAACTTTCTATCAAATCCCAGTGCGGGCCTAGGAGAACTCCAATATAGCCCAATGCAAATGTCCATGGAAGAGATCCAATGAATGTGTAAATAATGAATTTTTTAATGTCCATGTGTGCAATTCCTGCTGGAAGCGAGATGAATGTCCTGATTCCAGGAAGCATCCTGCTTATAAATACGGCTTCGTATCCGTACTTTTCAAACCATTTGTCTGCACGTTCTAGGTTACTGTGGGTAATAAGAATATATTTACCATATTTTTCAAGTATAGGTCTTCCACCAATCAAACCTACATAGTAGGCTATTAATGATCCAAAAAGGTTAGCAACTGCCCCTACAAGAGTTATTCCCAGCAAAGTCATATTTGTGTTACCCTGCCATACAACATATCCACTAAAGGTCATTATAATCTCACTTGGAAGTGGTATACAGGCACTTTCAAGCGTCATACCTATGAAAACTCCCCAGTAACCAAGACTTTGAATGAGAGAGATACCAAAATTGCTTAAGTTCTCAAGAATTCCGATCATGAACCATAATTAGTTTACATTAGATAAAAGGTTTTTCCCAAATTGTACATTAATTTGGATTTGAAAAAAATTATTAATTTATTTATAAAAATATGTAATAATATTAAAATATATTTAAAAAATATGAAATATTGAGACATTAAATTATTCAAACTTGACAAAATTTCTCGGATTAAAACCATTTGAAATTAATAAATTTTGATCAGAAGTTTCAAGTGTTTTTATTATAGTAGGATGTATAGGACTTCCTTTATGTGCCATTAATACACCACCTTTTTTATTGGCAGTCATAAATTTTCCAGCATCACCATTTACTATTATTTGACCTTTAATCATATCTATACCTGTAAAATCATCAGTATTTCCATTAATAATTACGGTTCCACCATTCATAAGGGCACCTGTATTTTCCCCGCTGTACCGTTCACTCTAACAGAGCCATTCCTCATTAAAATTCCTGTGCTTAGATCAACATTTCCATTTACAATTATTTCAAAATCAACATCTAGTCTGGCTCCAACTGTATCTTTAACTGTTTCGTCGTTTATGGTTAGTTTATTACCTAGCAGTTTAAATCCAAGTGGATTGTCCCCTTTCAACCCATTTGAGACAATATCCGTTATTGATCTGAATTTTCTATAACCCTTTAAATCGGATTTAACCTCTAAAATATTTCCCATTGGTTCAGAAACATGACCCTTAACATAAATATTGCCTCCTGTCATACTGATGCCCATTCTAGTATCGACATTACCATCAACATATACATTTCCTGCAGGTATTTCTTTACCTGTACCTCCAAAGTAAACCAAGTCAGTACCCATACTTGAACATAATCTGTGGCCGACATTCCCATTTATTTTTAGATTACCACCTTTTTTTAAATGTTCAATAAGATCTCCAAAAGTTAAATTATTATCTGGCACTTTCCAATCAGGATCTAGCTTTTCACCATTATGTTGCCAGTAGAAGTTGTAGGTGAAATCGCAGAGACAGTCAACAGGTTTTTGAAGTGTTATTTCTAATAAATCTGGTTTATTGTCCTCTGATTTTCTACCGAAGATTTTAAACAATTAAAACCCTTCTACAATCTTGTATTAATTTAACAATTAATGAATATAATATGAACTTTTAATTATTTATATTTACAATAGGCTATGTAAAATCAATTTCACGAGCTGTTCCAAATTGTAAGAATAATAATTGTTGTTCTTTCTAGATGTATGGGGTATTTAAGAAGATAAACAAAAATTGGGCTTTTAAAACTCCCCTAGGAATATTCAATAAAATATTCTAATATTATTTCTGGGATAATCATAGTTCTTGGCTAGATTAAAATATAAATTAGGCGATTTTTGATTATATTTAAATTATTTATATCTATGATGATTCTAATATTCAATTGTAGGTAATAAAAATGAACCCAGAACAAATTAATAGGGATGTTATTAAATTTTTACACCAGATAGGTGTTGATACTAGGTTTATCAGTATAATTGATGAACATATCTTAATTAACAATCAAAGATTTTCAAGATTTTCAAATAAAAGACAGGAAACATTCATTAGGAAATTTCCAAGTTTTTCCATAAGCAGATCAAAAATATTCCAGAAAATATGTACCCGGGCTTCAAGGATTCTTGCAAATTCATTAAAACCTGGAGAAAGAATTTTTATAATTGAAAATGATAGATGCTCCAATTTTATCCTGGATGTAATTATTGAGCCATACAAAAGAAAATATGGTATTGAAATAATTTATGGCAAAGATTTAGAAGATGCAAATAAACATAATGCAGATGCAGTTGCATTACCATTAAATTTGGATGATGAAGTGCAAAAAATCCTTGGAAAGATTTTAAACGGTGAAAAAATTGAAGTTTACAGTTTAAAAAATAGATATGATACTGAAAACAATTTAAAATTAATATATCCCTTAATAAACGTGCCTAGATCTTGGTTAGTATCTTGGCTCGAAAAACTTGATTTTGAATATAAATATTCTAATGAAAGTACTGAAAGTGATCTAATAGAATTTTTTGAAGGATTCATTCCAGATGTACGTGAAAATATTTTAAAATCTGCATTGTACGTTGATAAGGAAAGTATACAATAATTAGTAGGTTTAAGTTAAAGAAAATTATTAAAAAAAAATGAAATATATTATTAGAAATATATTATTAGAAATTAAAAAGGGAAGTCTGTGAATTATCTTTTCCATTTTTATCAGATTTTTTTTCTTTATCTTCTGATTTTACTGATGATTTAGTATCTGATAACTTCTTATTATTCCTTTTTTTATCTTTCTTTTTATTTTCAGATTTTAAAACTTTATTATCTTCATTTAAAGATTTTCCTGTCTTTTTTGCAGGACTATCCGATTTTTTAGTTGCAGATTTGGATCTAAATCCATTAAAACTATCTGGTTTGGAATCTTTAGGAACAGTTTTTTTAGTTTTAGATTTTTTTACCTTAATTTTTCTTGATCTGAAAAGTTTTACTTCATCATCAGCTAATCCATAATAGGTAGCTAATTCATAGGCTGTTTCATCGTTTTGGAACATTATTTCCATGTATGGGAATTGTTCTTTAACAACTTTCTTGGATGTGTGAAGCTTTTCACCCATTTTTTTGGCAACTTTATCTTTTAAATCCCGTTTTGCTCTGCTTTTAGACAGCATTGTAAAGATTGATGAATTTGTAAACCTTGAAAATTTTCTGTAAGTCTCTTCCTTTGACAGTGCAACACCCAGGCTCATGAGTTCGTATGTGTATTTCCAGTAGGAATATACGCGTGTATTAAATGCTCTTCCAAGATAAATATCTGCAAGAGATATCATTTCATATGCTTTCTGAAGTTCATCAACCTTCTCATATTCTCGGGGAATATTTTCAGCTATCAATTCAATAAGAAATGAAGGTTCTGCTTCCACCTTCATTGCATCCTTTATTCTACGAGGATTTTTACTCTTAAGAACTGTTCTAACAGAGTCGAAGATATTGATAATATCATCTTTTTTTGATAATAGTTCAAGGTCTTCAGATGTGATTTTTGTTTTTCCACGTGCAATTACCTCAAGATCATTAATTGCCGATCTTAAATCTCCATTTGAACTTTTAGCAAGATTCCGTATAACATGTTCTTCAAATTCAACACCCTCTTTAACACATATTCTCTTAAGCAGAGCAACAATTGAATTTGTATGAACTTTACGCAAGATTAGAGTATTACATTTGGTTTTAAGACTTTTCAACCTTTTGCTGTAGGGATCGTTGGCCATCATGATAAGGGGGTGATGGCCTTCCTTAATGATTTTACTTATTGCTCTTGTTCCACCTCTATCTTCAGTTCCATGAATTCCATCCACTTCATCCAATATTATTAGTTTAAGCCCATCTCCAAATAATGATTTTGATGCAGAGGCTTCTCCTATTGTATTGAGAATAATGTCATAGGATCGCTTGTCACTGGCATTGAGTTCTATGTATTCTGAAAACTCATTTGCAGCCAAATGTGCAAGTGTTGTTTTTCCAGTACCGGCTGGACCTATTAGAAGCAAACAGTTCTGGGTATTACCCATTAACCACTCTTCTGTCCATTCTACTATTGCGTCTTTTATCTTGACGTTTCCTAGAACTTCATCAAAATTCTTAGGACTGTATTTTTCTGTCCACAACATTTAATCTGCCTTTGCATTTATTAAAAACTTGGTTAAAAGTGCTTCAAGTTGAATTCTTGGATTGGATCCTTCCCTTATCCGATAATCTGTTTCACCAATACTTTCAATCAAGTTTATATAGATATCTTCTCTTATGCGTTCTTCCAAAACCATTCTTGATACTTCTTGGTATATTTGGGTTACCATATCTTCTCCACTAGTCCCTTGAACAACCATAACATCTCTTAATAGTTCCCTAGCGCTTAAAAAGTCCCCCTCAAGAGCTTTATTTACTATCTTCCTCACATCTTTTGGTTTGGCCTTTGAAACAACATCATGTATACTATCTTCTGTTATTTCTTCATCTAACGAGGCTGAAGCTTGTAAAATATTCACAGCTCTCCTTACATCACCTTCAGCAAAGTAAACAATACTCTCAATTGCACCTGTGCTAATGTTTAGATTTTCAGCCTCTGCAATGTATTCTAGCCTTCCAATTATTTGATGTCCTTTAACTGGAGCAAACCTGAATATTGCACATCTGGACTGGATAGGGTCAATTATCTTGGATGAGTAATTACATGATAATATGAAAGATGATGTCTTAGTGTACATTTCCATTTCCCTTCTTAGGGCATGTTGGGCATCTTTGGTCATATTGTCTACTTCATCTAAGAAAATTATTCTAAAAGGAGATCCAACGGCTTTTAAACGTGAAAAACCTTTTATATCGTTTCTTACAGTATCTATACCTCTAGCATCAGAAGCGTTGAGTTCTAAGAAGTTCTGTCTCCAATACTCCCCAAGTACTTCCTTTGCAAGAGCTATTGCTGTTGTTGTTTTTCCAACACCAGCAGGGCCTGTAAACATGAGATTGGGTAAACTACCCTCTTTAACGTATCTTTTAAGTCTTAAAATTATATGATCTTGACCCACAACTTCATCTAAGGTTTGTGGTCTGTATTTTTCAACCCATGGTCCATTCATCCATATCACCACTTTCATATTGTATACTATGATTATTAACTTTTATCAGAAGTTGAGGATTTTAAAAATATCCTAAAATGAAAAGATAGAAAAACGTGTAAAAAGAGTTTCAATGAATTTTAACTCCAAAAAGAGATTAATTAAATTATTCGAATAGTTCTGCCATTTCCGGATGCATTTTGGCGGTGATTCCAAGTTTTTTCATAACAGGCCCATAGGAATTGGTGATAATCTTAAATTCTGGTCTTACCATCCCTCTGAATGCCCCATAACCCATAACTTTTCCATAATTATCTGTTACAACATCTAAAATTCTGGTGAAATCTTCTATATACTGGGATTCTCTCTCCTCAATTGGGATATTATTTGCATTTTCTCTGATCTTGGTGAAATCTATTGTAGAGTTGCTTTTAACATTAACTCCATTTAGTAATTTTTTGCACTGTTCAATAGGCAGAAACTTCTGGGTTAACCCTCTTGCTGGTGCAACTCCCATAATCTTACTTGCACCAATTGACATAGCTCGGAATATAGCTTCATAAATATCTAAAATTAAATCTGTACGCTCTGTTATATTTTCTGGTATCTCATCTACCTTTTTAATATCTGGAAATGCAATTGGAGGTTTTATTACAGGGATGGATATTCCTTGTTTAACATCTGAATCTATTTCAACTTCTTTACCTGTATGTTCCTCAGAAATTATTTCTTCTTTTGGAATATCAGTTTTAACTGATTTTGTCTCAACTTGTACTTCTACTTGAGAATCTGATGAAATAATTTCATTATCTATTCCCATATCGTTACTTTGTTCTGAAAGATTGTTGGCAATAATTTTTTCATGTTCTAATTTCTCTGAAATTATTTCTTTATGTTCATTCGATATTGGTTCTGTTTTAAGTGGTTCAGGTGTTGTGGATATCTTTTCTTCTGATACTATTTCAAGATCCTTGGTTAGTTCAACAATTTTTTCTGCTGCCCTTTTGGATGAAACCATAATCAATCCTACGTTGGCACGATTTTTCATTAGAACAATGAAGTGCACATTCCCCAAATGGAGGAATAATGCTTTTCCATTTTCAGATTCAACTAAAATTCGTTGAATATCCCCCTGATTAGAAGAGTTAAGTAACCTTTTTGATGAACTGGTTATTACATGTGCCATTGGCCCAAATAAGCCTATATCTATGTCTTGTAATATGCGTTGGCTCAGTATATCTCCATTGCCATCTATAATTAGGCTTCCTTCCACCCCATCAACTTTACCAAGATCATTAACGATCCTTTCAAGTTCCACCTTTAGATTACGATCTTTCATTGAATCACAGTTAAGATAGTATTTAAAATCTAATCTTAATATTCAAGCTATTATGTTTATCGTTTTTAAAAAGATATAATTTAATGAAAATGAGTTCTATAATTTAAATTCACCATAAAAAAATTGCGTTACTATATGAAATACATATTAATCTATTGTTCTAACAGTAGTAGAGTGCTAAATAAAGTTTTTATGGAATTTTTTTATCGATTAAAAAAATAAGGACAGGGAATTTAATTCCCATATTTATATTATTTGTCTTTTAACCAGAATTCCATCACTGTCATGAATATCCACAACAAGAGGTGAATCACCATTTATCATATGTGTAGCACATGATAGACAAGGATCATAAGCCCTTATTATCATTTCAAGCCTATTTTTTAGGCCTTCTGATACTTCGTCACCTTTAATCATGGCTTTGGCAGTTTCTCTAACACCTATATCCATGGAGAGATTATTTTGGCCTGTTGCAACAATGAGATTCGCTCTTTGAATAATACCTGCACCATCTGTTTCGTAATCATGGAATAAAGTACCTCTTGGTGCTTCTATTACTCCAACTCCTCTCATCCTCTTGTCTGAATTTTTGGCGTCGTCGGTACTCATTAATGGTTCGCTAAGTGCTGTTCTTATGTTGGTGCCAGTTATTGCATCGTCTTCTAACAATTCCACTGCTTTTTCAACCGAGTACATGAGTTCGATAAGCCGGGCATAATGATAGAGTAATGGGTTTTGTGCCATTCCATATTTGTCTTTGAATTCTCCATAGAGTGCAGATGCTCTCTCAGTAGGGATGCTGTCTGCAATATTTATTCTTGCAAGAGGTCCAACACGGTAGTTTCCCTCGGGGAATCCTATTTGTTTCATGAATGGGAATTTCATGTAGGACCAGGGTTGTACTTTTTCTTCAATATGATCCAAGTAATTTGATGGGTCAAATTCAGAAACAGAGTTTCCATCTTTGTCAATCATCTTCATTGGTCCATTGTAAAATTCAAGAGCCCCTCCATTGGTTAAACTTCCAAAGTGGGTTTCAATTGGTCCAAGTGTTTCTATGGCATCGGCATATTGTTCAAAAAGTGGTTTTGCTACTTCTAAACCTGACTCAACTAATCCTATTCCTTCTTTAACTTTTGGCAGTAAACCATCTCTTTCTTCTGATGTAAGAGGCTTTGATTGGCCTCCTGGAATCGATGTAACAGGATGTATAGGTTTCCCACCTACAACGGATGTTATTTCCTGTCCAATTTTCCTGGTTTTAATTGCCATTTTTGCAAGGTCAGGATTCTTTTTGATGAGTCCAACAACATTCCTTTCTGCAGGGTCAGAATCAGGTCCTAGAATTAGATCTGGTGCACCTAAGAAATAGAAGTGAAGTGAATGAGAATGGATATATTGGCCAAGCAAAGTTAATTCCCTTAATTTTTGAGCTGTTTCTGGAGGTTGTAAACCGAAAACAGCATCTGTGGCCTTTGCAGATACTATGTGATGTGCTGTTTGGCAAACTCCACATATTCTTGGTGTTATTCTAGGAGCTTCTTCAATGGCAGCACCTTCTAAAAACTTTTCAAAACCCCTTATTTCCATTACATGGAAATGAGCATCTGAAACATTTCCTGCATCATCCATTTGAACAGTGATCTTTGCATGCCCTTCAATTCTTGATATTGGGCTTATTTCTATTTGTTTCATGGTATCACCTTTTATTTCTTGATCAATTGAGGGATCAAGGAAACTTTTTTATCCTCCATTATTGTGCTTCCAATAACAAATCCGTATACAATATGTCCAATATCGTATAGTTGTTTTTCAACGTCCTTGTGGGGCATCTTAGAGATATGTGCGATACGATTAATAATGCAGTTGTAAACATCATGACTAGGCTCTCTTAAAATATCCATTGAAGGTCCACCACATCCATGGCATGGAACTCCAGCTGCTGAACACAATGCACCACATCTTCCAAGAGTTACAGATCCAAGACACACATATCCTTGACTAAGGAAACATTTTTCTTGGTCTGGTTCTCCTTCTATCCTTCTATGGATCTTATCAAATTCAATATGTTCCATTGTACGATTACAATCTGCACATACAGATTTCTTAGGTATTTCTGGGATTTCTCCAGCTATTAATGGCACAAGAACATCCTTGATTAAATTTTCTTTAGGAGGACATCCTGGTATATAGTAATCTATCTCTGCCATGTCTCCTGCTGGATGAACTATCGGCAATAACTTTGGAACAACTTCAGAGGGTTGTTCAGAAGATTCTGTACTTGGATTGTCAGAAAAACTCCTGGCTGAAACATCTTCTGGACTGTAAAGATCCGCCATACAAGTTATTCCTCCGTAACATGCACATGTTCCATAAGCAATAACTGTTTTTGCCTTTTCACGGATTTCTTCAAGTCTTTCCTTATTTTCTTCATTTCTAACCGAACCTGAAACAATGGCTATGTCTATGTCTTCGGGTATTTCCTTAACATCCATAAGAATAGGTGCATAAACCAGTTCTGCCTTTTCAAGTACATCAATAAGATCTTCATGGAGATCGAGTATGGATACTTCGCATCCAGCACAACTTGCTAAAAGTTCGAGGGCTAGTTTAACCATTATTTGCCTCCCCATTTGATTGTTAATGTTTTAAGACAGGCATTTGGTCCGACATGATCAATGTCTAATTTTCCTTTTATTCCCATAACTTCTTCAACAGCCCCAACTGTGTATCCGTAGAGTAGATAACAAAGAGGTCCTTTTTGAGGTAGTCCTTCTCTTCTAAGGGTTTGTCTTACCACACAGTCCCTAAATATGAGTTTGACAATTGTTTCATTCCCTTTTTCAACGGTGTATTCTGCTTGGTCTGCGGGTTTCCACATATCGAAGAAGAATTCAATACCCAATATTTCACTTAACTCTTGCATTGCCTTTTCTAGGTCATCGGTTTTTTCAACCATTTTACCTGCTTCATGCCCCATTCTTTTCCCTGCCTGGTATACAATTGCATTTGCACCACGGCCTGAAACTTGTTCAAGTGCACTAGACATCGAACCAACGAATTTCATGAGTACATGAAGGGCTTCTTCATAATCATCTATGCCTCCCCCACATTCATCCGGAATAAGTTCGGGTTTGAAATCCCCCAATATTTCTTTTTCTTCCCTTTCTATCTGATATTCCATATGAGCCATATAAGAATCTCCCTATATTATTTTTTTGAGTATTCCACTTACTCTTCTATCTATGTAAAGCCTTTTGGCCACGTGTATATTTTTATGTTCCATTGCTTCTGATGGACAGATTTCATGACATGACAAACAAGCCATGCAGTCATCTTCCTTAACAACTTTGCTCTTGTTTTTTGTTTCATCCATTTCATAGACATCGTTGGGGCAATCGTCCACACAAGAACCGCAACCAACACAAGCATTTTCGTCTATTTCTATTTTTACCATCTGTACGCCTCTTAATATTTTTTTGGTAATGGAAGATTTCAACGAGTTACAAAATCATTCCATTTGACCTATATCTGATTTTTGACAATGCATTATTAATCTAAATATATAGATTACTCATTATTAATAAGGTTCACCCCAAATAAAAAAAGAATTTTCAAAAAATATTTATTGATAATTACCATATCGAAAAGGTCATAAACAGTTAAATAATGCATAATATCAGATTTTCTGAAAAAAAATTAAATATCCTCGGTTGAAACAAGCTTACAATGGGTTATGTATGATGCTTCTTTTTTTCCAGGAGGATAACACGTCATTAACATTAATCTTGCATCCCCTTCCTGTGCAAATCTAACAGGATTAGTTTTATAATCCCAACGTATGTCATCACCGTTTGAAGTAACTGAATAAGTGTATTTTTTCTTCATTACAGCATCTATGATTATTACTTTGTCACCGATTTGTAGCGAACCTAAGTTTCGGAATAATCCTGAATATGTTGTTCTATGGCCTAAAATACCACATTCTCCAGGTTGCCCTGGGTATACACTTTCAGAATAGTGAAAAACAGCGTTGTAAGCATTAACAGTATCAGAACGTATTATGCAATCCACTCCAAGTTTTGGTATCACAAGTTCTCCGATTGAAGCACCTCCACTTGAACTGAGTGGATCTAAGGCATCAACAGGATTACTCATCTTTTCATTATAATCTTTTAAACTCTTTTGTGCTTTACCAAGTTCTTTTGACTGTTCAAAACCTGCCATGACTATTGTTAAGGATAAAAATACGCATCCTAATAGTATTGCAACCGAGAATATTCTGTTTCTATTCATGTTTATCAACCAATAATGGTCCTATTTCCTTTGCTATAATAGATCTGTACTCAGCAACCTTCCATGGATCATCTACCCAGACACTTAACATGGCTTTGACACCAGTATCTGCAAGTTCATTTATAATTAAATCTGGTTTTGGTAAATCCAGAGCCCATTTAAATCTTAATGTTAAATTTTTGAATCTCTCAGCTATTTCTTCCACATTTACAGAGTAAGGTATTGTAATATCTAGATCAACCCTCTTCTCCTCTAGGGGGGTGTGATTTACAAGTAAATTTCTTGAAAAATTTGAATTTGGAATTGTTATAATATTATTGTCGGGAGTCACAAGTTTGGTGACTCTGAAACCCATGATCATAACTTTACCTTTTTGATCGGATATTTCAATAATATCTCCTACTTTGAAACTTTTATCTCCTAGAACAAAAAGCCCTGAAATAAAGTTTGATATGGTGTCTCTTGCTGCAAAACCCACAGCTATACCTACAATACCTAAACTCACGGCTATAGCTGTTATATTTATTCCAAGTTCATTGAGTATTATTGTTATAGCAAGTGCATAGATAGTATATTTGATAATTTCATTTATAACTTGGATTAGGGTATCATCCGACTCAAATCTTTTACCAGTTCTAATTATGAAAATTGATGACCATTTAATTATTAATGTTGATACACCTAGAATAAGAATAGTAACAATAATGTCTCTTAAAGTGGGGTTGTTGAGTATCGTTTCAAGGTTCATTCCGTTTCACCTCAAGAATCATCATATCCTCAGCAACAATAGAATTTTCAAATACTTCTAATGCTTCCTTTTCAATTGTTTTATTATCTTTATATCTTGTACTGATATGGGTGAGAACTAGTTTGTTTACATTAGCTTTTTTAGCTATTTCCGCTGCCATTGAAGCTGTTGAATGCCCTGTTTCGTAAGATTTATCCATATGGCTGTCGTTAAATGTTGATTCATGTATCAAAATGTCTGCATCACTTGAAAATTCTATCATCTGTTCGCATGGTCGGGTATCACCAGAATATACTATTTTCCGTCCCTTTCTATTTTCACCAAGTACCTGTTTGGGTTTAATAATTTTTTCACCAACTTTAACAGCAATTCCACTTTGAAGCTTGCCAAAATCTGGTCCAGGTTTCACACCCAACTTTAAAGCATTTTCTTTAAGGAATTTAGGTGATCTCTTCTCATTTATACTGTAAGCAAAATTTGTTACTGAATGTTCTGTTTTACAGCACATAACAGTATATTCTTCTTCATCTAGTACAATCCCATCCGAAATAGTGTTTTCTATTATCTCGAACGAAAGTGCAAAGTAACCGAAATTTTTGATATGTTTAACAAATTCTGAAAGACCTGGCGGTCCATATATATTAAGTGGTTCGGTTCTCCCACGGAAGGCCATTGATTGTATAATCCCTGGAACACCAAGGATATGGTCACCATGAAAATGTGTTATGAATATTTTACTTATTTTCATGGGACTTAATCTAGCCCTTGTCATTTGTCGTTGAGTTCCTTCTCCACAGTCAAATAATATAATCTCTCCAAAACTTTTTAATGCTATTGCAGAGTGGTTTCTGTGGTTGGTTGGTATTGCTGATGATGTCCCTAGAAATATAAGTTCCATTTGTTCCAATCCTATAAAATATTATTAAATAATTTTTGTAAAGAAAATTTTATTAATTTTAGATAATCCTAAAGTAAATTATATTCACTAATTCATTTTGTTATTGTTAAATGGGTTCCTATGACCCCTTAACTTAATGAACATTTATATCTTTTATTTTATATAGAAATACCCATACAAGTTATTAAAATATATGTAAAAGAAAACCATTTATCTAATTTTTTAAGGTAAAGTGATATAAATGAAGTACGATGTAAGGGAAATAATTAAAATGGTGTACCAAGACATTGGTTTTGAAGATATAACCACAAAAGCCCTAATACCTCCAGATAAATTGATAAAGGCCAAGATCATCAGCAGAGAAAAGGGAATTTTATCAGGTATTGATCTAGTTAATAATATTTTTCAGGAGTTCTCAATTAATACAAGTATAAAAAAACATGATGGAGAGAAACTTGCTGAAGATGATATTATTATGGAGATTGATGGTGATGCAAGCACAATACTCAGTGTTGAGAGAACAGTTCTTAATATACTCATGAGGATGAGTGGGATTTCTACTATAACTGCAATGCTGATTGAAAAGGTTAACAATAATGTGATTATAGCAGGGACACGTAAAACTACACCGGGACTACAATTTTTAGAAAAAGAAGCCATAAGGGTGGGTGGTGGCGATACTCATCGATTCAGGCTAGATGACTGCATCCTTATAAAAGATAACCACATTGCAATAGTGGGCAGTGTGAAAGAAGCAGTTGAGATGGCTAAAGGCTATGTTAGTTTTACAAAAAAGGTTGAAGTAGAAGTTGAAAGCACAAAGGATGCACTTGAAGCTGCCATGGCTGGGGCAGATATAATCATGCTGGACAATATGAATCCCGATGAAATACGAAATGTTTTAAATGCTCTTGAAAATAAAGGACTTAGAAATAAAATTTTGATAGAAGTTTCAGGTGGGATTAATCCGGATAATATTGTTGATTATGTAAAAACGGGAGTTGACGTAATTTCAACTGGTTATATAACTCATTCTGCAAAATCGCTTGATATGAGTCTTGAAATAATATAAAGGAAGAGTAAATTGTTGATTTAATTAATATTTTATTTAAATATCAACCTTTTCATATTTTTCATTCCTTGGTTGATAATTATTAGGATTTTCCTTTGTCTTATCTAAATTATTAGGGGAAACTACAATATAATGCAATAAGTTTATATAGGTTTTTTTACAGATCATTTATAAAGAATATTGGAGGCATTTTATGCTAGATCACAATGATGAAGAATACAAAGAATTGGATGAAGATAATACCGAAAATTCAACTGAAGAATTAAATGACGATTCAAGTCAAGATTCAACTGAAGAATTAAATAAGGATTCTACTGAAGAAAATGAAGAAGAATTAGATGCAGATTTAGAAGAAGAGTTTGATGAAGAGGGAGAAGAAGACGAAGGTGAAGATTTACCCTTTGCAAAGGCTGAAGTTGTAAGGCTCATGAAACGAAATCTTGATAAGGACAAGATGATAAGGGAAAGGGTTAAAGTTGAGATGAACAAGTTCCTTGGTGAAGTACTAGAACGGGTCTGTGAACAACTTAATGATTATCCTTACACAACCATTGAATATGAAATGCTCAAAGAATCAATATATCCTTACACCAATATTAAGAGGATTAATGAGGAGAAATTTAGGATATTAAAACATCTAGAAGCTATAAAAGCAGATTGTGATGCATTAACAATGGATGTCAAAAAATCTCTCAAACTTAAAGATATTGATGATGAGAGCGATGAGATATTCTGATATCTCTTCATTTCTTGAATTATTATTCTGATAACCCTGATTTTATTCAAAATAAATTAAATATTTATGAATTTATTTTAAATCCTTGAATTTAACTATTTCAGACAGTTTTTTGCGTTGTTTAACTTTTGGTTCTTCTGCAGGATATCCTAATGGGGTAAATACAAGTGGTTCAACATTTTCAGGTAAATCTAAAATTTCACGAGCTGCATCCGGATCAAAAGCGCCAACCCAACAAGTACCAAGTCCCAAACTGGTTGCAGCTAAAATAATATGATCCATTACAATTGATCCATCTACATCTGCATAATTTTTTCCATCTTTACGATTCCAAGCTTTAGAAGGGATTACACACAAACAGATCACTAAAGGAGCTTCACTGAACCATTTTGCAGGATAAATACGTTTTAATTTATTTTCAACTCCAAGTGTTTTTATTACAATCAATTGAAATGGCTGATAATTCACAGCTGTTGGTGCAAGACTGGCTGCTTCAAATATAACCTTTAATTTTTCTTCCTCTACATCGTCTGGTTTGTAACTTCTTACACTGAATCTGTTTTTAACCAGGTTTAAAAATTCCATATAACTCCTCCTAATAAATCAACAGGTTATAAAATTGTACAAATAAAATAAAAAAAATAATAGTCTATTGATAAATTATAATTAATTATTCATTTTCAATGGTCATAAAACCAGTATTAAGTTCATTTATTTCTTCTTCAGTTAATTTTCTGTGTTTTGCATCATTGTCCACTATTATGCTGTGTCCAAATGGATCTTCCAAAACTAAAGTTGCTATTTCATTTCCAGTTTTCAATTCTTCAATTTTTTCAAGTATTTTAAGGGCATTTTCCTGTATTTGTTTTTCTTCTGCCCATTCCATTGCTGTGGCAACAGCAGATTCAAATCTATTAATGACTCCTTCTACATTAGAAACGTAA
Organism: Methanobacterium sp. SMA-27; assembly: GCF_000744455.1. Lineage (NCBI taxonomy): Archaea > Methanobacteriati > Methanobacteriota > Methanobacteria > Methanobacteriales > Methanobacteriaceae > Methanobacterium > Methanobacterium sp. SMA-27. The sequence continues at coordinate 1,807,281 of NZ_JQLY01000001.1, read as the reverse complement.
CCCTGTGATTTGGGACCTGGTTCAACTTTAAGACCTAATTCGGGTATGCTAAGAGTTGCAGATTGGGATTTAACAATTCTTGTATTTAGTTTATCTTTATTGATTTTGAGTGTGTATTTCACTGGTTCTTTCTGCTCCAAACAGATGGTATCAGAATGTTTATATCCACAATCTGAACAAAGCAGAGTTGATTCCATAATCTCCCCAAAATAGGGTATTTTCTCTGTTTTACTGGTCATATTTAGGGTATTCTTACCCCTACATACTGGACAATCTGTTGTAATATTATTCAATTGTAGTTCCCCACATATTTAAAATTTAGGCAATTTACTTAATTTTTAATCTAATTAAGATGTTTGAGGTCCTGTTCCAGAATCGGTTTCGTTTTTATTTTTTTTATTTTTGTAAATAAAACCTTTCTCATCAAGATCTTTTATCATATTTTCTAGACTTTCTTTATCAGGAGCACAAATCTTATGACCATGAATATTATCTGATAGACTGTACAGATTTTCCAAGTCCTTTTTCCTCTTGGGATTTTTTTCCAACCTGTCTATGAAACGTCTAGCTTCCACCGGATCAAATACATTCACCTTCCTGTTTAAAGGTTCTCCAAAACCCGGGAGAAAATAAGATACATCAACCATTCTACCACCATATTTATCTAGTATTATGGATGTTTCATCTTCTAATTGGTCAACAGAATGTTTAAAAAGCATAACTTTACATATTTCTCTTATTAAAGTTAGCATTCGTTTGAGCGAACTTTCAATTTTTATATTATTAATAACTGGTACTCCATGTTCCACTGCACTTTTCACAAGGTAGTCGTTTATGATCCTGTTTTCCTTGAAATATTCCAAGTGTTTGCCACCACGTTTTATTTTCATGGCTCTTTTAACAAATCTTTCTTTGTGAACTTCTTTGTCAGCGGTTAGTATAAAAAAATGAATCGAAGCGTCTTTTTTGAATTTTTCAATGTCAATGAAACCCGGAACTAAATGTACACCTTCTATTACAACATCGTCATAATCATCCACTGCTCTTCTAATCACCCTTTCAATAGCAGGAATAACAAATGAAGCATGATCCTCAAAACCAGCTTCGATCAGTGAATCATTATCTTCAAACCGTTCTTTGTCTCTAAGTGTTGTGTAAGCATCAAATGAGGATTTATGAAGTGATGGTGCATAGTCCGGACCTATTATTCCACGGACTATGGCTCTTATAAAGTCAGTTTCAATTAAATGTTTTATTCCCAATTCTTTTGCCAGTTCAGAGGCTATAGTTGATTTTCCAATGCCTGATGCACTTCCAATTAGTATAACGTAGGGTTTTCTCAATTTTTCCCTCCCCAATTGTCTTAAAGTAGGTATTTACCGATTTAAAACTTATGTTAACATGTCAACTACACGTTCAGCACTTCTTCTCATCTCAATTCTTATTAAACCGAGATTAATTGCTATGTCGGTTATGACTACTAAAATTCCTTCCCCTGCATCTATCATTAAAGTTTTTCCCTTTTCCCCCTCTATCATAACTTGTTGAAGTGGCTCATGTTTCATTTCTTCTGCAGATCTTTCAGCTGTACCGAAAACAGCAGACGCCATGGCAGCAACAAGTTCCGAATCTATGTCTCCTGGTACTTCACTTTCGATGATTAAACCATCTTTTCCAACTACCAGTGATCCACTTACACCGTTGATCCTTCCTAAATCCTTAAGTATTCTTTCTATCATACCTATGCCTCCACAATAGAATTGAGTAATCTACCCAAAGTATATATCTTGGTTTAACATTTATTAAATAAATAGGTAATGTAAAGTTTCACAGTTATTCACTAAAATTACTAATATTGTTAAGTTTAACAGTTATTCACTAAAATTACTAATATTGTTAAGTTTAACAGTAAATTCACCAAAATTTATAGGAGTGATCCTTTGTATTTTATAACTTCTCTTAAGGAAATTCAAGACCTCAACCCATTTGTTATAATAGGATGTGGAGGTGGCGGAGAAAAATTCTCTAATTTTGAGGGTGTGGAATCTGTTGGTTTCATTGATGATGATACTGAAAAGCAAGGCCAAGAATTTTGCAATAATGTTATATCTCGAGATCTAACAGAAGTCCTTCAAAAGACAAATGCCAAGAGCGTAGCCATTATGCTGCCAATAGGTGCTGAAGGAACAGCACTCAAGTACGCTGTTGAAGCAATTGATAATGGTAAAAATGTTGTTACTTCATTTAGATCATTACCGATTTCACAGAATGAATCTATTATTAAGTTTGCGGATGCTAAAGGCGTAATTTTAAAGGAAATCAGCCCTCGACTGGATGTTATAAGGAAAATATTTGGTACAGCACCCCCAATGTGTACAGAAATTTTACCAAAACTCGATTACAAACCCAAAACTCCTATAGTATTCGTTGGAGGTACTTCACAAGAGTGTGGAAAAAGAACCACAACAAGACTATTGGGTAAAGCAGCTATAGAAAGGGGTTTAAATGCAGTTGTAATTTCGACTGATGAGATGGGATTTGAACAACCCGTTGATATGAATTTCCGTGCAGGAAGCCTCTCTGTTATGGATGTTGCTTCTGCAGTTATTGGATCTATTAAATATATGGAGGAACAGAAGAATCCTGATATTATATTCATTGAAGGTCAATCAAGCCTAACAGAAAGAGGTAACCCTCATCCAAGAGGACTTTCAGCTTCTATTCTTATAGGTGCAACGCCTAATGCAACTATTGTGTGTCACAGACCCAACCACCCATACAGAGAACCTAGAGGTATAGAATTTGAAGTTAAGGCTATTGAAGCATTAGAACCCACAAAAGTAGTTGGATTATCTTTGAATCTAAGAAATGTCAGTGACAAAACTGAATTAAATAATTATGAAAGTAAATATGGGTTGCCCGCTGTTGATGTTAAAAATGGCGGAGCATCAAGATTGCTAGATGTAATTATTGATTATATAGGGGACTTGTAGAAATGAAGGATGTACTGGATATTATAAAGAAAAATATTGGTATAGATGATGAAAATAATGAAAAAGAAGAACAGGAAACCATAATTGTTCCTGAACATTCTTTCTATGAGATAATCCTAATGAAAGCCAAGAACTTGGATGATTTTGACTTTGCATTGAGTCAGATCACCGAAGAGAAAAATCCTATTATAATGGATATGAGCTACCTTGAAAGGGATAGTCCCGAAGAATTTAAGTTGGCTGGAGAAAAATTAAAGGCATTCAGGGATAAAACTGGAGGAGAAGCAATATTACTATGTAAAAATGGTAAAAATATTATTATCATCACTCCCCCCGAGATCAAGCTTATACGGAAGTGAAAAACAATATTTACTACTTAAAGATTTAATAATAAGATAATTATAATAAACTATTCCTCACTTAAAAAATAATTAGAATTAGTTTTGTGTGGGGATTGGGGGATATCAATGGAGTTACCAATAACTAGACCTTCCATGATCTGCTATGCGGATGAAATTGAATTCGCAGAGTTATTGAAGGATCTTTCTTTAAAAAGACATAATGGATTCATTAGGATTACATCAGGTTCCGAAGAAGGATTTATTCTTTTTAAACAAGGTAAAGAAATTGCAGCATCTTATGATAGACATTCTAGGGTTGATGCTATCGAAAAAATTAGTGATGCAATGAATAATAAAGGAACTCTAATTGAAATTTTCAATGTACGTCCAACCCAAATTGATTTCTATATGGATATTAACAAGCCATATATTATTGGTTCAGATGCATATGAGATTATAGATGAGATTAAAAAATCCAAGGACTTAACAAATATAGAAACAGAAACAACTCCCGAGCCGAAGGCAGTTCCTACAGCAAAACCTGTTTCAGAAGCTATAAAAGAATCTGAAAATAATCCTAAATCAATAAAACCTACAAAAACTGAAACAATTGAAACAATTGAACCAAAACAAGTTCCCCAAAATGATGATGAGATAGTTAGCAAAGAAGGGTCTTCAAATGATTCAGAAATTCTATCTGAAACAAAAGAAGCTCCAAATGAACCAATTGAAAAATCTGAATTAGAAAGTAATTCTGTTAAAGATGTTGTTCCTGAAATAATCAAACCAAAAACTAATGCAGAACAATTAGGTGAGAACGACACAAAGGAGCAGCAAACTAATCAGCAAATTCCCGAACCTGTTACAGAAATGAATAGTGAATCTGTAATAGAATCGGAACAGGAAAAACCTTCTGATGAATTGAAAATAGAACCTGTAACAGATGAATCTAATATCCCCTCTACAGAGGAATCTGTTCAAGATATAGATTCTACTTTAGAAGACGATCTTGAAACCAATTCAAAGGAAGAAAAGGAAAATGTAGAAATGCCTTTGGTTGACAGGTCCGAATTGATGAAAAAATATGGTATCAAAGACATTCAAGAGGAAGATGTTGATAATATACTTGAATCATATAAAGGTGGTTCAGTAAGAGATGAAGATATTGAAAAAATTGAATTGACGTTAATGAATAAGATCAAAAAATCAATATTACCCATACCTAAAATTAAAGGAGCCGAGGTAATGGTTTTTCTTGAAAACATGGATGGATTGAGTGGTAAGGTCAATATTATAATCGAATTAGAATCTAAAGGATTCTTATCTCGTATTATGGGTGATTCAAAGGATATTAATCTGGAAAGACAGATAATAAATATATCTCAAATAGAAATAAGAAAAAGTTTCAGGAAATATCCTGAAATTGTAGATAAATTTGATGTTAATGTAGAGATTAGTTAGGAGGTTAGCAGATGACAAGAGTTATAACAATTGCTTCAGGAAAGGGCGGTGTAGGGAAGACAACTATCACAGCCAATTTAGGTGTTGCATTATCAACTTATGGAGAAGAGACTATAGTACTTGATGCAGATGTTGCAATGGCCAACCTCGAACTCATTCTGGGCATGGAAGGAAAATCTGTAACATTGCACGATGTTCTTTCAGGATCTGCATCTATTGAAGATGCTATATACGAGGGACCTGGAGGAGTAAAAGTTGTTCCGGCAGGAATTTCTCTTGAAGGCCTCCGTAAAATTAAAATGGATAGATTAGAGAGTGCATTGGAGATATTAGTTGAAAATGCGGATATATTGCTTATAGATGCACCTGCAGGACTTGAAAAAGACGCTCTGGCTGCTATAGCTGCGGCTCAGGAGATGATACTAGTTACAACTCCGGAAGTTCCTTCCATAAGTGATGCTCTAAAAACTAAGATCATAGCAAACAAACTTGGGGTCGATATTATAGGTGTTGTAATAAACAGGGAGCAACACGATAAAACCTTTTTAACAATTACTGAAATAGAAACTATTCTTGAAGTACCTGTTATAGCAGTCATACCAGATGATCCTGAGGTTAGCAGGGCAGCAGCTTTTGGTGAGCCTTTAATTATAAAAAATCCTAAATCACCAACAAGCAATGCCATAATGCAGTTAGGTGCTGATCTTATAGGTGAAGAATACCAGCCAATTGAACCAGATAAGAAGGGAGTTATTGCCAAACTCGTTGAAGGACTTCTTGGAAGGAGATGAATTAATATTGATTGGAATTACAGGCTGGAAAATGGTATAAAATGTCAAGATTCATAGCATTTGCTTCAGGAAAGGGTGGAGTAGGAAGAACATCCATAACATTTAACCTTGGGGTTGCACTTTCACTTTTTGGTGAGGAAGTTGTCATGCTGGACTTAGATCTGGTAATGGCTAATTTGGACGTTATTACAGGTCTTTTAAATCCTGATGTAACATTACATGATGTTTTAGTGAGGGATAAATCCATAGATGAATGTGTTTATGAAGTTAACCAAGGAATTCGTGTGGTTCCTACGGGAATCCATTTTGAAACTTTGAAACATATAAATCCCAACTATATCTCATGGAACAAGATAATGAACGAGATATCTGATTATGGCGATATTTTTTTAATGGATCTTCCTGCTGGAATAAACGCCAATGTATTTGAGGGGCTTCCTGAAAATACAGAGGCAATATTAGTGACACAATCCAACATGCCATCTGTTGCAGATGCCCTGAAAATAAGAATACTTTTCAATGAATTAAACATTAAGATAAGTGGTTTTGTTCTTAATATGTGGTACGATGATAAATTTTTATTATCAGAAAATGAAATAGAATCTATACTGGAAGTTCCAATGATTGGTTTAATTCCCTACGATAGGGAAGTGGAAAGATCTATGGCTCTTGGAAGATCTGTGGTGGAAGTGAACCCATCTTCCCCAACAAGCAATGCAGTTATGCAACTTGCAGCTGATCTGCTCGGAAAAGAATATAAACCAATTGAACCTAATAAAGAAGGAATTGTTGGTAGGATCAAGAAATTTGTTGGATTACTACCCGAATGAATAAATAAAATATTTTTTTATAAATTAAACTAACAGAAATTTAATCATCATATATAAAAAATAATTTAACTAGGCTATTGGCGAAAACATGAAAGATCTCAAATTAGATGTTTTAGGATTTGGAACATGTAATACTGATTTTTTAATGAATGTGGAACGTTTTTCCGGTGCTGATGATGAAGTGGATATTAGAAATCTTAGTACATTAATCGGCGGTTCAGCTGCCAATTTTGCTGTTGGTGTATCAAGATATGGCTTGAAAACTGGTATAATGGCAAGAATTGGTAATGATATTTTTGGTAAGCATATTCGCTCTGAATTAGAAAAAGAAGGAATTAACACCGAAAGGCTGGTTTCGATAGATGAAAAAACAGGAATGGCATTTATTGCAATTGAACCAGATGGTGAAAGATCTATTTATACGTTTATGGGTTCAAATTCAAAGTTCAATCTTGAAAGGGAAGATATAACCCTTATTAAGCATTCTGAAATACTTCACATAACTGGCATGTACATTGAAGTAGTTGAAGAAGCTTCGAAACATGCAAAATTACTTTCATTCAATCCTGGCAATTTGTTAGCATCATACGGGTTGGATGCCCTAGATAAAATCCTTAAAAGAACTCATATATTGTTTTTAAACAAGAAGGAAGTCACAATTTTAACAGGTAGAAATTATGAAGAAGGAGCTAAACTCATAGTTGATAATGGGGTTCCTTTGGTTGTAGTAACAATGGGAAAGGAAGGTTCGAAAGTATATACTGAAAATAATCAAATTCATTATCCTACAAAGGAACTAAATGCTATAGATACAACAGGAGCTGGGGATTCTTTTGCAGCAGGATTCATAACAGCATTTTTTAAAAAAAATGAACTTAAAGATTGCCTTAAACTTGGAAATCAATCTGCTTCAAGTTGTATAACAAAACTTGGGGCTTTTAACAGTTCAGAATTTAAATAAATTCTGTATTTTAATAAATTTTATAAATTATATATCAAAAAATTCAGATGCAATGGTATATGATACTCTTTTTATATCCTTTTCATTTACACCAGCAAGTCTAAGTTTATGAACTGTTTTTGGAACTGATAAAGGATCTGATGGTGATGAACTCATATCACTATCCAGTACAAATCTATCATAGCCATATTCATCCATCAAGATAACAGCTTCTTCAGGCGTCATTTTTTGAGGTTGAACAGTAATTCCAAGTACACCTTCAAAATTCCTAACCCTATCTATTATTGAATTGTCTACATGGTCAAGCAGAATAAGGGATGTTTCGATATTATCTTCAATTATTGATGCTGTTATATTAGTTACATCCTTTTTATTGGTTCTGGGTGTGTGAACAACAACTTTTATACCCATATCTTGTGCAATTTTCAGTTGTTGTTTAAACACTTTTATCTCCATTTCAGATGCAGTTTCAAGCCCTATTTCTCCAAGTGCCACAACATTTTTATTAGCAAGCAGTTCTGGAAGCTTTTCTATAACTCTTATGTAATCGGAAGATATGCTCCTAGGGTGAAGACCAACAGCAGCATACAATTTTAATCCATTCTTTTCTGCTCTTTGGGTGTCATTTTCCATAATTCTGTGTATATGATCCAAAACAACTGCGGATGTACTCATTTTCATGGGATCGTGTGCACAGCTAACTGCCTTTTTAATACCTGCCACTGCCATTTTTTCAAAATCTTCATATGGTCTTGTATCTGCATGTATATGTGCATCTATCATATATTATCACCTTTTAAGAGCATTTCTGAATTTTATTTATTTTGTATGCTTTTTTTATTAATAAATCATGTATTCAATTTAAGAAGGATATAAATATTTTTGTTAGACAAATAAATTTGGTTATATGGTTTACCTAATTTTAAATGGAAGAGAATGGGGATGTAAAGAATTGTAAGAATGTATCACCTAACAAATATTAAAGAAATTGCATTAAAAATAATAAGACTGGGATGATGACCGAACCAAGATTAAAATTGTTAAATTAATTCCAAAAAAGAGAGTTAGAGGCTCTTATTTGCAACTCGGATAATAAATTAAATAAATTGTTATTTAAAAAAAAATAAAATTAAATATCTTCAAAATCAAGTCTTCCCTCAAGAAGATCCTTTAAAATATTGTAGATATTTTTTATAGGGATTCTTGTCTGTTTCAAGTTGTCTCTATTTCGTATGGTCACTGTATTATTCTCAAGAGTTTCATGATCAACAGTGACTGCGAATGGTATGCCTATCTCATCAGAACGAGCATATCTACGTCCTATTGTTCCTGATCCATCATATTCTGATATTATGTTTTGATTTCTAAATTCATCCCTTATAGAATGTGCTATTTTAACCAGATCTTCATTGTTTAAAAGTGGAAAAACACTAACTCCAATAGGAGCTATTCCTTTTGCTAACTTTAAAAATGATCTATCATCATCTTCAGCGTATGAATGAAGGAGTACAGAGTAAATTATGCGGTCAATTCCATATGAAGGTTCAATTACATGGGGAATAACCTTTTCACCCCGAATAATATCTTCAATCTCTTCGAAAGATATAATTTCTGGAGATAATTCATAAGATTTATCATCAATTTTTATTTTGAATATGCCATCATTTTTAAAGGCTTTTTGTATATCTGATGCTTTTAAATCTTCTAATGCACTGAGTATTTTTGGTGCATCAGCCTTGAAAAGTGGACCAAATTTCTTCATATTTGGCTTCACAACCAGTTTAGTAACTGTTTTGGGTTCATTGTATTCAATGAAAACACTAAGATCTTCGTTGCTGTGTTTGCTATGGGATTTCAGATCAAAATCTGTTCGATCGGCTATTCCTATTATTTCGATCCATCCAAACCTGTCTGTTTTCACTTCAACATCCCAACAGTCAATTGCATAATGGGCCATTTCGGTTGGAAGATGCTGTCTGAATCTTATAACCTCTGATGGAATTCCTATATCCGATAAAAATCTTGCTGCTAGGCATAATTGATAAGTTAAAATTTCACTGGATATCAATCCTTCTTTAACAGCCTTTCTAGCATTCACTCTTTCTGAATTTTGTTTTTTTATCTGATTTTCTGCTGAGAAAAGAGTTAGAATATCATCTGCTATGGCATTGAATTGAGGATGGGATTTGTTTGAAGGATCAACAAATATTTCTGCTTCTGCTTGGGTAAATTCCCTCAATCTAATAACTCCTTGACGGGGAGAGATTTCATTACGGTAAGCTTTACCAATTTGAACTACTCCAAATGGAAGTTTTCCCCTGAAAAACCTTAATAATCTTTTAAATGGAATAAAAATTCCCTGTGCAGTTTCAGGACGCATATAACCTGTTTTTTTGCCCTTTGCACCTATTAATGTTTGAAACATTAAGTTATAGCTCCATACATGTGTTAGCGGGCCACCACACTTAGGACATCTAATTTCGTTATCTGATAACATTTCAGTCAATATCTGATCTTCTAGTCCCTCTACATCTTCATTTATGGCTGCTTCAATTATATGATCTGCCCTGTAAACTTCCATGCATTCTTTACATTCTGTCATGGGATCAGTAAAATGGTCAACATGTCCTGAAGCTTTAAGTGCTTCCTCAGGCATTATGGTTGGTGATTCTATTTCATAGAAACCTTCGTGTATTATATAGTAGTTTCTCCATTTTTCAATGATGTTGTTTTTGAGTATTGCACCTAACGGGCCGTAATCAAAGAAACCTGCTGATCCTGAATATATTTCAAATGAAGACCAAAGAAATCCTCTTTTCTTGGCTATGTTCATTACCTTGCTGTCTGTCATGATAAATCCTCTCAATAAAATTTATTTCAAAAATATAATAATTTCTTGAACCTAACTCTTTTTTAGGGTGGATCCTCTTATAAGTTCATAATCGTGTTTAATTTTACTTGTAACTGGACGACTCTGGTTCATATATTTGCTGTCTCGCTCAGGGTGTCCGTATGGCCTATCTGCTGGTGATGTCATAGTCTCAAAGACTATTTGACAAACTCTCTGACCCGTATATAGTGCAACAGGCATTTTCCCTATGTTGGATATTTCTAGAGTAATTTTTCCACAGAAACCTGGATCTATGTACCCTGCTGTAACATGCATGGTTATTCCGAGTCTACCCATTGATGATCTGCCTTCAACCCTCGCAACAAGGTTATCAGGAAGTTCAACAGTTTCATAGGTCGTTGCCAGAGCAAATTCACCAGGATGAATAATAAATGGTTCTCCTTCTTCTATATAAAATGATTCCATGTAACCTTCAATGTCTGATTTGTCCATTGGATCGATACAAGGCTTCCTTATTATTCTGAAGCTTTTAAATTCATTTCCTATCCTTAAATCAACTGAAGATGGTTGAATTTGTCTTTCTGGTTCATTTAATGGTTCTATAACTATTTTTCCAGATTTAATATGTTTTTTTATATCTTTATCACTTAGAATGGCCATTTATTGCCCTCTTTTATCTTTTTTGATATCTTCTTTTATGTTTATCTTTGATATATCTTTGACTGTATTGGGTATTCCACAGCTGTTTCCAACACCCAGTACCATAATTTTGGAACCAGTTTCAGATTCTAAAATTGAATTTTTAAGAACTTCAAGAGCTTTTTCAGATGATTCAAGAATTTTCTTGGACATCTGGTACATGGCTTCTTCAGGACTCATCTTAACAATAATTGCATCTACTTGAAGATCCTTTTTCACCATCTGCTCCTCTATAAGCCACTTGTCAACTCCAAGCCCACCTATCACAACACCAATTCCTTCTGCAACAGATCCAGTTTCTTCTCCTTCAAGTTTTTGAGCAGCATCAACAGTAATTAATCTTTTAATATTCCTCTCTTCCATAATTGATGTAACATTTTTCCCAATTTTACCAACTCTTGCACCCGGACCTTTGGCACGCATTACAACAATATTCCTATTGTATATGTTTAGTTCACCAACAATAAGATCGTCTTCAATATAATTAAGTTCATTTTCTGGAAGATCCTTTAAGAGCATTCCTGTTACCAACGGACCTATACCATCTCCAACAGGTTTTCCTTCTGAAAATGCATTTGCACCTTCATACTGAGCTTTAACCAATCTCATGATGAGTGGAAGGCTCATCTGAAGCATTAGAAGTATTTGAAGATTACCTGTTTTTTTTGAAAGCTCAAGATTGTGTCTAACCATCTTTGCAACGCCATTTATACCCAGTGTTGCTTTGAGCGTCATGATTATATTTGATCTCCATTCATCGTCTGCATGAGGTGCAATTGTTTTGGTCATTTGTTTAAATCGTTCTTCGCCTAAATCCATAATTGATTCAAATTTATCCATTATACCTGCAGGATCAAGTGCAACAGGAGGGACAATAAAAAATTCCATGAAATTATCAACGGCATCACTTGGATCATTTATTGGATTTCCATTTTCCACACATATTTTTACCAATGTTTTTTTGGATTCTTTGACCATTGCTTCAAGTTCAAATGTGTAACGTGAGATTGAAGAATTTATTCTCATTTTAAGTAGAATTGGAATCATTATTATCAGTAGTATTATGACCACTATCATGATTATATCAAAGGGGGTAATTCCAAGGAACATTATTTTTCACCTTCATTTCCTTTTTCTTTTATGCGTGCGTTTATTCTCCTTAAAGTTCCTTTCAAGGTATGAGCTTCTCTTCCAGATATAAATGCTCTTTCAATAATTCGTTTAAATACCAGAGATGCATTTTTGCTTTTATGAGTGGGGTAACCTAATTTTTGGATTATATCATCCATGTATATCATCAAGCTCTCTTTTTCAGCTTTTGTTGCAGCTTCAAGCCCATCAACAGGATAAGACTTTTCTCTCTTAAACATTTCATAAAATATGATGGCTGCGGCATGGGTTATGTTAAGTATGGGGTAATAATCATGGGTAGGAATACTTACAATCACATCACACAGCTTAATTTCTTGATTTGAAAGCCCATTACCTTCTCTACCGAAGATTAAAGCCACATTACCTTGGTAGTTAATTGAATCTGCAAGTTGTTCTGGACTTACAGCAATTCTGGCTACATTATAACTTCCACCTGCAGTACCTGTAGTCCCAACAGCCGAGTCAATTTTAGCATCCATTAAAAAATTTTCAAGCGAATCATACGTTACCGAGTTGCTTACAACATCTCTTGCATGCATTGCTTGAAAGTAACTTTCATTTTTTAATTCACATGGATTTATAAGGACTAAATTTGTTAATCCAAAATTTTTCATGGTCCTTGCAAGAAAACCAATATTTCCAGGAGATTCAGGTTCAACAAAAACAACGTAAATCATATTTTTCACTTAAATTTTTAGGTTAAAATACTTTAATTCATTAATTTAACAATCATAGGCCATTTCAAGAAGCTTCAGAATATTCATTACCTTTACATTTTCTATTCCGGCTTTCTCTAAACTATCTCTGATATTGTATTCACAGAATGGACATATGGTAATAACTGCATCTACACCCAAGTCTTTAACCATATCAACCTTTTTTTTACCAAGCCCGGCTGCTATTTCAGGTTTTCCGGCCCTTACACCTCCACCTGCACCACAGCACTGGTCAGGAAATTCCATTTCTACAAATTCAAGCCCTTTAATCTTTTTAAGTATTTCTCGAGGTTCTTTACTTATTCCTTGCCCTCTAACAAGATGGCATGGGTCATGGTATGTTACTCGCATGTTAACTGGTTTCATATCTGCTGTGTTTAATCTTTCAGCTAAAAATTCACTAATATCCACCACATTCAGATTAACTCCATATTTTGGATAGTCATTTTTAAGGGTTGAACCGCATCCAGCACATACTGTAACTATGGTATCGTAGTCTTTGAAGACTTCCTCGTTTTTCTTAACAAGATCAGAAACCAGATCTGTCTGTCCAGTTCTAAGTAATGGTGAACCACAACACACTTGATCTTCTGGAACAATAACATCTATATCGTTGTCTTCCAACACTTTCAGAAATGCAACTCTTATCTCTGGAATCTTATAATCAACCATACAACCTGTGAAAAATGCTACTTTTGGTTTTTTTGTTTTAGATTCTGAATTGGATTCATTAGTTATTCCCGATTGTTTACTGTTCGCGATATCTATTTTGCCCTCTGAAACAGCTTTTATAAACCCTTTTCCCATGGTTCCTTTGCCAAGTGGTTCAACTGAGCGGCCTGTTTTTTTTATGAGCTCCATAACCTCTTTGTGAATAGGTAGAGGACCTACATCTTCTTGGCATGCAATTGCTCTCAATTTTTCAATGGCGGATCCAAAGGTGTTTATTTCCTTTGGACAGACTTCTGCACATTTTCCACAAGATGTACAACAATAAAGTCCTTCGTCAAACCCTTCACTAGCACGATCTGCGCAGTCTCTTGGATCCATTGCAAATTTGGAAATGTATCGCATGAAGTATGGACCTGCAAATTCCGATGTTTCGTTTACTACCGGACATGCGGATATACAAGATAAACATTCAATACAGCTTCTAATCTTTTTTGTGTCTGCATATTCTTCAGGATTTATTACAGCAGGACAATCCTGATTTTTACATTCACCTTCTAAATAAAGATCCAATTTTCCAACTTTTTTATCAAATTTGGACCTGTCAACAACCAAATCTTTGATCACATCAAAGTCAAGTGGTTCAATAATTGCATTATTTGTTATTTCGGCTTTGCAAGCTAAAACCACGTTCCCATTCATTTTCAAAGCACATGATCCACATTGACCTGCTCTGCAAGAGCATCTGTAGGCTATATCTGCATTGTACTCTGTGTTGATATAATTCAGCGCATCCAGAATTTTCATCTTATCATTTTCAGGAACACTATAACTTTCTAAATGAGGTTTTTCACCCATGTCTGGGTCTTGCCTCAGAACATTAACCTTTAACATTTCTATCTCCAATTTTTTTACTAAAAATCTAATTAAAAAAGATTTATTTAAATTAAAAGCTCATTAATTCTTATTATTAAATCATTTAACCTTTCTGAATGAATAAATTTCATTTACGTTAGATGGTTAGATATTGGTTCATATATTATAAATAATTTATAAGTAGTGATAATATATTCTCCAAAATGTTTATTGATTCAATGTTCTGTATCAATGAGTTTTCTTACTAGAAGCCAATAAATTAATAGTTCGTGTTCCTGTTTTTTGTAATCAGGATATTTTGTGGATATTATGCTCCAAAATCTTCTGTTATGTCCCATTTCAACTAGATGGGTTAATTCATGGAATATTACATATTCTATAAGATAAATGGGGAGATGCATCAAATAAATGTTTATGTTAACATTCTTTTTTGAGCTACAGCTTCCCCATCGAGTTTTCATCTTCTTGAAATATACTTTATTAACCTTTACATTCAAATTATTGGATAAATTTTTAACAAATAACAAAACAATCTCTCTGAATTCTGGTTCGGTCATGAAAAAGTTTAGTTCTTTATTATTTGCCTCTTCTTGGGATGCTTTTATACGGCTTAACTTTTTATATATCCAATTTTCATGTTTTTTTATAATTTCTTCATCTTTATTATAATTTAAAGGCATTATAATCCTCAATTTATCAGTTTTAATTTCTAATCTAGCGTATTTAACTTTTCTATGGATAACTTCATATTCAACTTCCATATCTTGGATCTTGGCTTTTTTAATCATTTATATGTCCATAACTATTTTTAATGAGTATTATTACTTAGAACTATGATTTTAAATTAATTAATTGATCAAGAAATATTTAATTTTAAAACCTGCAGAAGGATTGATAAACAAATATATTCTTGTGTTACATATCAATAATGTGAAATGGAACTATTGTTTAATTAAATAATTAGAAATTAATAATTTACATAATTTGTTTATTCATTTAAATAATAAAAGCTATATCAGAAATATAAAGATTTTAATTTTAAGTGATCGTCATGGATATAAAAGAAATTTTAACAGCAAGCGAAAATGAAAATTTATTCTTGCTCGGAAATGAAGCAACTGTAAGAGGTGCAATAGAAGCAGGGGTTGGATTAGCATCCACTTATCCTGGTACTCCTTCATCAGAGATTGGAGATGTGTTTTCTAAGATTGCAACCGATGCAGGAATATATTTTGAATTTTCGACTAATGAAAAGGTAGCTCTAGAAGTTGCTGCAGCTGCAGCAGCTTCAGGTGTAAGATCCTTTACCTTCATGAAACATGTTGGTTTAAATGTTGCATCAGATTCCTTTATGAGTGTGGCATATACAAGTGTTGAGGGAGGTATGGTTATTTTATCTGCAGATGATCCATCAATGTTTTCATCACAGAATGAACAAGATAACCGGCACTATGCAAGACTTGCAAATATCCCAATGGTTGAACCTTCAAATCCACAGGAAATAAAGGATCTTATGAAATACAGCTATGAGTTATCTGAAGAATTTAAATTGCCAGTACTTATGAGGACTACAACACGGGTTTCTCATATGAGGGGAGTAGTTAAAACAGGTACTAATGTAGATAAACCCAAAAAGGGTTTTTTCAAAAGGGATCCCAAAAGATTTGTTCCTGTACCTTCCACAGCAATGCTGATGCATAAAATTCTTGTGGAAAAAATGGAAAAACTAAAGAATATTACAAACAACTCTCCATTGAACACAATTGTTAATAAAAATGGAAAAGTAGGTGTAATTTCAAGTGGAAGTGCATTTAATTATGTTATGGATGCTGTTGAGGAGAACCAGCTTGAAATTAATGTTTTGAAGATAACATTATCGTACCCATTTCCAGATCAACTTGTACTGGATTTCATTAAAGACCTTGAAACAGTAATTATTGTTGAAGAGGTTGATCCCATAATGGAAAAGGAAGTACTGTCAATTATAGGGCAAAATGGGCTTAAAAAAAATATTCATGGCAAACTGGATGGTACATTGCCAATGATATATGAGTACAGCCCAAACATTGTTCTTAATGCTTTGAACAAAGTTATTGATATCAATTTGAATATATACAATGCAAATGTGAGTGAAATTGCCATTCCCGAACGTCAACCTACTCTTTGTCCTGGATGTCCCCATAGGGCAGCATATTATTCTGTTAAAAAAGCAGTTGCAGAACTTAGTCTAGAAAATGTGATTTATCCAACTGATATTGGTTGTTATACGCTTGGAGTGGCTTCACCATATAATTCAGCTGATTATTTGCTTTCCATGGGTTCTTCTATTGGAACTAGTTGTGGATTTTCAAAGGCAACAGATCAAAATGTTGTGAGTTTTATTGGTGATTCAACTTTTTTCCATGCAGGAATACCTCCGCTCATAAATGCAGTTCATAATAAAAACAGATTTGTTCTGGTTATTTTGGATAACAGAACAACTGCAATGACAGGAGGCCAACCGCATCCGGGTCTGCCTGTCGATGGTATGGGAGGGGAAGCTCCTGAAATTTCAATTGAAGAAATAGTAAAAGCTACAGGGGTTGAATTTTTAAGATTAATAAATCCATTAAACGTTAAAAAGTCTCAGGAAACGTTTAAAGAGGCACTGGAATTCAATGGTGTTGCAGTTGTAATATCCAGATATCCATGCATGCTAATTAAGAGAGTAAGAAAGAGTGACCTCAGCCTTGAAGTGAAACAGAATAAATGTGATTCATGTGCTAAATGTGTCACAGAATTTGCATGTACAGCTATATATACTGATGAAGATGGTTCAATTCATATTGACCCTCAGATATGCAATAAATGCAATGTATGCGTACAAATTTGCCCTGAAAAAGCAATAGGGATAAAAAAATAGTTTTAACAAATAATTAAATTTCTAAATTTATTTATTGGAGCGATGGATAATGAAACCTTACAATATTTATATTTCAGGGGTTGGAGGGCAGGGAATCATAAAGACTTCAACTGTTCTTGGAGAAGCAGCTATGAAAAGTAGTATGCCTGTTGTTATGAGCGAGGTACATGGTATGGCTCAGCGAGGTGGAGGCGTGTCAACTGAACTTAAGATTGGGGATGCATACAATCCCATAATAGAATATGGTTCAGCAGATTTGTTAATATCCTTTGAACCTATAGAAGCTTTACGTGCTATTCCAAAGTTAAGTCGTAAAACATCGGTGATAGTTAATACATCCACAATATATCCTTTTAACCTAAATGCAGGTGAATTTTCCTATCCTAAAATTGAAGATATTCTATGCGAACTTAACAATAAATCTATGAAAGTTTATGCATTTAATGCCGATCAAATTGCAAAGGAATCGGGGCATTTGCTATCAATGAACATGGTCATGCTTGGAGGAGCAGCTGCTGTAAAGGGATTTCCTCTTAAAAAAGAAGTTGTCATTGAGTCTATGAAGGCAAATTTGCCTGAAAAGAGTTTGGATATCAATCTGAATGCATTTGAACGTGGATTTGCTTCTATTAAATCATCCTAATTAAATAATTCCTTTCATTTATTTATTCCCGAATTTTAATAATTACAATTTTAATCATCTTTTTTGAAAATAAAAATGAAATAAAGAAGATAATTAAATGGCTAGGTTAATTTATCTTAATGTTGGAGAATACCTATGTGTGAGGGTGGGGATGAATCCAACCACTACATATAAATAATAGTTTAACAATAATTAATAGTATCGTATGCGATAACCAAGCATACTACACTTAATCTAATCAGTACCGTAGGAACTACGGAAATTAAAGCTTCTCTGAAAAAAACCACATTAGTGGATTTAATGAAGGAAGAAGCTCCTTCCGAAAGGGAGGGGTAGTTCACAACCCATATATTTCCTTTGCTGAAATTACTTTTGCTCCTCCATTTTGCAGTGCTTTAATTCCTGCGTCAATATTTTCAGGGTGCAAAAGTACAATTGCCATTTCTTCTTTTTCTTCTACAAATGCATATAAATATTCAAGATTGATATTATTATCATCCAGAATTCCAAGGATTACACCCAATCCTCCAGGATGATCTGCCATTCTTACGGCTATAACCTCTCCAATTTTCACAATGAAATTGTTGTCTTCGAGTAATTTTTTGGTTTCTTCAGGATCTGGAACAATTAACCTTAAAATTCCAAAATCTGAAGTGTCTGCTATTGATAAGGCTCTAATGTTTACTCCACCTTTTTCAAGTACATCTAATGCATTTTTCATCCTACCTTTTCTGTTTTCCAAAAATATAGACAACTGTTTTATTTTCATTTTAATCCCCTTATGATTTTGATACTGATAATCAGTTTAATATTACTCAGATTAAAGTTCCCTTTTATCAATTACTCTCACAGCTTTTCCTTCACTTCTAGGAAGTGTTTTAGGCTCGACAAGCGTTACTTTGACTCTTAAACCTATTTCGTTATGTATATAATTTTCAATTTTCTGTCTTATTCCCACAAGTTCTTTAATTTCATCTGAGAAAAGTCCTTCAGATGCTTCAACCCTTACTTCGAGTTCATCCATTAAATGTGGTCTTGTAACAATTATTTGATAATGGGGTTCCACTCCTTCAATTCTTAGAAGAGCCTTCTCAATTTGTGATGGGAATACTGAAACGCCTCTAATCTTCATCATGTCATCTGTACGGCCTGTAATTCGATCCATTTTTACAAGATTTCTTCCACACCCACACTTACCTCTTTTAAGCCGTGTAACGTCTTTGGTTCTAAAACGTATTAATGGGGTACCTTCACGAGTTAAAGTAGTTAAAACAAGTTCTCCTGTCTCTCCATCAGGCAATGTTTGAAGGGTTTCAGGATCAATTATTTCAGGATAGAAATGATCTTCGAAAATATGTAGACCTTCTTGTTCACTGCATTCAAGCCCCACACCAGGCCCCATTATTTCGGTGAGTCCATAAATGTTATAAGCGGGTGCATTGAATCGTTTTTCAATTTTTTGACGCATTTCTTCTGTCCACATTTCTGCTCCGAATCCAATGGCTTTAAAACCGAGATCTTCTGTTTTTACTCCTTCTTCTTCGATTTCTTCAGCTAGGTAAAGTCCATATGATGGAGTAAATATCATGACAGTAGTTCCAAAGTCTTGCATGATTTCAATTTGTCTTTTGGTTTGACCTGTTGAAATTGGAATTACAGTGGCTCCTATTTTTTGAGCACCATAATGAACACCAAAACCACCTGTAAATAAACCATAACCATGTGTATTTTGGATTATGTCATCATCAGTGACCCCTGCCATTGATAAACCTCTGGCCATGACTTCACTCCATATTTCTATATCTCCCCTAGTGTAGCCTGATACAGTAGGTTTGCCAGTTGTACCGGATGATGTGTGAACTTCTACAATTTCTTTTCTAGGAACTGCAAACATTTCAAAAGGATAGGCTTCCCTTAAATCATCTTTCGTTGTAAAAGGAAGTTTTTCAATGTCTTTAAGAGTTTTTATATCATCTGGTTTTATGTTCATTCCATCTAAACGCTTTTTATAATATGGAACATTATTATATGCATTTTCAACTGCTTCCTTTAACCTTTTTAATTGTAAATTTTCTTTATTATCATCAGACATACATTCTGCTTCTTTATTCCAGATCATATTATCCCCCATAATATCCCAAATAAATTATAATCAGTTATTCATGATTAAAATGATGATCACAATTAACTCCCTTGAAATTTCCATGTTTGAATTTAACTGATGGATTAATAAAAGTTTGGCATTTAAATTTTAATACTCATATTTTATTAAAATATTTCATTATCCATGCCAGTTGTATGCTGGATATTAAAAGTGTTCAATGCATTTGAGAAAAAGTTTTATACACTCTTTATAAATTAGATTAATATTAATTAAGAATTACAAAGATTAGATACATCAAATGGATCTTAGGTGGTCATTAAGTTGTTTCTGGTATTGTGAGTAATAAGTAACAATAGATATTATTATGTTAAACGGAGGGGTATTGTGAACATTTTTATGTTGAGTATAATTGTATTGTTTTACCTCCTAATGGTAGGTTATGTAGGTTATGTAGCTTGGAGACGAACTAAGAGTTCTGAGGACTATATGGTGGCCGGAAGGAACACTCATCCCTACATAATGGCCCTAAGTTATGGTGCTACATTTATAAGTACCGCTGCAATTGTGGGTTTTGGAGGAGTAGCAGCAAATTATGGTTTGGGAATTTTATGGCTTGTTTTTTTAAATATTATCGTTGGAATATTCATTGCATTTGTTTTATTTGGTAAACGAACAAGGAAGATGGGACATAATTTAAATGCTTTGACATTTCCAGAGTTTGTTTCGCGTCGTTTTAACAGTAAATTCATACAGTATTTCTCAGGGGCAGTGATATTTTTGGGAATGCCTCTTTATGCATCTGTGGTTCTTATTGGAATGGCGAGGTTTGTTGAAACCACACTTCAGATAAATTACAGTTTTGCTCTTGTTGCAATGGCAATAGTAGTTGCAGTTTATGTTGTATTTGGGGGAATAAGGGGTGTAATGTATACAGATGCACTGCAGGGATCCATAATGTTCTTTGGAATGATTATTCTTTTAGGTGCTGTATACTGGATGTTGGGTGGAGTTATTGATGCAAATCAGGCTCTAAGTAATCTTGTAAATATTGTTCCTCAAAATGCAACTGCAAAAGCTGTGGCAACAGGATTTACTGGTTGGACATCCATGCCATCTTTTGGTAGTCCATTCTGGTGGACTCTTGTTTCAAGTCTTATACTGGGAGTGGGTATTGGTGTACTTTCCCAACCACAGCTAGTTGTACGATTTATGACTGTTAAATCTAATAGGGAGCTTAATAGGGCTGTTTTAATTGGGGGCATTTTCATATTTGTTATGACATTTGGTGCATACATTGTGGGTGCATTATCTAACTTGTATTTCTACCAACATACTGGTTTAACAGCGGTTCAAGCTTCGGGTGGAAACTTAGATACTGTAATACCAACTTTTATAGCTGCTGCAATGCCTTTATGGTTTGCATATCTTTTTATGATCACTTTACTATCTGCTGCAATGTCAACATTAAGTGCTCAGTTCCATGTTCAGGGAACAGCTCTTGGTAGGGATATTTATGAGACATTATCTGGTAAAACTGGAGGATCTTCCGTTCTTGTTGCAAGAGCAGGGATTGTTGTAGCTGTTATAATAGCTGTGATATTAGGATTTATTTTGCCAGCAAGCATAATAGCAGTTGGAACCTCAATATGGTTTGGAATAACTGCTGCAGCATTTCTTTCAATGTATGTTGCAGCATTATACTGGAAAAGAGTTACTAAAGCTGGGGCAATTGCAGGGCTTGTTTCAGGATCACTTACAAGCCTTTTCTGGTTATTATTTGGATTCAAGAAATCAGCAGAGGCAGTTGGGATATCAAAAGTAGTAACTGGAAAGACAGTTATAATAACAACTTTACCATGGCCTACTGTCGACCCTATTATTATTGCATTGCCCATTGCAATAATTGCAACAATAGTTGTAACATACTTAACTAAACCTCCTGAAAAGGAATTCATTGATAAGATATTTAATGGAGTGGAAAGAAAATAATTCCATTCCAAATATTTATTTTTCTTTCCCGGTTTTAAAATGAAGATAAAAGAGTTTAAAATAAAAAAAACTACACAGAAGAGCTGGAGTGAAATCTTTCAAAATCCACGTGATATAATCCTCGAAAGTTTCAAAACAGGTTCTGTTAAAATTAATAAAAGAGGAACCATCAACTTTAAGCATCCCAACGCTGACTACATTAAGGATCAAATACTCAATGTACCCATTATTTCACATTTAATTAAACACAATGAATTTGGAAATTATCTTATTGATGCCGGATTGGATGCAATGTACACATATGATCCACATGGAGGAGTCAAAGGAAAATTTGCAGATGAATTCTTCCAAGAGAAAAATGAAAATATTGGATTCCACCTGAAAAATAATAGAATAAAGCTTGAAAGTATTTTTCTAAGTCATTTACACCCAGATCACATAGCCGGTGCACGAGAACTGCCTAAAGAAATTCCTTACATTGTTGGAAAGGGAGAAATAGAACAATATCAGCCAGAAATATATGGAGATTTTTTAAAGGATATTGATACTTTATATGAAATAGACTTCTCCACATTAAATGAGATACCACCATTGGGTCCATGTGCAGATCTTCTTGGAGATGGATCACTATGGGCAATTTCAACTCCAGGACACACAAAAGGACATATTTCATATTTAATAAACGGTCTGGATGGGCCAATTTTACTTACAATGGATGCGAGTTTTATAAGTGACAATTTAAGACTTAAAATAGCCCCATGTGATTATACTGAAGATATATCTCTGGCACAAAAGACTTTAGAACAGATATGTGAATTTTTATTGGAATATCCTGAAGTCAAAGTACTTGCTGGCCACGAGCTTTTATAATAAGCATCAAGAAATAATCGATATTTCTCTGCTAAGTTTTTATTTTGTATATCACTAAAATTATGGGAGTTTATTGAGTTCTAAAATTAAAAATACATATCCCAAAAAAAAATAGTAATAGAAATTTTACTAATTCAAAGTATTCAATTAATTTATCAATTTGCATGATTTTAATTTCTAATGGATATTAATTTCATTATAAGAAGTTCAAAGTTTTTGTAATCATCATCATTAGTTTTAAATCGGATAACAAATCCTTCTCTATATTCTTTTGTATCTAATAACTTTTTATGAATTTTTTCCAAATCAATATCCTTTAGGAAGGTATTTAATTCACTTTTCCTGATTGCCATACTTATTTTTGAACTCATTCTTTAATGGTGTAATATAGAAAAGTGCTTTTTTATTATCATGAACTTTTAACATCCACCCGCTTGTTTTAGAGAAATTCCAGTCTTTAATATAGGAATCTGAAATATCCATCAGTTCTTTGAAATATCTGTAACTTTCTCCAAATGCATTTTGCAACGATTCTTCAGCTGGCTTAGGTTGTTCTGCAATAAAAACCCTTTCTTCCATATTATCTCCTAAAAAATTTCTGTCAGAAATTACATATTTGATATTGTTGGGTGTTCTCAAACATATAATTGAATTTATTTCATTAAAAAGTCTAAAATTACTCTGACCATAGGAGGTTCTATATCAATGTCTACCGATAAGTTAGGCCCTTCATCAAGATAGAGGTCTGTTAATATAAAATCATCATTTATTTCCCTACCATCAAGAGCTGAAACGGTTTGTATGTTAAAAACATTGTCTTCACCATTTTCAAAAAAATCTACAACTTTGTTTGTGTCTGGTCCAACAATTCGCATAATAACCATAAGATGTTTCTCTGTAGAAAAATGGAAATCCTTTACAAAACCTTCTGGTACTATTAAATCCTTTGGTAAACCTTCAATTTCTTTACTGAAAGTAATTGGTTCAGATATGTATGCCAAAAATATCACCCCATAATTGTATGTTGTTAATTGCTATAATTTTTGTTTTTTAACATAATTAAATTTTACAATATATGATTTTTCTATTTATTGATGTCTGGAACCGGATAATATCATGCATTTCCAACAATAAAATTTTATATTTAACTAATTATATATAATACAACAGAATTAGAGGTTTGTTGGATAAACATGGAGGTTAAAATATGCAAAAAATGGGCATTGCAATAATTCTTATTATTCTTGGTCTAATTGTTTTGGCATTTCCTGTTTTAGGAGTTGTACCTGCAGCTGTAATCACAGGATTTTTAGTCCTTCTTTTTGGTCTAGGGATGCTATTTGGAGGATTATTTGAAATTAGTGAGAGTATAAGTCTAGGAATTCTAGAGATACTTCTGGGTATAATAGCATTGATTCTTGGAATAGGTTTTATCTTCAACCCGGCTCTTTTTGCTTTCTTAGCAGGATTAATTATATACATTGTAGGTATATTCTTTGTGATAGCGGGTATAATCGGTGTAATCACAAAGGCTGGAAATAGTAGATGGAATGGTGTAGTATCAATTATTATTGGTTTATTGTACATAATCGTAGGATCAATAGTAACCAACCCAATCTATTTAGGAATATTAATTGGTCTGTGGCTGTTAATCATGGGAATAATAATGTTATTCCAAAATGATTAAGCCAACTACATTCCAATAATTTTTTTTATTTTTAAACTAATTTATAAAAATTAATTTTCATAAATTTTTGTTTAATAATGTACATTTCCAAATTTGATACTGAGACTTCTCTCCATATTTGCTGTCAAAACTGCAGTTGCAATAGAATTAAGTTTAGACTGCGATGTATCAGCACGGGAAGTTAATACTATTGGAGCGGCAGCACCTATAACCACACCTGCAAGGTTACCGCCAGTAAGGTAAACATGGGCTTTACATAATATATTACCTGCCTCAATTGAGGGAACTACTATAATATCTGCTTTACCTGCTACTGGCCCACCTATTCCTTTATGTTCAGCTGCCCAAGGACTTATAGCATTATCAAGTGCAAGAGGTCCATCTATAATTTTACCACTGAACTGGCCACGTTGACTCATTTTCGCAAGTACTGCTGCATCAATTGTTGATGGCATTTTAGGGTTAGCAAGTTCTATTGCAGTAGTAATGGCTACTTTAGGTTCTTCTATTTCAAAAATATTTGCAAGGTATATTGAGTTTAATATTATACTACATTTAGTTTCTAGATCGGGGTATATGTTCATAGAACCATCTGTAATAAAGAGTAATCGCCTAAGTGCTGAGCTTTCAAGTACATACACGTGGCTCATTACTTTACCAGTTCTTAAACCATTATCTCTGTCTAATACTCCACGTAAAAAATCGTCTGTATTCACAAAACCTTTCATTAATATATCTGCTCTGTTACTTTTAACAAGTTGTACGGCCTTTTTAACAGCTTTTATATTATTAGGTTCGTTGTAAATTTTATTTTCATTAATTTCAAATCCTTCATTCTTTGATATGTCTAATATTTTTTGTTCATCACCTACAAGTATATAATCTGTGATATTAAGGGCATCTGCTTTTGTAACTGCTTCAAGAACCGTTGAATCATGTGCTACCGCTACAGCTATCTGTTTTTTTGGATGTGATTTTATTTTATCAAAGACCTCTTCAAACTTGGTGATCAAATTTTAACCTCCTAAATAAACTCAAAATATCCTTAATAAATGTAATTACAGGTTATAAACATAAATTGGGATTTAAATCACTTAAATAAAAACTATTACTAATTTACCATTGGAAAACTATTATTCCAATTTAAATAATCCAATTAATTTTCTTGATTAGTTATGTTGTTAATAATATTTAATAATTGAAGATATATTAAAATTTATTCAGAAGTCTTATGAAAAAGTTGAACTATTTTAACTAAACCTCAGAACTAATAGAAAGATTTAAAAGGTTTTTAGATTTAACATTATTAATGTATATAGTTAATAAAAATTCAATCTTAATGGAGGTGCGACAGTGGTTTTGGGAATAAGCGACCCCTGGATTTCGGCTGCATATATCGGTTGTATCCTTGCAACGCTTTTATGTGTAGTTTATGGTATTATTAACTGGAATAAGGGCGGCGACGATGAGAAAGGGCAAATTTCTGAAGAAATAGCATGGCATGATAAAGAAAAGGATATGGAAGAAAAAGAACTCGGATTATGGGATGAAGAGGGTTAGGAGTTTGATTTAAATGGATTTGTTCATACTCAGTATAGTAATTTTAATTTACCTCCTCATGGTCTTCTACGTTGGTTATGTTGCATGGAAACGAACCAAAAGTTCTGAAGACTACATGGTTGCAGGCAGAAATACTCATCCTTATATTATGGCATTAAGTTATGGTGCAACTTTCATAAGTACCGCTGCGATTGTTGGTTTTGGGGGAACAGCAGGAGTTTATGGTATGGGTCTGTTATGGCTCACATTTTTGAACATCTTAGTTGGAATATTTATAGCATTTGTATTCTTTGGGAAAAGAACCCGAAAAATGGGGCACAATTTAAGTGCATTAACATTCCCAGAATTTTTATCAAAGAGATTTAATAGTCGTTTTATACAATATTTCAGTGGGTTGGTAATATTCCTAGCAATGCCCCTTTATGCAGGGGTAGTTTTGATAGGTATGGCCAGATTTGTTGAAACAACACTGGGCATTAACTACAATATAGCACTGGTTGCAATGGCAGTGATAGTTGCTGTTTATGTTGTTTTCGGAGGAATTAGGGGTGTTATGTATACTGACGCCCTTCAAGGAACCATCATGTTCTTTGGAATGGCATTCCTTTTAGTTGCAACTTACTGGCTTCTTGGTGGGGTTGTTCATGCCAATGAATTACTTTCCGGAATGTCTGCAATGGTACCAGCCGCAGCATCAAGTACAGGGGCTACAGGATGGACGTCGATGCCAACACTTGGCAGTGCCTTTTGGTGGACGCTGGTCAGTACGCTGATACTGGGAGTGGGAATAGGAGTTTTATCTCAACCACAACTTGTTGTAAGATTCATGACAGTAAAATCCAACAAAGAACTTAACAGAGCTGTTCTAATTGGTGGAGTTTTCATAGCCATGATGACAGGAACAGCATTTATTGTGGGTGCTTTATCAAATGTCTACTTTATGCAACATTCTGGACAGATAGCTATTCAAGCAGCAGGAGGTAATGCCGATAAAATAATACCTCTCTTTATATCAACGGCTATGCCTCTGTGGTTTGCATATCTGTTCATGATAACGCTAATGTCAGCAGCAATGTCAACATTAAGTGCACAGTTCCATGTTCAGGGAACAGCTCTTGGAAGAGACATATATGAAACATTATCAAATAAAGTAGGAGGATCCTCTGTAATGGTTGCTAGAGCAGGTATTGTTGTAGCTGTTTTCATAGCAGTCATACTCGGTTTTATACTCCCTGCAAATATCATTGCAGTAGGTACTGCCATGTGGTTCAGTTTGACAGCGGTTGCTTTCCTTGCCATGTACGTTTGTGCATTATTCTGGAAACGTACAACCAAGGAAGGTGCAATTGCGGGACTTGTTGTTGGAACAGTATACACAGCTATTTCATATCTGTTTATAAACCAGAAAGCAGCAGCAGCCCTTGGAGTATGCAAAGCTTTGACAGGTAAAGTGGTTTTAATAACAACTATGCCTTGGCCAACAGTAGATCCTTTGGTTATTGGTGTTCCTCTAGCATTTATATTAACAATAGTTGTTAGTTTACTCACTAAACCACCAAGTAAGGAAATACTAGACAAAGCATTTAAAGATGTGGGATAAATAAACCCATTTCTTTTTTTTATTTTTTTAATGTTATTTTTGAAATATTAAAATACTTGGAATAAAAAGAACTAATTTCTAACAATTAATTATTCCTAATAATATCTAGTTTCAATTTTGGTTATTTATAATAATAAAACATGCAGATTCCCTTTCTTTTTTAAAATAAAACTTTAAGTATAATATTAAACTTAAATAAGATCGTAATTTTGTAAGCTAATCATAGTTATATAAAGGTGAAACCATGAGGATAATAGAAGAAATTATTGGAAAAGAAGTTCTTGATAGTTCTGCAATTGTAATTGGTAAGGTGAAGGATGTAGAGGTAGATTTTGAAACCAAAACATTAGAAGCGTTTATACTTGGAAAGGGCGGAATTTCAGAGGGTCTTGGAATATCTAAGGGTGAAACAATAGTACCTTATGACATGGTAAAGAAGATTGGAGATAAAATACTTTTAAAAGACACCATCAAAGAAGGAGAAGGAACTGAACAGTAAATAAATTAAACTAATTTTTTATTTTATAAAAAGATTACAATTAAAATTATGTTTTATATAATCAACTAATTTTTTTTAGTAGGTGAATTAATTTGGAAGTTAGTGGTATCTGTAGTATATGTGGCAGACCAGGTAAAATGTACACATGCACTCTTTGTGGCAGCATAATCTGTGGAAAATGTTACAATATTCAAAAGGCAGTTTGCAAATCTTGTGAAAGTTTCAAAACTGGAGATAGCAATAAATCATTCAAATGATCATAATTTAATTAATTATATAAATCCAATATAAGTAATAATAATCTATATTTTCAAGTGATCCCCATGGAAAACACTAAAAATCAACTCATAAAACTTCTGAAAGATAACCATGTAGTGAAATATGGAAAGTTCACCCTATCTTCGGGTAAAGAGAGCAACTACTATGTTGACATGAAAAGAGCCATAACAGACCCTATAATCCTTTCAAAGGTAGCTGAAATAATATCTGAAAAATTAGATATCAATGATACGGATAAAGTAGCAGGACCTGCACTTGGAGCTATTCCAATAGTTACTGCTGTTTCTATTTTGTCATCAATCCCTATGCTGATGATAAGAAAGGAAAAAAAGGATTATGGGACTTCAGAACTAATTGAAGGAGACCTTAAAGAGGGTGATAAAGTTATTGTTCTTGAAGATGTTACAACTACAGGGGGTTCCCTTATTAAAGCTGTTAAAGCAGTATCAGAAAATGGGGGATTGGTTAAAAAAGCATTTGTAATTGTTGATAGAGATGAAGGAGCAATTGATAATTTAAAAAGGGAAGGAATTGAATTGGAACCTTTAGTTTCAGTAAATGATTTCTTGTAAATGACAATTTTTTTTATTTTCAATATAAAAGATTCCTATGATCCCTCATGCATATGTTTTACAAGATGTTTTAATTCGGGTGTGATGATCTTTAAACCAGTATTTACAGCGTTTGGAGAGCCAGGTAATGAAATAATTAGTGTACCTTTATAAACACCTGCAGTTGCACGACTTAATATTGCTCCTGTACCCAGTTCTTTGTATGATTCATATCTGAATATTTCACCAAAACCAGTAATTTCCTTTTCTAAAAGTGGTTTTAAAGTCTCAATTGTTATATCTCTAACCCCAATACCAGTGCCACCAGTTGTGATTATCACATCTGCATCACGCTCTTTTATTATGTCCTCAACAGTCAAAAGTAGTAGTTCTGAATCATCAGGAATTACTGAATAGAATACTAATTTGTGTTCTTTTTTCAGTGAATCTATTATTAAGTTACCAGATATGTCGGTGGTTTTATTTTCTAAAAAATCTTTATGTTTACTGTCACTTAATGTAATAATTCCGAATTTTATTGATTTAGGTACATTCTTCTTGTGTTCTTCCATGCTTTTACTTTTCATAGGATCACCTATTGATTGATATAATATGGTTAATTATTTTCAATCTAAATTCATTATAAAAGTTTTTAAAATATATTTTGTTTATTGGAATTTAAATTATTTTGCAATTTAAATTGGGCATCTAATATTAATCGAAATAGAATATACAAAGAAGAGTTTATTATTAAAAAAACTAGTTAAATGATGTTAATTTATTCCTTATGGGGTGAGGGAGGGCATTAGGTCCAAATCGGAGGCGGTTAATTTTTTGCGAAAAAAATTAAGAGGAGTCTAATTATACCCTCCCTCATAGGTAGGGTATGTTTTTTATAACATAAAAACTTTTTCACATTGGCCCTTAAAATTATAAAAAGCGATCTTTAAGCTCCAATAATTAAAATAAAAGAGTAAACAGGAGGTTTTTTGATTTAATTATTTATGTTTATTTTTTACTTTTCATTAAAACTAATCAATTTATATTATTTAAAGAAGAAATAAATGAATATATGTACCATAAAGTATATGTTCTTGATGCATCTGCAATTATAGGTGGTTTTTCCTCAAAAAAGTACCAGAATTTTATTACAGCATCCGTTATTTCTGAGATAAAAGATTTGAAATCTAAATTGATTCTAGAATCTGCAATTGAGCAAAGATCTATACGGATTTTGGAACCTGAATTAATAGATATTAAAAATGTTTCTAAGGTTATAATAAAATCAGGGGATGTATTAAGACTTTCTGAAGCCGATAAAAATCTTGTAGCACTTGCATTTAGACTTAAAAGAGAATCTATGAATCCTGTAGTCGTTACAGATGATTATTCGATGCAAAATGTTCTTAAAATAGTTGAAATGCCCTACAGGAGTGTTTTAACCGAGGGAATTAAGGGGATATATGGGTGGGTAAAGGTGTGCAAGGGATGTAAAAAAAAATACCCTCCAGAATATATGTATGATGAATGTGAAATATGTGGAACTCGTATTATAAAAAAAAGGTTAAAAAAATAGTTTAAATATAAAATACTGAATTAGAATAAGCTCATTTTTTGAATCATCAAATATTCATGTTTTTATCAGATTATGTTAAAATATTATGAATTTTTTTTTATAGATAATTATAAAAACACTTAAACTCAAAACTGATGTGATGATGAAAATAGGTGTTGTTGTTCATGGACCTCAAATAGTTGACACTGGTTTTGCCAAGAAGATATTGGGACTTCTAGAAAATTATGGCAATGTAACAGCCAGGCTAGGGGGTACAATGGGTCGAACAGCCGTTATTGACGCGGAAATGGAAGAAGTAATAGATATCAACCAAAAGCTGCTTCCAAGCCAGTCAATTGACAAAATTTCAGAAAATTCAGATGTAGTTATTTTAATTAATTATGGTAAATCCAATATTACTGGACATGCATTTGGATACAAGGTTTTTAGTAGGTGCAAGGGTGTTCCAGAACTTATTCAAATTGAAAGACCCGGAGAACCCGATGGAACAGTAATACCGTGGAATGAAAATCAGATTGATCTAGCAGAAAAATTAGCTAGAGAATTAGATCTAAACGTTTTGAGACCTTCAACTGTAATTAAAAAAATGGAAAATGATACATTATACAATACAATAGAAGATGAAACAACTGTTTACAGAAAAATTGCAGGTGTATCAAAGGATGAAAATATTTTCCTAAATGGCATAGTAGTTGGGAAGTCAACTTCTTCAGAAGTTATACTTGTTGCAGAAAGAGGGATATTAAAAAATATTATTGGCGGAGAAATTAAGGATCATGGTGTTGAAAAACTTGGAATCATAGATCTAAACAGTGCAGTGGTTAAAACAGGATTGTTAAGAAGATCTCGAATCCCTCCCAGGATATTAGAAAGAAAGGAATACAATAAACACAATTCCAAATTGAATATATCCTATTTAAGCCATGCTGCTGAGGACATTTACCAATTAAAAGATTCTGATCTTGTTGTAACTGTTGGAGATGACACAACACTGGTTGCAGGAGATATACTTTATAGATTCAAAGTACCGATAATAGGGATAACTGATGGAGATCTGGACAAAGTTGTAGAAGAAGGATTTAAAACAGTTGGATCGATGATAGTGGAGCTTGAAAGTGGTTTGGATGATATAGTAGGCAATAAGATATTTTTAGAACTATTTAATGGTAAACAAACCATGGAAATCGAAAATTTAGAAAATTTTAAAAGTAAAATAATACAGATTATTAGCAACACCACCAACAGATATAATTTAAAATACAACTAGAATTATTAAACCTAAAATGAGGTGGAAATTTGGATTTAGACATTCTTATTAATTCTTTAAGAAATTATGATGGAATTACCAGGAAAAATTTTATAAGAGGAGCTACTCAGATACTTGATGAAACATACAATATTGGAGGTAGAACCGCTCTAGGATTTGGTGATGATGCTTCAGCATTAGATATTGGAAATGATACATTATTACTCATGGCTGCTGATGGAATGTGGGGAAGGCTTATAGAGGGTGATCCACGTTGGGCAGGATACTGTTCTGTTCTAGTCAATGTCAATGACATTGCAGCGATGGGTGGTGTACCAATGGGAATGACCAATGTGATTTCAGTAAACAAAGAAGATATTTGCAATGAAATAATGTTGGGAATTAAAGAGGGTGTTGAAAAATTTGGAATTCCAATGGTAGGTGGACATATTCATCCAGACACACCATACACAGCTCTTGATGTTTCAATAACTGGAATAGTAGGTAAAGATGATGTAATTACCAGTTGTGGGGCAAAGATAGGTGACAGTGTTATTATTGGAATGGATCTAGATGGTCGACAGCATCCAAAATTTCCATTGAATTGGGATACTACATCACACAAGACACCCGAACTGGTCCAGTCACAGATTACAGTTATGAACAGCATTGCAAAAAAACATCTTCTAACAGCAGGTAAGGATATTAGTAATCCTGGAATACTTGGAACCCTTGGAATGCTTTTAGAAGCCTCTGGAGTTGGAGCAATAGTTGAACTCGACAAAATCCCTAGAAACAACAAAGTAAGCTGGGATGAATGGTTAAAAGTGTATCCGGGATCTGGGTTTGTGCTTACTTTAAAGGAAGAAAATGTTAAAGAATGCATTGAAATGTTACAGGAAGTTAACATCACCTCTCAAGTTGCAGGTATAATAACGGAAGATAAAAAGCTTAACTTGAGACATGATAATCAAGAAAAAGTTGTTTTTGATTTTAACTATGATATAATTATGGGTATTAAAGAAGAGAGATCTTAATTAAAATCCTAAAAGAGGAGATCTTATGCTTGTGAAGGTCAATGGGGAGGAAATCGAACTCCCAGATGGTTCTACAATAAAGGATGCGGTGAATGCTTCTGGCGCACCATATAAAGAGGGTTGTGTTTTAGGTGTAATCAAAGGCCAAGAAGAGATTGAAAGACATGTTAATAAGTATAGGTTTAATACAACAAGGGGCAGCATAATAATCGAACTTTTAAAAGACTGTCCAGACATACTGCTTGATACATGGAAACATCATTACAGTGAATTAGAAAAGCTAAGGATACGATGGACAACTTCTAACGAAGTAGCAATAGGACCAATCACAACTGACCTCACACCATCAAGGGAAGAATACAAATATCAGAATTGGGATGTAATATTAAGTCTTTCAGGATTTACAGCTGAAGCAACACATATAATATTCAGTAAGGAAAAACACAAAGGAGTTTACGGGGCTCCTAAAGAGAATAGAGGTGTTTTTGCAAGGGTTGTAGGTGGAAAAAGAACAATAATGAATCTTACAGATGAAGATTATATTAAAAGTGTTACACCAGTTGTTGAAAGAAAAAGCATTGTTCAAAGCGCTGCAATAACTAAACTTGAAACCAAAATTACAAATGGAAATGAAATATTCACCTATGTACTGATTGAGCCAACAAAAAAATCTCCAAGTTCAGTTGAACATTTCTTTGCACTTTCAGAAAAGGGTGAACTCCATGTGGATTATGAATCTGATTCATTTATTGGATTTTATGGATTACAGGGACTTGGTAAGGATGCAGAATATATAGATCAAAGAAAAAGGGGAACAGTTACCTTAAGAAATAAAGGAAAAGGTATAGGTCGTATATATGCGTACAGAGAAGATAGGGTTTCAACACCAAACCATACAATTGTGGGTAAGATAACAAAGGGAATACAGCTCATAGATATTGCAAATAAAGATGATAAAATAACTATTGAAACGGTTCCAAAGAGGGTTACGACTCTTTCTATGACTCAAAAGGAAGCAAAAGAATTTTTAGACTCTCGGGGCATTGAACAAATAAGGGAAGGATCAGATGATGATGATGCAGTGATTGTTGAACAGCAACCACAATTTACAATGGAAATAATAGAGAAAAATCAGGTTAGAACAGTAGGTGTTCCTGAAGATAAGATAGTATACATTGATATTACAGATAAAGCACCTAAATCATCATGGTACTTCCAGAAAATAACAGGACTTCTAGATTCACCTGTTGGTTCATTGGATGTAATGTTTGCTTTTCCAGGAATGAAAGTAATGATGTTCAAGGGTAATCCAATGGAATCCAAAGGACTTATACCAGAAAACCCGCCTAAAGGCTGTGTAAAAGCTGGTGAGATAGGAATAACCAATATGTCAAGAAGACAAATAGGTGTTGTTGGAGTGAGATTTGAAGACAACGATGAATTTGGACCCACAGGAGAACCATTTTTAGGAACCAATATAATAGGAAAAATTGTTAAGGGAATAGAGAATCTTGAAAAATTCAAGGAAGGAGACACAGTTTATGTCGCAAGAAGAAAGCTCTAAAGTTACCCGTATGATTATTTTAGGACCTGCTGCAAATATAAGTCAAACAGAACTTGTAAGAAAGCTTCATATGATGGAATTTCCACTCACAATTAAATCAACATGTTATGGTGCAATTATTAATGGTGATGAATCTGATGTTAACAAGGCTGTTGAGGAAATTCGGAAACTTGACTATTGTAATATATTCACCAAAGACAGAGGATTTCCACCGGGAGATCCAAGAAGATGCAGAGCAAAAAGGGGCGGTGCAAGGGAAGGATTTCATCAGCTTGAAAAGGAGTTTGAACTATTAGGCTATGTAAGTGAAGCCCTTGAACATCCTAAAAAAGTCAGTCTTAAAAAACCAGGGAAGATATCGGTTGATACATTTAAAAAAATTGCAGAGGAGAGTGAAAAATGAACCTTACAAAATCATCAACTGGGGATGAAATTACACCCCTGGCACTTGCAATACACGAACTCGTGAACAGACTTCCCATAACCATGCGAACTAAAAACACAAGAGGAGTTAGAATCGAAGAGGGTAAAGTAATTGACAATGATTATTCAGGCCCAATACTTGAAAAAGTACTTGAAAATGGAAAAATATCCAATGAAACTCCGAATTATGGTCCTTACAAAGGCGTACCAGTTCTTGTGGTTCCTTTATTAGAAAATGATGAAGTAATAGCTTCAATAGGTGTTGTGGATACAACAAAAGGAATTTACAGTGATATAATGCAAATAACTAAAAGACCAGAACAGTTTGATAAAGATAACTCGAGGGGGGAATTCTATTGAAAATAGCAATTTTCCCACCTAACTCACTTATACTTGCAGATCTCATTGAAAGAAGGGGCCATGAACCACTTGTTTTGCAAAAAGAAATCAGAAAAAGGGTTACTGACGTTGAAATAGATTCACCACCATTAAATATTACAGAAGAAGAACCTATTAAAGGGCTTAAATATGCTGCAATTGAAGTGCCTTCAGGTGTTAGAGGCAGAATGGCAATATTTGGTCCTCTAATAGATGCTGCTGAAGCAGCAATAATAATGGAAGATGCACCTTTTGGTTTTGGATGTATTGGGTGTGCTAGAACCAATGAACTTTCAATGTTCTGCCTCAGAAAACGTGGAATACCTCTTTTAGAACTACATTATCCAACAACCAAAGAAGAAACAATGGAAGTTGTCAACAAGATCAATACATTCTTAGACAATTTAGAGAAGTCGGAGGAATCAAATGGTTAAAATAGCTCAAATATCATGCGGAACAGATTATAGTGGTATTCAAAAAGAGATAGAAAAGGCCGCAGAAACATTTGGGGCCCAAATGATCATACCTGAAGCAGATTTGGACTACATAGATGAAGCTTATAAAAAGTTTGGATTTAATGCAGCAAGTACTGGTATAAGACTGATGATAGCCAGAGCCACATCCATAGTCGAAGGAAAAACAGATGCAGATGCAGTTTTTATAGCTACTTGTTTTAGATGTGCAGAAGGTGCACTTGTAAGGAATGAGATAAGGAGATTCATACAAAAGAACACCAATCTACCCGTTGTAACATATTCATTTACAGAACGAACCAAGGCAGATGAACTATTCATAAGAATGGAAGCACTTTCAACTATAGTTGCTAGAAAAAGTCTACTTGCAAGAGAAAAGCAGGAAGGCCTTACATTAGGTATAGATTCAGGTTCTTCAACAACAAAAGTAGTTATTATGGAGAATAACAAGGTAATAGGTACTGGTTGGTTACCCACAGCAGATGTTATAGAAACAGCTAACATTGGAATGGAACAGGCTTTCAAGGAAACAGATTACAAACTTGAGGATGTTGATGGTGTGGGTGTTACAGGATATGGGAGACTGAGAATAGGACACCATATGAATGCTCAACTTATCCAAGAAGAGCTCAGCGTTAACTCAAAAGGTGCTGTTTACCTTGCAAACAGGCAGAAAGGTGAAGCAACAGTTCTTGATATTGGAGGAATGGATAACAAGGTCATAACAGTAAACGATGGAATACCTGACAACTTCACAATGGGAGGAATATGTGCAGGGGCATCTGGAAGATTCCTTGAAATGACTGCAAGAAGATTAGGTATAGATATAAGCGAACTTGGCCCATTAGCACTAAAAGGAAACTACAAAAATGCAGCATTAAACAGTTACTGTATAGTATTTGGAATTCAAGACCTTGTAACCTCATTAGCAGCAGGAGGATCAAAGGAAGATGTAGCAGCAGCTGCTTGTTATTCGGTTGCAGAACAGGTTTACGAACAACAACTTCAAGAGATTGATCTAAGGGAACCTCTTATCCAAGTTGGAGGGACATCACTTATAGGGGGTCTTGTTGAAGCTGTAAGTACAGTATTAGGTGGAATTGAAGTAATTGTACCCGAAAACTCGCAGTACATAGGAGCTGTTGGTTCAGCACTTTTAGTATCCGGATTAGGAGTTAAGAAATGAAGGTAGAATGTTACGATGAAAATGGGGCAGAAGTCTATGACATGATAATTAGACATATATTACAGGAAGTTCAAGTGTCTAGATCAATAGGCGATCTTCGGGTTTACGTTGATCCCAGAGAACCCATTTTTATAATTGTTGTTAAATTAGAAAAGGCTTCTCAACCAATTGTTATTGATGATTTTGCAGAATATAAATTCAACAAAGAAGGAAATGAAATGTTTATAAAGATCAATGATGAAACATACCTGCCTGATCTACTGGAAAAACTTTGGAAAACTGAAGGAAGAAACAAAATACACCAGCCTAATCGTTTTGAAGTTATCATAGACGATCCTCAAACAGAATTAAAAGGAATGGTTGTACGTGACCCTCAGGATGACCTTAGAAATAAAGTTTACGATGCTATATTCAGAATTATCCCTGAAGGTTTCAGGGTTATTGATCATAAATCTGTAGGAAATATTATTGCTTTAACATGTACAGACGAAATTATGAAGGATGAATGGCTTAAAAAAACCGACGAAATCATTGAGGAGGTTAAAAATGAATGAATCAAAATTTGCCCATATGACCAAGGTGCATCCATGTTTCAACGAGAAAATGCACGACAAAGTAGGGAGAATACATGTTCCTATCGCACCAAAATGTAATATTCACTGCGACTTCTGTACAAGGGAGATAAATAAATGTGAACAGCGTCCAGGTGTTGCATCTCGTGTAATGACAGTGGATCAGGCAGTGGAACATGTCAAAAAAGTGACTTCAGAAATGAACATAGCAGTTGTGGGAGTTGCCGGGCCAGGAGATGCTCTTTTTAACACTGAAACATTTGAATTTTTTAAACGTATGGATACAGAATTTCCAGATCTCATCAAATGTATGAGTACCAATGGACTTTTACTTCCAGAAAAGGCAGATGAAATAGCAGATCTTCATATAAATACTGTTACTGTTACTGTTAATGCAATTGACCCTAAGATTGGTAGTAAAATATATTCGAATGTATTCTATAACGGTGAACTTTATACTGGAGAAGAGGCTTTCAATATATTATCCAAAAACCAGCTGGAAGGCATAAAAATGCTAGCTGAAAGGGGAGTTGTTGTAAAAGTTAATGCAGTATTAATTCCTGGTGTTAACGATAAACATATATTAGATATCGCAAAGAAGGTTAAAGAACAGGGAGCTTCACTAATGAATGTTATACCTTTAATTCCTATGCACAAATTCAAAGACACTCCTAAACCGGGCTGTGCAGAATTAAGTGAGGTAAGAGATGCTGTTGAAGAGATAATACCTGTTTTTAGGGCTTGTACGCAATGTAGGGCAGATGCTTATGGTGTTCCTGGAAAAGAAGACAAACATCTTGACATGACACCTTCGAGTCATTACTAAAAAAATTATGGATGAAATTTAATTCCAATTTTTTTTTATTTTTTTAATTAACAACTTTTGTATAATATAATGGAACGTGTTATCAAATGAAAACAATGTACTGGAAGGATAATAAACTATTTTTAATAGATCAGACCCTCTTGCCCGATGAAATTGTTTATCACGAATGTAAAACTTATGAAGATGTTATAACTGCAATAAAAACTATGAAGGTTCGTGGTGCTCCTGCAATTGGAGTTGCAGCAGCATTTGGAATGGTACTTGCAGAAATTGCTGGAGAAAATATAGAAAAAGCTGCAGATAAAATTAAAAACGCAAGACCAACAGCCGTAAATCTTTCTTGGGCAGTTGATCGGGTTTTAAATTCTGAATCATTCATTGATGAAGCAATGCTCATGTATAATGAGGATATCCAGACCAACAAGGCAATTGGCAAAAATGGGGCAGCAGTGATAGATGATGGAGACACTATATTAACCCATTGTAATGCTGGTGCACTTGCTTGTGTTGATTATGGAACTGCTCTCGGAGTTTTACGTGCTGCAAATGAGGAAGGGAAGAGAATTAAGGTTATATGTGATGAAACACGACCTCTTTGCCAAGGCGCTCGATTGAGTGTATTTGAAATGCAACAAGAAAAAATACCTGTGAAATTGGCTGTGGACAGCGCTGCAGGGCATTTAATGCAAAAAGGTATGGTTAATAAAGTTGTTATTGGTGCAGATAGGGTAGCCAAGGGAGGAGTAGCAAATAAAATAGGCTCATTACTGGTTGCCCTTGCTGCAAAAAGATTTAATATTCCCTTCTATGTTGCAGCGCCTAAAAGCACATTTGACAGTGAAAACTCTATTTATGATGTTGAAATAGAAGAAAGAGATGCTGATGAAGTGTTATACTTTGGTAAATGTAGAGTTGCACCTGAAGGTACAGAAATTGAAAATCCTGCCTTTGATATAGTACCATCAGACCTAATTACAGGTATAATAACGGAAGACGGAATTATCAAACCAATTTAACAAAAATTTAGTTAATATATCCTCGCATCGATACCCAT
Source organism: Methanobacterium sp. SMA-27 (assembly GCF_000744455.1). Taxonomy (NCBI): domain Archaea; kingdom Methanobacteriati; phylum Methanobacteriota; class Methanobacteria; order Methanobacteriales; family Methanobacteriaceae; genus Methanobacterium; species Methanobacterium sp. SMA-27. The sequence continues at coordinate 1,767,922 of NZ_JQLY01000001.1, read as the reverse complement.
ATGCCAAACACCAGGACTTTTTGATTTAACCTTCCTTGAATTTAGAATTTCTACTTTACGAGGGTAGGCAGTCTCAATTATCCTTTCAATTGGTTGCTGATAATCAGATGCAAATTCATAGTAGTGAAGAATTCCTCCGGGTTTAAGAGATTTAATTGCTGTATCAAGAAAATTCCAAGCAGTTCCGGGTAAGTTCATAATAATTCGATCTGCTCTTAAATTTAAACCATTTAATACTTCTTCAACATCGCCTAGAATTGGAATAATATTTCCTTCCAATTTATTTAAATTAATATTCTTTTTTAGATATTTGTACGCATAGGGATTAATATCAATAGCATAAATTTTCACCTTATGTTTTTTTGCAATTGAAATTGAAAATGGACCTATACCCGCAAACATATCAACTATTATTTCATTATTTTTGACATGGTCTGTTATTCTTTTTCGTTCAGTTGCAAGACGTGGACTGAAATATACCCTTTTAACATCAAGCATGAATCTGGAGCCAAATTCTTTATGAACGGTTTCTGATACATCTTCGCCAGCTAGATATTCAAGTTCCCTTGTTCTTACAATTCCTTTTATTTCACTGATCTTCCGGTATACCGAGTTGCGTTTGGTGAATTTTAGGGCGGCTTCTCCAATTATATATTTGTGGTCATCAAAGTCTTCTGGAATTTCAAGTATTACAATATTGCCAATTATGTCAAAAGATTTTTTTATGTCTTCAATTTTATCGTTGTCTACTTTATTTTTTAAATAATCTTTAAGGCTTTTAGGTCCTTTTTTATGGATTTCAAAATTAGTATCAACAATTTCAACATTATCAACTTTTATTTCTTCCATTAACTCATCATCAGGCATTTTAATTAATGGAATGTAAACAAAGTCATCAACACGCTTTATTTTCATGTCAAGATTTATAAGTGATTGTTTCAATAGAAATCTACGAATTCTATCTGCAGTGTTTTTTGGAACTTTTAAACCGATCATTAGATTCCTCATACATTTTTACATCAGTAATTTAATATTAATACCAATGATTATAAATTTTATCAATAATTCAAATAAAATATTAAATATAAAAAGGATTGAAGGTGAACCCAATGTTTTACTTTATTGGTCTAGGACTTTACGATGAAAAGGATATATCAGTCAAGGGTGTAGAAGCACTTAAAAAGGTTGAAGCAGTTTACGCAGAATTTTACACAGCAAAACTATTTGGGGGAAGTATCAGCTCACTTGAGGAAATTATTGGGAATGAAATAAAAATATTAACCCGAGAAGAAGTTGAAGAGGAGAATCTCCCTTTGAAAGAGGCAAAAATAAAAGATGTTGCATTTTTAAGTGCAGGAGATCCTTTAATTGCAACAACTCACTCTGAAATGTTAATAGAAGCGAAAAGAGCAGGGATAAAAACTACAGTTATTCATTCTTCTTCAATTCTTTCTGCTGCACCAGGAATTGCTGGTCTTCAGGCATATAAATTTGGTAAAGTAACAACAATACCATTTACAGAAGAGAACTATTTTCCCCATTCACCTTATCTTGCAATTAAAGCAAATATGGATTCAAAATTACATACACTAGTTCTTTTAGATATAAGGGCTCATGAAAATAGGTATATGACAGCAAACCAGGGAATGGAATATTTGTTGCAAGCAGAAACAGATAAAGAACTAAAAATTGCAACAGAAGAAACTGTGATTGTTGTAGTTGCACGTGCAGGGTCAGTTAATCCTTTAGTACGTGCTGATAAAATTAAAAACCTTATTAACTCTGATTTTGGCGGTCCATTACACTGTCTGATGATTCCAGGTGACCTTCATTTTATGGAAGCAGAAGCTCTTGTTGAACTTGCAGATGCACCTAAAGAACTTTTTGAAGATTTAATTTAGTATTTTTAAATTATAAATTTTATTAATATTATTTGGAGAATTGAATGAATAAAAATATCTCTAGTGCAAAACCATTCTTAAAATGGGCTGGTGGGAAGAATCAACTCCTAAACGAACTTAATAATAGATTGCCTCCGTATTTAAAGGAGACAAGGGCTGTAGAAAGATATGTGGAGCCATTCGTTGGTGGAGGTGCAATGTTCTTTAACCTTAAAAAGTATTACAAAGTCAAGGAATCTATTCTTTTAGACATTAACAGAGAACTTGTAATGGCTTATCAAGTAATTAAAAATGATCATAAAATATTGATAGATATATTGAATGATATTGAAGAAAACCATTTAAAAAAAGATGAAATTGCACGTAAAGAGAATTACTACCGAATCAGGGATATTTATAACTCAGAAGTAGAAAATTTTGATTATGAAAATTACAATTATCAATGGATTGAAAGAACCAGCTACTTTATATTTATGAATAAAACTTGTTTCAATGGGTTATTCCGCCAAAATAAGAATGGAAAATTCAATGTGCCATTTGGACTGTATAAAAATCCAAAAATATGTGATAAAACCAATATAAATTTGGTTAACCAAGCTCTTAGTGATACCGAAATAATATGCTCTGATTTCGTAAATTCTGATAAATACATTGTGGAAGGTACATTTGTTTACTTTGATCCTCCTTATAGGCCCCTAAGTAAAACATCCAATTTTACATCGTATTCTAAAGAAGGATTTACAGATTTTGATCAGTTAAAGCTCGCTACATTTTTTAAAAAAATGGATCAGAAGGGTGCATATTTGATGTTAAGTAATTCTGACCCAAAAAATGAAGATTTAACAGATAAATTTTTCGATAATTTATACAGCGAATTTAATATTGATATTGTTTATGCAAAAAGAAATATTAATCGAGATTCCTCTGGTAGGGGAACTATCAATGAGTTAATTGTAAGGAATTTTTAATACTTTTATACTCATAAATGGTTCCGTTTATGTTGTTAGACTTTGTCTAAAAGTTGTGTTCCACTTTCAATTTTTGTTTCAGTAGTTGTCTGGGAAGTGTTAATAACTTCTTTATCTAAATATTCACATTTTTCGACATTTTGTAAAGGTATTAACACGTATTTTTGTCCTCCTTCCTTTTTTCCATAACTTATTTGGATTAAACCTCTTAATTCATCTATTTCCATACTTTCAACTCCAAATTCCCCCCTTTTGAAGTTATGCACATCACCGCTGGCCATACTTACTTCAATTTTTTCTATCATATTAAATCACCCTTGGATTAATCATATTATTTAATATATTTTTCATGTTGCAAATATCTTCAGTTTTAGAATTACATGTTATTTTTTAGAAATCTTTTTATATGAATAGATACCAAGATTAAAATGTTACCGGTGGTAACAGAAATTACCTATGGTAACTAAATACATACTATTTAAAATAGTTAAACCAAGTTTAACATTAATTATATTCATTAATTGAGGGGTGGATTGAATTATGGATTATATGATAGAAGCTCAAGATCTAACAAAAAAATATGAGGGCTTAACAGCTGTTGATAATCTTAGTATAGGTATGAAAAAGGGAGAAGTTTTTGGATTTTTAGGACCCAATGGTGCAGGTAAGACAACTTCCATTAAGATGATGGTGGGGCTTTTACGTCCAACAAGTGGTAAGGTAATTGTTAATGGAAAAGATATTAAAAACATTGAAAAGGGATCCATTGGTGTGTGTCCTCAGGAACTTATGCTATGGGAAAATTTAACCTGTAAAGAAAGTCTTAATCTTATGGCCGACATGTATGAAGTCCCGAAAAATATAAGGGATCCAAGGGTTCAGAAACTTTTGGATGATCTATTCCTTTCTGAAAAAGCAGATACTGTGGTTTCTAAGCTTTCAGGGGGTATGAAGAGACGTCTTAACCTTGCACTTGCAGTTATCCATGAACCTGAGATAGTTGTACTAGATGAACCATCAGAGGGTTTAGATCCTCAATCACGTCGTGTTTTATGGAATTATATACGTGCAATGAGAGATGTGGAAGGAAAAACTGTTATTTTAACAACACATATAATGGATGAAGCTGACCAGCTTAGTGATAGGATAGCAATCATAGATCATGGAAAGTTGATTCGCCTGGATACTCCTGCAAACCTAAAAAAAGAAATAGGTGAGGGAGATGTTGTTGATATGAAATTATTTGATCCATTAAAAAATCAGGAAATCATCAATGAACTTACAGCCCAAGAAGATATTATTTCAGTTTTTGAAGTGAAAGGAAGGATCAACATTAGGGCGCTTAATGCAATTGGAAAGTTACCGAAAATGATGCAAACATTGGAAAATTTAGATGTAACTGTAGAAGATATATCAGTACGTCAAAACACACTTGAAGATGTTTTCATAGATCTAACTGGAACAGGATTGAGGGAATAAAATGAAATTTACAAGTATTGCTGTTAAAGACTTTAAAGAACTGATCAGAGATAAAAGAGGACTATTTTTCATCTTATTGTTCCCTATATTCTTCATGATGATCTTTGGATTTGCATTTGGCGGATTTGGTGAGGGTAATACACCCCATAACATAGCGATTGTAAATTATGATCAAGGAACATTAAACACAACATCTGGTGGAACCGTCAACTATGGGAATGATCTTATCACTACTCTAGAAGGTTTAAATTATGAAAACAGCAACGTGAAGCTGTTTAACATTACAACGACCGAAGACAATAATGCACAAGATCTTCTAAGAAAGAGAACTGTTGATGCTGAAATTATTATTCCTTCAAACTTTTCCAATTCAGTTGCATCGCTCATAAACAATACCATTCAGTCCAGTACAGGAGCATCGTTATCATCCGGTTCAACCAGTAGTAACATTACTTCAACTATACTTATCCGTGGTGATACCGGATTCATGGGATTTGGAGTTGCACAAGGAATATTAGCGGGTGTTTTTGAAAAATATCAACAAGGAGTGGTCAATACTGTCAAAAATCAGATTGCAGGAACTCCTGGAGCAGAACCAACCAAATTTATCGATACTAAAGTTGAATCCATACCTGGAACATCTTCTTTCACACAATTCGATTTCCTAGCTCCGGGTATGATAGTGTTTGCAATTCTTCTTCTTGCAACAACTGTTGCTGCAATTTTAACGAGGGAAGTTGAAAGTGGAACACTAGAAAGGTTAAAAATGTCTAAAATGCGTTCATTCGACCTTTTATTCGGTGGACTAATACCTTGGTCTCTTATTGCAGGTGCACAGGTAGTTATACTTTTGATAGTTGCAATTATATTAGGGTTACACTGGCAAGGAAGTTTCTATTCAATTATCATTGCTGTATTCATAGGAATAATAGGGGGAATCGCATCAATTGCACTGGCAATGATTATCGCATCATTCGCTAAAAACGATAGACAGGCTGCAAACCTTGGTACACTAATAGTAGTGCCTACAAGTTTCCTAACTGGAGCATTCTTCCCACTTCCACAAGTAATGGTTAACATTATTGGCCAAAGCTTTTCGATATATGGATTGCTTCCTTGGACACACACTTTAATTGCGCTTAGATCAGTTTTGGTCTTTGGATCAGGATTGAATTCTGTTGCTAATGAAATTGAATTGAGTGCAATTTTAACATTAATCCTGTTTGTAATCGGAGTATTTTTATTCTCCAAGACTAGATTAAAGGCAGAAAATTAAAATCTATGTATTTTAGGGGGAACAAAAAATGACTGAGAAACATGGACATCAACATCATGGGAAATCATCTAGGGACATACTGAGTGCTGAAGTAATTTTAAAAGCAGCAGATATCAAAAAAGGAGATAAATTCCTTGATGCAGGATGTGGTGATGGTTATGTATCAATTGAAGCATCTGATAAGGTGGGAAGTGATGGTAAAGTTTTTGCTGTTGATGTTTATCCCGATTCAATTGATATTGTGAAAAACGAGATTCAAAAAAGGAACTTAAAAAACATAGAAGCAATTGTAGCGGATATTACCAAAAAGTTACCATTGAATGAAAATTCAATAGACCTTGCTTTGATGTCCAATGTACTACATGGCTTTGTAGATGGAGGCGAAGTAGACCCAGTAATGTCCAATATTGTAAATGTCTTAAAACCTGGTGGTATTTTTGCTGTTGTAGAATTCCGTAAAATTGAAAGTAGTAGAGGACCTCCATTCCATGTAAGAATATCTCCGGAAGAAGTAGGTAACATGCTCAAAAATTATGAATTTGAAGTTGTTGACTCACATGAGATAGGAGAATATCATTATATGGTTAAGGGTGTATTGAAGAAGTGATTTAAGAAATAGGATATCTAATTTTTTGGATATCACTTTTTTTTATTTATTTAATCATTGGATAAAAAATTTATTTTGGAAATTATATCTTTTTTTAATGGATTTAGTAAAGCTGTGTGTATTTATCAATGAAATCTGAATGGTCTCTGTCGAGTATCCTTAAAGCAGTCATTGCCTCTGGTGAGGAGCAGCTCCGTTCTTCAACTAGATTTCTTAGAGTACCATTTTTGATATGTTCCTGTACTTCCTTGATTGAGAATTCCATTGTTTTTGTATTATAATCTATAAGTTCATCATGGTTCATGTCAAATATCTTATATTTTTCAAGGTCATATCTCATTGAAGGAGTTAACAAGGTATTTAAACTAGCATAAAACATTCCTGAAGTATTATCAAAGAGATCAACCCCCATATATGCCAGAAATGGTATGAAAGATGGTTCTGCTAGCGGAAAATAAATCATTGTATTTGGATTGATGTTCTCACGTATCATAACCAAGATCTCTACAAGATCTCTGGATCTTTTCATTAATTCTTCGGGATTTGCAATCATTAAAACAGTATTGCCAAGATCTTCCAATTCTTTGGCACATTGAACCCTCAAATCAGGATATCTTGAGCCATGTACAACACCCACACCATTTTCATCACTTAATCTAGCATTTTCTACAGTACAATTTACAGACCATGATGCAAGTTTTTTTGGAACATTATATGGCATTGGTTCATCTTTTAATATTTTCAATGATTTTTCTACATCAATTATTGCTGGTGTTTCTATTCCAGAGTATTTACCAAGTCTAGCTGGTCCATCGTGCATTTTTATTTCCATCATATTGATCACAGGTAAAATTTACATCGTAAATAATAAATTACAGTTTAATAAGGAAATTATCATCTAACTTATAATAGATTGTTTAATGTAATGTTATTTTCTGTTTGTAAAAACAAGATATGTAACCTAAAAGGTTACAGTTGATGATTTTTACACAATCTTATATATGCTTAAATTAAACCTACGATATGAAAATCACAAGTTTTCACATAGGGCCGTATACGATCATTTGATCAGGGCGTGAAACAGAATGAAAACATTAAAACGCTTAAAAAATATATTAAGTGGAGAAGAGAATAAAGAAGAAGAGAAAACAGAGACTCCTGAAGGAGAAACAGTAACTGAAGCAAAAACTTCAACAGATAAAAAAGAAGAAACACCAAAAGATAACGATAAAACAATTAAATCAGAAGCTAAAGATATTGCAGAAAATGTAAACTCTAAAGTTTCAAAAACTGAAAAAAAAGAATTAAAACCTGAAAAATCCAAAACAGATAGGAGTGGTAAGATGACTTTACTCGAAGGAAGAGAAGAAGAAGTGATAACCCGTAAAAATATTGATGAAGATTTCAAACAGGAAATTATGGATGCTGGTGCTGAATCAGTAGCTTTATGTTTCCAGTGTGGTACATGTACCGGTGCATGTCCTTCTGGAAGAAGAACACCTTACAGGATTAGGAATGTTGTAAGAAAGTCTGTTATGGGACTTAAAGAGGAAGTAATATCCGATGATACCATTTGGATGTGTGCAACCTGTTACGAATGCCAGGAAAGATGTCCAAGAGGAATTAAAATTGTGGACGTTGTTAAAACAGTGAGAAACTTCGCTGCACAGGCAGGATACATGGCACCTGCACACAAAATGACTGGTTCATTTGTTATAAAAACAGGACACGGAGTCCCTATTAACGATGCAACAATGGCACTTAGAAAAAGCGTTGGACTCGATGAATTACCACCAACAACCCACCAGTTCCCTGAAGCACTTGAAGAAGTTCAGAAAATATTTAAAGCCACAGGATTCGACAATCTTATTGGCTGGAATTGGGAAAAAGGGGAGCTAGAATAAGGAGGAATCACAATGGCATTTGCATATTTCTTAGGATGTATAATGAACAACAGATACCCTGGAATTGAAAAAGCAACTAGGGTAATGTTTGACAAACTAGATATTGAGCTCAACGATATGGAAGGAGCATCCTGCTGCCCTGCACCAGGTGTTTTCGGATCATTCGATAAAACAACATGGGCTGCAATAGCTGCAAGAAACATAACCATAGCTGAAGACATGAACTCAGATATCATGACAGAATGTAACGGTTGCTTTGGATCAATGTTTGAAACCAACCATCTCCTCAAAGAAGACGAAGAGATGAAAGACAAAATCAACGGAGTTCTAGCTGAAGCTGGAAGAGAATTCAAAGGAGAAGTAAATGTTAGACACTTCGCAGAAATTCTCTACAAGGATGTTGGACTTGATAAACTTACAGAAGCTGTTACAACACCATTAAATCTTAACGTAGCAGTTCACTATGGCTGCCACTTCCTTAAACCAAGTGCTGAAATCAACATTGACAACCCACATAAACCAACAATCCTTGACGAACTCGTTGAGGTAACAGGTGCAAAGTCAGTTGACTACAGAGACAAAATGATGTGCTGTGGTGCAGGTGGAGGTCTAAGATCACGTGATATAGATGTCACCCTAGACTACACCAAGGAAAAACTCGACAACATGACAGATGCAGGAGTAGATGCAATAGTAAATGTGTGCCCATTCTGCCATCTCCAGTTCGATGTAGGACAAACAGAAGTTAACAAGAAGTACGGAACAGACTTCAAAATTCCAGTGTTCCACCTTGCTCAGCTCTACGGGCTTGCAATGGGATTAAAACGAGAAGATCTAACTGTCGATGCTCATATAACCAGCACAGACCCAGCTCTTAAAAAACTCGATGAGATCACTGGAGGAGAATAATTAATATTCTCCTTTAAATTATTTTTTTTATTTTTTTAATAAATTATTTTTGTTCGATTTTTTAAATAATTGAGATATCATAGTAAAAAATATTAAATTCAAAAACCAAAGATTAATCTGATTTTAAAGGTTTAAGAATTATTACTAAATTAAAAAAATAAGAGGTGTTTTTTTGTTCGTTGCAAGTTTAGTTGGAGTATTCCGTTTTAAAGATCTACCAGAAAAATACGGGCCATTTGTACAGCATAAAGCTTTACTTGAGAAAAAAACCATTGATGATGAGGATCAAATAGCTATAGTGAATATAGCAGGTACAGAAAGTAATCATGTACTGTTTTTAGATTCATACAAGGATGTTAATGAAATAGTGGAAGAATTAAAGTTGGTGGATGCTGAATTAAATTACAACAGCAAAAAAATATTGGAAGGACATTTATGAGCGATTTACCTTTTGAACAGACATGGATGGTTTTGGTTGAACTTTTAAGCGACCTTCGAAAAAGGAATGTAGAAATAGATCCTGCTATTCCCAAAGATATTAGACTGGCTAAAACCACCATAAACTTCTATAAGGTTAATCCTGCTGATCCAGAGAGGTTGAATGAAGTTAAAAGGATAAATGACTTTTTAAATACGGCTCAAAGCAAGTTATTGGATTTAGCTGAAGATGAAGGTAAAGAATACGTTGATCAGTGGATAAAAAAACTCACAAAAGCCTCTCGCGGGGAAAAAATCTATGATCTACCTGATAAAAAGTCTGAATTTATAGTTGGTGCACCTCCAGGATTTTCTATGGTAAGGGTTACCTTCAAGATACCATTGGATGAGGAAAGGATACAAGATATAGCAGAATATCATAATGTGATTATAGAATTCTTAACAGACACAATAATTGCAATATATGGTGATAAACAAAACATTCAGGATAGTTTAAAGGAAATATCATCGTTTTTCGCAGAGCAGATAGAAAATGATTGATAATTCTTATTTCAAATTTATATTTAAATTATTTTTATAAAATTAAAACCATAACTAATAATTTGAATTAAACAATCATATAAATAGAAATTTATACACTTTTTTGGAGGACATCATCAATGAAAATCCTTGCAGTAAGCGATATTCATGGTAAATATATTAAGATCATTGATTACCTCAAGAAAAATACTGTTGACCTTATTATACTAACTGGGGATATTACAGATTTTGGCCCAAATGAACTAGCCGAAGAAATACTTAATGAAATAAGCTCTTTTGATATTCCAGTGTTAGCAATTCCTGGAAACTGTGATCCAATAAATCTTTATGGAAGTATAGACAACTCTAAAGCCATTAATATTCATGGTAAAAGTGTTACCATCAAAAATATAGGAATATGTGGGTTTGGAGGTTCTAATCCAACACCATTTAACACTCCATTAGAATTTGATGAAATTGAGATCTATGATAGTGCACGAAGGGTAATGGAAGAAATAAAAAATCATGAAGTAACTCTATTTGTTACACACGCCCCTCCATGGGGAACAAAAACAGATCTACTCCCATCAGGCAAACATGTAGGAAGTGAGAGTCTAAGGAAAATTATTGAAGAATTTCAGCCTTCAATAAATCTTTGCGGTCATATCCATGAGTCTATGGCAATTGATAAAATAGGAAAGACTAGTATTATTAATCCGGGTATGCTAAAAGAAGGGCATGCATGCATAATTAATATAGATGATTCTGACGACGATAATATAAAGGTTATTCCAGAAATTATTAATCTCAAATAACAAATTTTTTTATTCAATTAAAGACTAATTCAGAATATAAATAAACTATAATATCAATGGGCATATGTTTTAATTTGTATTTAAAATAATAGAAAATAATTTAAGCTATGCCTACATAAATTTATTGAGTTAAAATAGATTAGATGTTCTATTTTTGCCCCTTTAAGTTGAGGTGAGAAATTGAAAAAAGTAATGGTTGAAGGTGAAGTAGGTGGGAAAAAATATAGGGAACCCTTTTCAAAGGGAGTTCTTTCCAGGTCATTAACTAGGGCAGAGATGGATCCTGATAAAGCTTACACCTTCGCATCCCAGATTGAAGCTCATCTAATGGACGAAGGAGTAAAGGTAATAAATCTGGATGATCTGATCATGATTGTCCGTGAAAAACTAAAGGAAGAAGAGGGCGAGATTGCAGAGAAATATGGACTTTGGAAGAGGATTCGAAAATGTGATGAACCTCTTATTGTACTGATTGGAGGCGCATCTGGTGTTGGAACTTCTTCAATTGCATTTGAAGTGGCCAACAGGCTGGGCATCAGAAATATGATCAGTACTGATATGATCCGTGAGGTAATGCGTAAAATCGTTTCAAAAGAGCTTCTTCCAACCATATACGAGTCTAGTTATACTGCTTACCGTTCACTAAGAATACCTCCACCACCAGAATTTGATGAAGTTTTGATCGGATTCCGTGACCATGTTGACACTGTGAGTATTGGAGTTGAAGCTGTTATAGAAAGGGCCCTAAAGGAAGGTATCAGCATAGTTATTGAAGGAGTACATATAGTTCCGGGGTTTATTAGTGAGGATTTAGTTAGTAAACACAATGTAAACATGTTTGTATTGACTCTTCAGGATGAAGAGGTTCATAAAGGAAGATTTTATTCTAGATGCAGACAACAATGGGCTAGAAGGCCTCTTAAACGTTATATGAACTCTTTTGGAGCTATACGGCGAACACATAAATATTTTGAAAGCCAGGCAAATAAGTATCATATTCCAGTTATTGAGAATATCGATGTTACAACTACAATAGACACCATTATAGAGAGTATTACTAAGACATACGGAAGTGAAGAAGATGTTAAAAAAATTAAAAGTTAAAGACGTGATGAGCACTAAAGTTATCAGTGTTCCCCCAAACGAAGATGTTGTATTTGCCTTTGAAAAGTTAATGAAACATAAAATTAGTTCTCTCCCTGTTGTTGATGGAGATGAACTTGTTGGTATTGTAACAGCAACTGATCTGGGACACAATCTAATACTGGATAAATATGAAATTGGAACGATTGTTGAAAAGGTTATGGTAAAAGATGTTGTAAGTGTAAATCTAGATGATGATCTTTTAACAACTGTAAGAAAAATGAATGAATTTGGATCAGAAGAAGATATTATAAACCAGCTAGTTGTTATCGACAACAATCATAATATTGTTGGAATAATATCCGATGGTGATATTATTAGGGCAATTAAAATTTAATTCCTTTAAATCCAATTATTTCAAAAAAAATAAAGATAGTTGGATGATTTACATCCAAGGTAAAATATTTTTTTTTATCTGTGAGGTGTTACACGAGGTTTAAAAGATTCGCAGATACTGGGATATTTTTTATTTAGCTCTTGATCGAGTTTTTCAATGATTTCATCTTCAATTTCAATGTTGTGTACAGTGTTTACAGATAAAATATTCTCATCAATTTCTGTAGTTATATATTCATTTCCCATTGATATTTCAAATTTTACATGTTTATTTTCATCCATTGATTCCAGAATATCCTCAATAATTGCATTTGTTAATTTAAGGAGTTTAGGATCTTCTGGAGTATAGGTGTTCTCCTCTGTTACTATTTTCTTTAATAAAAATGGCGCACATCCTTCTGTTCTCGCAGCTTTTCTATTGATCCAAAACAATATTGTCATAAGTTTCTTTCTGGAGTCCAATGCACTTTCAAATTCTAAATTTTTCATTTTTATACCTCCTATACTAAAGGCAATTTTTTTTATTGTTTAATTTCTGAACCTAATTTAACACCCAATTCATAACACTCCTCTAATTCTTCCTCTGTAGGTACATACTTAACCTTAATCTGTTCGAATATTTCAAATCCACATTTTTCAAGTTCTTCTGCAAGTATCTTTGGTGCTTCCCCACTCCAACCCATAGATCCAAAGGTTACTGCTTTTCGTTTGATACCTGTTTTAGCAAAGTTCAAACCTCTTAAATAGAAGATTATATCCCCCATACTTGGGAACACTTGGTTGAACATGGTTGGTGCACCAAATGAAACTGCTTTACTTTCCAATATATCCTTTACAATGTTGCTACGTTCATCTGTATGTAGGAAGTGCATTGCAACATCAACATCCTGACTAATAATCCCTTCTGCTAGTGCCTGTGCCATTAATTTTGTTGAACCATGCATTGTATCGTAAACAATTGTTACTTTATCCTCACATTTTCCTGTGGCCCATCCGGTATATGCATTTATTATCTTCATTGGGTCTGTCCAGATCTGGCCATGTGATGGTGCAATCATGTTTATTTTATTTAACAATTCTAAGCTCGTGACTTGTTTGAATTTATTTAGTATAAGTCCAGATAATGGTGTTAGTAAGTTGGCATAAAACTTGGCTGCAGCATCCATAAGCACATTTTCAGAAATATCTGTGTCATAACGTTCATTGAAGCAGAGGTGCTGACCAAATGCATCATTTGAAAATAGTATTCCATCCTCTAAAAGAAGACTAAACATACTGTCAGGCCAGTGAAGCATCTGTGCCTCAAGGAATATAAATTGTTTACCCCCCAGATCCAAGCTTTCCCCTGTTTTAACTACCCTGAAATCCACACTTTCAAGGGAAGGATAATGAATCTTCAAACCACTAACAGCCGCTGCAGTACAATAAACAGGTGCTTCAGGGAATTTCTTGTGTATTTCTGTTAACGCACCGCTGTGATCCATCTCAATATGATTTTGTATTATCAGATCCAGTTTGAATTCCCTATTTTCCTTTTCAAACGCATCTTTAATTCTGCCCCATAACTGCGCTGAACTTCCGGGATACGTATTATCTATAAGTGCTACTTTATCCCCAAAAACTAGATACGCATTGTATGTAGTTCCATTAAGCGTATACCCATGATAATTTCGTAAATCCCAGTCTAAAACTCCAACCCAGTAAACACCATCTGTTATTTTTATTGCATCTGCTTTCATAATTTTTTTCCTCCAAAATAGAAGACTAATTCTATTATTATTTAAGATTTGATTCTATATATTTTTTTGGAAAAGAATTCTTTGAATTTGTAATGAAGGATTTATATCATTTAAATTCAATAAAATAGATTGAATATTAATAATTAACTATCTTTTGGCTATTTTATTTAAAATTATGAAATTATTATAAACTCAATTTTTAAGTATTTACCTAGATAATTGCATTTATTATTAAGTATAGCGATGCAGATATTCCAATACATGCAGGAATTGTAATTATCCATGTAGATGCAATATGTTTTATAACATCTAATTTTACTGTTGATGTACCTCTTGCCATACCAACACCTATTACTGAACCAACAAGAGTTTGTGTAGGTGATATGGGAATTCCAAGCGATGCAAAGAGTATTGTAATTGAACCCGCTGAAATTTGAGCTGAAAAACCTCTAGTGGGAACTAATTCGGTTATCCTTCTTCCAATTGTGTCTGTTATTCTATTACCTGCTATTAATATTCCTAAAACAAGTGCAAAGGCACCTAATAACTTAATTGAGAAACCTATTGTTGAACCAACAGTTACGTATAAAACTCCTGTTGCTGCAGCTATATCTATTGCACCTACTCCTAAAGCAGCAAAAGATGAACTCCCAATTTGGAAATAAGAAAATATTTTCTCTGCACGGTCTTTAGCACCTATATTATTTTTGACCTTGTTGAGGAATCCCAATTTTAAGAAATAATAAACCAGAAATCCTGATGCCAGTCCAATCAACGGAGAAATAACCCAGCTTGCCATAATATATCCGACTGTAGTCCATTCAAGATGATTTATGCCTGCATATACAATACCATATCCTAAGACAGAACTCACAATAGCATCTGAACCCGATATCGGTATTTTTTTAATGAGGGTAATTGTAATCCATATACCCGCTGACATGGTTATTATAAATGCACCCAAACCGGTCATAAATTCAAGTGGTACTATTCCACTTCCAACGGTTTTAATAACACTACTTCCAAGGAATATTGCACCTAAAAATTCAAATAGGGCACCTATTAATAGGGCTTTACGCATGGTAAGAGCTCCACTACCTACTACGGTGCCCATAGAATTTCCAATATCGTTGGCAGCTATGTTGAATGCCATGTACATAGCAGTTATTACACCAATAATCAACAGCCATTCCATGATTATATTTTTGTAGATACGGGAATAAAAATATTCTCAAATAATCAGTTTAAAATAAGTTTATGTAATTTAGAATTTTTTTTAAATGATCGCAAGGTTCAAATACTAATAAATATAAAATTAAAGTGGGCTAGACCGGAGGGTTAGGGGTCCTTTGTTAGCGCATATCCCCTTATGGCGCGGTCGAAGTTCAAGAGGCGGCATATCAAACGGGTTTTGGCCCTTGAATTTGATGTCGAAACTTCGTCCTGCAGGATCAGTGGTAGCAGGATTTGGGCTGTAGGGCCTGAATTAACTGTTTTAACAATGGGAACGGGTCAGGTCTGGAAAGAAGCATCTCTACTGTGGACAGCTGATGCTTGTGGAGCAACGGGGTGGAGTCAAGTTTTTGGATCACCAATGCTCGCGAGGTTTGTCCACTCTTGAACGTGCCCACCTTATATTAATGGTTAGATCATGGAAAAATTCCAAAAGCTTTTAAACCATGATTGATAAATGTTTCCAATACGTGTTTTATTGATTTAGAGCACTATCTCAAATAATTGATCAAAGTTTCTCTTTGAATAAAAATCAAATTTTGTCGGGGTGGCCCAGCCTGGTACGGCGGTGGACTGCTAATCCACTGATCCTTTGGATCACCCGGGTTCAAATCCCGGCCCCGGCGCTTCATATAATCTAGGTGGGGATATTGAAGGTTAAAACCATTAATGGAAAAATATTTCCGACTAATCCATTTGACTTTTCTAAATCAATGAATTTTATTAATATGTTTGCTCCTACTGGGGGTGAACAATCAACTAATGATTTTTCTCTTACCCAAGCTGTTTATATTGAAGATCAAACCATTGCATTCCGAGTTGAGGATGAAGGAACAGTTGAAAAACCGATTTTAAATTATACTCTTTTTGCATATAAAAACATAAGTGAATCTGTAAAAACTGAACTTATTGATAGAGTGAACTACCCCTCCCATTTGGAATGGGCTTCTTCCTTCATTGAATCCACTTTTGTGGGTTTCTCAGAGAAGCTTTAAATTCCGTAGTTCCTACGGTACTGATTAAATTTTGCTTATCCAAAGCAAAATCACGTATATTAACTGCTGCATTGACATCACGATCATGTCTTTTTTCACAATTTGGACAAATCCATTCACGATGATGTAATTTTAAATTACAGTTAGGGTATCCGCAATTGCTGCATATTTTACTTGATGGTTCAAACTGTCCTATTTGGTGTAATGTTTTACCATACCATTCAGTTTTATATTTTAATTTATCTATGAATCCTGCCCAGCCAACATCACTTATACTTTGTGCGAGGTTATGGTTTCGTAGCATGCCTTTAATATTTAATTTCTCTATTGCTATTGCTAGGTTTTCACATACAATAGATTTACTAAGTTTATGCTGGAAATCCTCACGTATGTTTCGTATTCGTTCATGAATCTTTGATACTTTGATTCGTTGTTTGTTAAGATTATTTGAACCTTTCTGTTTACGTGATAACTTCCGTTGTTCACGTTTAAGTTTACGAAGTTTTGTTTTAAGAGGACGTGGATTATTAACCTTAACACCGTTACTTGTAATTAAGAAGTGGGTTAAACCCATATCCAATCCTACGGTGGTTTTCTGATTGAATTTTACCTTTTCAGGTAATGATTGTTCATCATCAATTAGAATACTGATATAATATTTACCAGTATTTGTCTTAGAGATCGTTGCTGTTTGCGTTTTACCTTTGAATTGTCTATGTAATTTTGTTTTCACCCATCCTATCTTAGGAAGGTATATTTCATTGTTATTGAAATCAACTTTATAATTCTGTGGTACATTGAATGATTGTACCCTATTTTTCTTTGATTTAAAATGTGGGAATCCTTTTTTCTCTCTATAAAACCTTGCGAATGCATTATCAAGGTTAAGGGTAGCTCCTTGTAATGATTGACTGTTAATTTCTTTGAGCCATACTTCACTTTGTTTGAGTAATGTTATTTCTTTGTTAAGAGCGAAACGGGATATTGATTTACCCGTTTCATAATATGTTCGAACTTTATATTCTAATCCCCAATTATACACGTATCGACATCCTCCAAAATGTTTGTTAACCATTTCTTCTTGGTTTTTAGTCGGATACATTCGATATCTATATGCTCTTAACATAATATTATTTATTGCTAAATTATTATTAACATGTTGTGGTTGAATTCATCCCCACCCTCACAGATGGGGTATTCTCCAACATTAGGATAAAAAATTTGGGTGTAGAAAAATTAACTACAATATTGAACAACCGTAAAAAATCAGAGTATTTAATGAATGTTTCTGATTCATTCGCAAATATTGAAGAGGATTTTTTACGTTATGCACCATTAGAAGAAGTTAAAAATTGGTTGCTTAATATAAAGGGTATTGGTGAATATTCTGCTCATCTAGAACTTATAAGGGGCTTAGGAATAATGGATGATATTTCTCAAAAAGATATGATGCTAATAAAATGTGCAAAGAATTATTATGGATCTGATGTTATTAATGAGAATTTAAATGAAATTGCAGAAGGTTATGGGGATTATAAAGGTTATTGGACTTATTATCTTCGAAGTGATTGTTCAAATCAATGGATGAATCGAAAATAAATATTTCCAATTAATTTTTTTTACATTTTTAGTTCTAACATTTTAATAGAATTTCCTAGCCTCTTTATTCCTTCTTCAATTTTTTTCACATCTGAATTAGAGAAATTAAGTCTTAAAGTGTTTAACTCAGGATCATCCGAATAAAATGCTTCTCCTGGAACAAATGCAACATTTTCATCTAATGCAATTTCAAATAATTCCATTGAAGACATTCCATCATGTAGGGTAACCCATAAAAACATTCCACCTTCGGGTCTAGTGTACTTCACATCAGAGGGGAAGTACTTCTTAATCATGGTTATCATACAATCTCTTTGTATTTTATACATCTTTCTAATATTATTGAGATGTTTTTCAACATCATTATCAGTTAGGTATCGATGAACAATCATTTGGGATAAAAAATTAGAGTGAAGATCAGATGCCTGTTTTGCAGTTACTAAATTATTCATAATTTCATTATCTGCAACTATCCATCCAAGTCTCATACCTGGTGAAACAATTTTTGAAAATGAACCTAGAAGAATTGATCTTTTAAGGTATTTCTTAACTGGAGGTAGATCATCTCCCATGAACCTTATTTCGCCGTATGGATTGTCTTCAACAAAAATAGTACGGTTTTTGTTGAATATTTTTCCGATTTCTTTCCTTTTTTCCAATGAATAAGTTATTCCAGTTGGATTCTGGAAGTTTGGAACAGAATAGAAAATTTTTGGATTAAAAGTTTCAACCATATTTTTAAGTATATTCAAATCTACACCATCATTTAATAGTGGTACCGAAACAAATTTGGGTTCATACAATCCAAATGCCTGTATTGCCGCTAAATATGTTGGTCTTTCAATTAGCACGGCATCGCCACGATTCAAAAATATTTTTCCAATAAGATCCAAACCCTGTTGAGAACCATTGGTTATAAGGATATTATCTGATGAAACATCCAAACCAGAAAGCTGGTATCTATTTGCAATATATTCTCGTAATGGTTTATATCCTTCAGTAGAACTATATTGGAGAGCTTTATTACTAGAATTAGAAAGAACAAATGCTGATGCCTCTGCAAGTTCGTTATGTGGGAATGATAGTGGGTTGGGAAGGCCTCCTGCAAACGAGATGATATCAGGGTTCTCAGTAACCTTCAAAATTTCTCTTACAAATGATCTAGGAACCTTAGACATTCTATCTGCAAATAAATTTTTCATTTGTTTATCTCCTGCTTTGATTATTTTTTAAACTTATAATGTGAATTTATAATATTGGAATTATTCAAAGTTAATTAGTTGCTTCCATATTTCTTAACATGTTCCCATGCCTTAGTGTATTTTGTTTCAGTTTTATCAGAATAAATTGACATGTCTTTTCTATTGAATTTTTTTCTATCATTTCCAACAGGACAAACTTTAATGCATATTCCGCAGGGTGATATGAATTTTTCCCTTAGTTTTTTACTCCTAGTTGCACAGTCTAATTTATCCATTGGTAATGGAAATTCTTTAGATTCTTTCCTTTCAGGAATTGCATTTACTGGGCACTGAGAAACACATCTTTGGCAGTGTTTACATAGATCTGTCCCTTTGATCTTATCCCCTTCTATTTTGGCTGTTGTGAATATTGATGTGAACCTGACACGCGGACCATACTCTTCTGTAAGGATAACATTGTTTTCACCAAATGAACCCATACCCGCTAGGAAAGCCGCATGTTTGTGGGAGAAAAAAGCCATGGGTTTTTTAAAAAGAACCTCAATATCACCATAACCATCCCTTGGCAGGTATATTGATGGATAACCAATTTTTGTTAGGAAATTTGAAATTTCATAGGCTTTAATATCTAATAATATATTCACTGTTTTGTAGAGTTCATGATAATAAATAGAAGGAGCTGTTTCAACTATGGGGAGTTGAATAGGAAGTCCAATAACAATTACTGTTTCCACATCAGGATATATGGATTTTGGCCAGAATTCTTTGGGTATCCATTCTTTAAAACTGTTTGGAAGTTCTTTGGGCGGATTGGACCAACGTTCAATAGGTGCAAATCCAACAAGTGGAATATCAAGTTCTTTACACTTATCAATAACTTTTTCTTTAATGGATTTACCCTTCATGAAAATCTAAAATTTATAATTTATTGATTCTAACCTGTCCATTGCATCTTCTAATTGGTTGTATGATGTTGCATAGGATAGCCTCACATGATCTTTTCCATGAGTACCAAATGCTTTGCCCTGAACCATTACAACACCTTTTTTCAGGCCAGCTTTAACAAATTCTTCTGGATTGTTAATTTTTGGAAAAATATAAAATGCTCCATGGGGTGATGAACATTCAATTCCCATTCCATTCAATCTATTAACAACCAGATCCCTTCTTCTTTTGAATTCAGATACCATTTCTGCAATATTATTCTGGGGGCCTTCAAGAGCAGCTAATGCTGCTTTCTGTACCATTGAACTTGCACAAGCAGTTGTATACTGATGAATCTTTAAAAGTTCTTCTGTTATTTCTGAATTGGCTGTAACATAACCTATTCTAAACCCTGTCATCGCATAAGACTTTGAAAATCCATTAATTGTAATAGCGTTTTCACAAAATTTGCCAGGACTATGGTGTACATTGTTGTAGATAATCTTTTCATAGACTTCATCAGAAATTAGATAAATGCCATTATCATCGGCAATTTCAGAAATTGCTTTAATATCCTCTTTTTCCATTACACTTCCAGTTGGATTTGAGGGGGAATTCAACATTATGGCCTTGGTTTTGTTTGTGATTCTTTCATTAACATCCTCTGCAGTCATTCGAAGATTATTTTCCATATTAGGTGTAATTCCTCTAGGTATGCCTCCAGCAAGACTTACACATGCATTGTATGACAGAAATCCAGGATCAGGTATTAGAACTTCATCTCCAGGGTTTACAAGTGCCTGCATACACATATAAATGGCTTCACTAGCACCTACAGTTACTAGCACAGATTTGGGAGAAGTGTTAATTCCATTATCAATTTTAAATTTGCGGGTTATTGCTTCTCTTAACTCCAATATCCCCATATTTGATGTGTAATGGGTGAAACCTTCTCTCATTGCATTTGAAGCAGCTTCTATTATATGTTTTGGGGTATTGAAGTCCGGTTCTCCAAGTCCAAGGTTTATTGAATCTTCACCGGCCATTTCGAACATCTTTCTTATTTCTGAAAGGTTTATTGATTGTACACGTTTTGAGGGTTCCATAACAATTACCATACCTATTTTTATTTGCACTTATATATATCGAATCTATGTCAGAGTTAAATAGATCATTGGGTCTATATGATGTTGTCAGTCTTGTAATAGGTACAATTGTTGGTGCAGACATATATATTGCAGCTTCATTTGGAGCAGGTTTACTTGGTCCATTTTCGGTTTTTGCTTGGGTAATAGCAGGAGTTATGGCTATAATAATAGCTTTATGCTTTGCCGAATGTTCCTCAAGAGTACCTCAGGTAGGAGGGCCCTATGCATATGCAAAAAGAGCATTTGGGGATTTCACAGGATTTTTAACAGGATGGTCTCTTTTAATAGCATCATGGAGTGCAATTGCAGTATTTCCACTTGCATTTGTTGCATATCTGAATTTCTTCATTCCACACATGTCGCAGACTCTGCAAATTATTATAAAATTCCTATTTGTTTTGTTTCTTACAATTATAAACTACTTTGGTGTTAGACAGGCAGGTAGAGCCAATGATATTTTAACTATTCTTAAAATAGCTCCTATACTTATTTTAACATTTGCTGGTTTAGCATATTTCATAATTAAACCATCATTACTAGTTGCCAACTTCACCCCCATAGCCCCTTTAGGGTTCAGTGGTCTTGGAAGTGCAATTGTACTAATATTCTGGGCATATGTTGGATTTGAATTGGTTACAGTTCCATCTGATGAGATAATAAATTCAAAAAGAACAATTCCTCTTGCAATAGGTATTGGAATGGGAGTAATTGCTCTCTTCTATATTCTTACAAATTTTGTTATTTTAGGTTTAGTTCCATGGTTTGAACTTTCCACATCAACAGCACCATTAGCATTAGCAGGTTATGCTCTTGTAGGTGCAATAGGTGCAGGTTTCCTAACTTTAGGAGCTCTTCTATCAATATCAGGTTCAGATGAGGCAGGAATATTATCTTCTGCAAGGATACCTTATGCAATGGCTGCTGATGGTCTGCTTCCACGGATCTTAGCCAAAGTTCATCCAAAATATGGTACACCATATATTGCTCTGATTGCACAGAGCATAGTAACATTAATTGCAGCAATATTTGGCACTATTGATAAACTAATTATTCTCTCAGTGTTTACATTATTATTCTGCTATCTTCTAACATGTATATCCGTATTTCCACTCAGAAAAAAATTCACAGAGGGTATTAAGCTCCCCTGGATAATTCCTGTACTGGGTGTTATTATCAGTATCTACATAATGACCCAGTGTGCACCCAGCCAGATAATTATTGGAAGCGCATTAATTATTCTAGGAATTCCTGTATATGTAATATTCGCCCCAAGAACAGAAATTAAAACGGCAAGAAGAGATTTAAGATTAGGTGAAGATTATGTGTCACAGACCATTGAGAGGGATGAAATATTCCTTGCAAAATTTATTAATCAAGTCAGAGAATTGATACATAGAACAAGAGATAGATTCAGCTAGATTGTTTGTTACATGCACCGCAGTTGTAACATCCAAATTCTTCGCACCAAGGTGTTAAATTATCATTTATAGCTTTTTTATACTCTTTTTTTAGGAAGTCATCTTTGATTCCTACATCCATATTTTTCCATGGAAGTTCTTCATTGATATCCCATTTATGAGATAGTTTTGACCAATCCCTAACTGAAACTTTTTCAGTCAATGATCTTTCCAACAAATCACCTAATTCAAGACTTCCCATTGATAAAATATATTGAATTAAAGCAGTTTTTGGGTTTTCAACCTTAAATGACCTTAAATTAATTTGTGAATCGATATATTTCATTTTACGTTTAATTTCATCTAAATTGAAGCCCTCCCACTGGAAGGGTGTATGTGGTTTGGGGATAAAAGGATTTATACTGACCCTTACCTGATTTTTTCTTTTTCCCATTTTGATCAATTCTTTAATATATTTGCCAAGGCATTCTATATCATTTTGATTTTCTGTTGGAAGCCCAAGCATGAAGTAGAGTTTTACATTAAGGTTATGTTTAAATGCTGTATTGATAGTATCCTTAATCATATCATCGGTTATTGATTTATTTGCTGCTTTTCTGACCTTCCATATAGATTCAGGTGCAATTGTAATGGTTTTAAGGCCACTTAACTTTAATATTTCAAGTAAATTATCTGTTATAGATTCAATCCTTAAAGAGGGTGTTGTTACTTGAAAACCTCTTTCATGCAATCCTTGACACAGTTCTTCCATTTTAGAATGATCTGAAACTGCAGCACCTATCAATGCAATTTTGTTAAGTCCTGTTGCATTTCCTCCCTTTTCCGCTATATTTAATAGCTCTTTAATTGGCATTTCTCTACGTGGTCTGTAGATACATCCTGCCATGCAAAATCTACAGCCCCTTGTACAACCTCGTGATACTTCCAAAAGAAATGCACGTCCAAAAGCAGGGATATATTCTTTTTCATCTGTTTCTGGTACTACTTGTCTAATAGGGTGACAAGCATCCATTAGATCTGGTACAGTTACCATTTTTACAGGATGATCAGGAAGATAAACTCCTTCTATTTCAAGAAAAGCATCTAAATTATCTTTTGGATTATCTAAATCGATATAAAGGTCAAGTAAATTATCTAAAATTACTTCGGCCTCACCAATAACAAAGAGATCAATGAATCTGCTCATAGGAAGAGGATTTGAACTTGCACAGGGGCCACCAGCAATTATAAGTGGATGTTTTGAGGTTCTATCCTCTTTTCGAAGGGGTATTCTACCTTGTTTCAACATTTTCAGTACATTGATATAGTCTTGCTCATATTGCAGTGAAAAACTTACAACATCAAAGTCTTTAAGTACAGTACTTGTTTCAAGACTTTTTGAATGGGGATAAACTACTCTCTCGCAATAAATATCTTCTCTAGAATTTAGGAAATCGTATATTATATGAAATCCTAAAGATGACATGGCGCTTCTGTAAAGATTGGGATAGCATGATGCAAATCTCAGGTCAACCTTTCTAATGTCCTTGATGATTGCATTGTGTTCAAGCAGCATAATTATATTATCTGACCTTTACATAATCAAGATATCTAAATGTTAAGGGTAACGAAATGAAGGAAAACTCATACAAAAAAGTGGCGGTAGGGGGAACATTTGACAAGTTCCACTATGGGCACAGACGGCTTATGGATATTGCATTTGAAATTGGGGATTATGTAGTAATAGGGGTTACATCAAACACATTTGGTGGAGTAAAGGGTAAAATTGAACCATGTAATATTCGTATGTCTAATCTCAGAGGTCTGCTTGAAAAGAAACACCAGAATTATGATATACAGGAATTAAACGATCCATATGGAACAACCATCTCAGATGAATCTATTGATGCCATAGTTGTAAGTGAAGAAACAGAACCAACAGCTTTTAAAATAAATAAAATAAGAAAAGAGAGAGGAATGAAACCTCTTGACATTGTGACAATTAGAATGGTATTAGCAGATGATGGAATACCCATATCCTCGACAAGGATAAGAAAAGGGGAAATAGATAAAATGGGAACCATAATTCGGGTTACCCGTGATAAATAAGGATAAGAGATGTTTAAATGAAAGTTATAGTCGGATCGATGAACCCTGTTAAACTTAATGCCACAAGAAATATTTTAAAAAAAATTTACAATAACATTGATGTTTCCGCAGTAAATGTAGACTCTGGAATATCTGATCAACCCTTTGGATTAAATGAAACCATAAAAGGAGCAATTAACCGGGCCAAAAACGCATTTTCTGATGAATATGATCTGAGTGTAGGTATAGAATCTGGATTAATGGAAACACCCAACTCCTTAACCGGTTATATAGATCTTCAGTGGTGTGCAATATTCGATGGGGATATATTAACTTTAGGAGTAAGTTCAGGATTTGAATATCCTCCCGAAGTTGTAAAAGAGGTACTAAATGGTGTTGAAGTTGGTGATGTTATGGATAAAATCACAGGTGTTGAAGAGCTTGGTCAAAAGAAGGGAGCTGTGAGCTATTTGTCTCATGACATGCTAAACAGAACTGAAAACACAGAACAATGTGTTTTAACTGCCATGATACCTAGAATGAATAAAGATATTTATTTTAATGATGAATAAATAATAGAAATTATAAATATAGTATCAGATATAACTTTAAAGAGCAATATTTACATGTTATGGGTTTAAATAATGAAGAGATTTACAAACCTTAAATCATTTGATATAAAAAGATTAAATAGATGGATCAATGGCAAAAATGGGCATTTAAAACCTAATTTAGTTTTTGCCACTGCATTATTAACATATATAATCTTATCAATTTTATTGTTTAACTACTATCAGTACATTATAACTTCAGATGGAGTATCTTACATTAGCATTGCGCAGGAGTATGCTTTTGGAGATTTTCCTGATGCTATAAATGGTTATTGGAGCCCCCTTTTTTCATGGTTATTATCACCGTTTTTACTTGTGGGAACAACTAAAATGTACCTTGTTCATTCAGGAAGAATATTGTCTTTAATTATAGGTTTTTTTACCCTAATTGGTGTTAAATTTCTTATCTCTAAGTTTATTATAAATGAAAATGTAAAAAATATTGCCATTTTTGCGATGGTTCCAATTGTATTGTACTTTGCATTATACCTAATTACACCTGATCTTCTGATTACATGTATTCTTCTTTTTTATTTTGGTCTGATATTTGACCCTAAATATTCTTTTAGATTGCGAAATGGTTTTGCATGTGGATTTTTAGGAGCATTAGCCTATTTCAGTAAGACATTTGCATTTGTTTTTTTTATCGTCCATTTTATAATATTCAATCTATTTTTCTACTTCAAAGCAGTAGATAATGAAAAGAAGAAGAAAGTAAAGAAAAATCTCATATTGGGTCTAACAGTTTTTTTAGCCCTGAGTGGAATTTGGATAGGCTTAATCACTGATAAATACGATAAATTTACTATTGGGACTTCTGGAACATATAACCAAGCATTTTTAGGTCCTGAATCAAATGGACACCCTATGAACGAGCTTATTGTACCTCCAAACAAAAATGCTGTTAGTGGATGGGAAGATCCATCCTACTTTAAAATAAAACCTTGGAATCCCCTGGGATCTGTGAAATCCATTATATTTGAATTGAATATTATCTGGAACAATATAATAAAAACTAGCATGAAATTTTTGAGTTTTTCAATTCTATCCTTATTAATATTATTAGTAGCCTTGATATTTGTTTTAAAATACAAAAAAGATGAAGACTCAAAAAGAAAGTTAATGTACTTGTTGATAACGATATTCATATATTCAGGAGGATACTGTTTAATTTTTGTAGATACAAGATACTTATGGATTATATCTATTTTAATATTCTTACTGGGAGTATATCTTTTTGAAGTACTCTATAAAAATGATTTAATTAAAAGCAAAATTAGAAACATACTGCTTTTACTTTTAATTCTATCATTCCTTATCATGCCTGTAACTGAATTAATTAATAATATTAATGTAGATGAAAATGTCCACAGTATCAGCTATAATTTGAAATATGATTACAATGTCCATGGTAACTTGGCTTCCAAGAATGAATGGGTATTATCACTTGTTTTAACCTATTATTTGGATGGTAAATATTATGGGCAAACAAGGAATGATAGTAATTTAAATGAGTTAGAAACTGAACTGAAGAATGATAATATTGATTACTACCTTGTATGGGGAAATTCCAACCAAACAGATCTACCATACAAAGAGATTACTGGTGGAAAGATTGCGGTATTAAAAGTTTATTCTTTAAAAAATAATATTTAAACTCAATCTTTCTATAAGTTTTGAAAAAGATACAAATAATTGGTAAGTCTAAATACTGCTCAAACTTAAAATTTTTCCGGAAGGGTTAGGGTTTTATTAAGTTAAAAATAAAGGAATTAATGTATTAAATTACAAAATTTTTGGTGATATCTTTTGAATAAATTGGATAGTCGTACAGATAAAGAAAACAGAGGGCCAAGGAATTATCTAGAAAAAAATGCAAATTCTATTATTTTCTTGGTGATATTAACTGCTATTGTAAGTTTGATTACATATTACAGGATATTGGTTCAGATAGATATGGGACCAGTTTCTGATAGTTTTGATTTTCTATCTAATGCACTTGTATTTGCTGGTCAGGGCATGGGATACTCTGATTTATTGAGACCGCCTTTTTTTTCATTTATAATTTCTTTGATCTTCCGAATGGGAATAGTGTACACAAGTACCATCTATGTTTTAGACGGCGTGTTGTTCCTATTTGGAGTTATTGGATTGTTTTTCCTTTTAAAGGTAAGGTTTAATGATCTTGAAAGCTTCTTAGGAGGATTGTTATATGCTACTTTCCCAATAGTCCTAACAGTATTAAGTGTTGGTTTTTCAGACCTTGCAAGTGTGTCTTTTTCGATCTGGGCATTATATTTCACTATTTTAGCCGTTAAAAAGGATTCAAGGTTCTTTATTTTAGTATTTCCATTTTTAATGTTTGCATTTTTGACAAGGTACAATTCTGCTCTTTTAATATTCCCAATTTTCCTTTACATTTTGATGAATAGGGATAAAATTAACTTTAAGAGTATTATTGCAGGAATAGGGGTTTCAGTATTAATTATATTACCTGTACTCCTATTTTACTATCAAAAATTTGGAAATATCATGTATCCATTTATTAGTTTCGGATCGTCTTCAACGGCACTTACAACATCAACAGAAAGTCTATCATATGAACCAAGTATAATCTATTTTTTACAAAAGTTTCCAGCATTTGTAGGAGCTCAAGGTATCACAATACTCTTAATAGTAATGTTAGGGTTTGTTTTGTATTTATTCCTAAAATTTGTAAATAAAAAGCGGGTTAATAAAGAATTATTTAATGTTTTTAGTTTTGATAGGGCAGCCAAGATAAAATGTATAGTCTTTATCATTTTAGGAATCATATTTTTAGTTAGCTTTGGTAAAACGGTTTACATGTTAAGTGAAGTATTATTCTTTGCCATTGCTTACCTATTTTACGATATTATAAAAGATATGAAGCTAAAAGATATGGATCTTAATTTAATGGTTTTCACATGGTTTATGGCATTTTTTATTTTTCACAGTGTTTTTGTTCTGAAGGACAATCGATATTTTGTACTTATGGCACCACCAGTGGCTTACTTTATGATTCTAGGGTTGGTTGGAATTTCAAATAGAATAAAACTTAGATACAAAAATAGAAATATTGTTTTTCCGGTCATTGCAGTAATATTAACAATTATTATGCTCTTATCAACTGCCACACAAATACCTTCTATATTAGAAGCAAACAACGATAAAGTAATCGCAAATCAACAAATTATACAGTCGAGTCAATGGTTTGTTAGTTATGATCCAGATTATAAAAATAGAAATATCTATTCCGATTTATGGCCAAATTTCAGCTGGTACCTCAGGACAAATGTGAAGCCGGTACCAATTTTTAAGGATAATCAAACATTTCCAAATGGAGTAAAAAACAGCACGTTTAATCAGCAAGATAGCAATGCATTCAATAATTACCTAGAAACTAACCATGCTGATTATTATTTCTGTGTTAGACCCGGACTTAATTTAACTTCGTATACACCAATTAAACAGTTTGGAATTGTGACGATTTATCAAAAGAAATTATAACACATAAATTTTATAAATATTTGAAAGAGTAGGTTAAATGAAAATTGGAGTTATAACATCTGTATATCCTGAATTTAAAGGTGATCCTCATGGAATCTTTGTTCACAGGCTTATGAGAGAAATAAGTAAACGAGGTCATGAAGTGCATATACTAGCGCCTTTTAGTGGTGGAAAAACTGATTATATTATCGATGGTGTGATCGTTGAAAAGTTCAACTATTTTTATCCTAGAAAATTCCAAAGGCTAAGTGGAAGATCTGGAATGATCGATAATGTGAAAGAAGGTATTTTTGTAAAATTCCAGTTTTTAACATTCATTTTATTCAATGCCATTAATTCATGTAGAAAATTACATGATATGGATATTATTCATGTACAGTGGCCCATTCCCAATGGATTAGGTGCACTATTCTTAAAAACGTTCTATAAAATTCCTTATGTAAATACAATATTTGGAGAAGAAGTTTATCTATCAAAAAGATACCATACGATACCTATCCTTAAATTATTAGTTAATAAATCCTCAAAAACTATTACTATAAGTACCGGATCCTTAAAAGCATGCTTAGAATCGGGCTTAAAAAAAGAAAAACTTGGAATAATGCCCTTTGGAGTAGATACAAATTTTTTCCGGCCAATAAATGTGCAAAAAGATAAAGAAATATTCCAAATTCTTTCTATTGGTTATTTTATAGAAAGAAAAGGATTTGAATATCTTATAAAAGCCGTGAAAGAAGTTTTAAAAGAGTATGATAACATCAAACTAAACTTAGTTGGGTCAGGGCCTTTGGAAAGCCAGATAAAAAAACTCATTGAAGAGCTAGAATTAGATAAATATGTTCAGATTACAAGCAATATCTCAGATGAAGAACTCTTAGGGATATATAACTCCTCAGATCTTTTCGTGCTTCCTTCTATTGTTGATTCACAAGGGAACACTGAAGGATTGGGAGTGGTTTTACTTGAGGCAATGGCATGTGGTTTGCCAGTTATAGGGTCAAATATTGGAGGAATACCGGATATAATTCAAGATCATAATACTGGTTTATTGGTACCTCCAAAAGATATTCTAGAACTTTCTAAATCGATAAAATGTGTGATAAAGGATAAAAAATTTAGAAAAAAACTTGCAATTAATGGTTATAAAATGGTTAAAGTGAAATTTAGTTGGGAAAAAATAGCAGAGGGTTACTTGAAGATTTATAAACGCGTATAAACAGATTATCTATTATTTAAAAGGATATAAGAATGAGCACAATACAAAGAATTGCAAAAAATACTAGTATATTGTCTATTTCTCAAATAATAAGCATTATTCTAATATTTTTCTACACAATTTACATAGCAAGATTTCTCAGTGCTGAGGGATTTGGTATTTTATCCTTTGCTTTAGCTTTTTCAGGAATTTTTTCTATTTTGGCAGATTTAGGAATAAACACACTAATTGTTAGGGAAGTTGCACGAGATAAATCCTTAGCTAAGAAATATCTTGAAAATGGATTAACAATAAAAATTATACTCTCATTTTTCACATTATTGTTCATTGCTATTTTCATAAATTTACTTGGTTATCCTCAAGAAACCATTAACGTGGTTTATTTTATTTCTATATCAACTATAATAACTTCAGTTTTTGGAATATTTTATTCTATTTTCCAAGCAAACGAAAAAATGGAATATCAATCTTTAAACCAAATTTTAAATAGTATTTTAATGTTTTTAGGAGTCATTATAGCAATAAAATTAGGATTTGGTGTTGTTGGGTTTTCTTTCTTATATTTCATTTCAAGTTTAATTACTTTATTTTCTATTTTTTTCATTTACATATGGAAATTTTCAATTGTCAAAATTGATATTGATTTAAATTTCTGGAAGCTAATTATGAAAGAGGCATTACCCTATGGACTTTCAGGAATTTTTGTCATGATTTATTACTGGATAGATTCAGTAATGCTCTCGATTATAGCTGGAAACGAAGTAGTAGGATGGTATAATGCAGCATATAAAATTATTTACATTTTCCTTTCATTCAATACCTTATTTATAATTTCAATCTTTCCAGTGATGTCTAATTTTTATAAAACATCCCATAGGTCTCTAAAATTCACATTTGAACGATCATTTAAATATTTGTTAATTATTAGTATTCCAATTACAATCGTTACTACATTGTTAGCAAATCGTATTATTTTAATGCTTTATGGACCAGATTACATTCCATCAATAATTGCACTTCAAATATTAATTTGGACTTTAATTTTCATGTTCCTTAATGGAATTGCTGGTAACTTATTAGGTTCAGTTAATAAACAGCCTATTGTAACTAAAATTACGGGCTTTGGTGCTATTTTGAATATTTTACTCAATATCCTGTTAATACCAAAATTTAGTTATATTGGTGCTAGTTTTGCAACTGTATTAACTGAATTTATACTGATGCCAATAATAATTTATGTTATGTGGAAAAATGGATATACAACTCTAAATCCATTGATAAAAGATTTACCAAAAATAATTTTTTCAAGTTTAGTTATGACATTTTTTGTAATATATCTAAATAGTTTAAACTTATTTTTAGTATGTTTAGTAGCTTCAATAACATATTTTGGTACAATATTCCTTACAAAAACATTAGATGATACTGATATGCAAATTTTAAAAAGCATTCTACGAAAGGATAGATCATAAGTAAATAGTTTATTTAATAAAATGAATGCATAAAAAAATTAAGAACTGATAAAATGAGATTAGGTATACTTTCATGGATATTAGATAGACAAAGAACAGGTATAGATAATTACCTTTATAATATTGTCGAGGGGATGATTAAAGAGGGTAATGCAGATAAAATATCCCTAATCCATTATAAAAAGTCTAACGATAAAATTTACTCAAAGGTCAATGATGTAACAATTGGCTCACTTCCATTTAATTTGATTAATCCTCTAAATTTGTCCAAAGCGGTTAGAGAAACAGATATAGATGTTCTTCATTTGCCATCACATATGGTTTTCCAAATAAGCCCGTTTTTCCTTAATTTAAATGTAAAAAAGGTTTTAACGATTCATGATCTTATTCCAATTTTATTTCACCGAGATCTTCCTTTGTTTTATAAATTATGGGGTCCGACACTAAAAATTATTAAAAATAGACCAGATCATATCATCACTGATTCTGAAAATACAAAAAATGATTGTATAAATTATTTAGGGATTCCTGAAGATAAAATAGAAGTTATCTACCTGGCATCTGATAAACGTTTCAAATTAATTAAAAATAAAGATAGTATTAAAGAAGAACTAAAAATTAAATATAACATAAAAAATCCGTTTATCTTGTGTGTCGGTACAATAGAATTAAGGAAGAATATCCCATTATTGATCAAGTCATTTTATAAACTTTTAAATAAAGGTCTTAAACTTAAACTGATCTTAATAGGTATTCCCGGACATGGATTCAATGAAATATCACATCTTATTAAAGATTTAGGTATATCTAAAGAGGTAATTATTTTAGGATACGTACCAATTAATGATTTAATCAAATTTTACAATGCAACAGATTTATTTGTTTTTCCATCTTTCTACGAA
This sequence comes from Methanobacterium sp. SMA-27, assembly GCF_000744455.1. NCBI lineage: Archaea > Methanobacteriati > Methanobacteriota > Methanobacteria > Methanobacteriales > Methanobacteriaceae > Methanobacterium > Methanobacterium sp. SMA-27. The sequence goes on along the minus strand of NZ_JQLY01000001.1, from coordinate 1,735,573 downwards.
GGATTTGGATTACCCCCGCTAGAAGCTATGGCTTGTGGTTGTCCCGTAGTTAGTTCAAACACATCTTCATTACCTGAAGTTGTGGGAGATGCGGGGATTATGGTAGATCCATATGATTTTCAAGCTTTAACAGATAAAATGTATAAAATTTTAACAAATGAAAGTTTGAGTGTTTCTTTATCTAATAAAAGCTTAAATCAAGCCAAGAAGTTTAATTGGCAGAAAACTGCAAGCCAAACTTGGAAAATCTATGAGAAAGTGACAGATAAATGATAACTATTATTATGTTAATTGGTTTAAAGGTGATAGAATGGAGTCTAACAAAAAAGTATTATTTTTTAATGCAAAAAGAGAGAAATGTGATAGTGATTCACCCCATTTAGGCCTTGCAACATTAGCTGCTGTTTTAAAAAAAAGCGGATATGAAGTCTTAGTAGTAGACTACCAATTCAAACCCAATGCACCTTCTCCAGAGATATTTTTAGATGACTTTAAGCCAGATGTTATGGGCATTACATTATACACAGCCACTATGAACGAGGCAGATAAAATAATAAAACAAATATCCAAATTTGATATACCCATACTCGTTGGAGGACCACACGCAACCTTGTATTATAATGATTTAGTTAACAAAGCCAATTATATCTTAATTGGTGAAGCAGAAAATATAATAGAAGAAACAGTTAAAAAGGCAAATATTCATTCAAAAGGTCTAATAATCCGATCAGAACCGCCTGATCCAAAAAATTTGCCTTTTCCTGACTTTACCTCTTTCTTTGGTTATGGAGACATTTTCGTATATCCTTTACTTACTAGCCGTGGATGTCCATATAACTGCAGTTTCTGTGCAGTTCGTTTTGTTTCAACCAGAAAATGGCGGCCTAGATGGATTGAAGATTGTATAGAAGAGGTCATCCAAGCCAAGAAAGTTCTAAAAAGTATGGATTCAGTAGTTATCTATGATGACAATGCCATGTTTAGAAAAGATCATATTAAAAAATTTCTTAATCTATATTTAGATAAAAATATCAATTTACCACTAACAATAATAAATACTCGTGCAGATGGTCTCGATAATGAGATTATTTCACTATTAAAAAAAGCAAAATGTCCATCTATAGGTATAGGGGTCGAGTCGGGGCATCCTGAAGTTTTTGAATTGATTAATAAAGGCGAAACATTAGAGGATATTGTAAAAGCTTCTAAATTAATAAAAAAACATAAACTATCACTACAGCTGTGTTTTGTAATCGGTCTCGAAGGTGATTCCTACGAGAAAATCCAATCATCCATAGATTTTGCTAAAAAAATAAACCCCGATCACATTTACTGGAATATGATTACCCCATTTGAAGGAACAAAGATTAGAGAATGGTACGATAAAAACGGAAGTGTTTTTGATCTGGTTAATCATTCCTCATATGTTGATGGAGATTTCATGTGTGAGGAACCATGTGCTGAAACACCAGAATTTAGCGTAGAAGAACGTAAAAAAGCTTATATCTTAGCTATACTAAAAACAAATTATACAACATTAAAATTTAGAGATACACCTCGTTTATTCTTCTACATCAAAGAATATGGGTTTTATAAAGAGTTTATTTGTTGGATACCCAACAAATTGTGGGTGAACATTAAAAAACCCTTTTTATTATTGAGATTGGCTATCAATATCTACCCTGAAGTTGGTATGAAAGGGTTGATAAAACGAATTAAACAATACTAAGTTTAACATAAATGGGAAATATCAGAGATCAATAACTATTCTTACTATAGATTAAATATATAGATAAATTACATATTGGGGAAAAATTTATGGGTTTAAAATGGTCTAAAATAACAAATAATACTTGGATACGATTTTTATTTTGTGTTATTCCTTATTATCCTCTGCGTTATAAGTACTATAGATTTTTCGTTAAAGACAATACATTTAAATTTCAGGGACATAATTACAAATATTTTAATCACAGCTACAACACAACCTGGAATAATGAGCGGGCGGTAGAAATACCAATAATCTGCAAATTCATATCTGAAAATAATGGCAATAACATCCTTGAAATAGGAAATGTACTATCACATTACTTTATTATAGATCACGATATTTTAGATAAGTACGAGAAAGCCGAGGGTGTGATCAATGAGGATGTAGTAAATTTCCAAACTTCAAAAAAATATAAATTAATAGTCAGTATTTCAACTCTTGAACATGTTGGTTGGGATGAAAATCCCCGGGATCCTGAAAAGATCTTTGAAGCATTCGAAAATTTAAAGAAATCTCTTTTTAACGGCGGTAAATTGGTAGTTACATTACCTATTGGTCAGAATCCCATACTTGACAGGTATATTGAAACCGCCCAGATTAGATTTAATGAAAATTATTATTTAAAGCGAATATCCCAAACAAATAACTGGACAGAAATTAAATCGGGGTTTTATAATGCAAAATATAATTCCCCATTTCCCATGGCTAATATAGTTTTTATAGGTGTTTACCAAAAATCTGGTTAAAAATATTAATGATAATCCCCTATTTATACGAATAATGGAGAATACACTAATGAAGATTGCAGTTTTTCATAATTTACCGTCAGGTGGTGCAAAAAGAGCGCTCTATGGAAATGTAAAGTTTTTAGCCAAAGAACATGAAGTAGATGTTGTAGTTCCATCAACTGCGAATGAAGAATATTTGCCCCTAAAAGATATTGTAAACAATTTAAAAGTATTTCCAGTAAAAAATAATCTTCCAGGATTTATTTATTCTGCATTGAAATATTTTCCTTCCAAAGTTTCATTAAATGATCTTAAAAAAACTCAAAAGATTATGGCAGAATATGTAAACAAAAAAGATTATGATGTCGTCTTGTGTGAACAAGATAGACATACTATGGCGCCTTTCATTTTGAAATATTTAAAAAAACCACTCGTTTACTATTGTCAACAACCAAATTGTTTTAGATACGATATTTCAAGAAAACTATACAAAGAAGCAGGTTTAGAATATAAGAACATCATAGAAGGTCTTTATTTGAGAATATTTGGTTCTAAACTTATAAAACATGATAAAAAATATGCGAACTACTCTAAATATATGGTTTCGAATTCAAATTTTTCAAAGGAAATTATTTTCAAAATGTATGGTATAAGTTCACTTGTTTCTTATTTAGGGGTGGACAATAGAGTTTTTAGACCCATTGATATTTTAAAAGAGAATTTTGTTTTATCTGTTGGCCAATGTATTCCAGAAAAGGGTTTTGAATTTATTGTGAAATCAATAGCAATGATAGATGTTGATTTACGTCCCGATTTTGTTTTGGTAACTGATCATGGCAATATTCACTGGAAAAATTATCTCGAAAAATTAGCAATTAAATTGAATGTTAAATTAAATATATTGAATCTCATTACTGATGAAGAACTGAATTTATTATATAACCAAGCAAAAATGGTAGTTTATACACCTTACATGGAGCCATTTGGGTTGGTTCCATTGGAAGCTATGAGCTCTGGAACTCCCGTTGTGGGTATTAATGAGGGAGGTGTCATGGAAACAGTTATAAATGGAAAAACAGGTATTCTAACAGAAAGAGATCATACAATATTTGCGAAAGGTGTTGAAACGTTATTAACAAACCAAAATATGTCTGATAAATTCATTGAAGAATCTATTGTGGTTTCAAATAATTATTGGACACTGGAAAATTCTGGAAAAAGATTACTTAACCATCTAAAACAAGCTAAAGATGTTTATAATGATTAATAATATTATTCATCATAATAATGTTTCCCCCCCCAAATTTTAATTTATTATTAATGTTTTAAAATTAATTAATTACAAAAAATGGACTTAAATCTTTTGAATTATCATTATATTCTCTTAATTAAACCGTCCAACAAACCCTTATAATAGACTAGAAATAATTTATTATTTTTATAATATATGCTCATCGAAAGGGGTAATATGATTGCCATTAATATTTGAATAGGTACAAAAACTAAAAAATTTACTTTCGGTGCCCATTTTTTCATAAAGATCCATCTATTTCGTGTTATGTAATAAAGCCCAATTTCTCTTCTTATTCCCCCACCAGATCTGGAAACTTTGTGCCATATTTTAGCCTTAGGTATGTAAAGACAGTTGAAACCCTTTTCTGCAGCCCTTAAAGCTAGATCTGCTTCTTCAAAATATAAAAAAAACTTTTTATCCAATAATCCCACATTATCAAAAACCTTCCTTTTGACAAGAACAGCAGAACCATTAATATATTCAAAACTCTTTTTTTTATTATACTGTCCATTATCTATCTCATTTATCCCTACATTTATCCCTCTGGCAAATTTCCAATCGATCTTCCCCCCAATACACCAAATAACATTTGGATTGTCATAATAATATACTTTTGGACCTAAAAGTCCAACTTTTTTCTCTTTTTCTCCTTCATACACCAATACCTTTAGAAAGTCCTTATCAGTAACTGTATCATTATTTAAAAGTAAAACATAATCTGGATGGAACATTTTAAGGGCAAATCTAATACCTATATTATTTCCTTCAGCAAAACCATAGTTTATATCATTTTTTAATAAAATTAAATTATTATCATTGTTAAAATCTGTTATTTCAAACTCATTATCTTCAATTACTTCTATCGGTTTGTTATCTGGATTGTTTTCAAAGAATTTAGATTTAATTTCCAGTTTACCCATACTGTAATCTTTTATTTTTTGAATAGAGTCATCAGAAGAATTGTTATCTACAATAACTACCCTATAATTGGGGTAATTTATTTGATAAATGGATTCAAGGCATTCTATAGTATCTTTCCAGCCATTCCAGTTTAAGATAACTATAGCAACTTTTGGATTTTCCATTATATCACCGATTTACTTAAACTTTTTTCTTAATAACCGGTTTTCCTTTTGAACTATATAGATTTCACGTTTAAGAAGGCTTATTTGTGTTGCAACGAATCCGAAAATCAATATTTGAATTCCTGAGATAATCATTAGAACCATAAATAACATCAATGGCCTGGTTGGATCGAGGGTACCTAATAAATATTCATAGAATAGATAGATTCCACTTATAATTCCAATTAAAAGCAATAAAAGTCCAATTACGCCAAATAATATCATTGGCTTTTCGTATAATGAAAATAAAACATGTGAAATGGTTTTTGATCGAAATTTGAGTTTCGATCTTCCAAGTTTTCTTCCTTCTAAAACTGCAGGAACTTCTTTAATTTTATATCTAGTTGCAATGGCTTTAGAAAGAATTTCAAGATTAATATTAGTTCCGTTTGATTCTAATTCCATTGAATCTATTACTTCACGCCTGTAAGCCCTTAATACACTTGTAACAGTGCTTAAATTTTCTGGCATAGAATAGCCAACGAATTTATTGGCTATTTTACTGATAAATAGCCGGATAAATGGTACATTTTTAACATCTCCTCCCTCCATGTAGGGTGAACCAACTGCTATGTCGACAGTTTCATCGTTAAGGAGTTCAGAGGCAAGTTTTGTGATATGTTCGGGACTGTAGCTTAAATCTGCATCTATAGTTATTATTATATCTCCTTCAGACTTTTCAAAGCCAGTGCGGAGTGCTCTGCCCATTCCCATATTTATTGGTTGTTTATAAATTTTTACATGGGTATTGTCTGAAGAAAATTCCTCTGCCAATCTATATGTATCATCAGCACTGCCATCATCTACTACAACTATCTCGTAGTCTTCATAATTCTTCATTACCATGTTAACTTCTACCAGGGTTCTTAGAACATTGTCTTCTTCGTTGTACATTGGGATGATCACAGATATCTTCATGGTAATCTTTCAGAAAGGCTTATTATATATTCTTTTCCACATATTCATAGAGACAAATGAAAATAGCAACCATCTTTGGAACGAGACCCGAAATAATCAAACTTTCAACTTTGATAACACTTTTAGATAAAGATTTCAAACAAATTTTGATTCACACGGGCCAGCACTATTCATATGAAATGGATAGAATATTTTTTGAGGAGCTAAAACTCAGGGATTGTGATTATACCCTTAATATAGGGTCAGGGTCACATGCTAAGCAGACTGGAAAGATGCTTATGAAAATTGAAAAAGTTCTTCTAGATGAAAAACCCAGTATTGTAATTGTGCAGGGCGATACCAATTCGACCCTTGCAGGTGCATTGGCAGCTTCAAAACTTCAGATACCTGTTGCTCATGTTGAGGCGGGCTGTAGATCATTCGATAGAACAATGCCCGAAGAGATAAACAGGATCATGGTTGATCATATTTCTGACTTTTTGTTCGCACCAGATGAAAATGCTTTTAAAAACCTAATTAACGAAGGCATAACTCCTGGAAAAATTTACCTAGTAGGCAACACATCGGTTGATGCATGTCTAAGAACTAAAGATCTTTTCAACAATGAAACACCAGATTATTCGCTTGAAAAGGGAAATTACATATTATTAACTCTTCATAGGCAGGAAAACACATCATACGGGGGATTAAAAGGTATATTGGATGCAATTAACATAATTTCTGATAAAATTAAGGTTTTGTTCCCTGCCCATTTAAGGACCAGAAAGGTTATTGAAGATCATCAAATGGAAATTGGTAAAAATGTCATATTAACGGATCCTATGGGATATAAAGATTTTATTGAACTTTTGGCAAGTTCAAAATTTGTAATGACAGATTCTGGGGGAATCCAAGAAGAATGTGCAGTTTTAAATGTTCCCTGTTTGATATTAAGAGACAACACAGAGTGGATGGTTTATGTTGAGATGGGTAAAAACTTGTTATTGGGTACCAATCAAGAGAAAATTGTTGAAGGTGTCATGGATTTACTTGATAATGATCAAAAATTAGTTGAAATGATAGAAATTCCCTCAAATATAATGGGTAATGCTTCAGAATATATTGTTTCGATTATAAAAAATAATATTAAATAATTATAATCAAATTATCTTATTTTATTTAATTTTTTCAAGTGTTTTGGAAGTGGTTTTATTCTTGCAGGAGCACCAATTGCAAGGAAATAATCAGGTACATCCATTGTAACAATTGCGCCCGCAGCAACCATTGCTCCTTCTCCTATTTCTATATCTGATAAAAAAGTTGAATTTGCACCAACTGATGCACCTTTTTTGATTATAGGTCCTTTCAGATCAAAATCTACTCTTATTGGGTATTTGTCGTTTGTAAAACATGCACAAGGTCCAATAAACACATAGTCCTCAATAATTGTATTTGTTGGGATATAAACATTTGATTGGATATTAACATTATCTCCAATTGAGCAATGACCTTCTATAACAGTGTTAGTCCCAATTAGGACGTTGTCACCGATAGTTGTTTTTTCCCTTATAGTCACTCCATGACCTGTTTTAAAATTGTTTCCAATTTCTACATCATTGTAGATAATGGAATTAGAACGAATAAGTGCATTTTTCCCTATTATGGGATTTTTTGATCGCATTTTATATTTTAGGCCAATTGTGATATTGCTATCTTTTTTTGAACCATCTATTGTTTTCGATGAATTCTCACTAACATTAGGCGGATTTTCACCGAATAATAAACTTCTAAATTTTGCCATATTCCTAGTTCCTAAAATATTTTTTAATGGTGACATACTATCTGTTAATTACTAACTTTAAAATTTTAATTAATTTATTTTATTTTCAAATATATTATGTTTATTATTATTATTTATGATGTTTCTTATTCATCAAACTATTTGAGTTACACTTAAACTTTAATTAGTTCAATATTATTTATATAAAATATATTTAAATAAAATTTAAATAAATAGAGGCAATAAATGAAAAATGGGTATTTATATAATAATTGGGATATTATCCTTGTTTTATTTGTGTATATAGTCCTAACGGCTTATTTGTTTCAATATTTTCAATATAGAATAGGTGGAGATGAAATTTCTTACATCAATATTGCAAAAGGATATGCTGCGGGTAATTTGGGAAATTCTATTAATGGTTATTGGAGTCCATTTTATTCCTGGTTAATAACTCCCTTTTTATTATTTGGATCTAACCCACAATATGCTGTATACGTCTCTAAAATTGTGTCTATAATCATTGGATTCTTTGTTTTTATTAGTGTTAGGAGGTTTTCCCGTATTCTTGCGATGAATACCACTGTTGAAAGATCTATTTTATTTGCTATGATTCCGGCTATAGTATTATTTTCATTGGTATTTAACACTCCTGATTTGTTGTTAGTTTGTTTACTAATATATTATCTAAGCATTTTATTTGATTCGAAATATTATAATAACTGGTATTCTGGTGCATTGTGTGGGTTTGTTGGATCTTTAGCTTATTTGACCAAAAGTTTTGCGTTTCCATTTTTTTTGATTACTTTCATTTTATTTAACCTAATCTTTTTTAAAAAGGCTTTGAGAATGGATAAAAGAAGGGTTTTAAATAACTTAATTATGGGATTATTGGTATTCTCAATAATAAGTGGTCTATGGATAGGAACTATTAGTGAAAAATATGGGAAAATTACAATTTCCACTGCAGGAGAATATAATCAGGCAATGGTAGGTCCAGAATATAAAGTAAATCTTTTAGAACATGGATCTGTCCCTATTTATTATATTGGCTTAATTAAACCCCCAAACAATACTAGTATAAGTATCTGGGATGACATTTCTTATTTAAAAATAGATCATTGGAATCCACTGGAGTCACAGAAAGATATTCAATACGAATTGAAGTTGGTATATTCTAATTTAATTTACACATTTAAAATTATTCAATCAATCATGCCTATATCTATTTTGATATTACTATCCATGGTGTTTGTTATTTTTAAATCGAAGAATAACATAGTAGCTACAAGAATATTGACGTATTTATTAATCACCATGATGATTTATATTGGAGGATATTGTCTTATCATTCCTGAATGGAGATATTTGTGGTTCATATTTATTTTGTTAATGGTTTCAGGTTTTTACATGATTGATATATTATACAAAGATAATGTCTTAACATCAAATATTCGAAATATTTTATTATTCCTATTAGTATTTTCATTTGTTATTCAACCAGCTCTCGAAATAACTTACTATGCAACTCCAAATGATGGACTATACAATTTGAGCAATACATTGAAATCTGATTATAGAATTCATGGAAATATTGCTTCAAATGATGAATGGATGGGAATGTTAACAGTTTGTTACTATTTAAATGTTAAATATTATGGAACGACCCCTATCAATAGTTCAAAAGACTTAAACCTAGAACTAAAGGATAATAACATTACTTATTACTTTGTATGGAATAAAACCGAAGTACTAAACTTATCCGGATACCGTGAGATAAGCAATGGAGAAATAACGGGGTTGAGAATTTATTCTTTGATACTAGAAAATAATTAGCAAAAAAGTAATTTAATTGCATTAAATCAATTAATAGCTTTTCTTAAAATTGAAGGTAAAATTTTTAAAAAATAATAAAAAAATTGGAAAAAATGTTAATGGGTTACATTCTGTTAATTGTACTGTCTCTTGCAGTATTAAGGACATTGCCGATACTAGTAGCAATTTGCTGTGAAATATTAAAAATAAATCCGCCTGCAACTATCACAAGTACCAATAGGGCACCCATAATTAAGATCATTTCGGCGCTAATTTGTGCACTTTCATCCATTAACATGTTCCACATTTTCTTTAATATTATTTAACACTTGATCTAACAGTAGAGATATCCGAAGAAGCGTTGACGTTTGCATTGCCTGAGAAGTATGCTCTGTATATTAAGAGTGCTGCTATAGCTATAACAATAACCCCGCCGAATAAAAGGATATATTCTGCTGCTCCCTGTCCACCTTCGTCTTTCATTATTTCCATGGTTTTTTTCCTCCTATTAAATTTAACATTATAATATATGTTCTACTATATATAAATTTATTACAATGCAGTCAATCTAATTCAATAATTACTCTATGAATTATTTTTTTTATAAAGGATAATTTTTTTTATTTAATGCTTTGTTCCTATTAATGATGAATAAATAGTTCAAATAATAATTATTTGTATTAATTTTTAAAAATAATCCTTGAAAGGTCATGTTTAAACAAACATAAAAGAGAAATAATGTAGATCACATTTGAGTAAGTTCAATGAGACTACATTAATCTTAAGATTTTATATTCTTCCTTATTTGACACTTGATCTAACAGTAGAGATATCCGATGAAGCGTTGACGTCTGCATTGCCTGAGAAGTATGCTCTGTATATTAAGAGTGCTGCTATAGCTATAACAATAACCCCGCCGAATAAAAGGATATATTCTGCTGCTCCCTGTCCACTTTGGTCTTTTAAAATTTCCATTTGTATCTCCCCCATCATGCTACTCTATACCTTGGAACAAATCTCAATCTTCTAATCTATTCCATATATTAATTTATTTTTCCCTCCTTTATAAATATTTGTTACAATATTGTTCTAATTATCACAAAAAAACAAATCATTAAGGATTCGTTCATAAAAACTATTTATAATTAGCTTAATTTCTGCCATTATAAGTAAATTAAGTAGTTATAGTAGTTTATAATTTAATTTAAGTTGACAAATTTTATTATTGAAAAAAATTAAGAAGGTAATATTATGTCAACATGATTGACTTATATTAATTTTTTTATTATTGTTATGTCTTGAAACCAACTAATGACACAAATTGATATTTTTATATAGGTTTATGTGCATAATATCACATAACAAAAAATTAAGTGTCAAAGCATGCCAAAAAATTATAATATGAAGGAAATAATTCTTGAACTTCTTGATGGTAGAGAACTATCAAAAAAAGAGCTCCTAGAAACCATAAGAAAGAAATCTGAACGTTCAACATCGGATAAAACTCTAAATGAATCTTTGATGATCTTGTTGAAGGAAAAAAAGATATACATAACCAATTATGATTTCAGTATTTACGATGATGTGAAGAGGATTCAATCCATCAAACCTGAGGGAATCGTTTTTGGACTTATGAAAACTGATTTTGTCGAAATAGAAACTCTCATTAAACTGTTGGAAAGCAGTGATGTTAACGAAGTAAGAAATGCCTCCTCCAAATTAAAAAAGAACTTCAGAAACAAGATCGATGATCTTAAATCCCGTAATTCCTTCGAATTTCATGAAGATCTTGACTCACTGTTTAATAAAACCATTTTCCATATATACTCTCAGTCAGAGGAACAGAAGAGAATTTTGATTAACAAATTTTCATGGAGCCTTAGCAATGAAGAGGGGTCTGTTAACCTTTTTGAGGATATACTTAATTACATGGAAGCACAGGACTAATTTCTACAATTCATTTATAGTTTTTTTTAATTGGATATTGTTTATGTAGATTTTTTATCTGATGGAAATAAATAATTTGTCTATTAAAAAGACTAAAAAGTAAAATTTAAAAAATATTATACGCTACTTCTTACTTTACTAATATCTTGTGATGAATTAAATGGGTTAATACCAGGATTGAAATAGCTTCTGTATATCATGAGTGCAGCTATTGCAATAACAATTACTCCTCCAAATAGCAAAATGTATTCTGCAGCTCCTTGTCCATATTCGTCTTTAATTAAGTCCATCATAAAATCCCCCTAATTATTGATATAATCAATATCCGCAATTTTATATTATTAATATCCTGATAAGATCATATAAGTTTTTCTAATAATTAAAAGTGTAATTAAGATTTAAATCCAAAATCGATACTTACTTCTGATAATACCTTATAAATTTAACATAATCAATTAAATAAACTCTGATCATATTATCTATAATTATTCAAAATATTTTTTTATATATTATGAGGATTACTCTATGAAAGTACTTATAATGCCTTGTGGTATAGGTTTGGGTCATTCATCACGTTGTATAGCAATTGCTAGAAAATTAGAAGAAGAAGGTGTTGAAGTATTTTTTGCAAGCTATGGTTCAGGATATGAAATGTTGAAAGCATTTCATGAATATGAAACACTTAAACTTCCAGATATCAAATTTTATGGAGATGGGGGATTTGATATCAAATACACAGTTAAAAAATCAATTGATGCTCCATACATATTTTTGAAAAGTATATACCATGAATCAAAGATCATTAAAAAAATTAGACCCAATATAATAATAGCAGACTCACATTATTCAGTTCCAATAACAGCTAAAATACTTGGTGTACCATGTATTATGGTTACAAACGAACTTACAATAAACATATCAAATATTTATCCCAATGAAAAAAGTATTGAATATCTTGAAACGGGTCTTAAAAGATTTTTTCAAGATGTTTGCAAGCTTTGTAAGGTAATAATGATACCAGATGTTCCTGGTTCTATAGAAATACCTCAAAAACTGAGTGAAATTGTAGTTCACACTGGACCATTTCTTAAAGTTAATCCAAAAAAAATGCACAAAAAGGATTATCTTAGAAATAAGTTTGGATTCAAAAATTCTGACCTTATCGTTCTTGTAACAGTAGGTGGAAGCGATTTTGGAAAAGAATTGTTGAATTTAATTTGTGAAGCATCATCACTGATCGAATGTGACAAGTTAATAATTGTTACGGGTCCACAAATAAAAGCTGATTTTATCCAAGAATCTCATAAAGTGATAAAAAAAGAGTATTTAAATAATATGATGGACTGGATGAAAATATCAGACGTAATTGTAAGCCTTGCTGGCCACACAACAATTATGGAGATAATGTCACTTGGAATCCCAAATATTATTATTCCCATTGATAACCATTCTGAGCAGATTAAAAACACTTTGAATTTTCAAAAATATGGGATATCCATTATAGAGAATATAAAACATTTAAGCCCAAATGAAATTGCATTGGATATAAATGATTTGATTAATGATAAAGAGATAATCAATAGGACAGAATTAGTCAAAGAAAAATTTTCAAAGTACAATGGAACTGAAGATGCTGTTAAGATCATTATGGCATATTCTAGGGATTATTGATGAATTGTAAATTTTAAAATTGATAAAATTCTGGTTTTTCATATATAAAGGACTTTCAATTAAAAATGCTGTCTTTCACGCTTTTAAAAAAAGATTTACACAATACAATATTTTATCCCAAAGGAATATTGAAACAAGCTTAATAAGTAATTATATATCCCAAATATGGTCCAGGTCAACTGTGGGAAGAAGTTGGAGAAATAATTACAGAAAATGGTGGAGAAATACACCATAATAGTAATGTAGTTGGATTAGAGTTCAATTCAGGGGAGATAGTTGCAATTAAAGTCCATGACGAATCAACAGGTGAATTAAAAAGGATTGAAGGAGACTATTTTTTCTCATCAATGCCTGTTAAAGATATAATAAATGCTTTTGAAGGAAATTTACCTGCAGATGTTATTGAAGTGGCCAATGGTTTGATATACCGTGATTTTATCACTGTTGGGTTACTTCTCACTAAGCTCAAGATAAAAAATGAGACCAAACTAAGAACTTTAAATGATTTAGTTTCGGATAATTGGATATATATACAAGAAAGAGATGTTGAAATGGGCAGAATCCAAATATTTAATAACTGGAGTCCTTATCTTGTTAATGACGATTCAAAAGTTTGGATAAGTCTTGAATATTTTTGCAATGAAGGAGATAAAATGTGGAATTTGTCTGATGAAAAATTCAAGGATTTTGCAATTAATGAACTTGAAAAAATTAACATTATTGATGGTAACGATGTCATTGACAATGTTGTAATTAGAGTTCAAAAAACCTATCCTGCATATTTCGGTACTTACAATAAATTTGATACTATTAAGGATTTTGTAGATCAGTTTGAAAACCTATTTTTGATTGGAAGGAACGGAATGCACCGCTATAATAATATGGACCATTCTATGCTCACTGCAATGACTGCAGTTGAAAACATAATAAATAATGTAAAATCCAAAGATAATATATGGAACATAAATTCAGAAAAAGAATATCAAGAAGAAAATTAGCATAAATTGTGAATGCATTACTTTTGAATACTTGTATCAAATAATATTGAATAAATAAAGATATTAGGACATATATCATTTATTTTATTAAAATAAGAGTTATTTGTAGTAATCTTTTGATACTGATGAAATATCAAAATAGAATCTCCATTAATCAAGATACTATTAAATTAATTGACAATTTTTCAATTACAATTGATAATAATCTATGCTTTTTCAAAATCAGTACATATCTTTTTTCCAATAGCCTACTCGATTTTGGTTGAGTTATGATTGAATTATAATAGGAGTAATGGAGATAACCTACTATTTAAATACTTAATAGATAATATTATACATTAAAAAAGTATAGTTATTATCAAGAATAGTGATTCATTTATATTTTAGACATTTTGATCATTGGTGATAACATATCTGGGGTAACAATATTATTGGGAGGTAAAGGATGATCAATTTACTCGTCACGGTTTTTGGAGGTCTACTGCTTATTGCAGGATTTTATGGAATGTCCTTTGGTTTTTCTACTCCCCCTAATTTCGGACTTTTCTTTGGGGGATTGTGTTCTTCTGTTTTTGGTATTATTATGATGGTATTTTTTTCTAGCAAAATTGATCTGTCAAGATCAAAAACTTCTAAACCAAAAAATAAAATTCCAAAACAGGCACCTAAACCAGTTACAGGAAAAGCTAAAAAGGGTGCAATAGAAAAACTAGGACAAAATATAAAACCTCCAGCCAAACCAACTAAATCTTCAAAAAAAATTAAGCCAGTGAAAACTAAACCCATTTCAGCGGATGATAAGAAACCAGTAATACCATCTAAATCTGAAAAAGAAAAACCAATGAAGAAGATTACTCCTGTCACATCAAGACCTGTACCTAAAAAAGTTAACCAAACGTCTAAAGAAGTATTACCTAAATCTGAAAAAACATTTAAAACAACTACTCCTCCTGAATTGTCGATGGAAAAACCAAAAAAGAAGGCTCCCATATCTCAGGCTACAGAACCTAAAGTTGGTGTTCCTCCAATAAAACCTGTTCTCCTTAAGGAAAGTGCAGATGAAAAACCAGATAAAAAGGAAAAAATTAAGCCAGTTCCTAAACATATTGACGTTTCTAAATTAAAAAGTTCTAAATCCAAGGAAAAAGATGAACAGGAATTTGTTAAAAACAGATTGAATCGTTTGAAGGAGAATTATATTAAAAATGCAAAGGATATTGAGAGTATTATTGATGAAAGATTAGATTCATTTAAAGGTACTCTGGATACTTTGAAATCTGAATCACAGGAGCCAAGCATCATATGGTCCTTTGATGCTGGAGATGTACAGGATGCATTAAAAGACACAATCTCGAAGGCAGATAACAAAATATTAATGATGTATCCATGGATCAGGAACATTGATGTTTCTATATTAAAAAAATTTATGGATACACAGAGTAGAATGATAATTCAGGAAGCTAGCTTAGATGATGATACTTCTGTAGAATTAATTAAACTTTTAATTGAAAATAAAGTTGAGATCAGAACAATGCCCCACATACACACAGTTGCAGTTGTATCAGACAATACAAATGGTCTTATTATATCAACAGACCCGATCTATGAGAGTTTTGAGGTTGGTGTTATGTACAAGGACCAGAAGTCCATTGAGGAAATTGAAAGACTTTTTGAAGATGCATGGGAAATTTCAAAGGATTTAGACATGGAGATCAGAAAATGAATATTACCTGGCTGGGACATTCAGCATTTCAGATAACAACAGATGAAAATCTTAGGATTCTAATTGACCCGTTTATTAGCAACAATCCAATATCCCCTGTCACAGTCGAAGAACTTTATGCCGATGTTATATTAGTATCACATGGTCATGGAGATCATTTTGGAGATACAATGGAAATTGCCAATAGAACAGGAGCAATTATAGTCTGCAATCATGAACTTTCTATCTACCTCTCAAAACTGGGTTTTGAAACATTAGGAATGAACATAGGTGGATCAGCAAAAATTCAGGATATTAAAATTACAATGGTCAATTCACTACACTCCTCTGATATGGATTTTATTGAGGAGGTTGATGCAGGTGGAAGTTCAGCGGGTTTTATATTGGAACTGGAAAATGGAAGGAAGATATATCATGCAGGAGACACAGGAATATTTTCTGATATGCGATATGTGATTAGCCATATATATCAACCAGATATCGCAATGTTGCCTATTGGAGATCGTTATACAATGGGTCCATTTGAGGCAGCTATAGCTGCAGAATGGATTAATCCAGAGATAATTATTCCAATGCATTACAACACATACCCGGCTATAGAACAAGACCCATTGGAATATTCGGATATGGTTAGAAAGTCAAATAGAAATGTTGAAGTTATAATATTAAATCCTGGTGATAGTTACAAGGAGTGAACTACCCCTCCCTTTCGGAATGGGCTTCTTCCTTCATGGAATCCACTATTGTGCTTTCTCAGAGAAGCTTTAATTCCCGTAGTTCCTACGGTACTGATTAGATTAAGTTTAGTATACTTGGCTATCGCATACTATATTAGTAATAGGTATTAATTATTATTTATATGTTGTGGTTGGATTCATCCCCACCCTCATGGATGGTGTATTCTCCTACTTTAAGATAAATTTTATTTTATTATTTTAAATTTGAATATCTAGGCTATCAAGATTTTATTTCAAAATATCTTTTTAATTTTATTGGATTTAATTCCTTATTATTATTTAGTATTATCATTAAAACAGGAATAAATTTAACATTTTAATTCATCAACTTTTGTTGGTATAGTTTAACTATGGCCTCTAATGTGATCAAGTCTCCAAAATACTATTGAAGATATGGTATTATGTTAAGGGTCAAAAACAGAACTTATATAAACCCTAAGGTTTAACTAATAAACAAGAATGGTACAGTGGGATTCATAAAGGAAAATAATAATACCATTAGATGATTAAGTATATTCTTATGGTCTAATGTCTTAATCATTGTGAGTTGATAAGAGTGATAAACATGCGGAAATTCTTCAGACGTAGCTTTTTTAAAAACATCTTCAACAAGCTTATTGGCAAGGATAAAAAACTTAAAATCGGTTTGTACGGACACCCCAATTCTGGTAAAACAACACTAGCAAATACAATGACAAATGACTGGATTGGTAAACCATTAGGCATTGTATCCGAGATTCCTCATGAAACTAGACGTGTTTACAGACAAGAACGTGTTCAAATTGAATATGATGGAGTAGAACTAGACTTCGATATTGTTGACACTCCGGGAATAGCAACAAAGATAGACTATAAAAATTTCCTAGAATTTGGTTTATCAGAAGAAGAAGCAAAAGAAAGAGCAAAAGAAGCAACTAAAGGAATTATTGAAGCTATAAAATGGTTAGATGATGTTACAGGTGTGCTTTTGGTAGTAGACGCCACACAAGATCCATTAACTCAAGCAAATATTACAATAATGGGCAATCTTGAAGCACGTAAAATACCATTTGTTATTGTAGCCAACAAAATCGACCTTCCTGAAGCTTCCTCTGAGCGAATCACTTCTGTTTTTCCACAACACACAGTTGTACCAGTTTCAGCATTACACGGAGAAAATACAGCCGATCTTTATCAGGCAATGGTTGATAAATTTAATTAATTAGGGGTTTTAAAATGGATAATACAGAACCAAATGCTCTAAAAATGGATTTTCTATCATCGGATGCACTAAAAACCCGAACAAGTATGGAAAAAATTTCCATGATAGTTGATAAGGTTAAAGACGGTGATTTGGTAGTTATAGAGGGTGGTCTCACTCCTGGAGAAGAGGCAGAACTTATTGAAACTACAATGCGTGAAATTGATGTTGAAAATTTCATGGGAATTGATATATACACCCTAGAAAAGGACAAATCTTCATTTTTTGGGCTTTCAAAAAAGAAAACAATAGGAATAACAATTATTGGTCCTGCAAATGTAATGAAGGCAGTCAAGAAGAGATCAAACTTCCTGTCCATGATTGCCAACCTCGGTGATTCAGGTGCATCGTTGCATTAAATGTGGATCAGAGTTTACAATCAACTCAGAGGAAGTAATCCTTAAAGGATGTCCTGAGTGTGGTAGTAAATTCTTTGAATTCCATCAAAAGGGAAAAAAACCAGAAATACAAGAGATAAAGGGAGACTCAATCGAAACCATAATGATAAAAGAACATGGTATATACGAGCTAAATTTACCTTCTTTATTAGAGGATGACTCTATAATTATTTCTGATCAAGAAGGAATGTACGTTATAGACATTAATTTTCTTCTAAAAAAACAAATGAAAGATAAAGAGAAGATGTAATTTTCTCCAACAAATTTATTTTTAAAATATTAATCAATGAAGATATTATCTCCTTTTTCTTTTGGAACCCTTTTTATCTACAAAATCACATTTTCCAGAAGGTAAAACACGGACAACATCTTCAATTATGAACATTTTATCTGTATCTATCTTATTTTTTATCTGCATTGCTATCTCTTCTTTTTTAGTATAACCCGGTTTAATAGATGAAAAATTTTCAGTATATTTAGATACTGCTTCCGGAGGTCCTGCCATTATTCTTTCTCCTTCGTAATCTACTTTACCAATTGCTAGTGTTAATGGAAGTCCTCGGATATAGTTTCGTGATCCTCGTATTATGAAAGCCCCTTTAGTAACAAATTCACCTGATTGTGGTGTTTTTGATACCTGTTCGGGATGAACCCAGTAAACATCAGCAGAACCTAAGCCTTTAGCCCATGCACTCGAGAAACATGCTGCAAATGCAGCAGCTTGGTTAATACTTGATTCTGGAATTTCATCTTTACCTGCCTTAAGAATAATGGATGCAGCACCATGTATATCTGAATGGAAATAGATATCACGGTTTTCCATATGTTTCTTAACAACCATTTCATTGGTTGTTGCATCCCTGCCACCAATAACCATCAAACCATCAGATGTTAAAAACCATCTTAGCTTTTCATACCATTTAAGATCCTTTTTAACCCGTTTCTGAGGTACTAAAACCTTTTCCATTTCTATTTCTCGCTTACCTTTTGCTTTTTTAATTTCCTCTTCAGTCTTAGCAATAGCAATATTAACTCCTTTAATTTTCTTTTTAGCTTTTTTACCCTTATTATAATATACTTCTGCATTTTCAGGAATGCCTAATCCCGTATCAATATTAACTATGATTCCATCAAGGTTTAATGTTAAAACGCCCATTTTATCTATTGATTCAATGATTTCCAATCCTTCAGTTTTAGCTTTTTTAGCTTTTTTTATGATTGAAATGATTTCAAGCCATGAATGTTTCTCTCTAGCCTCATTTATAATATTTATAATATTTTGTATATTTTGATAATTGGAATATATTGCTTCGCCCTTTATCTTGGAATCTTTTACAGTTTTATTGAATTTTTCAAGAGTTGCCAACTGTATTGCTAGTCTTTTCTCAAATTTACCAACTTCTCCAGACCATACTTCATCGTGTACCTGTACAATATCTTCACCAATTATGCTACTGTAGAATTCATCAGAAGCTTCATTGTAGGTTTCGTATCTTTTTTTATCATATTCTGAATACATCTGAAGATCAAGAGGTAAAACATCGTCTTTTTTTCCAGATACTATCTGTGGATGGAAATCATATGTTTTAATGGGTTTGAAAACATCATTTAGAGCGCTGTGCAGTGCATTAATTTCATCATCAGTTACTTCACTAGCCATTTTCTTTTTATCAACATTGGATCTCAATATTATCTCTTCGGCATACAGGCCACCAAGACCATTTCCAGCAAGAGTTCTAATTATATCTCTATCAGAATTCTGGAATATTTCTTTTAATTGATCTTTTTCAATTTCAAGCGGATTAATACCCCTTTCAGGCGGATATTTGTATTCCTCCTTTGAGGATATCTTTCTATCCTGCCATAATTTTCTTTTCAGAGGTAGAATGATCTGATCATCTTCATCCAAAAGTATTATATTACCCTTAGCAAAGAGTTCTATAACCAATGAAAATTTATGCTCCTTCTGGATATCGATCCGCATAATCCTATCAAAGTTGTGTTGACTCACTCCAGTTACACGGCCTCCTTTAATATACTTTCTCAGAAGCATAGGGAAGTTTGGTGGAACTTTGGGGTTTTGTGGGGGATATTGGGTCGTATGTACTCGTAAACCAGCCTGAAAGATCACATCAACACGGCCTTTAGAAGGCACATGGAACCGTATAAGTACAGTATCTTTGGTTGGTTGGTATGCCTTTTGAACCCTGGCATCCTTTAACAGTTCTCCTAATTCTTTGCAAATTGCGTAAATATCAACATTGGACATGGCTTTCATTGGAACACCTTATGGTTTTATTTATGACAAGAGACTAATAATAAACATATTTGGAGGTAAAAGATTATGGATGTAGATGCTAAAGTAACGATCATACATGTAATTGGAGGAATAATAGCGGCTTTTTTATCGTTTGCATTAACAACTGGATTAATAAGTGGAATTAACAATGAGGCCATTGCAATATTAATAGCCCTTGTGGTTCTTTACATATCCGGACAGGTTTCCGAGAGAATATTTGGTAAAGAAGCTGTTGGTGGATTTAAAGGATGGCTTTGGAGTGGAATTGTACCGTTTCTATTCATATGGATAGTATTATGGATTCTACTTTTTAATATCAACCCTGTGCCGCCAATTCCAGCTGGGAAATAAATTTTCCCATTTTTTCTGTTTTTTTTAAATAATTATTCTTAATGTCTTCATTTTTTTTTAATATGAATAAACTGAGCTGATTATTAGAGCGCCCAGTAAAATATCCATATAAAAGCAGATAAAAATGCTATTATAAATATGAGAGGTGCAAATATTTTGCTTACAGCTACTATGGAACTTATAGTTGTTACAAGTTCTGTTGCATGTGTTGGTCCAAGAGTTTTTAAATCTTTTATCCTTGAAACATCACAAGCAACTGTAACATCTTCAAGGTCTTTCATTGCATCTTCTGTAGATTTTATTATATGTTCAAGTATCACATCTTGTTTTTTAGTTCCAACTGGATTGTGACCGCCTGAAAGAGCATTTACAAAGTGTGTGTCAGATGTGAGAATTTCTGCTTCATCTAGGCCAATATCCTTTAAATGTTTCAGAATTCTTTCTCTAAATCCAATTATCATATTGTTGGAATCAAGCAGGATGTAACCTGTTTTCTGATTATCCACTTCCAATACCATTACTTTAACTCCACTTTCTCCCACACCTTCGTCTTTGCTCACGTCATCCATTGGGTCATATGCACATCCAACTTTGATATTATTTTGCTTTTCAGGTGATTGAAGCTTTTCTACTGCATCCATAAGCTCAAAAACTTCTTTGTTACCTGGTAGTATCCTGCCACCATCACCTTTAAAGGCGTTATGACATTCTACTAATATCACATTTTCTGCCCCTGTTTTTGCTTTAGCAAGGTTTATTAGTGCAAGACCAACACCAAAGTCCATATCATCAAATCCTTCAGGAGCCATGGTAGCAAGTAGTACCAAATTGTTGTCAAAGTATTGGGCACCTATTTTTGCATTTCCGCTTTGAACCCTTGAGAATTTACCTGCTTTATTAGAATATTCCAAAGATTCTAAAGTGTCTCTGACTACTTTTTCTATCTTAGATATTTCCTTTGCTGATACTGGGTTGAAATCGTGTGTAGAAGGGCCATGACATACCATTGTAAATGGTTCAAATTTATTTGCTAGTTGCGTGGGCATGTTGCCTCCGCCTATGTTTCCTATTGGTCCTGGATGCACACTTGGACTTAAAAAGATTGCTTTCAATCCATTTTTATTTTTGAAGGCCATTATTCCTATTATAGTATCTATAGGTTCTCCCATATCTTCAAAAAGTCCTTCAAGAGAATTTGAACCTTCTGTAACATGGGCTAAAAATAGGCTTAAGAGTTCCAAACCTCCAACTCCAAGATTTCTTTTCATTGGGGATTCTATTATCACAACAAATGAATATATGGCAACCACAAGAATTAAGGAAGCTATAACAATTTTTATCAGTAATGCAAGTATACTGAAGTATCCAATATTCGTTGTTATGCTGGTTAATGATACAATTACAATTACCATACTTAATATTAGCGCAGGTTGGGTTGCTGCAGCTGGTAATGATTTAAAAAAGTTGATATTGGATGTTCCCCATAATACTAGGATTCTTATTGCAAATATAATCACACATCCATAGACAAGGGCGTCGATGGTATAACTGTAAATTGTAAATGATGAGATTAGACTTCCTATAAAGTAAACAAAACCCACTATCAACATAGATAGAAGTGAAAGAAACATGGATTGTTTCATCTTCATGTGTCTACCTTCAAGGGTGTTGATCATTGGTTGGGTTACAGCACCACTCATTATGGATGTTAAACCAAATATAAGAAATCCTGCAGCGCCTCCGTATATAATACTGTATAAAAGTGAATAATTGGGACTTGGTTCTAATGCAGAAACAATAGCACCTAAAATAAAACTTAAAAAGACCATACTTGCAACTGAAAAGGTTGAGCCGGGAAGGGTAACAATGTATTTGCTTAAACCCATTATTCTGTCAGAACTTGCCATAATTTACCTCGATAGTAGTAGAAATTATTTATTAATGGTTATATTAAATTTATATATAATATTTGTATCTTTAATTTTTTTTTATTGATGATGAAGTTGAATATCATTATGTTAGTACTTCTATAGTTATATACATCATTTATTTACTGTTAAAAGATTATTATTCTTACTCCCATCATTACTAAAAATGAGAATCTAAATTGTATATGTTTTTATTTTCTAAATTTTCATAAGTTTTAATTATCCAATAATTTGGTTTTACACTTGCACTTTATGACTAATATTTTGTGAGTATCATCACATAATCATAAATTTCTATTTTAAAAATTTATTTGATATTTAGATCAAAGTATTATTGGTGATTTAATGAGCTGGGCTGTTAAATTGAAAGTTACAACTTCCGATTGTGAAAAAATTTATGAAGTTGGAGAAAATAAGGTTGTTTTCAATACACATAAATTCTGAAGAGGAAATTATTGAAATTACAAAAGATGTTTCTGATTTTAATATTATAATAATTCCATTCAATACACTGATTTATTTTAAATATAAATCAGAAAAACCCGAGGGTACAGCAATGGGGGTAACAAATCTTAATTAGTGTATGTTGATATGTTTGTGATAATTTTCACAAAAATCTAAAATGTACATTAATTATATCTGATATGAATCTAGATTATTATTGGTGGACCAATAAATGTTAAAATTTAATGAATGTGAAATAAAAGTAAATAAACCCTTTGCAACCGATATGGTAATTAAATTTGTAGATACAGGAGTTAACAGAGAACAATATCGATTTATAAGTAACAGATTAAACAATCAAAACTTATATCTTGATAATGAATACTCCATGACTTCTGAAATAGAATATAATGAATCACTACAAACATTATCAATAGAAGTCACAATAATCATTCCTAATCGAATAATGCCTAAAGATGCTGACAAAACCAAGGAACTATTTATAATCCATATAAACAGGTTTAAAAAATTCTATGAAAGAATAAATCAATCTTTAAACTATAGAAAAACAAAAAAATTGAATATAAACCGTTTTAACAGCCCGAATAGCGGTTCACAAATGTAATTTTATCCAAATTTAATAATCATATATTTTATTGTACCAATTGGATAATTTTTTATGATCAGAGATAATTCTTGAAGTTTTTATCAAATTCTTTTTTTAAGTAGTCAAGTATATCCAATTTGTTCTCATATATGTTCTTATCAATATATTTCAAGAATTTTAGGTTTTTTCTAAGATAAGATGTTAATAACTGAAATTTCCCAAATATTCAACAATAAACTTAGGATTGATAAAAGGTGAATCTATGAATGTGAAACTTGAAACCCCAATTTCATCGGAGGAAACAGCAAATTTAAGGATTGGAGATATTGTTTACATCTCAGGAACCATTTATACTGCAAGAGACAGTGCCCATAAAAGAATGGTTGAAAAAGGATCTCCAATTGATATTAAAGGTTCTGTTATTTTTCATGCAGGTCCTATAATAAAAAAAACAGATGATAAATACGATATGATTGCTGTTGGCCCTACAACAAGCACTAGGATGAATCCATATGAACATAAAATCTTAGACATGGGTGCAGGGCTTATTGTTGGAAAGGGTGGTATGGATGAAGAGACTTCAAAGGCTCTGGTTAGAAATAAAAAAGCATACCTATCAGCAGTTGGTGGATGTGCAGCACTATATGTTAAATCAGTGGTGAAGGTTAACAGTGTTCACTGGCTTGATCTTGGTGTTCCTGAAGCAGTTTGGGAACTGGAAGTTAAAGAATTTGGGCCATTAATTGTTACAATGGATTCAACAGGGGGAAACCTCTATGACGAAGTTAAAAAACGAGTATCATATTAAGGAATTTTCTGATGAAGACTATCCACTGAAGAACCTTTCAGATACACATATTCATACAAGTCCGGATATTAAACCCAGATTACAAACAGATATTGGAGCTGTTTTGAGTGCTAAAAATGAGAAAATGCATTCAATAGTTTTAAAATCTCATTTAGAACCAACATCAGGTAGGGCAATCATTGCTTCTGAAGTGGCTAGCTTTCCAGTTTTTGGGGGTGTGGTACTCAATAATAGTGTTGGAGGATTAAATCCCGAAGCTGTCAAAGCTTCCGCTGAAATTGGAGGTAGATTTGTTTGGTTTCCAACAGTTTCATATCCAACCATGGAAATGGATTGGGTTAAGATTGAAGAGATATTGCATGTAGTTGCTGAAAATAACATGGTTATTGGAACGGGACATATGAAACCATCAGATATATTTAGTTTGATAGATATGGCTAAGACTCTGGGAATTTGGAAGATAATTGTTAATCATCCATTAACTGGAGTAGTTGGTGCAACTATAGATGAACAAGTGGAAATGGCTAGTTATGCTTATTTAGAACACTGTTTTGTTGCTTGTATGGAGATGCACGATAACCTCGATCCAATGATAATTGGAGATTCAATAAAGGAAATTGGTGCAAAGAGATGTTTAATGGCTACAGATTTTGGTCAAATCCATAACCCTCTTCCTGTTAATGGTTTGAAGATGTTTATTAGTACCATGTTTGAATATGGTATTTCAATGGATGAGATTAAATTAATGTGTGGTGTGAATCCACAGAAACTTATACTGGGCTAAATATAGTTTCAAGTTAGATTTTTGTAATTCAATGAAAAAAATAGATATTTACAAATTTATAAATCAATTGTAAATGTTAAACATATAATCTTATAAATATTGATTAATTTTTGTTTAATATAATTTGTAAAACATAATCCCTAGATTTTGTAATAGTTATTAATAATTAATTGGAGATGAAATTTTCCAGAAGATTATATAAACAATTTAAGTTAGACATATAGTTAAGTATAACATGTTGAGGAGGTGTTTCTAGTTCCTGAAGAAAAAATTCTAGTAATTGAAGATGAGAATATTACTGCCCTTGAAATACAGACTAAGCTTGAAGGCTGGGGTTACGAAGTAGTAGGACTCGCAGGATCTGGAGAAGAAGCTATTCAGATATCAAATGAAAAAGGTACAGATCTTATTCTGGCAGATATTGTGTTAAGAGGAGATATGGATGGAATAGATGCTGTGGAACGTATTTCACAACGTTTTGATGTACCTGTTATATACCTGACTGCACATGCAGATGCAGATACTTTTGAAAGGGCCAAATTGACTAGACCCTCAGGTTATGTTATAAAACCTTTTGATGATACAGAACTTAAATACAGTATAGAAATAGCTCTTTTAAGAAGAGATTTTCAACACAAAACCAAAGAATTTGAAGAAAAAGAACGTATGAGTACTGTAAAAGACTTCATGTTGAGTTCTACACCTGCACTCACATCTCAGATACGAATAGAAGATACAGCAAGTTTTTTACGAGAATTTGCCAAGTTTTTTGAGGATAATATGAAGGTAAAATTTAAGAGAGAACTTAAAGTTCAACATGATTTTATTGATGATCCTGAATATTTAAGAAAGGTTCAATCTGAATATATTGCCTGGATGGCTCATATGTTTTCAAACTTAGGCTACAGTGTGGAAACAAGCGCAGATGAATTTAGAGTTGTCGAATGCTTGTGGGGTCCAAAAATAAAGGATAATAAAATATACTGCCTAATGTGTAAGGCAATGGCAGAACTCACATTAAAATGGGCAAGTATAGATGGAAAAATTGCACATAGCTATCTTTTAGGTCCTAATCCTCCTAGATGTAAATTTTCAATTGAATATTAATAATTTTATTCTTATTTTATAATTAAATAATTTTTAACAAGAACTAATTTAAATTAAAATTTATTATACCATAAATTAGGAAAAAAAGTTCTGTGAATATTAATGCAGAAATTCAAATGATTTGAAATATAATACATCTCAGGTTTATAATAAATTAATATACTGAAGTTTAGGAGAATATTTTTATGCCCAAACATCCTGGAGAATGGAATAACGAAGGAATTGCCTTTTTTGAGAATGGCCAGTATAATGAAGCAATAAAATGCTATGATAAAGCATTGGAAATTGATCCAAATTTTATTCAAGCTCTTAACAACAAGGGAAATGTTTTAAGAATACTTAAAAAATATAGGGAAGCTTTAGATGTATTCAATAAAGCTATTTCTAAGGATGAGAATAATACAGAACTCTTGGTTAATTTGGGGGCGGTATATTATGATATGGAAGATTATTCTTCTGCAATTGAATGTTATAACAAAGCACTAACCATAAATCCGGAAAATACCAATGCTCTTACTAACAAAGGAGCAGCATTTGCTAATTCTGGAGACCTAGAAGCGGGCATGAAATGCTTTAATGAAGCTTTAAAAATTAATCCTTTAGATGTTAATGCAAGAATAAATAGGGATAAGCTCAGAGATTTTTTAGTTGGTAGAAATTAATACTTCCTTTCAATTCCACATGAAGATCTGAATATTGTTTAGAATAATAAAGAAAAGTATCTGATATCCATATCTATACCAAAATTGCCATTCTTAATTGATAACAACATTCTTTAATATGGCTGAATTATTCTATTAATTTAGTTTTTTAAATTCAAATTTTACTTTCAATTTTTTTTCCAAATTTTATTTGATGAGTAGTAAAATTCGATATGATTCAAAATAATAATTTTTTGATTCATTTTCTTATTCCTATTTGCATTAGTTTTTTTTGAATCAAAATGTAATCCAATAAAGATATTATTTTATGATAAGTTTGTAATATTAAAGAATTATTTATCTTAATGTTGGAGAAGACCCCATGTGTGAGGGTGGGGATGAATCCAACCCTATATATAAATAATAGTTTAACAATAATTAATAGTATCGTATGCGATAACCAAGCATACTACACTTAATCTAATCAGTATCGTAGGAACTACGGAAATTAAAGCTTCTCTGAAAAAAACCACATTAGTGGATTTAATGAAGGAAGAAGCTCCTTCCGAAAGGGAGGGGTAGTTCACATCTCAAATATTTACAAATGTTAAAAATGTACCTATATTGATAAGTTGGTCTAGGGGTCTTGAACAAGATAGGGGTAAAATGAATTTTTAGGAATTACAACAAAAAAAACTAAAATTATTGATCACTGATACTGGTGTTCAGTGATTTAATCAGTAGTCCCTGGCGGAGTCGAACCGCCGTCGAAAGATCCAGAGTCTCACAGGATTGCCACTACCCCAAGGGACTAAAATGTATGTTGCTTCGCTTGTAAAATTCAAGGTAAAAAGCACAGTTTCAAGATTTGATTTCATAGTATATAACGATTTGGGCTAAGAATTTGTGCTGACACAAGGACTGTTGTTTTATTAATATTTAGCACTGTATATATTACTATCTAAGGAATTTAAATAAAAAAATTAGGAAATAACACCTTTTTTATTTGAAAGAAAAAATTTTCATTTTTGATTTAAATTTTTCTCCAGATTTTATCTAGATACACTTAATTCGATTTTGTGATGTTAGTGGAATATTTTTTATAATCCTTGGGAATAAGTTGATATTATTATTAATTTAAATTACATCTAAAAAAATAAATTATCCAAAAAAAAGAAAAATAGAATATAAATTATTATCTCAATTGTTTGGATACCAAAAAATAATCAAATATTTATTATTTTAGTTATCCTCCTTCTCATCTCGGGCCATAGCCAATAGTAGGGCATCAGAACGACGCACATCATAGTTATTGAAGCTATTTATGAAATTTTTGAGGTGTTCCTCACCTTTTTCGGTTAGAAGGTACTCTTCTATTTCTTCAATTAAAAGTTCTTCTTCTATTAATGGTTTTATGAGATTTTTAAATTTATTATCGAAATCATAAGGTTCTGAACCAGTAGCTTTGAGCTCACTAAGTACAGGGATATAGTTGTCTGGATGGAAAGTACTATGGAGTGAAGAAATTATTTCTTTGCGTGTTCTTTGCTGGTCTTCCCATAAAAGGTATAGTATCCAGTTTCTGAATGCTATTAATCTGTTTTCTTCCCAACATTCTTGTAATGGAAGTTTGTACTCTTTGGAGTAATCTTCTTCTCCACCTCTCTCAGCAAATATAGCTTCTCGAAGTAAACTTACAGCATCTCTAAATATACCTGCCCCTACGAATAATCCGATTAGAGCATCAACAAAGTAAACACCGTAAATTGCGAAAATGGCACCTATAATAACCGATGAACCAATGAAAATATGATTTTTACTATCTACAGATTGTGATATTAAAGTTAAACTATTGTTGATTTTCCCAACGAAACGTTGGTAATAAAAAAGGAAAAACGCAGATAATATAGCCACTCCTTCAACAGCTATAACTAGATAAGGCATAGTTATGGGTTCTGCATGTCCTCCAAATGTCGCTAATAAATGGGTGATGGAATCAAATAATACTGTAATGGCTGCAATAAATAATCCTGCTACAACTAGAAGTGTGCTTAATTTTTCTCGATGATATTTAATTCCCAGCCAAACCAAGATAGCTTCGACTGTATCCATGGTGGCATCACTTCCATCGGCAATTAAACCCATACTACCGCTTATTAATCCACCACCTAGTTTAAGAAACGCAAGGAATGCATCTAAAAATGTTGTATTCATAGCTGTGGTGGAAGGTTTTAATTCCTTATCTACCATAGCAGCCTCTTTTTTTATATTTTGTCGATATATTTTAGCTTGACTCAATCCTTCCTTGGTTAATTCATATTTATCATCTTTATTTAGATTAATCCAACCCTTTTTGATTAATTTATCCATTTCAATTTCAGCACCATGATTAGACTTATCATTTCTAACCTCTTCCAGTTCTGAGCGTAAACGAGTAGCTTTGAAAAATAATCTTTCCATAAGTGGCTGGCCTTTTCCAGGTAACTGCTGGTACCAGATCAAAGATAAAAATAACATGGATTTTTCCCATAATTCCTCCAAACTGAGTGGACCTTCCTTTATAATGGCCATCATCAAAAATTTATCATACCCTAAAATAGGTTTTTCTTTTTCCATTAATATTTCTCCATTAATAAATATTATATCGAGATCAGTCAGCTAATGATAATTCATTGAAAATATTGTCAATATGAGTGGAATCTTATTTATTACTCATAGTATTTAGTCTAAATGATAAGTATTTAAATATACGTCCGGTGAGATACAATGGGAGTTTGAAGGATTAGTAAATTAAACATTTCTATCACTAAATTCAAATACAATTATTAGGCAATAGAATTATTATCTTTTACTGGATTAAATCTATCGAAACATGTTTTAATCAATTAAAACTAAATTTATCTATAAAACTGCCTTTTAAATTATAATTCAATCCAATAATTCTGATTTTATCATACAGATTATAATAATTATGCATAACAAAAATATGTTAAGTAGATCATAATGCATACTCAAAGAAACAAGTTCAAACTCTTAATAGACAGTTATTGTATGATTCTAACCATAAAACGAAAATTTAATATAAAGTTAGGAATATATAATAAATTATAATTAAAAAGGAGTTGAAAAAATGGTCGACATTAAAGAAATACAATCTATTGAACCAGTGCCTTTCACAGTGATGACCGCTTCTATAAATGCTATAATAGGCCTTATATATGCAATTATACTACTGATTGCCTTTGGAGCATTAGCAGCATTTTTACCGGGAGCAGCACTAATATTTGCCAGTCTAGGCATATCAATGATAATACTTTACCCTATTGGAGCTTTCCTGGTTTATACAACACTTTCATTCATTACAGCACTGATTTACAACATGCTTGTACCAAGACTTGGCGGAGTAAAATTAGGGCTAGAAGGAGACCAAGTGACATCAGTACCTGTGATGTCATTTGCACTCATATTATCAGCAATAGCAGCAATATGGGCATTAATAATGGGACTCTTACTAACTGCAGTGATTTTACCATTGACTACAATTGTAAGTACAATTATCCCCCTTGTAATGCAACTAGGTGTAGCAGCAGTTAACAACGCAACAGCACTTTTAAGTATGAGTAATGCTACAAACTTGTCAGTTAACGCAACTAACTTTACAGCTGCAAATCTTCCAAACGGCTCAGCCGTAGGTAATGGCGGAGTTGTTATAGCATTGATGTTAATCATAGGTATACCAATAGCTGTCTTTGTATTAGGATTTATTGGTAGTGCACTAGCAGCAATATTCTACAACTACATTATACCTAAAGTTGGTGGAGTTAGGTTATTACTTGCACCTGCAGGAACAGCACATGAGATAACATCCATACCAGTTGTAGCAGCATCACTAGCTATAGCCTCAGTTGCACTTATATTCGGAATTATAATGGGCATTGTGCAATTGATAACTATGGCTGCAGCAGGAAATGCAGTACTAGGAGTTGAAGTCCTCATATATGATATACTCAGGTACTTTATAGGAACATTCATTATGGTTGCAATTATCACCATAATCTACAACTTCTTAGCACCAAGAATCGGTGGAGTTCAGTTAGGACTTAAATAAAGGATTTAAACAACCTTTATTTATATATTTTTTTTTGAATTAAAATCCTTCATCTATCTCAGTTTTTTTGAATTTCTTTGAAGGATTATTGGGCAGTGTACGGTTTTCAGAATATAGAACATTTTTCAATTCATACAAAAAATTACTAGTACAAAATCGAACATAAATAATATTACAAATTCTTGTTGATAATTGATCTAAAAAAAAGGTGTGATTCCATGTTGATAAAAAAAGAAATCATTGGAAAGGAAGTTGTGGACACTGCGGGAATTGTAATTGGTAAGGTGCAAGATGTGGAGGTGGACTTTGAAACCCAGACATTGGAATCGTTCAAAGTTGGAAAAGGAGGAATCTTGGAAAGCCTTGGAAGTTCTAGTGGCGGGACTATAATTCCTTATGACATTGTAAAAATTATTGGGGATAAAGTACTACTTACAAGCGATATCCACGAACAATAGGAATAGGTAACAGTATGGTGGCAATTGAACAAAATGTACTTTATATAGTAATAGCAGCCATAGTAGTTGTTGGATTGATAGTTGCACTTATGCAATGGAGGCGGGTCAGAGAAGCACAGACTAACGTTGAATTCCTCACAAAACAGGCTGAACTAAAGAAGATAGAGCTTGTTGAAAGGGACTTGGAATCCAAACGCATGATGAATGATATAGTTCTACCAAAGGATCAGCAGGAAAAATTAACCACTATAAGGGAAAACACATCTAATTTAATGCATAAAGCCGGATACCTCCACGGCGAGATAAATGAGCGGGTTAATCGTCTTGAAGCAAAAACAGAATATATAAAACTTCAAAAACTGCTTATGGACATAGAGGAGAAGGAAAAGGAACTTGAAGAGAAAACAGGTAAATCTAAAGGATGGAAACATAAATGACTCCATTAGAGTTATTGGCAATACTAGTAATCGCAGGTGCCATTGTGGTTTTGCTTTATTTCTATATGCAGGACACTAGGAATCTATCATTTGCGAAGGCACGTTCAGTTGCTGTTGAAACCGGTGAAAAAGCAAGATCAACAGTTTCAGGTGCAAGTGAAAAAGTGAAAGGTGAAGATAACGATATGGGAGGAGTTGGTGCAAAAATGTCGGGAATGGGAGAAAAAGCAACTGGAATGGGTGATAGGGTACGTTCTACTGTGTCGGGTGCAGGCGAGAAGATTACAGGTAGTGGTGTAAGCGAGAAAGTATCAGGTGTAAGCGAAAAATTAAAAGGCTCAGTTAAAGGAGCAACGAGTACAGACTCAATGTCAAATAAAATAGACTTATTTTTAGACGAAAAAAGCGACCAACTCATAAAAGACTGGAAACTAGCAACCAAAGACGACATTCTAGACATAGAAAAAAGATACACCAAAGTATCAAGAGATCTAGATACTCTAGACAGCAGATTCAACGAATACAGAGGATCCACAAACAAAAAACTCAAAAAAATCGAGGAAAGACTAGACAAACTAGAAAGTCCTGAATGAGTTTAAAATTAGACGAAAAAAGAAACAACAATGAAAAATAGTATTTATAAATATATATTTTTTTTTAAAATTTCCTAAATTATTATGAATCAATAAAAATTATCCTAAAAGATAGAAATTGATATTTTTTAATGTGTATATGTTGGTAAACTGATTATATATCCTGATTAATTTTTACATTTATTATTGGAGATGTAAATGCGTCGTTTAGATAAATTTAGTTCATTTAAAGAATATATTCCACTTATAAAGCATGATAGTCATGATAAAAATATTGGTCTACTTGTAGATGGACCAAACATGCTCAGAAAGGAATTTGACTGCGATTTAGATACAGTAAAAGATTTAATAGCGGAATATGGTAATATAAAGATAGGCAAGGTTTTTCTTAATCAGTATGCTTCAGACAAACTTATAGAAGCTGTAGTAAATCAAGGTTTCTCACCTATGATTGTTGCAGGGGAAACAGATGTCCAGATGGCTGTGGAGGCATTTGAACTTATTCACAATCCAAATATTGACATCATAGCCATCATGACCCGTGATGTTGACTTTTTTCCATTAATAAACGTTGCCAAGGAACACGGGAAAAAAACTATTGTTATTGGGGCTGAACCTGGGTTCAGTGTAGCTTTGAAGAATTCAGCGGATATTATAATTACCCTTAAGACTCACCAAACATCCAAGACTGCAACTTAAATACAGATTTGACAAACAAACTTTTTGTTATTCGTCGGCACTCCCCCTGTGAAATAAAATCACCTTGATAGTTAGTAAAATTAAAAAACCATAAATTTATACAGTAATAAGATTATATTATCTATTATAGTGGATTAAAAATATTATGGAGGTGAAAAAATGGTGGAGACACAACAAGCAAGTGGTGGGTCATTGCTGGGCCTTGCTATTATTTTTCTAATTATTTTATTACTATTCCCAGGTTTCGCTCTTTGGTTATTGTATGTAGCAATATTAGTAATGCTAATTTCAGGGATTATAGCATTAATTGCAAAATAATTCATTTATATAACTTAGATACTCAAAATCTCTTTATTTTTTTTTTAAATTCATTATTCAACTCGATGATACATTATACATAACGTTGTGCTAGTTTTAGTCTACTATTCAAACTTCAAAACTATTTTTTTAACAAATGGATTCGCAGAGTATTTGAATAGAAAACATTCTAGTTAACTATAACAAAATAATTTTGTCATAGTTACTCTTTTAATTATTTTCTTTGAATTTCAAGTGTTGTGTGTGGGGGTTTAAGTGTTTTTCATTAAAATTATATGTTTTCTTTTACATAAAATAGAATATGAACACTGAAACATACCGTGAAATAATGGGGATAATTGCAATAATCATAGGTGTAATTTTTATTATAGATCCTGCGATTGTAGCATACTTATTAGGAATTGTACTCATAGCATATGGAATAATGGAATTGATAAACAGAGGAATGGGATAATTCTATTACAGGATTATATTAAATCTTATCAATCCCTCTGATGGAGATTATTACTCCAAAATTATTAATTTAACATTAAAAATAGTAAAATGGAGTATTTATAATTAAAGAACTATTGGGTTAAATTAAAAACCATCAAAATTAAATCAATTACAATATCCAGTCTGTAAAATACATCTAATAATGTTTAAAATAATATTGGAGGAAATTTAATGGATGAAGTAGAAATTAGAAGGAAAATATTGAAGAATATATATAACTTAGATAAAATTAGCTATGGATATTCAGTTGATAGTAGGGATTTAATGGAAACTTTAGATATTACATCTGAGGAATTATTTTCTAATGTTGAAGATCTAGAAAAAGATGGATATTTAGAGCTTGAAATATTTTTAGGCAATGAATTTAAAGCAAAAATCACGCCTCAAGGGATAAAAAAAGTAGAAAAAATGGGCTATTAGTTGTGTCATGTTTCAATGTATAATATTATATAATAATTTCAGAGGGTGGTTTATTGTTGGTTGAACTTCTTGTCTTTTCATCATACTTTTGATTGTGACAATTTTATCCGGTTTAATAGGTAATTTGCCAACTGTAGGTAGTATGGTGGCAAGAGTGATGAGCAATAAACCACATAGAACAAATTCTAGAAGCATTGAAAATATAAAGTTTTTGGGAACATTTAGCAATTTGATAGTTAAGTATAAAGGAGGCAAAAAATGAATGATGAATTTAAAATACCCTCATTTCTTCAGCAAATACTTGTTATAGCAGTAATTTTTGTAGCTTTACTGGGAATGAAATATAGTTCGGTGATTTTGGGACCAATATTCCTTTCAATATTCATAAGCATAATTATCTATCCCTTTTTGATGTGGCTTAAAAAGAAGGGTTTGTCTTACAATCTATCAGTATTAGTAACATTAGTTGGAACTTTAGCTTTAGGTGCTGCAATAATGGGTTTTCTTGTGTATACACTAGCTCAATTAGTTAAAGCACTTCCTACTTTCACTATAAACTCTTCAGGGTTTCTTGCACAGTACGGAAATCAGATAATAACATTTATTGTTGACAATATTCCTGTTTCAGATTCTGCTGGGTTAATTGCTATTGGAACTTTCCTTCTGTTCTCAGTCATATTTCTGGTTTATGAACTACCTCAAATAAAAACAAGACTTGAAAAAGGATTTGGTACGGATAGTCCTACCCTAAATAAAACATTCGCTCTTATTCGTGATACTATCGACTATTTTATAATCAGAGCAAAAGTAAACTTTTTTTACGGTATAAGCGTTTCAGTTATACTTTTCGTCTTCGACATTAATTTTGCAGTACTCTGGGGATTACTAACATTTTTCCTGGGATTTATACCATACATAGGTATAATAATAGCAGCTATACCTCCAGTATTGATAGCTTGGTCTAAATTCGGCATACAAGGCGCTATCATCATGGGACTTTTCTTCATCATCATTAACACCATTGCTGAAAGTATTATATTCCCAAGACTAACAGGAAAAGGTCTTCAGATGTCAGTTTATGTGGTGTTTGTTTCATTATTTGTGTGGGGTTGGGTTTTAGGTCCTACAGGATTTTTAATTGGAGTACCTTTAACCTTGATTGTCATAAAATATCTAGAAAACTATGATGAAACTCGCTGGCTGGCTTCAATAATGTCTAGTGGAGAAGAAGAGGATGAGAATAATAAAAAAAATGATCATAAATAGAATCTAGGAATTCATGGACAAACAATAATTATCAATAATTAAAAGATTAACTTAGACATAAGTTTCTTATCCATTAAACATATTCTAATCTCAATTAAGATATGCGGAAGATTTAAACAGTTATAGATGGGATCTAAAAGGTATCCTTGATGCATACCTGATCATAGTAAAGGCGAAATATCTATATCATTGCATCATAAAAGTGAAGAAACTGAATTAATAATCAAAGATAACGTGTGGGCGTACCAAAAGAATTCGACATCCAAAAACCCAAAAAACTAGGACTACAATTACTAAACACCCTAGTAGAACAACTCGAAGGTACAATCAAACTCGACCAAAACAATGGAACAACATTTAAAATCACATTAAAGATTAAAATATAGAGAACGGATATAACTGGAATGGGGGGGGGGAATTTCATTGGGGAAATCTGATAAGTGGTTAGAAAATGCAGAGAAGTATTTCAACACTACAATCGTTTCTTAATTTAAGATCCTCGAATAAAAAAATATGGTAAAATATTCTTAATCTTCAAATCAATTTGTTTATTTTTTGATATTATCTTTTTTTATCACAATCAAAGCAATATTCCTTATCGCTGTTAGTTTTAAAAGATTTTCCACATCCTTTGCATATGATCTGTTTTAGGGAGCATTCTTTGTCCACTATATCTAGAGAGCATGAACATTTCCAACCCATTTTACCTTTCAATTTCTGTTCAAATACTTTGTCTTCATCGACTTCTTTAACCATTTTATAGCTCCTTAATGTATTTAAATAACTTTTGTAGATCTGATTGGTCTTGGGACTTTGACAATTAATATTTTTAGATTATTTTGTCCTTCATTATACCATGTATGTGGTTTTTTGGCAGGACTTTCAATTAGAGCATCTTTACTTACTCTCTCTTTTTCTTCTCCAATTTCAACAATACCCTCACCTTCTAAAACATAGAAAAACACATCTACAGGAGTGCTGTGTTTTTTTAAGGATTCTCCTGGTTTAATGGTCATGTGAACTGCTACAGCATTTTCGGTATCATATATTTTACGTGCATAGACTCCGTGAGGGTTTGGAGAGGATTTAATGTCTGATACTTTAGATATTCTCATTTTATCACCTGTTTTTTTAATCTTTAGTTCTAAAAGAATAATTTATAGCATCTTTAGGGCATTTTTCTATACATTCACCACATAATATGCAATTTAAGTTATCCATAGTGCTGTTATTAACCATTAGGTTAACATTTAAACCCATGGGGCACGATTTATCACATAATTTACAATTTGAACAGTTATTATTATTTGAGTTTAATTGTAAGGATGGTACTTTAATTTTTTTACCTAGTTTAGATCCTATTGTTAAAAACACCCCTTGAGGACATAGATATCTGCAGAAGGCTCTACTCCCTAATAGTATTGATAATAAACCTATTGTCATTATAGAAATGGTTATAAAAATAACCAATTGTAAATTGCCATTTGAAGCAAATAAGTCAATGTTTTTCGCTAACCCTATATTAAAAATTAAAAATAATACCAATAGGAGGAATATAACAAAAACAAAATATCTTATATTATTTGCTTTTTCAGAAATTGGCTTTTTTTTAAAAATATGAATTCCTAAAATTTCTTGTAACGCGCCATAAGGGCAAGTGTAGCCACATGATACTGATCTACCCATAAATAGTGATAGCATAAACCATGCTGCAAAAATAAGGAAGCTTGCTGTGATTATACCATTTCTAATTCCCCACACCATTAAGATGGGTGAATATACATTTAATAATATTGGCAAAGTTATGACCAAAGCTATTAAAATATAGATTCTTAACCGTATTTTATGTTTTTTCATTTAATTACCTCCAATTTTTATAGCATTCACTAGGATAACTCCAAAACGATCATTTAATCAAAAATAACTTGATATTTGAATTCATACAGTTATTTTCTAATATTTAGATCAATATTCCGCAATATTTAAATGTTTTTTCACTAAACATGTATAAAGTAAGAAAATGAGGGAGGGATATTATTCCAATAAAACAAGCCACAATAAATGCATTAAAAATATTAGGACTTACTGATTATGAATCTAAAGCATATCTGTCTTTGGCTTCATTGATATCTGCTACTGCGTTAGAAATTAGTGAAGATTCCGGTGTGCCACTTTCCAGAACATATGATGTATTAAAGAGTTTACATAAAAAAGATTTTTTAGAAATTAAGAGAGGAAAACCGTTGATATATGGGGTTGTGCCTCCGCAGGATGTTTTTGAAAAATCAAGAGTGAAGATCAAAGATGAACTCGATGAAGCGGAATCAGAAGTGGTTAACATCTATGAGAGTCAAATATCAAAATCTCCTGCTCCTATTTGGTTGATTTATGGTTCTGATAAGATTATAAAAAAAGAATTAGAAATTATTGGCCGTGCTAAGAGTACTCTGCACATTGCAGCGGGGTTCATGTTTCATGAAGAAGTTGAAAAATTGAATGATGCTTTAACTAAGTCATTAAAGAGAGGAATTCAGACTAGGATTATTGTAGCGCCATATAGCATTACTGATGGAGAAAAAATAGACATTTCTGAGGGTATTAAAGAATTAGATTGTGAGAAAAAGACATTCCAAATACCATTCATAAAGGTCATAATCAGAGATAAAAAAGAAATGCTATTGATATTTTGTAAATTTAAGGATGAAAGTGTAATATCTCAAACAGCAATTGGTGTATGGAATCAATATACTGAATTTGTGGAAACAATTGCAGATTTATATAATGTGGTTTGGGTCATGAACTTTTTCAACAAAAGTAATATGGATACCTTTATGGAAGATTGATATAGTTTCCATACATAATGAATGTGATCTGGGGAATAAGTACTATTACGCCACCAATGGGTTTACTACTAATTAAACATTAAATTTCTTATCTATCAAACATTATCAAATCTCAATTTATGATATACAGAAAATTTAAACAACTATATATGGACCTAAAATGAATCCTTGATGCATACCTAATCAGACTGTTAATGTGCTAGACTATGGAAATTCACTATTTTAAAAGATAGGTATCAGTAAATTAAAAGATATAGATTAACATATGGAATTATCGTCTTTGTTGATGAAATTTAATCTAGCTTTGGCTTATACTCCACTCCACAACCTTTTTCAATAACAATATCATCCAATAAAATCATGATTTCTTAATTATTGTGATTTCAGCCGAAAATTTAGTCAATAACTTTACTTTATTCCATAATCAAACTTTAATGATATGAAATATTTTTGAAGAATTAAGTTTTTTATATATGGATAATTGAAACTTCGTTATATGGCTGTTTTGCCACCATGGGGTTACCATATTACCTTATATTTGATTCGAGTATAAATAATTTTCTAATATTGCATTTACATTAATTATACATAATTCTAACTGATATACTACTTAATATTTAGCGTTAATTAACCACAAGGACTAAATTATTCCACGATTTTGATATGTCAGAAACATAAAAGACTAAAAATTGATTTAAACGATATCATATACCTAATCAAACAGTAAATGGTTTTTAATGTTGGAGCTTAAACTATTTGAAAGTTAGGCATTATAAATTAAAAGATGATAATAGGTTTATTTAATTATTGTCCAATACAAGCAAATTAAATCTATCATGACACCAAATTTTTTTCATTTTAATCAGATGACCTAAAAAGTCAACCTGATTCAGTATCATTAAGATTCCAACATCGATAAATCTTTTCTTGATTCGTATTATAGAAAAAAGGCCGTAATTCATTTAAGGTTAGTATGCAGGCAAAATAAAATATCAAAGTCAATAGTTTTTATAATATCTGGAGTAATCATAGATTAAATTACCAAAAAATCTGTAAAATTACCGGAAAATCATTTTAACAACACTTGCATACTTATTTTATTTTAAAAATGTCAAAAAGTTCATTCTACAGGCATGTAAATGATTCCACTACAAAAATGGTTCTTGTTAGTAATAAAATACTTCCAATTACAAATTTAAATGTAATAAGTTAATTTTCACTATTTATCTAGCACCATAATAACAAATAGGAGTTTGTACATACAACATAATAGGTTATTCATAATGACAGACGCTAAAATTCTATTAATAGAAGATGAGAACATAGAAGCCATGGATATTAAGCTAACATTGGAATCTTTTGGTTATGAAGTTCCCTATGTCGCATCCAGTGGTGATGAAGCTGTAGAGAAAGCATTAGCTATTATGCCTGATCTTATTCTGATGGACATAATTCTTAAAGGCGATATTGATGGTATTGAAACTGTTTCTAAGATTAAAGACCTAAATATTCCTGTTATTTATTTAACTGCTCATTCTGAAGAGTCCACAATTGAAAGAGCCAAACTCACAGAACCATACGGATATATCATAAAACCATACGATCGAACAGAACTTAAATATGCCATAGAACTCGCAATTTACAAAAGTAAATTGAAAAACGATTTAAAAGATAGTGAAACTAAGTATCGTACTCTTTTTAATCAAGCTGCAGATGGTATACTCTTAATGAAAGGAGATAAATTCATAGAATGCAATGAGAGGGCCTTAGAGATTTATGGTATTAATAGGGAGCAATTAATAGGAAAAACCCATTATTCCATATTTTCACCTGAAATACAGCCAAACGGGGAAATATCTGAAAATAGGGCAGTAGAATATATTAACAAAGCTCTCGATGGATATCCGCAGCATTTCGAATGGAAACATCTTAAGTTTGATGCCACACCTTTTTACGCTGAAATATCTTTAAACAGACTAAAAATTAAAGGCCAATACTTGCTCCAAGCTATAGTAAGAGATATTACCGATCGAAAACATGCTGAAAATGAATTAAAGAAAAGTCATAATAAAGAACAATTACGGTCAGAAATAATTCGTGATGCGTCTGTAAGTATAGGAATTGGTTATCCTGATGGTAAATTAGGTTTTGTGAATAAAGCATTTGAAAAACTAACCGGATACTCAGAAGAAGAATTAAAAACCATTAATTGGAATGTGGAATTAACTCCTGAAAAATGGAGATTAACTGAACGAAAATGCTTAGATGAACTTCAACACTCCAAAAAATCTGTCCAATATGAAAAAGAATACATAAAAAAAGATGGTTCAATTGTTCCAGTGGAACTGGTGGTAAACCCACATCTGGACTCAAAAGGTAATGTTGACCATTATTTTTCATTCATAACAAACATCACAGAACGCAAAGAAGCTGAAGAAGCTTTGCAGGATAGTGAAACTGAATACCGCGATTTGTTTAACCATTTGAATAGTGGTGTTGCAGTTTATGAAGCTGTTAACAATGGAAAAGACTTTATTTTTAAAGATTTCAACACTGCTGCAGAGAATATGGAGCATGTACGGAAGGAAGATGTTATCGGTAAAAAGTTGACTGAAGCATTTCCTGGAGTTAAAGATTTTGGAATTTTCGAAGTATTTCAAAAAGTCTGGAAGACTGGAAACCCAGAATATTTTCCTGAAAACATTTACAAAGATCTAAAAGATCCAGGAAGCTGGAGAGAAAACTGGGTATATAAACTCCCCAATGGAAAAATAGTGGCCATTTACAACAACATTACCGAACGCAAAACGGCTGAAAAAGCTTTGAAAGAGAATGAAAAAAGTTATCGAGAGTTGGTTGATAATTCCCTTGTTGGAATTTATAAGACTAATTTACAGGGTGATATCTTATTTGTCAACGATGCTATGGCCAAGATCTTCCACTATGATAATATTGATGAGCCTAAAGAGAATAATATCATAAAATTGTATAAAAACAGTGAAGATCGACTCCAATTTATCAATAAACTGAAAAAAAATGGCCATGTAACCGATTATGAATTGGAAACACGGGGAAAGAATGGCCAAACTGTTAATGTACTTGTAAGTGCTAGTTTGAAAGATAATATACTTTCGGGCATGTTTATGGACATCACTCAACTCAAAAGAGCAGAGAAAAATCTGCTTGAGGGTGAGAAAAGATTTAGGACATTAATTAACAGCTCTACTGATATGATTCGCATCCTTGATAAAAATGGATATATAATTTTTGATTCTCCATCTTGCACAAAAATACTTGGCTATCCTGATGGTTCACTTATAGGTAAGAGTCCTCTCGAATTTATCCATCCTGATGATTTGGAGAGGGTGAAGAATGATTTAGCAGAAGTTTATGAAAACCGGAATCCTGGAATTCCTACGGAGTTCAGAATTCGAAAAGCGGATGGGAAATACCTCCATGTAGAGTCAATCTCTCAGAATATGATCCATGTTCCTAATATTGGAGGTATCGTAGTAACAACCCACCCTATTCAACAACGTAAAGAAATGGAAGATACCCTACGTGAAAGTGAAGAAAAATACCGAACCCTTTTTGAAACAGACCCAGATTATACTCTACTGATTGGAACCGATGGAATTATCCAGGATGTTAATAAAGCAACAAGCGATATAACCGGCCTATCACGGGAAGAATTAATTGGAAAGCACTTTATTGAATTGGAGTTGGCAATTCCCGAAGATATACCAGTCTATGTTGAAAATATAACCCAAATATTAAAAGGAGAACAAATAAAAACATTTGAATCCCAATTCAGAGATAAAAATGGAAAAATTCGTTGGGGGGTCATAACTTTAACTCCCATAATCAAAGATAGGAGCATCTCCTCTATTATGGCAATTATCAGTGATTTTACCGACAGAAAAGTTGCCGAAAACCAATTAAAAACAACAATCAAAGAAAAAGAAGTTCTCCTCCGGGAGATCCATCACAGGGTCAAAAACAACATGCAGATCATCTCCAGTTTGTTGAATTTGCAGACCCAGCATGTGGAAGGAGAAGAAACCATTAACGTATTGAAAGAGAGCCAGGGACGGGTGAAGAGCCTGGCCATGATCCACGAGAAACTCTACCAATCACCTAATTTCACCGATATCAATTTCAAAGAGTATATTAGGAAACTTGTCTCCGACATATTTTATTCTTATGGAATTTCAACAGGCACCATTGAATCAGTATTGAATATTGAAGATATTAACATTAGTATCGACACTGCTATACCATTAGGACTAATCATTAACGAATTAGTAACTAACAGCGTCAAATACGCATTCCCTAAATGTAAAGGAACCATAACCTTAAAACTCAAATCATCAAAAGAACAAATGGAACTCACTATCGCCGATGATGGGATAGGAATACCAGAAGATACCGATATCGAAAACACAGAAACACTTGGCCTGCAACTAGTAAAAAATCTTATAAACCAATTAGACGGCACTTTAAAACTAAATACAGATAAAGGGACAGAATTTAA
Organism: Methanobacterium sp. SMA-27; assembly: GCF_000744455.1. Lineage (NCBI taxonomy): Archaea > Methanobacteriati > Methanobacteriota > Methanobacteria > Methanobacteriales > Methanobacteriaceae > Methanobacterium > Methanobacterium sp. SMA-27. The sequence goes on along the minus strand of NZ_JQLY01000001.1, from coordinate 1,692,310 downwards.
AATCAAATTTAAGGAAGTGAAATATAAAGAAAGGATTTAAGGATTGGTAGATGTAATGGTAGATGAATCTGATTTGATTGAAAGGTTGAGATTTTTTTCTGAATTATCTAGTATTTTAATACTGTTAGCTGGTGTTATAGTTTTTTTGGGTTGGGTTTTTGATATTTCAATCCTTAAAAGTCCAGGAACAGGTTTTTCCACAATAAAAACTAATGTAGCGGTGGCTATAATTTTAATTGGACTTTCGCTGTGGTTAATGCAAACAAAGAGAAGGTATCCTTGATGCATATCTAATCAGATTGTTATTGTGTTAAAATCTTGGAGATTCACTATTTGAATGGTAGCTATCAGTAAATTAAATGGTATTGTTTAACATATGGAATTATCGTACTATTGATAGAAATTTAATCTAGTTTTGAGAGGTACTCCACACCAGAATCCTTTCTAAACACTTAATCATTTAAAATCTCACTATTTTAACTTTTAATTGATTTCAATCAGAATTTTTAGAGTTTGAAATTAAGTTAATTATTCTTACCTGAAAAATGAAGTTCGTTATAGCGATGTTTCGCGACCATAGGGTCACTATATTACTTTATATTAAATTCTAATATAAATACCTTTCTAAAAGAGTAATTGTAGTAATTATACATAATAATTACACAATACTACTCAACTTAAATGTTTTTTGTTACCAGACTCCATGATATCCCTGCGTGTAATAGTAAATATTATATGTTAGTTATTACTTACTAGATATGGGGTATTATTTTGTTACCAAGCAAGGAGTGGTATAAAAAATATAAGTATATTTTAGGAAGTATAACTATAATTTTTGGAATAGTTGGTAGTATTGTTTATGCTATTATTCAACCAGATCCTTTAAAGAGTCTAGGGATTGTAGGATTAGGAACTTTTTTATCTGTACTCACCGGAACATTTTTTTTCACAGAAAAGAATGATTTACGTGAGGGAGAGTTTAGAAAGGCAATAACTATCTCAGTAATTTCCGTATATTTTTTTACTTTAGCCTATGGAAATGATATAATTCCACTAAATCAAACTATTACTGCATCTTCAAGTGGATATTTAGTTAATATATCTGGTGGTACCGTAGTTAACTTAGTTAATGGCACCACAGTCACATTAGTTAATAATACCGTAGGTACCCTAGTTAATGGTACTGTATCCACTGGAAATGTAAGTACTCAAGCAAGTATTTTAGCAGGACTATATAACAATTTTTGGGCAATTGTTCTAGTAGTAATAGGAGCATATTTTGCAGATAGAGCATATTCAGAAAAAAAATAAACGAAAAATAATTTTTCCATCCTTTTTTTATATTATAGTTAGTTATACCAGAAGACAAACATTAACTAATCTCAATTTAGAATATACAGAAATTCAAACATTTATAGATGGGCCTAAAAGGTATCCTTGATACATATCTAATTATACTATTAATTAGTTAAATTTTGAACCATTCAGTATTTTAAAGGTGACTATCAGTAAATTAAACGATTATAATAACATGTAGTATTTTCGTCCTGTTAATTGAATTTAATCTATCATTGACAGCTAATCCCTTGAGAATCCTTTTTTACTATATAATTATCTAAAATACAGATTTTTTAAAACTTTTAATTTGATTACTATTGAGAAATTTTATCTTAATAAATTCCATCTATCTTCATGAATAAATTGTACTTCGTTATAGAATTGTTTAACGAAGTTTTATTTGTAATGTTCAAACTAAAAATAAATAAATATTTGGTTTCAATTCGTTAAAGAAGACTTTTTAGGCAAGATAGTGATCTTTAAAAAACTATACTACATATTTTGTAATACTAATGATAAGTTAGTTTGAATAATTTAATAATCAATAAATATCTAAAAAAAATATGATAATTCTCGTTATCAAAATATATAATTTTAATTTTTATATATCCGATTTGTTTAAACATATAATATAGATACTACTATGGGGGTTGGTCTTACGATAGGAAAAAAGTTGGATCAAATAACTGAAGTAGATTTGGAGTCTTTAAAAGAAAATGAAGTGTTGGAAAATAAAACTATTGAATATAAAGAAGAATTGAATCTTGGAAGTAGAGAGGATCGGAAGGAGTTTCTAGCAGATGTATCTTCTTTTGCAAATGCAAGTGGTGGAGACATTATTGTTGGCATTATTGAAGATGAAGGAATTCCAACTGCAATTGAAGGAATAGAAAAGGATATCTTAGACATTTTAAAAGGCAAAATCGAAGGATTATTAAGAGATGGAACAGAACCTAGAGTTCATGTAGATCTTCATGAAGTTCAACTCTTAAATTCAAAATCAGCACTTATAATTAGAGTTCCAAACAGCTGGAGAAGTCCTCATAGGGTATTAATGAAAGATTATAGTTTCTATTCTAGAAATTCAAATGGTAAATATCAATTTGACATTGAAGAGCTTCGTAATGCTTTTAGTTTATCTGAAACACTCATAGATAATATTAAAACATTCAGAGAGGATAGATTGTCAAAAGTTTATACTAATGATGCCCCAATTCCTTTAAATGATCAAGGAAAAACAATTGTTCACATCATTCCTATTAAAGCTTTTAATCCAAGTCAGAATTATGATATAAATAGTGTAAATCGGGATAAGTTAAAATTAATTAATAATAGTGCAAGTGATATAAGGTATAATTTAGATGGAAAAATAGGTTACAATCAAACCTATCCCTCAAACTATGTTCAATTATTCAGAAATGGAATAATCGAGTCGGTTGACGTAGAATTAACTTATTCTCCGCATGATGGTAAAGTTATGCCAAAGGGTATTTATGAAAAAGAATTAATTAATGCTATAATAAATTATTTAGTAATTTTAAATGATTTAAATGTAGAAACTCCTGTATTTATTTTTATATCTTTAGTTGGTGTTAAAGGGTACACAATGGCTACTAACGATAATGAGTACAGGGATGAAAGAAGAAGAATTCATCATCTTATTGATAGAGATGTCTTATTATTACCAGAAACTATAATAGAAGATTATGATGATGAAATCGTAAAATTACTGAAGCCAATTTTCGATTCTCTTTGGAATGCTTGTGGATATCCATCATCTCCTAACTATAATGATAATGGAGAATGGGAACCAATATAATAATTCCGGTAAATTTATGAAGAATGGAAATATTGTTCCAAAAGTAGGAGTTCTAAAGTTAAAGATCAAAATAATTTCTAATTCCTAATTTAAGTTAATCATCCTGTGATGGTAGGTAACTATTACCGTCAAACCATGTCATAATGTAGCTCGTTAGATAGTTTTCCCACGTAATACGGTGATTATTAGTTTTTGAATGACATGATGGGCACAATGGGATAAATAATGGAGGAGTATTATCACAGCAGACCATTTTTTCATAGTTTACATGATGGACACTTAATCTTCTTAGACCATCTTTCTCGGGGAATTCACAAATTCCGCACTGACGATTCCAAAAGTTTCTGACTCTTTCTCTAAATTCTTCGTTAAATTTAGGACAATAAGGTGCAAATGAGATTCCTCCCTTCCAATTGGAATGATTTTCGCCTTTATTGGCTCTCCTTTCAACCTCATATTTATTTAGGATACCATAAATTGTTAAAACATGGCAATTATATTTTTTTGCAACTTCTTTAATATTTAATCCTCTTTTATATTCAGTACAGATACTTTTTTCTTCTTTAACATTGAAAATGGTTGAGTCACGGATTTTAATACTGTTTTCCTGTAATACGTTGATTATACTTGATGGGCTACAATTATATTTTTCCCCTAGTTCAAGTGAGGTTGATCCTTCATCATAGGCATTACATATTTGTTTTATATCTAATTTAGAAAAAATAATTGAATGTTCCCCACGTTTCCTGATTTCTATTTTATGTATTTTTAAAATTGTATGAATGGTCACTGGTGAAACATCAAATTCGTCAGCCAAATCATACGTAGTTGCTCCTAATTTATATTTTTTACATATGGTTGTTTGATTATCAGTATTTACTTTTTGAACTCTTCCACTTGATTTAATTTCGATATTATTTCGTCTAAGTACTTTAATAATAGTATTGGGATTTCTTCTATACATATTTGCAATTTTAACACTGCTTAGACCATCTAAATAATCATTACATATATTTTCTTCTTCTTCAACTGAAAGGTGTGGATATACCTTTTTTGATTTAGGGTTTAATTTTATATTATTTTTTTTTAGATATTTGAGGATAGTTTTTCTTGATACCTCACAATTACTAGCTAATTCACCTGTTGGAGTGCCTTTTTGGTATTCTTTGCAGATGTGTCTTTCTATTTCTGGAGTAATGATTCTTTTAGTTAAAATTATCCCATTTCTATTTAGTATTTTCCCAATTGTCTGTTGGTGTACATTATACTTCTTTCCAAGAAATTTAGCACTAATACCTTCTTCGTATTCTTTGCAGATTTGATCTTCTTCCTTCCGATTAAACTTTGTTTGCGGGTTTAATTTAACATTATTTTTTTTTAATATTCTACGAATTGTTTGTTGAGTGACATTAAAATTTCCAGCTAAATCGTTTATTTTTTTCCCTTTAATATGGTCATTGCAAATGATTCGCTCATCTGAAAGAGAAATCTTCCTCATCCCGTCTCTTAGATTGATATTATTCCTTTTTAATATCTTTAATATTGTTATATCATTAGTTTTGTATCTTTTTGCTATGTAAGGAGATCCTTTTCCATATATATATTCGTTGCAAATCTGTTTTTCTTCTTCTAAAGAAAACTTGTATTTCTGTGGAGTTACAATACCTTTCTTATTTAAATGATATCTGATTGTTGAAGTTGATACTTTATATTTACTAGCTAATTCACCTGTTGGAGTGCCTTCTTGGTATTTTTTGCAGATATCATCAACATTTTGTTTAGAAATTTTTTTACTTGGCATTTCCAAATCCCCATATCCATAAACATCTATTTTATTACTACAAATTTATTATTAAATTAATCATTTATAAAATTTAAGGTATCTAATAGCTTGTATTCCTTATAAATACATTTAAATGCTTTGAATAACAACGATATTATTTTTGAACATAATACGGACGATTTTATCTAATATCCATAGTTATCTTAGAGAACAAATGAAGATTTTTATTTCACTAACACCAAATCATGAAGTAGTGAATGTGTGAAAATACACAGATAGCTACATTTTATCAGTTTCAGTAATTAATATGATCTTTACGCATAATAAAATATCTATATCTCCTAAATAGGATTAAACTTAGAAAAAAAACTTATAATCATGATTATCGCGTACTAGGCAAAATAAACATATTCACGGAACAAACTGAACCTCTTATTACACAAATGTATTATATATATTATATAACTCAGGATTAGTATTAAATTTAAGATTCACCAGTATATGGAATCTATTATTTTGTCCGTTCTTGCGGGTGCTTTGTTATGATGTAATTGTTGAATATGGTGAACATTGCATCATATATCGAAGTAAATTTAATTTTCTATAAAGATATTTTAAGTGTTTTTTGCAGGTTACTAATTTGTTTGAAATATAACAAGTGCATTGTCTAAAACTTTCTAAGCTCTTCTATTGTATCAACGAACTTCCAGTCCTTTGTATAATACCCCAAGATTAATAATGATAGTGTCTCATTATTGTTAAAAATATTTTTCAATTATGTTAATAACAGAAAATGTGCTATAAAAAAACCCCTAAAATCGAATATAATAATTCATTTCTCACAGAGTATCATTTTTGAGTGTATAGTAAAGCTTATAATGTAAAACACTTCATATAAAAATTTAAGATCTGATTATCTTTCTAAGATGAAGTGGATTAATATGGTTTTAGATGAAAAAAAATTAGAAGAGCTTTTAACTGGGTTAGAGTATACTGAAGAAGAATGCGAAAAAATTATCCAATATTTTATGGATCTAAGAAAAGATTTTATAAAAATATTTCTTAAAACGCATGAACTCCCTACATCTGGAAAAAAAGATGAAATTCGCAAACGTATACTAGAAAACCTAGAAATTGGTACAATAAATTATTATGATCTAATTAGTTTTGTTAATAAATCCGAACCTAATGGAAAACAACATATTTTTCTCTACAAAGGCCCAGAACGTGTAGTTTCCGAATGGAAAAATGTACATTATTTTAACGAATTCATAACAAATAATGAACTAGATAAATTTCTAGACGCATCGTTACCTATTGTTCCTCCAGAAACATTATCCCTCAAATCTATAAAATATATCCCCAATGAAAAACTTGAACTATATGCTTTAAAATATATAGAATATTCACAACGAACGGAAGAGCTAGACGAAAAGAAAACTCACGATGGTAAATCAGTTGATTTAAGAGCACATTTAAATCTAGATAGTCGTGGAATGATTATTTTTAGTTGGGATTTAGTGTCTAATAATGCCAAACTACAAGTTTTACAATTACCAAGTGGTTATGAATATGATCAGGTAGAAAGAGAATTTAAAGAACTTGTTGAAATCTTTTTTGATTTAAATATTTTTGAAAAAGTTGATTTAAGTCAAGTTATAGAAAAATTACATATATTAGAAGAGAATGGAACTCCTGAAGCCAGATCTCATAATTTTGATTATATAAGCGAAGAAGGAAGAAGATTTTCTGGTAGAAGTGCTACAAGTAAAGAATCAGTGATAGGAGAAGTCATATTCGATAATGCAATGAGCACTATTCGAGATGAGGGGATAGGATATATGGGAAATTTTTATTGGCTTGCATATGATGAAAACCCAATCATTGGCAATGTCTTAGAAAATGAAGTTCATACTGTCTTATTAGGTGACGAAAGTAGAATTAACTTTAAAACACCAAATAAAGCGGAGGACTTAGAATATGTATTATCAAGAGTGCGAGAACTTAGCATATAAACATCCTGACTTGAGAAAAGTCATTGAACAAATAGATACTAAACTACATACAATAAGTCCCTCAGCCAATTTAAACTCAAAAATAATCGCTAAAAAAATTAATGAAAGAGAAAGTCAAGTATCTGGTATTTTTGAACTGTTATGTGAAGATGAATATCAATTACTTTACAAACAAAAGTATATAAAATGCCCATATTGTGAAACACTAAATGATTTTAACGATTATGAAAAGGCTATAGATAATGAAGAAATAATTGAATGTTCTTATTGCGACAAAGACCTAATAAAAAGTTCTCCAAAAGAAATTGAAGCATATAGACTAAATCCTGGAAAAATTATAATGAACGAAGAAGACAAATCTAAATCTAAAAATGAATCTGAAACTGAACGTCCTTCGATGAAATTTAATCAAAAATTACCTCCGGAATTTATTCAAAATCCTTTTGAAAATACGCCTCTAATGTATTATTTTTCAAGAGAACCTGAATGGGAAAAATCAAAACCATTTGGGGGTAAACGTGTATTTTTTGTTTTACATTTTCTAAAAGATCTTATCCCTTTTGTAAGTGCTTGTGAGAGTTTAGGATTGGATTTAAAAAATAGTTATTTCTTTTACAAAGAGTATCCATATCCTCAAAGAGAAGCTATTGGGAATTGGTTGGAGAAAAAAGGTGCTATTGTGAAACCTCGTTCTAATATAAAGTATTATCTTAAACAACTTGCTGAAAGTCCACCAGAGCATATTGGGGAAATTTTGATTATTGAAGATGGTGGTTTTATTGTCCCATTAATTCACAATGAATTCCCTAAATTAATTAATAATGTAATTGGGGCAGTAGAACAAACTACCAGAGGTATTAGAAATGATGAAAAAGTAAAATTAAAATTTCCAGTTATTTCGGTTGCTACTAGCGATTTAAAAAATGAATTTGAGCCCAAATATATATCAGAAGCTGTAGTAAATAACGTAAAAAAATTACTTCCTCAAATATCTTTACGAGGAAAAGATATTGCGTTATTTGGATGTGGTGCAATTGGGAAAGAATTAGCCAATAGACTTCGAAGTAATGGATCAAATGTTACTATATACGAACCATCAGATAATAACCGTTTATGGGCACATCAAAACGGATTTACCTTATCTAATTCTCCCAGAGATGCAGTCCTAAATAAAAACTTTGTGATAGGAGCTTCAGGAAATGAATCAATAGATTCAAATGTAATTCCTAATTTATCTCATAATACTTATTTAGTTAGTGCATCATCAGAACTGTATGAAATTGACATTGAAGAGTTAAGTAGACGATCAAAAGAACAAGAACCTTTAATGAATGGTATTGATGTAATTGGTAAATCTTTCATAGATTTGAAAGGAAACAAAATTAATGTTTTAGCTAATGGTTACCCAATAAACTTCTGGGGATTTGAGAGTATGCCTGAAGAAGCTAGTGATTTAATTATGGGGCTTATATTGTTATCGGCAGCCGAGTTGGCATTAAGAAATTATTCAAAACCAACTATAAACTCTGAAGCAGTGAATCAAATTGCAGAAAAGCACGATATCGCACGGAAATTTTTAAATCATCAATGATTTGAATAGAAATCTGTAATTAAATTTCTATTGATAATCATTAGTGAGTAATTCCATAATCATAGCTAAAGTGCTTATAAAGTTTAATGGGAACATTAAGAATGTGGATAGAGTAGATCTATTATACTGTATTGTATTAATGAATATGCGTATTATATAAGTTTTTTTTGAAAAATTATTATACGGGGACTCGTGGATTGTAGTGAATGAATTTTCTACGATTATTTCACATTTTTAAGTTCAAAATATTTAACGAGTAAGATAAGTTCCTAACAGAAATTAACTGTAAATGGGATTTAAGCTTCTATTGTTCTTATACATACTACTCTAATTCGTTAAATTTGAATATTACGACAAGATAAACTACTATTTTATCAGATTATATAAATTAAGTATAAAATAATTAAACACTCATAATATTGAGATTATATCTAAATAATCAATTTAAAAAAAGAATATAATAGAACATTATCTTTTAATAAATAATAAAAAATATATTATTTATTTATTATTATTCATATTTTTACTATAATGAATTGTATTCCAACAATTTCATCAAATATTCTTTTTTTTAGTATACAAGTTTTCCAATAATCAAAATTTATGGATTTAATTTATTCAATCTTTTGATATTTTGGTATTGTTTTTGATTTTTTGTTTTGTACTTGTCCTGTTATTCACAGAATCCCATATTCTCTTCTTTTTTTGTTATATTAGGATTAAATGTGATTTTGGTTTAATCTCTGTTTTCATCCTTGCACTGCCTTAGGCGAATTTAAACGGGTCTAAGATAATATTAGTTTCAGAAGATTTAGCTTATCTCTAAGAATTTTGTTTTTTTTTATTTCAAGTCTATATTTCTTTACGAGAGTCTTGTGTATTCCATTAAGCTCTTCAAGTTTATTCGTTAGCTTATCTTTATTAACCTCAAGTGTTTTGATTCTTTCATCCTCGAACCGGAGTCTCTTGTTAGCTTTGGCATGTTTACTAATGAGTTCCTTGTAAGATTTAGATAGTTCATCATATTTCCATTTTAATTCTCCTATTTCTCTCTCATAAGCATCTAGATAACTTTCTTTCATCTCTAAACTTTCAATATTTAAATTTTCATTTTTCATAATATCTTCTCCTTATTTAAAATTATTTAATTTTCCTAATTTGGGATTTTAAGAGCTAACAATTTTCAATTTTTCAGTTCTCTCATTTGAATTATTAATTTTCTTGGAAGTTACTATCATAATTAATGATTCATCCAATCTTTTAATAACTCCTATTTCCATATAACGGTTAGATTGATTTGATATATATACCCTTAAGGCAGAGTGTTGATTATTTTTCAATTAAAGGATTATATTACATAAATATTACATAAAGAGAACAACAATATATACAATATATATAAATTCATTAGTTAAGTCTTATAAATCCTAAATCTTAGCATTAACAGCTTAATACATTTTTTAGACTATTATTTTGGTCTTTTATCGGGATATTATCATGAATTTTTATGTTTCCAAATCTCGAATTCTCATAAAATAAATTGAACACAATATTATAAGGTTAACAAATTAATAATATTTAATTTATATATAGTATTACATAATTAATTTATTTAAAAAATTATATGAGGGTACTCAGCTCAGGAAAAAACAATTATTTGGGATTATTTCAAGTTTTTAAGTTCACATGTATTAAATAATATATTTAATGCATTATATACGGCGGATCTATAAAAAAACATTATTAAATCTATAATTTAATATAAAAATACAATTAAACTTCTTTATATCGTGATATTACGAACTTCTATGACTTAAATACTTAGATTTAACTAGATCCTTAAATGTTTGAGGTAAATCAATATAATAAAATAATAAGTAATATATTGTATATTTTTATTTGAAATACAGATTTACTTGTGAATTTTGGACTTGATCATAAAATAATATTTTGTTCATACAAAAGCACACTCAAAGACGGATATAAATATATATTATTTATCTTTAGGGAATTTGTAATAGAGCTATTTAACCCTTATAAACTATAATAGACTATAGATCATTAATTTAAATATATAATAGATATATTTAATTGTTAAGCAAATATTTATGAATGTTATGATAAAATGATTTAAAATATAGGTTTATTGAACTGATTTTTCATTCTATATTCATATAATAAATAAAAAGATCATCCCCAATTTTCTAATAATAAATAAATGATAATAAATAATATATTATTTATTATCTAATTATTATATTGGTATTTATTCACTCTAAACTGTTCTGTAATTTATATGCTTCAAGTACCTCTTCAATTGTTTTTTCATCATTTAAATTGTACATATAATTATCCTCATAATTATCCTCATAATTATCCTCATAATTAATTGACTCATGAAATTCCACAACTAGGTTAAATACTTCCTTTTCATCAACATCAAACATATCGGCATGCTTTTTGAATAAGGCGATCTTGTCTTCAATTTCAAGATCTTTTCTTAAATTATTCCATGTATTATTCCTGGCTCTGAGCATTTTCATAGTGACCTTTTTATCTTTTTTTATCTCTTTTTCAGATATTACAATGTCCGGGCTTAACTTTATAAATTCTATTTCTTTTTTTAGGTCATCTATTTTTATCTTGTGTTTTCTTATTTCAGTTTCAATATTATTAATTCTTCTTTCTTTAGATAGTGTCAATTCTATTCCATATCTAGATGCCTCGTTAATGGGTATGTTCCGTCTTTTCAGTTGATTGATATACTCGACAGGTATATCGACTGTTGTTCTCTTAATTTTAACTTCTACATTCATAAATAATTTCCCCCACTTTTTTAAAAATTAATATTATGAATTCGATTAATTCATTAAAGTTCTTAAATTTTAGATATATTATCTTTTAATCTATTTATTTCATTCCTATCCCATATTTCAGGAATTTCAGTCCAATTATATTCAATATATTCTGTCTTTTCACCTAATCTATTCATCATCTCTATCCAAGTTTCGTCTTATAATTTCATTATATCTCCTCTTCGTTTTTTAAATTTATTTTAGAGTTATCTCTCCATTCAATCAAAGCATTCAAGACATTGATCCAATTTTTTATCTGTTTTTCACTTTCTTCCATTATATCAACTGAATTTTCTAGTTTTAATTTCATTTTATTTCCTCTCTAATTTCTAAATTTATTTATCATTTTATCTATGATTGGATTTCAAAATCCCCTATTTCAAATATTGTCTTATCCAATTGGCTTATTATATCCTAATATTGTCTTATCCAATTGGCTTATTATATCCTAATATTGTCTTAAACATGTTATAACTTCATTTAATCAGTGCATCCCCTGAGGGATTCGCATTGTTTTTTTGGGTTTCATATATATAATGGCTCAAATATGGAAAACATCAATTTAACACTTAAACACAAACTCCTAATTTGTGTACAACAGGTTAGAGATTTGAATCTGAAATTCCAATTTCATAGATTCATATTTATTCTTAAACTACATTTCAGGTTCATTTATCAATTCTACTAATTCATCAAGCGTTTTTATCCAATTTTCAATTTTATCTTCTTTTTCTACCAAACTATCACCTATTGATTAATTCACTATGTATTTTTTACTTGAAGGATGTAAATCCGTACATTCAATGCATATGATAACATCCCCGGTAATATAGAGTTGTTCCTACTATCATATAAACCCATAAAAGCCAGTGATGAACTATTATCCCATAAAAAGTATGTATAATGATGTAAATCTTACATAAAAGCTACATAAGTTATGAAAATTTTTAAATAAAAAAATTAATAAAAAAAAGAAAATAAGAACTTACATATTACTTAATTCTTGTTTTATGGCATTTTGAACTGCTGGTATCTTAATTACTTGATTTAAATCGTTTAAATTTGCCAGTTTAGCTTTAATATTTTTAAGGTCATTTTTTAAATAGATATTTTGGTCTTTTAACTCTGAATATTCTTTACTATTTTCAACATTTATTTTATCAATACTAAGAAATGGCAAAACTTCCAAGTATTTCCTCTTCAGGACATCTGGACCTGCTTTCCAATATGCTCTTTTAATGCTGTCTATTTTATGGCCTGCAAGGTAATCTGCTAAGATGTGGTCTCCTATTTCATTAATGATTGTACTTATGAAATATTTTCTCATTGCATGGGGTCTCCAGAAACAATAAGCACCTTCAGTTCTATTAAACCCTGCAAGTATACCTACACGTTTTATTTCGTTCCCAACACCAGTTCTACTCATTGGAAACCCGTCTTTTGTTACGAATAAAGGTTCATTAATATCTTTTATGTGTAGTTTATCGTTCCTATTGAATTGTCTAGATTTTATGTAAGTTATTAATGGTTTGATGGCTTCTGGTGGAAGAAATGTTTGATATTTGTAATTAACTTTTCTTCTGACAATATCTAACATTAATATTTCTTCAATGATCTTGTCTTCATATTCAAATAATCTGTCTAAATCAGAGATATCTTTTCCAATAGCTTCTGATGCAGAATCTAAAAACTTTTTAACAGTAAAGTGTCTAGCTTCTGCTTGACTCATACCTGTAAGGGCTAAAAAATAAATTAAAGCTTTATCCCTAATATTAGCGACATCAATCATAGATTTAATCTCTTCTCGAGTTAATAATTTTCCCTGATTTTTTTCTAAACCAATATCACCAGCAGGCAATTTTATATCTGGAGTTTGAATATCAAAAGCTTTGTAAAAGGATATAACAGCAGCGATGTTATTTCTTATTGTTCCCGGAGCAGTACCATTATCTTCTAATTCACTTTTAAATCCCAAAATATAATCCATTAACTTACGTTTTCTTAGCCTAATCCTATCTACTTCTTCTTTTTCGCCTTCATCGATTAGTTCCTCAAAAGATTTCCCCGTAAACTTCTTATATTTGTATATAATAGATTCATAAGTTCTCTGAGTTCCTTTTGATAAATTTCTAAGTGTATACCACCTTTTTAAGTATTCCTGTTCTTTTTCCATATTACGACTTCCCATCCCTGCTTTATATACCCCAAGAACTAAAAAATGGCGACCTGATGGTGAACATATGGCTGTTTAGCGAAGTAAAAATATGATAAATATATAATTATAAATCTGATAGATTGATTCTGACATATCAATATTAGAGATTAAATAAAAGAAAATATCAATAAAAAACCTATAATTTATATTCCCTAAAGTCAATGGTATTTTATTGAATAAATCTTAAATTATTTTTAAAAGTGAATGTTATGGGCTCTCGAAATTTAATAAAAGAAGATTTTCGTCGACAATTAGCTTACAAGAGGGCTAATAAATATAAAAAAAATCATTTACGAAATTATGGTCTATTTATATCGTTATTTTTTATTGATACAGGATTTAGAGCTGTTATATTACATAGAATATGCCATTCTCAATGTCCAAACTCAAAATTAAGAATATATATTGCATACTTTTTTTACAGATTACTTACATCCATTGAAATTTCGCCAAGGGCAGAAATTGGAACGGGATTATATTTTCCCCATCCACAATGCGTTGTAATTGGAAATATTAAATTGGGAAAAAATTGTACAGTATATCAGGGAGTTACAATAGGTGCAAAACTTCCATTTCACAAAGAATATCCAAAAATAGGAAATAATGCATACATTGGAGCGGGATCAACAATATTAGGTGGAATAACCATTGGAAATAATGTCACTATTGGTGCTAAAACTATGGTGTTAAAAGATATACCCTCTAATTCAATTGTAATTGGTAACCCTGCAAAAATAACTGAAAAAACCAAAAAAACTTAATTTTTAGTCTTGATTTGAATAGGGTACGAGTATATCAGGTTATTTATCTTCAAAAATATATTCACTTCTCAAACTTTTCTTAATAAAATTTCTGCATTTTGTTGTAAAAACTATATGTTATATAATCCAATTAAGGATCGTATGTCTAAAGTCATAATTTTAGTGGTTGAAGATGATGTTGTAGAAGCTATGGACATCAAGAGAATTCTTGAATCTATGGGATACAGTGTTCCTGAAACAGCTTCATCAGGAGAGGAAGCTCTACAAAAATTAACAGAATTTAGACCTGATGTTATTTTAATGGATATAATATTAAGCGGTGGAATGGATGGTATTGAAACTGCTGAGGTAATTAAAAATCAATATAAAATACCAATAATATATTTAACTACTTATTCTGAAACAGAAACTGTTGAAAGGGCTAAATTAACCGAACCATATGCATATTTAATAAAACCATTTAATTCTAATGATTTAAAAAATTCAATTGAAATTGTAATTTACAAACATGAAATGGAAATAAAATTGAAAGAGGAACAGGAACATTTCAAAAATTTATTTGAAAACGCACCTATTGGAATTTTCCATTCAACACCCGATGGAAAAATATGTAGAGTTAACAAGGCACTTTCAAATATGTGGGGATATGATTCTCCTGAAGAATTAATCAAAGACGTAAACAAGACCAACATAATGAAAAAACTCTATGTTGATCAACAAAATCATCGTGAATTTGTTGATGAAGTATTAACAGATAAAAATTGGCATTCCTACAATAATAGATACTATAAAAAAGATGGAAGTATAATGACTGCTGAACTGTCTTTCAGAGCAGTAAGGGATGGTAATTCCAGTATAATCTATCTTGAAGGATTTGTTAAAGATGTTACTGACCAAATACAAGCTGAAAATGCTCTTAAAAAAAGTCAATCTCGTTATAAATTGATTTCAGAAAATACAGGCGATGTCATATGGATAATGAATATAGTAACAGGTAAATTTACCTATGTCAGTCCATCAGTTTATCAATTACTCGGATATACATCAGAAGAAATTTTAAATAGGCCCATAAAGGATGTTATAACTCAAGAAGCTTATAAATTCATATCTAATAACATGTCTATTAGAATTAAAGGTTTTTTATATGGAAATGATAATTTTCAAGTAATGACTCATTTCATTGATCAGATTGATAAAGTGGGAAAGATAGTTCCAACAGAAGTTGTAACCACTCTTATAATAAACAAAGAAGGACAGATTAACGAAGTATTAGGTGTTAGTAGGGATATTAGCGAACGTAGAACTATAGAAGAATCATTAATTGAAAGTGAAGAGAAATACAGAACATTATTTGAATCAAATCCGGATTATACACTCCTTTTAGACACAAATGGGAAAATTGTGGATGTTAATCAAGCATCACTTAACGTAATAGGTTTATCAAAGGACGAGTTTATTGGAAAACAAATATCAGATCTAGATATTGTCTTAGAAGAAGACCTGAATAATATTGTAAAACTTCCTGATATGTTAGATGGACACTCTATTAAACCATTTGAGGTTAGATTAATTGATAAAGATGGAAAAGTGAGATGGATCAATGTTCAAGTCACTACAATAGAAAAAAATGGTAAAACTTCTTTCATACTGATTATTGCAATCGATATAACTGAAAGTAAACAATTTGAAAATAAGCTAACAAACTCTATCAGGGAAAAAGAAGTGCTACTACAGGAAATTCACCATAGAGTTAAAAATAATATGCAGATAATATCAAGCCTATTAAACATTCAAACAAGGTATGTTGATGATGCAGAATCAGTAAATGTGCTTAAAGAAAGTCAAAATCGTGTTAAATCCATGGCCATGATCCATGAGAAGTTATACAATTCCCGATCCTTCAACAAAATATATTTTGTGGATTATATTGAAAGTTTGGTTTGGGATCTATTTTATTCGTACTCAATTAAAAAGGGAACCATCAAACCTGTCCTTGACATTGATGATATTAAACTGAATATAGAAACTTCTGTACCTTGTGGACTAATTATAACCGAATTAGTGTCAAACTGCTTGAAATATGCATTTCCTGATGGACGTCAAGGAGAATTAAAAGTATCTCTTAAAATTAAAGACGATTATTACGAGTTAAACATTAGTGATAACGGTATTGGTTTCCCTGAAAATATTGACTTTAAAAATACAGAATCATTAGGTTTACAACTGGTAAATAGCTTGACAGATCAAATTGATGGGGAAATAGAGCTTGATAATACTAATGGAACAGAATTTAAAATAAGATTCCAAGAATTAGTATACAAAGATAGAATCTAAAAAAAAATCAGTTTTTTTTATTTCAATTTTTCTCTGACATTTACCCATAAATTCATTTAAATTTAGATCAGAATATACAAATAAGCATATATAAAATTTTTCAGGTGAAAAATGAAATCGTTGAATGTTTTATTGGTAACAGGAGATTCAACAGAAGCTAAAAAAATATGTGAAACAATAGAGTCCTGGGGCTATAATAGCCCATCAGTTGTCAAATCCACTGAAAAAGTCCTTAAAATAGCATATGAGTTTGATGTAGTATTGATGGATATTAATTTTAAAACGGAATTTGATAACATAATCGAGTCGGAATTGAAATTTCCTTTAGTTTATCTCAAAAAGGATTTTGAAAACCGAAAAATAGATAAGAATTTGTTTATGGAAGATTACACTATTTTATACGTTCCATTTAGTTTTAATGAATATAAGTCTTCAGTAGAAATTGCAATTTACAAACAAAACATTTTAAAAGAATTTAGAAATGACGGAAAATTCTCTAAAGAAGTTTTAAATGCTTTCATGATTCATTATTTGTAATTGATACTTCAGGCAAGATATTAGATATTAATGAAGCTTCAACCAAAAGATTAGGAAGAACTAAAAATGATCTGGTTGGTTCTAACTATAAAGATATTATTCCTCCGGAAACAGCTGAATTGAGAGGTAAATACGTTGAAAGAACAATAAAGTTGAATAAAATAATTGAATTCGAAGATATTAGGGATGGAACTTGTTTTCATCATACATTACTACCCCTGTCAGATAATGGTATAGTTAAACGTATTGTTGTAAACAGTCAAGATATTACAAAGCGTAAAGATGATGAAAAAGCATTTATCACCATAAATTCATATAATCGAGTTTTAATTGATGCAAGTATAGATCCATTTATAACGGTTAATCCCAATGGCAAAATAACTGATGCTAATAAAGCAGTTGAAACTGTAACTGGGCATGATCTGAAACAAGTTATAGGAACTAATTTTTCAAATTACTTCACAGACCCAGGTTATGCATTAGATGGATTTAAAAAAGTATTCAAAAATGGTTTTGTTGAAAACTATCCCCTTAAAATAATGCACAAAGAAGGGCATATCGTTCATGTTTTAATAAATGTTTCATTATACTATGATGAAAAAGGTGAGATAATAGGTGTTTTTGCAGCGATTCGTGATATAACTGAACTTAAAATAGCAGAAAAAGCATTAAAACAGGCCAATCAGTATAATCGTAGTTTAATTGAGGCAAATATTGATCCATTGGTAACAATTGGTCTTGATGGGAAGGTTACCGATGTTAATAGAGCTACTGAGAAGGTTACTGGTTGTTCTCGGAATGAAATTATTGGATCAGATTTTTCAGATTATTTTACAGAGCCTGATAAGGCTAAGGAAGGTTATGAAGAGGTTTTTCGTAAAGGATATGTAAAAGATTATCCTCTTGAAATTCAGCATCTTGATGGGGACATTACACCTGTTTTGTATAATGCTTCCATTTATAGGGATGAATCAGGTGATGTGGTTGGTGTTTTTGCTGCTGCAAGGGATATAACAAAACGTAAAAAAATTGAAAATGAATTGTTACGTGCTAATCGTGCACTTAGAGTGATACGTTACAGTGATGAGGTGATGACACGTGCAACAACAGAATATGAGCTGATGAATAAAATTTGCAGTGTAATAGTTGAAAATGGTGGCTATAAATTCGCATGGATTGGATTTGGTGAGGATGATTAAAAGAAAACTATTAAACCAGTTGCATCAGCAGGATTTGATGAAGAATATCTCAAAAAAACACGTATATCTTGGGCAAATGACGAGATTGGTAGTGGACCTGGTGGAAATGCTATAAAAACAGGAAATACTATAGTGTGTCGTGATATCAATACAAATGGCACGTTTTCACCGTGGAGAGAAGAAGCCAAAAGACATGGTTTTTCATCGCTCATAGTTTTACCACTGAAAATGGATGGAGAAGTTTACGGTGCCATGGGTATTTATGCAGATGAGATAGATGCTTTTGATCCTGGAGAAGTGAAGTTATTAGAGGAATTATCTAATGATTTATCATTTGGGCTTAAAGCCATGAGGGCTCGTTTCGAAAAAGAAAAGGTCGAAATAGCATTACGAGAAAGTGAAGCAAAGTTCCGGTCTTTTATTGAAACAGCGGAGGAAGGGGTTTGGATTATTGATGAAAAAGCCAAAACAAACTATGTAAACGATGCTATGCTAAAAATATTAGGTTATACAAGGAATGAAATGATGGGACATTCATTTTTTGAATTTATGGATGATGAAAATAAAAATTATGCAAAGAAAAAACTTGAAAGACGTAAAAAGGGTTTTGGCGAAAAATATGATTTCAAATTCATTCATAAAAATGGATCCAGTGTATGGACTATAATTTCAGCAAAACCTCTCTATAAAAACAATAAATTTATTGGATCATTGGGAATGTTAACCGACATAACTAAACGAAAGGAGATGGAAGAAGAGTTAAAAAAATCATTAAATGAAAAAGAGATGTTATTAAAGGAGATCCATCATAGGGTTAAAAATAATTTAATGGTTATTTCAAGTCTTTTAAATCTTCAATCAAATTATATTAAAAATAAAGAAGATTTTGATATGTTCCGTGAAAGTCAAAACCGTGCAAAGTCCATGGCACTTATCCACGAACTTCTCTACAGATCAGATGATCTTAAAAGCATAAACTTTGGAGATTACATGGGTACTCTAATAAAAGATCTTTTCAATACGTATATTAATGATCCATCCCATTTAAAACTGAATTTGGACCTTCAAAATATAAAGCTTGATATCAATACATCAATTCCTTTAGGGCTCATAGTAAATGAGTTAGTATCAAACTCCATGAAGTATGCATTTCCCGATGGAAGAGAAGGAGAGATAAATATTAGTCTGAAGACAGAGGATGGTGAATACATATTGATAGTTGGAGACAATGGAGTGGGCATACGTGATGATATCGATTTTAGGAATACTGATTCTTTGGGGCTTCAGCTAGTAAACAATTTAACTCAACAAATTGACGGTGAAATAGAACTCAATAAAAAACATGGCACTGAATTCATTATTAAATTTGAGGAAGCATCATTTTAACTGGTATTTGAGATTATTATATGAATTTAATATTTCATTTTTTCCATAACAACTTATTAATTATAAAATAATATATTTATATTTCAAAAATCAGTTCTTAAATACAACGAGTTTTTATATAGAGTTGTTAAACTCATTATATTCAGCGAGTTAAAATTTTTTCTTATAAAATAAAATGGTGGCATTTATGGCAGCAAAGAAGAAGGATACGATAACAATTGATAAAGAATTTAAAGCACGAATGAAAATATTCAAAGAAGCTCTTAAAAGTGAGGAAAAAAAGGTTGAATTACACGACAGTATATATGGCTCTGAGGTCCTCATCAGATTCGAAGTTTTCCTCCCTTCCAGGGATCCATCGAAATTTGCAGATGGTCTTTTCCTGTATATGAATGATTCTGGTGAAATAGTTGATGCAGAATACTATATAAAAATTGAGGATAATATTACCGTATCAAAACTTAAACCAAATGATTTAAAGGTTGTTAAAGAACTATTTAACGATTCATTTTCGTTAGAAATTGAATAATCTCCCTTTTGGGGGTTTAGCAATTTATTAATTCTTTTTTTTAAAGGGTAAAAATTTTTAAAATATTTTTTTTAGAACCATTCACATGTTTTTTTGGATAAAAGATTAATATTAAACCTAATTTGTAAAAGTTATATATCCATGAGGTTCATATATTAAGTTTGAATAAACTAGAATTTAATATAAATTAATAATCTATTGTACAGAAATTTCAGGAGTGAAAATTGTTTTAGTAATTAATAAACATATACAAGCTCAGTTAATGACTTTCATTTCTGATTTACAGCGATACATAAATTTTCTCGATTAGTGTACATGGAGGCATAGTTATAATGCGCAGTTTTGAAAAATTAAGTTCCTTAAAGGATTATATTCCTCTCAAGAGGAGTGAATCTGGAGGGAAGAATATTGGTCTTTTAGTTGATGGCCCTAATATGTTAAGAAAGGAGTTCAGTCTTAATCTGGATTTAGTTAGAGACATAATAGCAGAATATGGAAATATGAGGGTTGGTAAAGTCCTTTTAAATCAATATGCTTCAGATAAATTAATCGAAGCAATAGTTAATCAAGGGTTCACACCCATCGTAGTTGCTGGAGACACCGATGTTTACATGGCGGTTGAAGCCATGGAACTTATTTATAATCCTAATATTGATATTATTGCTCTCATGACTCGTGATGCTGATTTTTTACCCATAATCAATAAAGCTAAAGAAAATGGAAAGGAAACTATTGTTATAGGTGCAGAACCAGGTTTCAGTGCAGCCCTACAGAATTCTGCCGATAGTGCAATCATTCTAAAGTCTGAAAATATCAATAAAAAGAATGAATAAGGATTAAAAAATGCTTGTTAATTCTTTAGTTGACGAAGTTAATAGGAGAGAGAATGCTCTCAAAATTATCAAAAAAATACTGCAGACACAGGGAAGAAATGGATTTTTTGATCTTACAGGATTAGCTGGTGGATTTCCAATATTACCCGAAGATAAAGATCTTCTTGAAACTTATGCTGGATCCGCAGTATTTGAAGATGCAATCCAAACACTTGGAAAAATTCACTTAGGTGGAGAAAAGATTTTAGCTCTCAACAGGACTAGTTCTGGTATATTTGCAGCTATTATTGCACTTGTAAAAGAAGGTGATGAAATTGTTCATTATCTCCCTAAATCACCAGCCCACCCATCCATACCAAGAAGTGCAGAACTTGTTGGTGCAAACTACAAAGAATTCGACGATATCAATGATTTTAAAGTGGGAGAAAATACTTCGCTTGTTTTTATAACAGGATCCACCATGGATCATGATGTCATTTCCAAAGAAGAGTTTTTAAAGATCATTGAAATTTCAAAGTCAAGGGAAATTCCAGTTTTTGTTGATGATGCTTCTGGAGCCAGACTACGTACAATTGTATACAAACAACCTCGTGCAATGGATATGGGTGCGGATATTGCCATTACAAGTACGGATAAATTGATGGGTGGTCCAAGAGGAGGATTAATGTCGGGAAAATCGGATATTATGATTAGAGTTAAATCAAAGGCCCATCAATTTGGTTTGGAAGCTCAATCACCATTAGTAGCAGGTATGGTCAGAGCTCTTGAAAATTTAAGCCCTGAAATAATTCTCGAAGCATTTATAAATAAACACGATCTTTACAATGCTTTAAAAGAAGATTTCAAGCATGTTAAAGAAACTCCGACAGGGTTGATGTTAACTCCAGAATCTCTTAAATTAGAATTGACAGACAGGGGAATAAAAACAGATCTAAGTCCGACTGATTTGGCTTTTCTCTTTGCAATGTTGTTATTAAGAAATAATGGCATAATAACTATCCCTGCTGTGGGTATGCCTGGTGCATCTGCCACCATACGTATAGATCTAGCTTCAAATGATGCAGCAAGAATAACAACAGAAGAAATAGTGAAATCCTTTTTAGATTCTCTTTCCAATCTGGTTAATATCATCGATGATACCGATGCATGTAAGGCTGTACTTTACGAATAAAGTTATCTAATAAATCTTTTTTTTATATTTGGTGATAAAAAATGATCGAAGTTGATGGATCATACGGTGAAGGAGGAGGAGCTGTTCTTAGAATTGCAACGGCATTATCAGCTGTAACATCTAAACCAGTTCATATTACTAATATACGTTCCGGAAGACCTAAACCCGGACTTATGCCTCAACATTTGAATGCTGTAAAAGCTGTTGCAGATTTATCAAGAGCATCAGTTAGTGGATTGGAATTAGGTTCAACTGAACTGTTTTTTCGTCCCAATCAACTAATAGGGGGAGACTTTAAAATTGATATTGGAACAGCGGGCAGTATAACTTTAATACTCCAAGCTTTTATGATACCTGCAGTTTTTGCTGACAGTCCGGTGAAGATCACAATTATTGGAGGTACAAATGTTAGATGGTCACCAAGTATAGATTACCTCATAAATGTTACCTTGCCGGTTTTAAAATTGATGGGATATGATGCAAAACCTAAACTGGTACAGAGAGGGCATTATCCTCGTGGAGGGGGAATTTTTGAACTTGAAATTGATCCAGTTAAAAAATTGAGGCCATTAAACTTATGTGAATTAAATTTTAACAGCATCAATGGAATTTCCCATGCAGTTAAACTTCCAGAACACGTAGCAGTGAGACAGGCAAATAGTGCTGAACAGGTATTGTCAGATGCAGGTTACATATCAAAAATTGAAATTGACCATTCTCAAAGGGCTATGGGGCCAGATTCAGGTATTTTATTATGGACAAATGGAATAACTTCTGTAAGTGGAAGTTCAATAGGAGAACCTGGTAAAAATGCCGAGATAATAGGCTATGAAGCTGCTAATGATATTTTATATAATATTTCAAGGAATTCTGCAGTTGATAGGTATATGGGTGATCAGATAATTCCATATCTTGCACTTGCAGGTGATTCAACTATTAAAACATCTGAACTTACACAGCATGCAGTTACCAATATTCATGTGACTGAGAAGTTTATTGATAAAAAATTTCATGTTAAAGGATCAATTGGTGAATCTGCAATTATTAGTGTGAAGTGAATTACCCCATGCTATCGCATTGGGGTTTCCTGCGAGTGCACCATCTAATGATGGGACTGTTTGTCGCAGATTATCAACGAACTGTTGATAGGCTGTCCACAAGCCATTTTGTGATAGGAAACGGAGCATAATATTTATGCTGCTATTTTTATCTCGGTCAAGATTGTTTCCACATTCACATATCATATTCCGATTATATAACTTCATATCATGTATTTTACCACAGTTACAACAAGTTTTACTGGTGTTTCGTTCATCAATTCTTATTACTTTCTTACCTACAAGTTTTGCTTTGTAGGTTAAGAATTTGGTGAAACGAGCCAGATAACCTGTGTTTTGAGTGGCACGATTCAAACCTTTATTCTTTGATTTAGCCATACCTTTAACATTCAAATCACCAACAATAATCGTATTAGCACGAGTATTATCAATTATTTTCCTTGAAGTTTTATGCTGAAAATCCTTAATCTGATTAGATTGTTTCTGTTTAAGTTTATTAATGACTTTATTTAGTTTATACCAATTTCTACTATATTTTTTGCAATGGTCACGTCTGCTTTGTAGTTTGCTGATTGTGGGATTCGAATATTTATCTGGAAGTGGAGTTCTAACTTCTAAAAACCGTCCTTTACTATTTACTGCTGTAACTATCTTGGTTATTCCTAAATCAATAGCTTGGTACTTTCCATTATCATTGTATTGTTTTTGGGTTGGTTTGTGGGTGATGCTAATGTAGTATTGGTTCTTTTTTTGGAATATCTGTACTTCTTTAACCTTTTTGAAACTAAACTTTTCAGGTATTTTGAAAATTAATGGTGTGTCTTTGTATTTGTGTGAAAATTGTATATATCCCTTTTTTAGTTTGAATCCTGATTGATTGTACTTTAATGTTGTAAAATATTTTTTACCTTTGTATTTTGGTGGTCTTGCATCTTTATGGCCTTTTTTATATAGACTGAAAAATGATTTGAAATTAGCATCCAATGTGCATAGAGTCATCTGCAAAACCTTAGAATATACCATGCCGTATTTGGAATATTTCTTTTTAAGTTCTGGTAACTGGTTTTGCTGCATAGTATAGGTTATTGATTCATTGTTTTCTTTCCATGCTGTTTTACGTTCAGATAATGCGAAATTATATAATAATCTACAATGTTCACTAAGAAACCATAACACCTCTTCCTTATCTGGGAATATACGTATCTTTTGAGTTAACATTTATTTTTTCTCCCCTTGACTTTCAACATATTTGATAAGCACAACAAGAGTGGTTTGTCCTGTGGTTGTTAGGAAATATGATGGTGACCAAAACGCATGTTTCCATAGTAATTGTTTCACTTCTGGATAGTTACGTTTAATTTCACGTGAAGTAATTGTTTTAATGCTGTTTAAGTATTTTGGAATGTTTAAGGTGGGTTTTGATTTGAATATCATGTGGAAAATGGTCTTTATCACATTCTATGTTTAGGACTGTTACTTCAAATGTTTCGCTTATTTCAGGATTTTCTATTTAAGATAATCTGTTATTTCATCATTGACTAATGCTTTTCTACGGAATTTCACAACCTGTACAAGGTGATATTTGTAGTGCATATACTGAATGTGACCCTCTGTCAAGCCCATATTCCATAGTTATGTACATTACACTATAACTATAAAATTGTTTCTAGACTATCAATTCATCCCCCTCCCCTTTTGGAAGAGGACTTCTCGATAAATAGATGTTAAATTTTATGAAATAATATTTACAGTGTACCATCCAGTTCTATCAAGGAACTGATTGTTTCTCATATCATCAACACTTAACATGTATTTTTGATCATTCAATAGATTTGATGGTATGCTATGATTATTCCATTATCATTAACCTTACCTTTCAATGAATCTGGTTTTAAACTGTTGGATGCTAACATTACATAATTACAGGTTCCGTTCTGTACTTTAACATCTATTCTGTTTACACCAGAACTTCCAAAGCCTCGGATATGAAAATTGTATATTCCTATTTTTGATGGACCTCCCACTGTCTTCAATGACATCCAGATAGTGTTATTGTCTTCGTCAAATCCAATATCTGTTAAATCCATTAAATTGAGGTTACTTACAGTTGAGTAAAGAGTATCAAGTGGAGGTTTAACGAGTGTATCACCAACAGGATCCTTGAATAGTGTTGGTGGAAATTGGTTGTTATTAATATAATCTATTGAAACAGGTTTTTCCTGGACAGTACCCTGTTCATAGGGTATAAACAACTCATTTTTCCGGACATATGATAATAAAAAAGTTGGATCTTCTTGTAATTGGCTTTTGTAACTGTTAATAGCTTTGTATTTGATTTTTTCATCCGAATCATTTATTGGAAATACTAGCCAATTAATTTGATTTTTCAGGAATGAAGGAGGT
Organism: Methanobacterium sp. SMA-27; assembly: GCF_000744455.1. Lineage (NCBI taxonomy): Archaea > Methanobacteriati > Methanobacteriota > Methanobacteria > Methanobacteriales > Methanobacteriaceae > Methanobacterium > Methanobacterium sp. SMA-27. The sequence goes on along the minus strand of NZ_JQLY01000001.1, from coordinate 1,666,483 downwards.
AACAGATTCATTGGTGGAAAATATGATCTTGGAAATGGCCATTGTGAAGCAACATGTACGGGATAGCTATACTTTTTACCAGTATAATTGAGGTTATTGGTTGCATATTCAACAAATGAACTTGTTCCCCAGTGATCTGGATTTGCGTCATTTGGATATGGGTAAATAATTATGGTTGGATTGAAATCCTTGATGGTGCTTTCCAAATTTTTTTCAACGTTATCTCCAGTGTAAAGAGCATTTTTTTGGTAAGCAAATACATTTTGAGTGGAGTTACCATCTTCTTCCCAAGGATGGTTCCAATTATCATTGAATAGATACTGAAGTGCCTGGGGATAATCTAAAAATGTTATATTTTCTGGTGGAAGTCCCAAAGTCATTGTTGCATTAATAGACTCCTGATACCTTACAACCCCCATATGTCCTTTTCCACCATTTGTAACAACCACAACAGATAATGGTATGTTATTTTTAACACAGTATCTTATTAATCCTCCACATGCAATTGTTTCATCGTCAGGATGTGGTGCAACAATAAGTACCCTATCAGAAGAGGTTATATTAGGGCCTTGGGTCAATGGGTTACATGAATACTGCTACTGTATAAATACATAGCTAACCCAAAAATTATTATAAAAAGTGCTATAATGGTAATTATTTTTTTATTCATTGGATCCTCTAATGTATTGAATTAGGTGATTATGGTTGGATTCATCCACACCCTCACGGATGGGGTATTTTCCAACATTAGGATAAATGCACAATTATTATATTGTTAACATTAAGTATTAATTTATCTATCTTTATAAAAAAAATAAAAATTAGATATTTAACGTATTTTAACTGTTGTTGATGTGTAGACACTCACCAGAAATGATCTTTTCTAGACTGCCATCTTCAAGTTCCAGTATTAGTATTCCCTCTTTATTAATCCCCACGGCTTCTCCACGTATAGTTTTGCCCCTAGTTCTTACTTCAACGTTGTTACCGATTGTTTTTGATAATGAACGCCATTCTTTAAGAATTTCTGGAAATTTACCTGCCTTAAATTCGTTGTATATAGTTTCAAATTCTAGTAGAAACTTTTGTACAAGAATGGCCCCATTAATTTCTGTGTCTAATTCATTTTTAAGAGATGTGGCACCCTTCTGAAGGTCTGGTGGGAACAGAGGAACATCCACATTCATATCTATTCCTATTCCAACTATAACATAGTTAATCTTTTCAATACTGGCATTAACTTCTGTTAATATTCCACATACCTTTTTATTTCCTATCAATATGTCATTAGGCCATTTAATGCCCACATCTAGGTTACATTCTTTTTTCAGTGTTTCTGCAACTGCCACTCCTGTAACCAGTGTTAGCTGCGGTGCATTGAAAGGAGGTATATCTGGTCTGAGTATTATGGACATCCAAACCCCTCCAGGTGGTGAAATCCATGTTTTACCTCTTCTGCCCTTTCCTCTGTTTTGAATTTCTGCTATAACTATTGTTCCTTCCTCTGCACCCTCCTCGGCAAGGTACTTGGCTACGTCGTTAGTTGAATCTACTTCTTTGAAATAATGAATATCATGACCAATAAAGTTTGTTTTAAGTTCCCTTTTCACTTCATATGGTAATAGAAGATTTGGAGTTTTTATGAGCCTATAACCTGATTTAGAGTAGTTTATAATATAACCTTCATCTTCAAGTGTGAGAAATTCATTTTCAACCTCTTTTTGAGATTTACCAGTTTCATTTACAAATTCTTCAACAGGAATATATTCATCCTTTTTTTCGTAAAGGGTTTTTAATATTTTCTTTTTAGTCATTTAAAATCCTCTTACCAGTATTCTATTCGGTTTTTTTAATTGAATCGGCCATATAACTTGATACAGCAGCAGATACTGCAGCAACCTTTCTAGAAGGTAAAAATGTAGATTTAAGACGAGCTTCCATCTCTTTATCCTTCTGGATAACCTTTTCAATATTTTCAATTATCTCTTTTTTGTACTGATCAACAAAGTGGGTGTGTAAGCTTGCATCCTTGAAATGTTGATTGGACATCATTGATTTGTGAAATGGAATGGTTGTTTTAACACCAAGAATTATATATTCTGATAGGGCCCTCTGCATACGTGCAATTGCTTCGTTACGGGTTCTTCCCCATACAATGAGTTTGGATATCATTGAATCATAATATGGAGGTATTGAATAATTGTTGTAAACACCACTATCTACCCTAACACCATTACCACCAGGAGAACGATAACCAGTAATTTTACCGGGATTGGGTGCAAAATCATTAAGTGGATCCTCTGCATTTATTCTGCATTCAATGGCATGGCCTCTAACCGATATTTCATCTTGAGCACAGCATAGTTCTTTACCTGAAGCTATTTTAAGCTGTTCTTTAACAAGATCAACTCCAGTTATTACTTCGGTTATAGGATGTTCCACCTGAATTCTGGTGTTCATTTCCAAGAAGTAATATTCACCTTCTGAATATATGAATTCTACTGTACCTGCATTTGTATATCCTATGTATGATGCAGCCTTCACAGCAGTGCCGCCCATTTCATTTCGGAGTTCTTCGGTCATTATGGGAGAAGGAGCTTCTTCAATAAGTTTTTGATGCCTTCTTTGAATTGAACATTCTCTGTCAGCTACATGTATGGTGTTTCCGTGTTCATCTGCAAGTATCTGGAATTCTATGTGTCGGGGTTCTTCAATATATTTCTCAACGTAAACTGTTGAATCACCAAATGCAGATGCAGCAACAGACTGTGTGGATTCTATGGCTCTTACAAGTTCGTCTTCTTCGTAGACAGTTCTCATACCAATTCCACCACCACCAGCAGACGCTTTAATAATAACAGGATAACCTATGGCTTCCGCCATTTTAGCTGCTTCTTCGGCTGTTTCTATTCCTTTGCTGGCACCAGGTATTACAGGAACTCCTGCTTTTTTCATGAGCTTTTTAGAAGTTATTTTACTTCCCATTTCTTCAATAACCCGTCCACTAGGGCCTACCAATTTTATTCCATGTTTTTCACATTCTTCTCCCAGAAGAGAGTTTTCTGCTAGAAATCCATATCCAGGGTGTATTGCTTCGGCTCCTGATTTAAGTGCTACATCAATTATTTTATCAATATTCAAATAACTTTTAGCAGGTGCAGGTTCACCAATATTGTATGCTTCGTCGGCGTATTTTCTAAAAAGAGAATTTTTATCTGCATCGGAGTATACTGCAATACTTTTAATATCTAGTTCTCTGCACGCTCTCATTACTCTTATTGCGATTTCACCACGATTGGCAATTAAGACCTTTTTAAACATGATATCCTTCCTTGAGAATTTTATTTCCCATATTACAAGTTTATTAGATTTAAAATCTTTTTTTAACTAATTATTATATATTTATTTTTATTTGAACTGTGTAATAAATTTATATTTTCATTTCCATTACCAAACCTTGTTTATAAATGAGTTGTTATGAATATTTCTATTAACACGTTAAAGCAAATTATAATATCCCTAAATATATTATCATAAATCGAAAATAAATACAATAAAATTATTGATTACAAGATGAGATTAAATGTTCACAAAAAAAAGACAACTCGAAATGGTTTTACAGGATATTCCATACCATGAAAGTCCAAAAATAAATCTTGAACAGTATTCAACACCTTCTGTTATAGCTGCAGATGTTCTATGGAATGCAAATTCAATTGGTGATATCAAGGGTATGAAGGTAGTAGATCTTGGTTGTGGAACAGGTATCTTTGCAATTGGATCTGCACTTTTGGGTGCTGAAGAATCTGTTGGTGTGGATATTGATATTGATGCAATCTCAATTGCAAATTCACAGGCGGAAAAACTGGGTGTTAAATCCAAAACAAATTTTGTAACAAGTGACATTAAGGATTTCCATGAAACTGCAGATACAGTAATACAAAACCCTCCATTTGGGGCTCAAAAAGCTAACAGGAAAGGAGCTGACCGATTGTTCATAATAAAAGCCCTTGAAATTGCTCCTGTTGTTTATTCATTTCATATTGGGGAAACAGAGGAATTTATCACCAATTTCTTCAAAAAAGAAGGAGCAACCATATCTCATGCATTTCACTATACCTTTCCAATACCCCGGACATATGATTTCCATACAAAGGATAAGGTAAATGTGAAGGTAGTGCTACTAAGAGCAGAAATATAGTGGGTTAATGTTAAAGAAGGTTATAAAATAAATTAATGAATTTCATATATTTATTCAACTTTTCTAATCGATTTGAATACTCAATTTTCGGTATGATTTTTTACTTTTTATGAAAATTAGCATTATCTAATGTAAAATTATTTAAACCCAAAACTTATTTCTAATAATCAATATTATATTTAGTAAACTAAAGAAGAATTATGGGGGTTTATGGAATTTTGTATCCTAAAGAAGAAGAGTCAGAAACCAAAATAAATGATATGAGTGATTATACCAATCTTTTAGAAAATGTTAAGAAAGAATTAAAAAAAACTAAAAAGAAACTGGATCAGACTGATACTGAATTAAAAAGGTCACGTGAATTAATTAAAGAAAAAGAATTAACCTTAAAGGAATTAAAACAAAAATATCATTCACATATCAATAAACTAAATTTACAGATCAATAAATTATCTTCAGATCTATACGAAATGGGGTATCTAAATCATAAAGGGAGAACCATTAAACAAAGACTTGAAACAAAATTTTATATGGTTTATCTTCTTACAAAAAAGAAAAATAGAGGCATTAAAAATGCAATAATCAATATTAGAGGTTATAGGGCAATAAAAAATAAGCAATTATTAGATATTGGATATTACCTGAAAAATAATCCTGATGTCAGATCATCTGGTGATGATCCTATAATGCAATATATATATTACGGGTACAAGGAAGGTAGAAAACCAAACCAAAACTTTGATGGAGATTATTATATTAAAGAAAATGCTGATTTAAAGAACTTAAATATAAATCCATTGATACATTATGGTTTATATGGAATAAAGGAAGGAAGAAAAACTATTAATAAATCTCAAACTAAACAAAAGTAGAATTATATCTAGTCATTTATCTAATTTTTATTAATGAAATAATGGGAAAATGGGGGATTAATTGAAGGAAAAGAAATTAACGTGTAATATTCCCTCACTCGATCTGCCAGATGATTGGTCATGTATTAAAGCAGAGGGTATAGGGCCATTTGTAACAAAGGCTATACTTAAACATCCTAATGGATCTCATATAGGATGGGCTTCAAGAGATCATCGTAAACATCACAATCTTTTAGACAGCGGTACCAAATCCACATTGTGGGCACCTAAAGCAATAGGATGGTGGGTTGGTGTGATCTTTGCAGTAGGCGCTGTATGTTTTACATTGGGTTCATCACCAGTCTATCCCAAAATTGTTGGTAATAACCTGGATGGAATGACTTTTTTTATTGGGTCGTTATTTTTCACAACAGCAGCTCTAGCTCAGTACATTGAAACAATAAATGCACGTCAAACTCCTAAAGGTTTAAAATTAAAGGAAAAAATACGTTTATTTACATGGGAACCAAGAAGAATTGATTGGTTGGCTGTATTGATCCAGTTTATTGGAACAATATTTTTTAATATTAGTACTTTTTATGCACTGAACAGCTTAATGACTATCCAACAGATAAACAGTCAAGTATGGACTCCCGATGTATATGGATCCATATGCTTTTTAGTTGCAAGTGGACTTGTATGGATAGAAGTAGGACACTCCCTATTCTCCTGGAAGATCGGAAGTCTTTCATGGCAAATAGCAGCTTTAAACCTAATAGGGTCAATAGCATTTGGTATTTCTGCAATTTCTGCATTCATACTTCCACTAACAGGCAATCCTGTCAATATAACTCTTGTTAATCTCGGAACATTTACAGGTGGTCTATGTTTCTTAATAGGTGCATTACTACTACTTCCAGAACGTACTCATCCTGAAAAAATCTGATTATAAAAAAATAACTGAATTATTTTTCTAATAAAGCAGTGTTGGATTTTCTTTTTTATCAATTATCTCTTTTCTTTCTTCACTGGACTGATTGAGCTTTTCAATTGATTTCATTATATCGTCAAAGAGCATTTCAACCATATCTTTACTAAAACTTTCTTTTACAACCATTCTTAAAACAGCAATTTCATTAGCATTTGGTGGAAGTGTGTAAGCAGGTACAATCCATCCCTTCTGTCTAAGCTTTTCAGAAAGATGGAATGCATTAAATTCACAGTTTTGAAGCTCTACAGTCACCAGTGGAAATATTACTCTCTTATTTATTATCTTGAATTTACCAGTAGCTTCAAGTTTTGAAGCAAGATAACGTGCATTTTCTTGCATATTCTTCATAATATCTGTATAACCTTCTATTCCCAGCCTTATGAAGTTATAGTACTGTGCAATAATTGTACTACTGCCTTTTGAGAAATTCAGGGAGTAGTTGGGCATGAGCCCTCCAAGATAATTTATATTAAAAATAAGCTCTTCTGGCAGGTCACTTTTATCTTTAAATATTAACCAACCAATACCAGGATATACTAATCCATATTTATGGCCTGATACATTTATGGATCTTACTTGTTCCAACCTGAAATCCCATTGTAGATCCGGAATAAGAAATGGCAGAACAAAACCTCCACTTGCACCATCAACATGTATGGGTATGTCCCATCCTTTGGTTTTCTTAATTTCTAATAATGCAGCGTTAATTTCTTCTATTGGATCCATCTGACCTGTGAATGTTGTTCCAACCACTGCACCAACTGCAATAGTGTTTTCGTCAATCTCTGCTATTACATCCTCTGCTGTTATGGTGTATATATCCTCCAGGAGAGGTATGAGTTTAAGTTCTACATCGAAGTATCGTGCAAATTTTTCCCATACAGTATGAACATCGGCACCCATTACTATGTTGGGTTTATCAACTGATTTGCCTTCGGCTTCTCTTCTTTTTTTCCAAGTCCATTTATGGGCGAGAAGTCCCAGCATTATAGATTCTGAAGAACCTATTGTTGCACTTCCAACTGATTTACAATCACTTGGGGCGTTAAACAGTCTTGCAAGCATGTTAACAACCCTGTCTTGTATTACCTCTGTTTGGGGGTATTCATCGTTGTCAACATAGTTTTTTCCGATGCTTTCCATTATCAAGAGATCTGCTTCAGGTTCCATCCAAGTGGTAACAAAACTTGCTAAGTTCAGAGCAGGATTACCATCAAGATTCAATTCATCGTGTATAATTTGGTAGGCTGCCCGGGCAGGCATACCAGTTTTTGGCATTTCATATTTGGGTACGCTTTTTGTGAAATAACGGCTACCATAGGTTGTTGTGAATTCCCTTTCTGACTCATCCATTTCATCCAAATTTTTTTTATCTGATAACATTCCCATTCCCCCTAAATATCTACATTATTTCTTGTAAATCATGTTTTACTTAAGTAAATTTATTTACTTACAAATATTATTTACTTTTATTTTTTATAATTTCCTTTAAACTCTCGATTTCTGATTTCATATCTTCTATGTTCTTATTGATATCATCTATTTTATCCAGTTCATCTAAACGGGTGTTAATATGGTTAAGTTTTTCATTTACAGTTTTCACATTGGAACTGGTTTTTTCTGCAAGTATCTCTGTTCCCTTTCTGAACTTATCTATCAAAGAAAATGTTGCAACAGAAGTTACAATACTTGTAAGTATAAGAGCGCTAAACATGGACATTACGCCCATCAGCCTACCTATACCTGTTACTGGAATTATATCACCATAACCTACAGTGGTAATTGTTTGAAGAACAAACCAGATGGAATCATCGTAAGTTGCAACTTCAGGATTTATACCATGTTCTGCTGTGTAAAATACATAGGAACAGAAAAAGAAAATCACAAGGAAGAAGGCCAATGCATAATCAAGACGTGTTTTTTCCTGATATTTTATGGCTTCTGAACCAATTTTCTGTATAAACAAGTACATTGCAACCAGTTTTACCACTATTAATATCTTGATAAAAATGTGGGGATATATCATTCCAAATTCTGATGCAATAAAATAGATTGGAATAAATGCAATGATATCTGTCCAGTTATTTTTAAGAAAATCGACTTTAGAAGTTTTATTTTCTTTAATTTTCCAAATAAACACCAACAGAATGATAAGAGATATAAATAAATCGATTAAACCCATATTATGGAAGGTTGATGGCCTTAAATTCATTGATATTACAATTAAAAAGAGTAGTATCCCATCAATTATCATCAATACAATGAGTATGTTCTGCCATAATATACTCGGCCTGTTTGCATTCATGATATTATCTAGAACGGTTGAAGCATAAATTTGTTTTTAAATGAGTTCTAAAAAAAATAAGATTAAAAAAAAATGTAAGAAACTTTTTGTAATTCAAATACTGATTATTTATCTGTTTTAGGGGTATTGATCATTTCTGGCGCGATTATTTCTATTATTCCTGCTATAATTAGGAATGCACCTATCATTGCTGCTAATACTAATGGATTGGCAGCATATGTGCCTATTATAACAAAAAGGATACCAATTATAATACCTAAAGCTCCTGTTGCTTTTCCTTTAAGTCCTTCTCCAGAGATTAGTGATGTTATTCCAGCTAATGCTATGAAAAATCCAACAACATATAATGCTATAAATGTAAAGAATTCAAATGCTTTAATATCTCCAATAAATACTATACCCATCATTATAGCAAATACGGCAACAATTAATCCGGCTGCACCAGCTGCTAAACTATCATTTTTCAAACTTTTTATTAAAATCCAGATACCAATAAATATAATTCCAATACCTGCAATAGCATTAACAGTAAAAATGCTGATTAATGGGAACACAATAACTATTATACCCAGCAATATTCCTAGTATACCTAGTAATAAATTTTTTTCATTGACCATTTATTCTTCCTCCATTGATTTAATATTTAATAATCACATTCTAATATTCATAATGTAAGTTTTTTTCCAAATTAAAATATAATAATATGATTTTTCACTGGTATTGATGCAATATTATTTTTTAGATGAAGAAAATCCTTAATTAAAAGAAAATTATTATTCCCAAGGATATCATATATTATATAGTATAAAAATTATGGAGATGGTTGATATGGCAGATGAAAATCCTTTAGGGGAATTAATTATACCTGTTGAAGGTTTGTTAAAGGAAGAGTTACAACAAGAAATAGAAGAAAGAATAGCATTTACAGTTGAAAATCTTTACCACCTTGATAATGAGCTTGATGTATTTGTTCAACTTGTTAGAGATAATGTGGAGACAAATAAAGAATCTCCTGATAATTTAATAACACTGTACAACTACTTGGATGAGATGTGGAGTGTGCTCATCACCAACGATCTTCGGGATGTTTTACTGGACACTTTATCTATAGTCCAGGAACGTAAACATGAACTTGAAGAAATACTCGAAGAACTCGAGGAAACCCTTGAAAACCAGGAAGTTTCTGAGGATTAATTATTTAAAAGATAATATCCACTGAAACAAGGTTATCGGCTTTAAAACAGATCCAAATTGAATAAAAATATCTCATATTTTTTTTAATATAATTCAATGTTCTTGAAATACGGGAGTGAGTAAATGGAGTTTAAAGAGTTATTAATGTCTAGATATGCTACTAAGAAATTTGATGGTAAAATAATTGATGAAAATAAATTAGAGCAGTTATTTGAGATGATACGTTTTGCACCATCTGCACTGAACATACAACCATGAAAGATCAAAGTTGTTACTGATGTGGAAACTAAGAAAAAATTATCTGCAGCTTCAATGAAACAGGCTCAGATCATCACATGTTCCCACTTACTTGTATTTTGTGCCAATACAGATCTGGATAGAAATGCTCAAAAGACCCTCAATTTAATGAATAAGGCTGGTGTTCCCGAAGAAAATTTAGAACAATTCCAAATGATTATGAATATATTTCTAAGTAACTTTGACAGTGAAACTGGAGTTAATGAAGCTCAGTGTAATGTATTTATAGAGGCCATTACAGCTATTTATGCGGCTAAATCTCTCGGTATTGATTCATGTCCAATGCAAGGATTTAATAATGAAGAATATTCAAAAATTCTAGAAATTCCATCTAGTTTGGTGCCAACCATATTGGTTCCTATTGGATATCCTGCAGATATGCAAATGCCCAAATTAAGATTCACTAAAGAAGAAATATTCTTCTAATACTATTTTTTTTTATTTTTAATCGAATAACTGATAATTTGATGTACAAAAAAGGTATAAAATTAGTTTTTTAGTATTCCCTTTTTTGGGATAATATCATGATATATAATTTAGACCTAAATTCATTATTAATATTAAAATATCAACCATCAGACTTTTGATTTAACAAATTATCTTTATAATATTTGTATTGCATTAAAATCTAAAAAAATTGAGTATATATGCTAAGACTTACATACTATAACTAATCTCTTTTCAAACAAGTTTTTAAGAGGGATTTTAAGCTTCTTTCGTTACTCAAATAGTAAAATTCTTGGTAAATATTGTTAGAGGGGTTTTAATCATTTGTAAAATGTCCTCCATATAGTATATAAGCCAGGAAAACAAACATTAAAAGATGGAAAGAAAGCGTTTATCAATTTTTGTTCCAGCATCAATATTATCTGAAACGAAAGATTTAAGAATAAAAACATATAAAATTGGACTGATTGGAAGATCTGCAGCCATATTCAAGGCTGACAGAATCGTTATTTACAGCGATAATTCAGACAAAGAAGAGGTAAAGTTTATTAGTGATGTACTCACTTATATGAATACGCCTCAATACCTTAGAAAAAGGGTATTTCCTATAACAAGGGAGCTCCGAAATGTCGGCATTCTTCCGCCACTTAGAACTCCCCATCACCCAACTGGAGAACTCAGTGAAGGTGACTACAGACAGGGATTGACATTAAAACGGACTAAGAAAGGTACCGTAGTGGATATCGGTGCTGATAGGAATGCGCTTTGTAAAGAAAAACTAAGCGTAAATAAGGTTATGAGCTTTAAGGTAGTAAAGTTCGGGAAGGAAATAGTAATAGATCCTGATGTACCTGATTTCTATTGGGGATACAAAGTATTGTCCACCAATAAGAACCTGTACGAAAGCATACTTACATTGAAACCAGGACCAGATTTGGTCATTGGAACTTCAAGGTATGCTACGCCCATCACTTCTGTTTTAGAGGAAGTAAAAGATAGATTAAAGGGTTCCAAACACACAGCAATTCTGTTTGGTGGTCCTTATTCTGGACTAGATGAACTTATTTCTGGTCAGAATGAAAAAGAAATTATAGATCTCGAAGTTAACACAGTCCCTTCACAGGGAACTAAAACTGTACGTACTGAAGAAGCAGTTTTAGCGACTTTATCTGTATTTAACTTGCTTTTAAACACTGAGTAACAACAATATATTTGTGTTTAATTTGCTCTAGATGTAGCTAATCAACTTTATCTGCGTTTGACGTTTCATACGTAGTTATCAACTTTATCTGTGTTTAACTTGCTCTTAAACCAGATTTACAAAAATTAACTCTGATATTTGGAAAATTAGTTTATTAAGGAGGTAAAATTATGAGTAGACATCACCAACCAAGAAGTGGATCAGTGGCATTCAGTCCTAGAAAGCGAGCTGCCAAAGAAACACCAAAAATAAGATCATGGCCTGAAACCGAAGAAGCTTGTCTCTTAGGATTTCCAGGATACAAAGTGGGGATGACCCATTTAACCATGCTCGACAACGTTAAAAACTCACCAACCGAAGGAATGGAAGTATCTTCCCCTGTAACTATAGTGGAAACACCACCTGTAGTTGTAATGGGTATACGTGCCTATAAAAAAGACACACGTGGGTTAAAAACAATGACTGACATCATAGCAACTGGTCTTCATGAGGATCTTGCAAGGAAAATAACCTTGCCTAAGAAAGACGATGCCGATGCAAAATTGGATGAATTAAAGGAAAAACTTGATGAAGTAGAGGATATACGGGTGCTTATACACACCAAACCAAGACTCACAAGTGTTCCAAAGAAAAAACCAGAAATAATTGAATGTGGAATAGGCGGTAAATCCGTTGAAGATAAACTTGAATTTGCACAAAGCGTACTAGGAAAGGAAATCAACCCTGGAGACTCATTTTCAGACGGTGAACATGTAGATACCATAGCCGTTACCAAGGGTAAAGGATTCCAAGGGCCTGTTAAAAGGTTCGGTATCAGAATCCAGTACGGAAAAGCAGCAAGAAGTAGTAAAGGACGTCACGTAGGTTCAATTGGACCATGGACACCTGCAAGGACCATGTGGACAGTTGCAATGGCTGGTCAGATGGGATACCATAAAAGGACTGAATACAACAAGAAAATCCTAAAAATTGCTGAATCCTCCCAGGTGGATGAGGTAAACCCAAAAGGTGGGTTTGTTAAATATGGACTAGTTAAAAATGGCTACGTTGTATTAAAAGGCTCAATACCAGGACCATCAAAAAGACTTGTAATGCTTAGAAAAGCTGTAAGGCCAATAGGCAAACATAACGATGCACCAAATATTACATACATAAGCACAGCTTCAAAACAGGGAGTTTAAACTTAATAAAGAGTGATTTAAATGGAGAAGATCAAAGTTTATTCATTGGAAGGCGAAGTCGTCGAAGAGATTGAACTTCCTGAAATTTTCATGGAAGTGTTCAGACCCGACCTTATAAAAAGGGCGGTTATATCATCACAAACAGCTAGGATACAGCCATGGGGAACAGACCCAAAGGCAGGTAAAAGAACAACAGCTAAATCCTTTGGTTCAGGCCGTGGTGCAGCAATGGTTCCACGTGTTAAGGGATCAAGACACCCTGCAGGTTCAAAGGCAGCATTCATACCACAGGCAACTGGTGGTAGAAAGGCACACCCACCTAAGACAGAGAGGATCATACACGAGAAGATCAACAGAAAAGAAAGAAGGCTCGCAATAAGATCAGCTGTCGCAGCAACCGCAAACAGAGAAATGGTTGAAGATAGGGGCCATAAAATAGCAAACATAGACCAAATACCATTTGTTGTTGGTGACGAACTCGAAACAGTTAAAAGAACTAAAGAAACCCGTGAAATATTCGAGAAACTTGGTTTAATGGACGATGTTACAAGAGCTAAAACAGGTCGAACAATAAGAGCTGGAAGAGGTAAAATGAGGGGTAGGAAATACAAAAATCCAAAGGGCCCTCTAGTGGTAGTTGGAGAAGATAAGGGTATTAGCCTCGGCGCAAGAAACCATGCAGGTGTAGATGTTGTTGTTGTGAACAATCTCAACGCAGAACTCCTGGCTCCCGGAACACATCCTGGTAGACTCACTATTTACACAAAATCAGCTGTAGAAAAGTTAGGAGAACTTTTCAAGTAATTAAAAGGGGTAGTGAAAATGGATCCTTACGCAGTAATAATAAAACCACATCTAACAGAAAAGAGTATGAATTCAATTGATCAGAAGAATGAATTAACCTTTGTAGTTCGCAGAACTGCCAATAAAACCGTGATAAAGTCCGCATTTGAGGATCTTTATGCTGTTAAAGTTGAAAGGGTTAACACCCAGATATTAAAGGGACAAAAACTTGCCTACATAAAACTGGCTGCAGAACACAGTGCAGAGGATATAGCAGTTAAAATGGGAGTATTCTAGGTATTATTCTTATCATAACTATATCATGTTAAATCCAGTATGGACACTTAACACCCCAACGGAGGAAATAAAATGGGAAAACGATTAATAATCCAGAGAAGAGGAAGAGGAACTCCTACTTACAAGAGTGCATCACACCGATTCAGGGGAAAAATAGCCTACAGATCCTATGATGATCTTGAAAAGGAAGGCTGTCTGAAGGGTAAAGTAAAAGATATTATACACGACCCTGGTCGAACAGCACCTGTAGCACTTGTAAAATTTGAAAATGGAGAAAAAAGTCTTATTTTAGCACCTGAAGGAATACAGATTGATGATGAAGTTGCATGTGGAATTTCAGCACCAATTAACCCTGGAAACTCATTACCACTAGCAGAGATTCCTGAAGGTACACCACTTTACAACTTAGAAAAACATCCTGGAGATGGCGGTAGATTCGTTAGATCATCAGGAACTTACGCTTCTTTAATAACACACGATGTTGGTAAGGCAATTGTTGAATTACCATCAGGTGAATTAAAGGCATTCAACCCCCGCTGCAGAGCCACCGTAGGTGTCGTTGCAGGTGGAGGAAGAAAGGAGAAACCATTCCTTAAGGCAGGTAATAGATACCATGCACTTAAAGCCAAGGGTAAGAAGAACGTCAGTGTCAGAGGAGTGGCAATGAACGCAGTGGATCACCCGCATGGTGGAGGAAACAGGCAGCATCCTGGTAAACCTACAACAATATCAAGACATGCACCAGCAGGAAGAAAAGTCGGTTCAATAGCAGCTAGCAGAACCGGTAGAAGGAGATAACTCTCCATTAAATTAATGAATAAAACGGATAAAAAAAGGATTAGGAGGAGACTAATTGGCAAGAAAAGTATTTAACTATCGCGGTTACACATTGGAAGAACTGCAGGACATGCCACTGGACAATGTTATACAACTATTACCATCAAGGCAGAGAAGATCCCTCAAAAGAGGATTTTTGCCTAGGCAAAAGAAGGTTCTGGAGAAGATAAGGAAGATCAAAAAAGATGGACCTAGAAAGGATGGTAGGCCACAGATAATAAAAACACACTGCAGAGACATGATTGTACTTCCTGAAATGGTTGGAATGACCTTTGGAATCTACAGTGGAAAGGAATTTGTTGATGTAACTATTCAACCAGAAATGATTGGATGTTACTTTGGTGAATTTGCAATCACAAGGCAGAGGGTTCAGCACGGAGATCCAGGTATGGGTGCAACAAGATCATCCATGTTCGTGCCGCTTAAATAAGGAGAAGTTACAATGGCGAAGATCGAATACGCTTATCAAGATGAGTACAAAGGAAAAACAGCAAAGGCTGCAGGGAAAGCTCTTAAGATTTCCCCAAAGCATTCTGTTGAGATATGCCGTACCATAAGGGGAATGCACCTCGACGATGCAAAGGAATTCCTAGAGAGAGTTATGAAAAAAGAAACTCCTGTACCATTTAAAAGACACAATAAAAAAGTAGGACATAAAAGAGGGCTTGTAGGATGGCCAACAGGACGTTACCCAGTAAAAGCTGCTGAGCACATACTTCAGGTACTGGATAACGCCGAGGCAAATGCAGAATACAAGGGCCTAAATACAGAAGACCTTAAAATAGTTCATATATCCAGCCACCGTGGTTACATCATAAGGGGATGGACTGCAAGGGCATTTGGAAGGGCTAGTCCATTTAACACACCAACAACCCATATACAAGTAGTTCTAGGGGAGGCATAGATTCAATGATTGAAAAGGATTTCGTAACAGAAGGACTTAAAAGAACAAGAATAGACGAATACCTTGAAAACGAGCTTGAAAGGGCAGGTTACGGTGGAATGGAAATTCAAGTAACTCCTCTCGGTACAATGGTTGTTGTTTACGCAGAAAGACCGGGTATGGTAATAGGACGAGGTGGAAAAACCGTCCGAAGCATAACCCAAAATCTTAAAACCGATTACGGTCTCGAAAACCCTCAAGTAGAGGTTAAAGAAGTCGACATACCAGAACTCAACCCTAAGATAATGGCACATAAAATAGCTGCCATGCTCCAGAGGGGAATGCACTTCAGAAGAGTTGCTTACACTGCACTACGTAGAATCATGGGCGCAGGAGCCCAGGGTGTTGAAGTAACCATCTCTGGAAAAATAAGGGGTTCAAGATCTGCTTGTGCCAAATTTTCAGATGGTTACATCAAAAAATGTGGAGAACCATCCATCAGATTTGTGAGACATGGATTTGCAACAGTACAACTCAAGCCAGGTGTGCTTGGAATTAACGTTCGAATAATGCCTCCAGATGTAGTTTTACCAGATAAAGTTGACATCTTACAGATTGAAATTGAAGAACCTGTTGTTGAAAAAACTGTTGAAGTAGAAGCAACACCAGATAAGATGGAAACAGTTGAAAGTGTTGTGGAAGAAATTGTTGAAGAAGCAGCAGAAGAATCAGCAGAAGTAGACATCATCGAAGAAGCAGTAGAAGAACTGGAAGAAGTTTCAGAGGAACCAGAAACAATAGAAGAGGCTCCAGTTGAAGAAGCATCTGAAGAACCAGAAGCTGAAACCACTGAAGAAGCTCCAGTTGAGGAAGAATCTGAAGAATCTGAAGAGAAAAAAGCAGAAGCTGAAACCACTGAAGAGGTTCCAGTAGAAGATGAATCTGAAGAAGAAACCAAACCTGAAGATGAGGATGAATCCAAAACTCAGGAAGCTTCTAAAACAGAAGAAACCACTGAAAAGGGCGATAAATCAGAATAAACTATAATCTGTGTGAAATTATCACAAGTTATAAAAGGATGTAGAGAAATGGTAATATTA
The DNA here is from genome assembly GCF_000744455.1 of Methanobacterium sp. SMA-27. Taxonomy (NCBI): domain Archaea; kingdom Methanobacteriati; phylum Methanobacteriota; class Methanobacteria; order Methanobacteriales; family Methanobacteriaceae; genus Methanobacterium; species Methanobacterium sp. SMA-27. The sequence continues at coordinate 1,649,915 of NZ_JQLY01000001.1, read as the reverse complement.
AGAAGCAAGGAAATACGGGTAATGGAGATGGATGAGATCCAGAAGAAACTGGATGAACTCAAAGCTGAACATTCTAAGAATATCTCAAAGAGTGCCGCTGCAGGGGTTTATGAAAATCCAGGTAAAATAAAGGAACTTAAACGAACAATCGCACGTGTCCTTACCATAATGAATGAAAAACAGCAGGAGAAATAAAATCGATGAAAGTCTGTGAGATATGCGGTCTTCCTGAAGAACTTTGCGTCTGCGAGGAGATAGCCAGAGAAATTCAAAAGGTAAAGGTCTATACAGTTAGAAGAAGATTCGGAAAACTGATGACCATTGTTGAGGGTATAGATGAGCACGATATTGATATAAAGGAACTAACAAAGGAACTTAAGGCAAAATGTGCCTGTGGAGGAACAGCCAAAAAAGGCCAAATCGAACTTCAAGGTGACCATAAAAGAAGGGTCAAAGAAGTTCTGGCTAACATGGGCTTTTCTTCAGACACCATCGAGATAAAAGACAGAGAAGATAGGGGAAGGAAAAGACGCAGATAAGAAACATGGAAAATTTCTATGTTTTTACCTATGTCTTACCATAAATTCCATGGTGGAACATGATCACTCCACAAAACATATTCCGGCACGAATTTGTGGGACTGAATGTTGAGGTTGTTAAAAGCTCACATGAAGGTTTCACAGGAATCAAAGGAGAAGTTATCGACGAAACAAAAAACACCATTAAGGTGGAGGATGTTGAGGGATGTGAAAAAATCATTCCTAAAAACGTTGTAACTTTTCAATTCACACTGCCAGATAATACGGTTGTTGAAATTGACGGAAGCATAATCGTTGCTCGCCCTGAAGACAGAATTAAAAAGAAATTCAGAAAGTTTTGAAGGCATTCAATAAAAACAATCAATCTCATGGAACATACTCATAAAAAATTCAACAATAAAATTTTAAATTGTATATTAATAAAATAAAAGGACATATCAGGTGATAAAATGGTTGGTATCGACGTTAAAGAACCAAAAATAGAATGTGATGATCCCAACTGTCCCTTTCATGGAACCCTCCCAGTGAGGGGTCAAATTCTTGAAGGAATAGTTACAAGTGATAAAGCAGAAAGGACCATTACAGTAGAAAGGAGTTATTATAAATTCATCAGTAAATACGAGAGATACGAAAAAAGGAAATCAAAGATCAGCGCTCACAAACCTGACTGTTTAGAAGTTAAGATTGGAGACTCTGTTAAAATAGCAGAATGCAGACCTTTGAGCAAAACCAAACATTTCGTATTGGTGGAAGTTAAGGGAGAAGAGTAAAAATGAAGGCAATTACCTCCAACGTTACAAAAGCACTCCCAATAGGTGCAAGATTACAGTGTATAGACAACACCGGTGCAAGGGAAGTTGAAATCATAGCTGTCAAAGGATACAAGGGTGTTAGAAGAAGATTAGCACCTGCTGGTGTCGGTGACATGATTGTAATCACTGTTAAAAAAGGTACCGTTGACATGAGAAAAGAGGTCACAACAGCTGTTGTGGTCAGACAGAAAAAAGAATTCAAAAGGGCTGACGGCTTAAGAATCAAATTTGAAGATAACGCTGCAGTGATAGTAAGTCCTGAAGGGGTGCTTAAAGGTTCAGAAATAAGGGGACCTATAGCAAAGGAAGCAGCTGACAGATGGCCTGCTATTGGAAGTGCTGCCAGCATCATAGTATAAAATTAAAGGTGATAATATATGTCAACACAGCCAAGAAAACAAAGGAAATTTATTTATAAGGCACCATTACACATACGCCATAAATTAATGAGCGTAACACTTGCTGAAGAACTCAGGGAGCAGTACAGAAGAAGATCTCTTCCTGTTAAAAAAGGTGACACAGTAAAGGTTATGCGTGGCGATTTCAAGGACCACGAAGGAAAAGTTGAAAAAGTGGACCTTAAAAATTATCGTGTCATGATTGAGGGTATGTCAGTACAGAAACCCGATGGTAACAAAGTCTACCATGCAGTTCATCCATCAAATTTAATGATCATTGAACTCGATATGGAAGACGATGAAAGAAACGATATAGTAGAGAGGAAGGGATAACATGGCAAAGATGGGATCAAGAAAACATCTTAAACGATTCAAATCACCAGTGCACTGGCCCATTCACCCTAAAGAGGATAAGTGGACTGTAAAACCAAGTGCAGGACCACACGCAATTGAGGAATCATTACCATTACTCATTGTTGTAAGGGACATTTTAAAGGTTGCAGACAATGCAAGGGAAGCAAAAATAATCATCAACAACGGTGATATACTTGTGGACGGCCGTGCAAGAAAAGATTACAAATTCCCCGTGGGATTCATGGATGTAATTTCATTACCTAAAGCTGAAAAGGTTTACAGGGTACTTCCAGATCACAAAGGAAGACTCATACTGCATCCAATAAGCAAGGAAAATGCAGAATTTAAACTATGTATGATCACAGATATATCCACAATAAAAGGTGGTAAAACACAACTCAATCTCCACGATGGAAGAAACTCCGTTGTTGAAAAAGCATACAGTTCTGGAGATGTTGTTGTTGTGGAAATTCCAGATCAAACAGTTACCGATCACATAAAATTCGAAAGTGGTACAGTCGGTCTCATTACTGGTGGTAAACACATAGGAGAACTTGGTAAAGTTAAAGAAATCAACATAACCAAATCATCCAAACCAAACACTGTAGAGATAGAGACAGACGATGGAACATTTCTAACACTAGCAGACTATGTATTTGTTCTTGGAACAGATAAGCCGGTTATTTCACTACCTGGGGGCAAGTAAATGAACCAGATGGAAGGCGTGAAAATAGCAAAGGCAACAGTGAACATTGGAGTCGGCGAAAGTGGAGAAAGACTTGCAAGGGCTGAGCAACTCCTAGTAAACATCACAGACCAGAAACCGGTACGAACCATAAGTAAGGTCACCAACCCTGAATTTGGAATAAGGAAGGGACAGCCTATAGCATGTAAAGTTACACTCAGAAATGAAAAAGCTGATAAAGCTGTTAAAATGGTACTTGATGGAATTGGAAACAGGTTAAAAGCCAGCCAGTTTGATACGCAAGGTAATGTTGCATTCGGTATAGAAGAGCACATTGACATTCCAGGAATGCGTTACGATCCTGATATAGGTATATTTGGTATGAATGTTGCAGTAACCTTTGAAAAACCAGGTTACAGGATTAAAAGAAGAAGGATCCAGCACAAAAAAGTTCCAAGTAAACACCAGGTCACGAAAGAAGAGACAATGGAATTCATGAAGAAAGAATTCCAGGTTAATATAGAATAGGTGATAAATTGCCAAGAAAATACGGAAAAGCTTCAAGGAAATGCAGCAGATGTAATGATCATTCAGCTTTAGTCAGAAGGTACAATCTTATGTTGTGCAGACAATGCTTCAGAGAACTTGCAGCTAGAATTGGATTTAAAAAATATAACTAAGAGGTGTATAATTTGACTCTTATGGATCCTCTTGCAGATGCACTTACAAACATGAGAAACAACGAGATGCAGGGAAATAAAAGATGTACAATCCGACCCGCATCTAAGATGATTGGCCATGTTTTAAGGACAATGCAAAAAGAAGGATATATCGGTGAATTTGAATTCGTCGACGATGACAAAGCAGGACAGTTCATGGTCGAATTAGAAGGAAACATAAACAAGTGCGGTGTAATAAAGCCAAGACACGCCGTTAAGAAAGATGAATTTGAAAAATTTGAAAAGAGGTTTCTACCATCCAAAAACTTTGGAACAATTATATTAACAACCCCCGAGGGTATTATGACCCACAGGGAAGCCAAAGAAAAGGGTATTGGCGGTAGATTACTCGTATATGTTTACTAAGGTGATAAAATGGCTCAAGTAACGATTCTTAGGGAGGAAATCCCAATTCCAGAAGGAATAGATGTCACAGTAGACAAAGCAGTGACCGTTAAAGGATCAAAGGGAACTCTAACACGGAACTTCAACAATAAATCCATCCAGATTAAAGTAGAAGATGAAAAAGTAGTGGTTGAAGCACGCTTCCCTAAAAAGAAGGATAAAGCCATGTTAGGAACCATAAGATCCCATATCAGGAACATGATCATAGGATTAACAGATGGGTTTACTTACAATATGAAAATTGTTTACGCTCATTTCCCAATGACAGTTAAAACTGCTGGAAATAAAATTACCATCGAAAACTTCCTTGGTGAAAGGCATCCAAGATCATCTAAAATAGTTGGGGATGTTAAAGTCCAAATTAAAGGTGACGAAGTTATAGTCAGCGGAATTAACAAGGAACATGTTGGGCAGACAATGGCCAACATGGAACAGGCTACAAAAATAAAGGGAAGAGACCCAAGGGTGTTCCAGGATGGAATATACCTTGTTAGCAAGGAATAAACGGTGATCCCATGATGATAAGAAAAACCAAAAGACCAAACTTCAAAAGACAAGAATGGTTCAGGTACAAAAAACTCGGGGAAACATACAGAAAACCCAAGGGTAAAACAAGTAAAAGAAGAAGATATGAGGCACGAAAGCCTGCTATGCCCTCTATTGGTTACAGAACCCCAAGAAATTTAAGGGGACTTCACCCTTCAGGATTCGAAGATATTCTTGTCTGCAATGTTGCAGAACTTGAAAAACTGGATCCAAGTACTCAGGCAGGTAGGATCAGCTCCACTGTAGGTACCAGAAAGAAGATAACCATGCTTGAAAAGGCAAGGGAACTTAAAATAAAAATCTTGAACAAGGGGCTTTAAACCAAATTTCAATGGTTTAAGGAGTTATTTAAATACATTTTCAGTAGAATTGAAAAAAAATGTGTAGAACATTAAATTGATCAATGAAAACTGAAGATGTCAAATTAATAAATAACCAGCAGCATTGCGAAGGGAAAAGATTGTGCAAAATCATGGAAAATAAATGATCTTGCAAAAATGCAAAAAAAAAGTCGTTTTAACGACTATATAGATTCAAAAAAATCCTGAAGATCCAATGAAATATTTTAATTTCATTGAAAAAAATTTTCAGGTAAAATGTTGATCAAACTTAAATGTTTGATGTGGAGGTTTCTTTATGAATCTTACTACTCAAAAGAGATTAGCTGCAGACATACTCAAAGTAGGAGTTAACAAGGTCTGGATAGACCCTGAAACTGTTGAAGAAGTATCACGGGCTATTACTAGAGAAAGTGTTAAACAGTTGATAGACAGCGGAGCCATAAAAGCTAAGCCAAAAAAAGGAATAAGCAGCTTCAGATCAAAGAAAATTGCGGAACAAAAAAGTAAAGGAAGAAGGAAAGGTAGGGGTAGCATAAAAGGAGCTAAAGGAGCTCGTAACCCTAAGAAAAAAGCATGGATGACTACGATAAGGGCTCTCAGAACTAATTTGAAAGACATGAGGGAAAACAGGGAAATTAATAAAACAACCTATCGTAAACTTTACAGAATGGCCAAAGGCGGAGCATTTAGGAGTAAATCCTATATGAAAACATACGCTAGGGATCATGACTTGCTCAGATAAGACGGGGGAATGAAATTGGCACACAGTTCAAGATATAAACTCGCATTTAAAAGAAGAAGAGAAGGAAAAACAGATTATAGGGCAAGACTGAACCTTATAGGGTTAGACAAGTCTAGATTGGTTGTAAGAATTACTAACCAACATACAATAGCCCAAATAATTAATGTTAATGTGGATGGGGATGAAACTGTTGTTTCAGCACATTCAAATGAACTTAAAAAAATGGGATGGTTAGGAAGTGGAAAGAACACTTCTGCAGCATATTTAACAGGATTTTTAGTTGCTAAAAAAGCACAGAAAGCAGGAATAGAAAATGCTGTACTAGACATAGGCCTTAAATCCTCAACCAGGGGTGCAAAAATATTTGCAGTACTCAAGGGAGCAGTTGACGGAGGACTCAATGTACCTCACAACGATGTAATATTACCTGCTGATGAAAGGATAAGGGGAGATCATGTTGCAGCATATGCTGAATCCCTAAGTGACGAAGAGGTGGAGAAAAAGTTTTCACAGTACATTAAAAATGGACTATCTCCAAAAGACCTCCCTGATCATTTTGAATCAATAAAACAGAAGATTGAGGAAGGGGTATAATGGCAAATAATTACACTAAAGAAGAATTTGTACCAAAAACCCAGTTAGGGCATTTGGTTAAAGAAGGCAAAATAACAGATATCGATGAGATCTTTGAGAAAGGCCTTCCAATAATGGAATTGGGAATAGTAGACACATTACTACCCGACCTTGAAGAAGAGGTCATGGATGTAAACCTTGTTCAGAGAATGCATAAGTCTGGTCGTAAAGTTAACTTCAGAGTTATAGTAGCTGTAGGGAATAAAAATGGTTACGTAGGACTTGGACAGGGAAAAGCCAAAGAGGTAGGACCTGCAATAAGAAAAGCAGTTGACAATGCCAAATTTAACATTATAAAAGTTAGAAGAGGCTGCGGTGACTGGGGATGTGTCTGCGGTAGGGAACACACAGTACCATTCAAAATTGAAGGTAAAAGAGGAAGTGTTCGTGTCACCCTAATACCAGCACCTGGTGGAGTAGGTCTAGCAATAGGAAATGTTGGAAAAACCATCCTAGGACTAGCAGGTATAGACGATGTATGGTCTCAGACAATGGGCCAAACACAGACAACCATAAACTTTGCAGGAGCAGTTTTTGAAGCACTTAAAGAACTGAGCAAAGTAAAAGCAACTACCAGAGACCTCAAAAATCTAGGATGTATAGTATAGGTGATAACATGATCGCAGTAGTAAGAGTGAGGGGCAGAACCGGTGTAAAGAAAGGTATACAAGACACCATGTCCATGTTAAAACTCACAAGAATCAACCACCTAGTCCTTCTACACGAAGATCCAACTTACAAAGGAATGTTAGTGAAGGCAAAGGACTACATCACCTGGGGAGAAATTGATGAGGAAACAATTACCCAAATCATAACCAAACGTGGAAAACTCTCAGGTAATGTTAATGTTACAGAAGAATATATTAAAGAAAACACAGATTTCTCTTCAATAGAAGAACTTGCAAAGGCTGTTGTAGCTGGAGAAGCTACTGTTGAAGATGCTGGAATAAAATCAGTTTTCAGACTACATCCTCCAAGGAGAGGATACGAAGCAACCAAAAAAAGCTTTAAAGAAGGAGGAAGCCTGGGAAACAGGGGAAATATTAACGAACTTGTTGCAAAGATGATCTAAAACAAACCTTTTTAAAAGGTTTAAATCATATCTTTGTTAAAATATTTCTACAACAAATTAAATATCCCCCAAAATTTTACCAGAAATTCTACTAACAAATATCATCAAGGTGATTTAATGATAAGAAAAACAAGGAAAGTATGTAAATTGCGAGGTTCCAGAACAATGGCCGGAGGATGTTCCAAGAACAACAGAGGCGCAGGTCATAGAGGTGGAAAAGGTTTGGCCGGTGGACACAAACACCATTGGACATGGATGGTCAAGTACGATCCTAACCACTTCGGTAAATACGGTTTTAAAAGACCACAGGGAAGTGTATATGAATACAACCCTGTAAATGTTGACTATCTAGATGAAAAATGTGAAGAACTTGTTTCCAAAGGATTAGCAACTAAAGATAAGAAAAAAATAGTAATAGATGTAACTGAAATAGGTTACAACAAAGTTTTAGGGAAGGGCAGGATTAGTAAAGCACTAACAATTAAATCCCCACAATTTTCCAAGTCAGCTCTCAAAAAAATTGAAGAAGCTGGAGGAGAAGCAATTACCCTTTAATTGAAATTTTAATGTATTTCTAGGGCAAGGAGTTGAAGGTCATTGAAAGAGATAATACAACCAATCTTCTCATTGTTACCCCAGGTAAAATCCCCAACCTACAGGGTACCATTTAAAGAGAAAATCAAATGGACAGGTGTGATATTAGTCCTGTACTTCGTACTAGGTTTAGTAGCACTATTTGGATTAAGTTCAGGTGCAGTTGACCAGTTTGCTAATTTAAGAGCTGTTATGGCTGGTAGTTTCGGTTCAATAATAACTTTAGGTATTGGACCCATAGTATCGGCATCCATTATACTGCAGCTGCTGGTTGGGGGTAAGATAATTAATCTTGACCTTTCAAAACCCGAGGACAAAGCATTTTTCCAGGGAACACAGAAACTCCTTGCAATCATATTCACATTGTTTGAAGGATCAGTCCTTGTACTAACAGGGGCACTACCTGCATCAACACCAGGATTACAATGGATTCTTATTCTACAGATAACTATTGGAGGAATATTAATAATATTCCTTGATGAAGTTGTTTCAAAATGGGGATTCGGAAGCGGTGTTGGACTGTTTATTGCAGCAGGTGTTGCAGAACAGATAGTGGTTGGATCATTAAACCCACTGGTTCCGGCAGGATCTCAGGCTCCAGCTGGAGCAATACCCGGATTTATATACTCCCTAACAGTTGGACAACCTGGATTTTATTTACTGTTACCTGTAATAGCCACCATAGTGGTATTCCTAATAGTTGTTTATGCAGAAAGTATGCGTGTTGAAATACCCCTATCATATGGGGGAGTCAAAGGAGCAAGGGGAAAATACCCACTCAAATTCATATACGCAAGTAACATGCCAGTTATATTAACAAGTGCATTATTACTGAATGTACAGCTTTTCGCAGCCATGTTCCAGAAGATTGGGTTCCCAATCTTGGGAACTGTAACCAATGGTAAGGCCATAAATGGACTTGCATATGTTCTGACACCACCAAACTCCCTTGGTATACTATTTACCGATCCCTTGCGAGTTTTGATATACGGTGTTGTATTCATAGCATCATGTATATTATTTGCTGTACTTTGGGTTGAATTAAGTGGTATAGGGCCTAAACAGGTTTCAAAACAGTTGCATGGAATGGGAATGCAGATACCAGGTCATAGAAGCAGCAGAGCACACTTTGAAAAGATACTCAAACGGTATATTCCTGCCATAACAGTACTTGGTGGGGCATTTGTTGGATTACTTGCATTTGGAGCAGATCTAACAGGCGCACTTGGAGGAGGAACAGGTGTTCTGCTGACAGTTGGTATAGTCTACAAACTATACGAAGAAATAGCCCAAGAACAACTCATGGACATGCACCCAATGCTAAGGAATTTTTTAGGTGATTCAAAATGAAATTGGTTGTAGTCGCAGGGATTCCAGGATCAGGAAGCACAACAGTGCTTACAAAAGTATTAGAAGAACTTGATTATATGCATGTGAACTATGGTGATGTTATGCTAGAAATAGCAAAGAGTGACTGTCTTGTAGTGGACAGAGATTCACTCCGGAAACTTTCACCAGACATGCAAAAGGAAGTTCAAGAAAATGCTGCACAAAGTATAAGAGAGAAGTCCGAGCAAAGTAACATAATCGTTGACACACATTGTACCATAAAAACACCATCAGGATTTCTACCAGGACTTCCTAAATGGGTGTTAGACCAGCTGAAACCAGATATGTTTGTTCTACTGGAAGCTGATGGCGATGAAATTCTAAAAAGACGCATCAGCGACACAACTAGAACAAGGGACTCAGAAAGACTGAAGGATATAGACATCCATCAGGAAATGAATAGGGCAGCAGCAATGGCCTACGCAGTTCTAACTGGTGCAACAGTAAAGATCATAGAAAACCACGACAACAGACTAGATGAAGCTGTTGAAGAGATGGTGAAAACATTAAAATGATTATACACGATTATATTAAGAGAGGAATAAAAACATGGACTTTTCAATTCTTAACCAAGTATTAAATCCTATACTTAACCCCCTTCTAACACTGGTTTCTAATCCAAACAATCCATTTTTCGGGGCAATCATAGGAGTATTTATAATAGCTACAGTAGTGGCTTTTGTTATCACAGTGGCCAACAAATTACTAGTTGACCAGGACCGTTTACAATTCCTGCAAAAGGAAATGAAAGGATTCCAGCAGGATATGATGGCTGCCCAGAAATCAGGTGACCCGAAGGCAATGGCAGATATGCAGAAAAAACAGACTGAATTTATGAGTCTACAGAAGGAGATGATGTTCAACTCCTTCAAACCAATGATTGTAACATTCGTGCCAATAATCATAGTATTCTATTGGATGGCTGGAAATCCACTCATAAACACTATGTGGCTCAATATACCCACCTTTGCATATTATGTGTTGCTGGTGCCAATATTCCATACATTCTACCATCAATCTGCAGGAGTTCCTGTATTTGCAATTGAATGGCTTGGATGGTACATACTGTGCTCATTTGCAATGTCCCTGATATGGAGAAAATTACTGGGACTCAAGGGAGGAGCAATGTAAAAAAGTGGTTCAACCACATATTTACATTTTAAATCCAATCTTAAGTAACTAAAATGAATTCTACACAGAACTAGTAGTTCTACTGGAAACTTTTTAGGATAGAATACAAGTTTTAAAAACCAGTTTAACAGAGTTAAAGATAATATCGCAAGTAAAATCTACGATGAATATTTAATTATAATTAATAAATTATAATGAAACCAATTATTGGTTAAAACATCATGTTACTTGCTTTATAATAAATTTAAATAAATAAAAATTTGAGGAGATGTGTGTATGCCAGAAGGAAGGTACAGATCTAGATCATACAAAAGAACATTCAAAAAAACCCCTGGAGGAAAAACAGTTCTTCACTATAAGAAGAAGCTACCATCCAAGCACATATGTGCTGAATGTGGTAAGCAACTTCACTCCGTTCCAAGGGGAAGACCATACCAAATAAGAAAACTATCAAAGTCAAAGAAAAGACCTAACAGGCCTTATGGTGGAAACCTCTGTTCAGAGTGTGCTCGCCAAGTCTTCAAACAAGAGGCAAGGTTGTAATGATCATCACCATCGGTGGTCTGGCAGGAAGCGGTACAACAACTGCTGCAAAGATACTGTCGGAAAAACTTCAAATACCATATCTATCAGCTGGCGAAATATTTCGTCAAATGGCTGTTGAAAAAGGTATGGATATAATGGAGTTTGGTAAATTCGCCGAAGGTAACGATGAAATCGACCTTGAAATCGACAGAAGACAGGCACAGTTAGCCAAAGAATATACAGATTTAATTGTTGAGGGTAGACTTTCAGCGCACTTCGTTGAAGCAGACCTCAAAATATGGTTTGTAGCACCCCAAGATATTCGAACAGAACGAATATGTATGAGGGAAGGCAAAACCAGAGAAACTGTAAAAAAAGAAATTATTACAAGAGGAGAAAGCGAAGCCACCCGTTATCAAGAGATACACGGAATCGATATTGGAAATATGGAAGTTTATGACATTGTTATAAACAGTCATAGTTTCAAACCCGAGGGCATAGCAGAGATTATATTAAAAGTAACTGAGGTGATTTCATGCCAGCAATAGAAGTAGGAAGAATATGTGTTAAAATAGCAGGAAGGGAAGCAGGCGAGAAATGTGTTATCGTTGAAGTCATAGATGACAAATTTGTTGAAGTAGTTGGAACCGCAATGAAAAACAGAAAATGCAACATAAAACATCTCGAACCAGTTGACCAGACAATAGAAATAAAATCCGATGATGTTGAAGCAATAAAAAAAGAACTTGAAGCAGCAATAGCTTAAGTTTATACGACGTTGTAAAACATAGGGTTTCAAAATATAGTCAACCCAAACAATATTAGATAAAAAAATTAAATGCAACGTCTTTAACAGGTCATTTTAATGGCAGAACTTCTCATAAAAGCCGAAGGTGAAACAGATCCATATTTTGGATCTAAACCCGACGAGCGACCAATAAAAGAACACATCTCCAAAGGAGTTGTGAATCTAGATAAAACAATGGGCCCAACCTCCCATGAGATTGACTCATGGGTAAAAAGGATTCTTCACGTTGAGAAAACAGGCCACGGTGGAACACTCGACCCTAGAGTCACAGGTGTACTTCCCATAGGAATAAACAAAGCAACACGTGTTATCCAGATGCTTTTAGGTGCTCCTAAGGAATATGTATGCCTTATGAGGCTTCATGAGGAAATCAGTGAACAGAGAATTCGGGATATTCTCCAGGAATTTACAGGGAAAATATTCCAGACACCGCCCCTCAAATCCGCTGTAAAGCGTGAATTAAGGGTTCGAACAATATACAATATTGACATCATAGAAATCGATGGACAGGATGTTCTCTTCCGCATAAATTGCGAAGGAGGAACCTACATCAGAAAGTACTGTCATGATATTGGAGAAGCACTTGGAATTGGTGCCCACATGGCAGAACTTAGAAGAACTAAGTCAGGACCATTCACTGAAGACGAAACACTTAAAACACTTCAAGATCTAACAGATGCTTACTATTACCTAACTGAAGAAAATGACGAAACTCAAATAAGAGAATGCATACTTCCAATGGAAGCAGCAGTCACACATCTCAAACAGGTTATAGTAAGGGATTCAGCTGTGGATGCCATATGCCATGGTGCAGATCTTGCTTCAGGAGGAATTCTGAAACTTTCCCCTAACATTGATAAAGTAGAAACTGTTAGAGTGCTCACACTTAAAGGTGAACTCGTTGCAGCAGGTGAAACTGTTGAAAATTCAGCAGGGATCTTGAAATCAAATAAGGGAATAATGATAAATATAAAAAAGGTATTTATGGAACCTGAAACATATCCAAAGATGTGGAAGTAAAATTCTGTTCTTTAAACATTAACTTCCAGAAATTTACACCGTAGAACCTCTAAAATAACATTAGGGGCGAGGCCAAAAGACACATTAATATATACTTTAAACCCTGTACTGGATTTAAATAAAAATATTAAAAATTTAAAAACCAGTAAGGACTGTGAAAGTGTGAATGATAAATAGTATTTTCTATTTGTCTGTGCTGTACGGTTGAAATTGAAGGGTTTAAAGACGGTTTTTCATGCCGGGATAGTCTAGCCTGGTAAGGCGCAAGACTGGAAATCTTGTGGAGTTCGTCTCCGCCTGGGTTCAAATCCCAGTCCCGGCGTTCACAGATATTTTAGAAGTAAAAACGATCATAGATCTGGATGAAAAAAAATATCAAAAATTTTCATAATCTCTTGAGATATATGGAAATAATGAATTTTTTGGAGGATCATAATCAAAAAAATTTTTTACTAAACTAAGATTACAAAATTGTACACGAAGAGTGGAGGTTAATTTATGGAAGAGGAATTTAAACACATGGTCCGTATCTCCCGTAGGGATGTAGACGGTAAAAAAACAATTGAAAACGCTCTTGCAGATATCAAAGGTATTGGAAGGGCATTATCACGGGCACTGTGCACAGTTGCTGGATTTGATGCAACAATGCAAATAGGATACCTGCCAGATAAAGATGTTCTGGTTCTTGAAGAGGCTGTTAAAGCACCTCAAAAATTTGATTTACCAGAATGGATGTTAAACAGGCGTAACGATTATGAAACTGGTGAAACAGTCCACCTAATAGAATCTGACCTTACAATGAGATTAAGGGACGACTTAAACAGAATGAAGAAAACCAGAAGCTACAAGGGTAGAAGACATGAGGTAGGACTCCCAGTCAGGGGTCAGAGAACCAAGTCAACCTTCAGGAAAGGTTCATCTGTTGGAGTTAGAAGGAGAAGAGGAAGACCACAGTAAGGAGGTTATGATATGGGACATCCAAGAAAGGCAAGAAAGCAATATGATACACCATCACACCCATGGAACGCAGCTCGTATAAAAGCAGAAAACAAGCTAGTTGTTAAATATGGGCTCAGAACTAAAAAAGAAGTTTGGAAAGCTGAGACTACCATTAAAAGGTACAGAAGAGATGCAAGGTTCTTACTCGGTATGGATACAGAACATGCTGAACTTGAAAAGGCACAGCTCTTAAACCATATAAAAAGACTCGGTATGCTCAAGGCAGATGCAAAACTCGAAGACATACTCGATTTAACAGTTGAAGATGTACTTAGAAGAAGACTGGAAACAGTTGTTCACAACCTTGGACTTGCAAACACAGCCAAACAGGCAAGGATCTTCATTGTACACGGACACATAGCAATGAACGGCAGAAAAATAAATGCACCAGGCTACATGGTCAAAACAGGCGAGGAACAAACCATAGGATTTTATCCTGGTTCCCCAATGGAAAGGATCATGAAGGAAGCAACCAAGCCAGCAGCTGCAGAAGAAAAAAATGAGTAATATTAATAAAAATAAGGTGATATAAATGGCAGAAAAAGAGAAATGGGGCGTAGCTAACGTTTACTCATCCTTCAACAACACCATAATTACTGTAACAGATATCACAGGTGCAGAGACCATTACCCAGTGGTCTGGTGGAAAGGTTGTTCGTGCAGACAGGCAGGAATCATCACCATTTGCAGCTATGGAAGCTGCAACACGTGCTGCTGAAGATGTTAAGGAAAAGGGAATAATAGGACTTCATATAAAAGTAAGAGCTCCTGGTGGAAATGGACCAAGAACTCCAGGACCCGGTGCACAGGCCACAATAAGGGCACTTGCAAGGGCAGGAATAAGAATAGGTAAAATTGAAGATGTAACCCCAATACCACACGACGGTACAGGCAGACCTGGAGGTAAGAGGGGCAGAAGGGTTTAAAAGCGTGAAGAGTGTCTAAAATGGAAATAGATATCAAAAAAAAGGATGAGAACTTTTTGTTGTTTTCAATAGAAGGGGTCAACGATGCCTTTATAAATGCCATAAGAAGGATATCCACAGTGGAAGTCCCAACAATGGCAGTTGAAACGGTGGAGATCTTAAAAAACGACGCCAAAATATTTGACGAAGCCCTAGCACACAGACTGGGACTTGTGCCGCTAACAACAGACATAGAATCAATGGTACTGGCATCAGAATGTGATTGTGAGGAAACATGCCCAAGATGCAGTGTATCACTCCTTCTAAAGGAGAAAGGTCCTAAAACAGTATATTCTGGAGATCTAAAATCCCAGGATCCTCAAGTTGTACCTTACAATGATACAATACCACTACTCAAACTCAAAGAAGGAGAAGAAGTAGAGCTAATAGCAATTGCTAAACTTGGACAAGGACTCGAACATGCTAAATGGGAGCCAACAACAGCCTGTGCATACAAATACTACCCACAGATAACCATAGATACCGAAACATGTGAGTTATGTGGATTGTGTGCAAAAGAATGCCCAAGGGGAGTATATGAATTTGATGAAAAGAAAAACCTAGTTAAAGTGGTTGATCTTGAAAACTGTTCAATGTGCAAAACTTGTGTAAGAGGATGCACAACAAATTCAATAACTGTTGAAGGCCAGGAAGGCAAATACATTTTCAGAATCGAAACCGATGGATCACTATCTCCAGAAGAAGTTCTAAAAAGAGCTTGCGACATCCTATCTGATAAATCTGAGAAGATCATAGAATTTTGTAAATAAGGAGGAATTTAAGGATGGTGAAACTTACAAAGACAAACCCCAATCTGAAGAAGATTGTGGTGACTCTTAAAGAAAAATCATATTCAGAAGACGCTGCAATATGGAAGGACATTGCAAAAAGACTTGAAAGACCAACAAGAAAAACTGCAGAAGTCAACATATCCGATATAAACAGGTACACATCTCCTGATGAAGTAATACTCGTGCCAGGAAAAGTTTTAGGAAACGGAAGCCTTGACCACAAGGTGAAAGTTGCAGCCATGGGCTTCTCAAAGAGTGCCGAGGAAAAAATTGCAACAGCAGGAGGAGAATGTATGAACATTCTTGAGGCTGTTGAAAAAAATCCTAAGGGAAGCGGAATAAGGATAATAGAATAAAGAAGGTGTAGTATATGATCATAGACGGAGAAGGACTCGTACTGGGAAGACTTGCAAGTAAAATCAGCAAGATCATACTCGCAGGTGAGAGTGTAACTGTTTTAAACGCTGAAAAAATAATGATTTCTGGTGGCAGGGATTGGGCTTACCATAAATATAAACAGAGAATAGACAGGGCTAGCATATCCAACCCTAGAGATATGGGACCAAAATACCCTAGAAGACCAGATGATATTTTCAGGAGAACTGTAAGAGGAATGATACCTTACAAAAAATCTCATGGAAGAGAAGCATTCAAGTTACTAAAGGTTTATGTTGGATGTCCAACGGAATTTGAATCTGCAGAACTAACAAGGATACCTGAAGCAGAACCAAAGAACATAACCAAGAGCATTGAACTTGGAACAGTATCAACATTACTTGGATCTAAATTTTAAGGATAAAAAGGTGTAATGATGAAGAAGGTAATACACACAAGTGGAAAAAGGAAAACTGCCATAGCAAGGGGCAGATTCAGGACAGGGAAAGGCCGTGTCAGGATCAACAAAAGTCCAGTTGAACTATACGATCCAGAACTTGCAAGATTAAAAATAAAAGAACCATTAACACTCGCAGGCGACCTCTTAAATGACGTTGATATAGACGTACGGGTTGCAGGTGGAGGAGTTATGGGACAGGCTGAGGCTGCCAGAATGGTAATAGCCAAAGGACTTGTACAATGGACCAGCGACATGGAACTTAAAGAAAAGTATAACCAGTACGACAGAACCATGCTGGTTGGAGATCCGCGCCGTTCCGAACCTAAAAAATATGGTGGTCCCGGAGCAAGAGCAAGGAAACAAAAGAGTTACAGGTAAGCTGATTCAAAATGATCCCTGTAAGATGTTTAAGCTGCGGTAAAGTGGTATCTGCATACTTTGAAGAGTACCAAAAAAGAACCGAAGAAGGGGAAGACCCTAAGAAAGTTTTAGATGAACTTGGAATCTCAAGGTACTGTTGCAGAAGAATGTTCATAGCACATGTAGAGGTATGGTAAAAAATTTATCATAGGGGCCGTAGGGTAGCTTGGTCCATCCTCTCAGCCATTGAAAGAAGTATCCAGCATAGGAAATTATATTTCTACACTTAAAAATTAAATTTCTTATCATAGAAATTTCTATCCAAAAGTTTAGATCAAAATTTGAATAATTTTCCAAGTTAAAATATTTCATCGACTGGAACGGGGATGGTCAATTAATACACCGGAACGCTGGAGACCCGAGTTCAAATCTCGGCGGCCCCACTACACTTTCATTTCTATGACAAATAAAATAATTTAATAGGGAGAAGATATTATGGCTGCTAAAAAACTCACAAGGTTTGAAAAAGCAAGAATAATAGGTGCAAGAGCATTACAATTATCTATGGGTGCAGATCCACAGGTAGATGTATCTAAAGCAGATTCTATTGATCCAATAGACATTGCCTTGCTTGAACTTAAAAAGAATAAATTACCCCTTGATGTAAGAAGAAAAACTATTTAATTTCTATTTAAATGAAATCCAAGTTTTTCTAAGATTCCCGAGGAAAAATAAATTTATTTAATTAAATTATTCAAATTTAATAACCAAAACAACCTAAATAACCACTATTTTTTAGAAAGAGGTGTTTTTGTGGACAGCGTTATTGAAGACATTCGTGTAAGAAAAATTTTAGATAGCAGAGGAAACCCAACCCTAGAGGTGGATGTAGTAACATGGAACGGTTTTGGACGGGCTGCAGCTCCCAGCGGAGCAAGTACCGGAGCCCGTGAAGTAGTTGCATTCCCTGAGGGAGGGGTGGACAAAATAATAGGTGAAGTTGAAGATATAATCTCATCAGAGCTTATTGGAATGGATGCAGAAGACCTAAACGAAATAGACCTTGTTTTAAAGGAAATCGACGGTACAGAAAATCTAGCTTCCATAGGCGGTAACACAACAGTTGCTGTTAGTATGGCAACAGCCAAAGCAGCTGCATCATCCTACAACATGCCACTCTACAGATTCCTGGGCGGAAACATGCAAACAGAAATTCCATTTCCCCTTGGAAACATGATCAACGGAGGAGCACACGCAGGTAAAAATGCACCAGATATTCAGGAATTTTTAGTAGTTCCAGTGGGTGCAGAAACTATAACAGAAGCAGTGTTCACCAACGTGAACGTTCACAAGAAGATCAGAGAACTCATACAAGCCAAGGATAAAACTTTCACAGGCGGAAAAGGAGATGAAGGAGGATGGGCACCCAACCTCACCAATCAGGAAGCCATTGAAATACAAGTCAAGGCATGTGAAACCGTGAGCAATGAAACAGGTGTACTTGTAAAACCTTCAATGGACATGGCAGCAAGTGAATTCTGGGACTCAGAAACAAAGGAATATGTCTATGCAAAAGAAGGAATACGAAGAAGTACAGGCGAACAGGTTGACTATGTTGCAGAGTTAATAGACACCTATGGCTACTACTTTGTTGAAGACCCAATCCGAGAAGGTGACTTTGAAGGATTTGCAGATCTAACCAAAAAATCTGGTAAAAAAGCCCTTATCTGTGGTGACGACTTATTTGTGACCAATGCTGAAATATTAGCAGAGGGAATAGATAAACAGGCAGGAAATGCAATTATAATCAAACCAAATCAGATAGGAACTTTAACTGATACTTACAAGACAGTTGAGTTAGCCCGTAATAATAAATACGTACCAGTTGTATCACACCGTTCAGGTGAAACAACAGACGATACAATAGCCCACCTTGCAGTGGCATTTTCATGCCCAATAATCAAGACAGGTGCTGTTGGCGGAGAACGTATAGCTAAACTCAACGAACTTATAAGAATAGAAGAAGAAATGAGCAACCCTAAAATGGCAGACATAACCAAATACAGGTAAGCTAAAAAAAATTTAATACCAAACATTCCTGATAACATTAAACAGGATATAATGTTGGGATTAAAAATAAAAACAATTGAAAAATAGCATTGATAATCTATGCAAGCTAATTCATCCATTGATGAACAAAAAAAAAATTATTGGAGATAAAAATATGGTTAAAATAACAATAGACCACGATAAATGTGAAGGAGCAGACTGCGCAGAATGCATAGATGTCTGCCCAATGGAAGTTCTCATACTTGATGGGGAAAAAGTTGTAATACAAAACAAAGAAGAATGCAGTCTATGCGAAGTATGCATGGATGTCTGCCCAAACGAAGCAGTTGTAGTTGAGGATGATGATTAAATTCATACTCTAAAATACAACAAAAAAAAACAAAATTTTTACAAATAAATTAAATATCAAATATGAGGGTGATAAGTTGTCAGAACTATTAATTCCATTGGACAAATATTTAGCAGCAGGTTTACACATTGGTACACAGCAAAAAACTAAGGATATGGAGCGCTATATATACAGAGTAAGGGCAGACGGTCTTTACGTGCTTGACGTTAGAAAAACTAACGACAGAATAGTGGCTGCAGGAAAATTCCTTTCAAAATATGATGCAGATGATATACTGGTTGTATCAACCAGACAATATGGACAGGCACCAGTTAAAAAATTCGGCCAGATCACAGGAGCAAAAACAATACCTGGAAGATTCATACCTGGAACATTAACAAATCCAAATTATGCTAAATTCATAGAACCTAAAGTACTGGTTGTAACAGATCCAAGATCAGATTCACAGGCAATAATTGAAGCAAGACAGATAGGAATTCCTGTAGTGGCATTATGCGATACAGAAAACCTTCTTGGAAATGTGGATATTGTTGTACCAGTAAATAACAAGGGAAGAAAAGCAATAGCATTAGTCTACTGGTTATTAGCCAGACAAACACTCAGAGGAAGAGGAGACTTAGCAGAAGACCAAGATCTAGATATTCCTCCAACAGACTTCGAACTGAAGATGTAAAATAGATAGATTAATGAAATTAAGCCATGCAAAGGAACTATAACACCAGTATTAATGAAAATTTTGTTTAACTCAAAATAATTTGTTTACATAAAAAAAGTAGAGGTGGTTTTATGATAAGAAAACCTGCAGTTGCAGGAGTTTTTTATGAAAAAGATCCTGATTCACTTAGAAAACAAATAGAGTGGTGCTTCCAACACCATTTAGGTCCTGGAAGCATTCCCAAAATTGGAGACAAAAGAAATATTAAAGGTGTTATAGCACCTCATGCAGGGTACATTTATTCAGGTCCTGTTGCGGCACACAGTTACTATGAAATTGCAGAGGATGGATTTCCAGAAACCTTTATAATACTCTGCCCCAATCACACAGGAATGGGATCAGGAATATCAACCATGAACCAAGGTTCATGGGAAACACCATTAGGATTAGTAGATATAGATAGTGAATTTGCAGACCTTATGGTGGAAAATGCAGATATAATAGATATAAATCCTGCTGCACATATAAAAGAACATAGTGCAGAGGTTCAACTGCCATTTCTCCAGTATTTAAATCCAGATTTCCAATTTGTTCCAGTGACCATGTGGATGCAGGACCTAGAAACAGCAATTGAAATTGGTGATTCAATCCAGAAAACAGCCAGTAAACTTGGAAGAGATGTAGTTGTAATTGCAAGCACAGACTTCACACACTACCAACCTCAAAACATAGCTGAAGCACAGGATATGCAGGTAATAGAAGCAATTAAAGCAATGGATGAAAAATTAATGATAAACCGTGTAAAACAGCTTAATGTTAGTATGTGTGGATACGGTCCAGTAGCAGCAACAATGGTTGCAACAAAGAAAATGGGAGCCACTAACTGCGAAGTAAAAAAATATGCAACAAGCGGGGACACAACAGGAGATAAAAGTTCTGTGGTTGCATACGCATCAGCAGTGTTCAGATAAAATCATCCAAGAAAATATAGTCCCTATTTAAAAGATTATCAAAACTTGAAATTAATAAATAAAAAAAAATTAGATATTCAAGGGTTTATAATAAAATTCAAGTAAATAAAAATTTATTAACCATCACTAAAATTCATTTAATGATCAATCATGTTAAATACAAAGCATGTTACTACATCTGCACCAGGAAAAACAATCCTGTTCGGTGAACACGCAGTAGTCTATGGCAAACCAGCAATAGCAGCTGCAGTTGACAGAAGGGTCTACGTAAAAATAGAAAAACGTGAAGACAACCGAACCCATGTAAATGTAGAAGAACTGGGAGTATCAGGATTTTTGAACCTTGAAAGAGGATTAATAGAATTTGATAATGGAGAATATGAGAAGAAAAATATCCTAGAATACGTTCTGAAATCCCTAATAAAAACCAATACAAATGATGGATTGGAAGTAACCATAAATATTGACATACCCATTGGTGCAGGATTAGGATCATCAGCAGCGATTACAGTTGCAACAATATTATCTTCATCAATATACAACAATATACATCTTACAAGGGACGAAATAGCAAAACTAGCCTACCAGGTTGAACTGGAAGTACAGGGTGCAGCAAGTCCCATTGACACAACTCTCAGCACCCATGGTGGAGTAATCTACCTTTCAAAGAATGCTGAAGAAATCATAACCCTAGATATAAATACAGAAATTCCAATAATAATTGGATACACATCCAAAAGAGGCAACACAGGAAAATTAGTAGAAACTGTAAAACTTAAAGTGGAAAAATATCCACAAATAATGAATCCAATACTCAACTCAATGGAATCAATTACAAACCATGCACGTGAAGCATTAGTAAATGGAGACCAACAGAAGATTGGGGAACTCATGAATATTAACCATGGATTACTGGATTCATTAGGCGTAAATACAGAAGAATTATCAAAAATGGTTTACTTTGCCCGTAAAACAGGTGCTCTCGGATCAAAAATAACAGGAGCAGGTGGAGGTGGAAGCATAATAGCCTACTGCCCCGGACGAGTAGAAGAAGTAATATCTTGTATAAATAAATTTGAAAATGCATTCAAAATAAATATATCCATTGAGGGAGTTAGACTGGAATCCAAAGAATAGATTCCAAAAAAAATATTATAAAATCATAAAAGTAAATAAGAACAAAAATTTCAGAGATAAAATTAATTATAATTCCCTAAAATTTTTGTTACATGATAATGATTTACACAAAATAAATTTACAAATAATAATGGTGCTTAATTGATAATCTTAAAGCTTGGTGGAAGCGTTATAACCCGCAAGGATTCATTAACTCCTACTCTGGATTCAAATAATCTAACTAGAATTGCCAGAGAAATATCAAACTCATCCCATCATAAATTAATTGTAGTGCATGGAGCAGGTTCATTCGGCCATCCATACGCCAAAGAATATGCCATAGGCAGTGAAATAAAATCTACACAAGAACTTACCCGAAAAAAAATGGGGTTCTCTAAAACTCAAAATTCGGTCAAAAACCTGAATGCATTGGTATGTCAACATCTAGTGGAACAAGAAATCCCAGCAGTGTCAATACAACCATCATCATTCATAGAAACACATAACAAACGTATAATAAATGCAGATTTGGATTTAATTTCAAAATATTTAGATTTAGGATTTGTTCCAGTACTCTACGGCGATGTTGTACTT
The DNA here is from genome assembly GCF_000744455.1 of Methanobacterium sp. SMA-27. NCBI lineage: Archaea > Methanobacteriati > Methanobacteriota > Methanobacteria > Methanobacteriales > Methanobacteriaceae > Methanobacterium > Methanobacterium sp. SMA-27. The sequence goes on along the minus strand of NZ_JQLY01000001.1, from coordinate 1,627,498 downwards.
GACTTGGACAAAAAAATTAAAATGGCTGTACTATCTGGTGATCAGATTGTAAAATATCTGGCAGAGAATCTGAAGCCTGAAAAGGTTATTCTAGGTTCTGATGTTGACGGGATATACAATAGGGATCCAAAGAAATATCCAGATGCACATCTTATGAAAGTGGTTACATCCCACAAAGAACTGGAATCAACAGATAATATTCAGACCGTAGATGTAACTGGTGGCATGGGTGGAAAGCTCGGAGAACTACTAGAACTAGCCAAAATTGGTATTGAATCGGAAATAATCAATGCAAATCACGATAATAATATAAAAAAAGCCCTAAACGGTGAAAAAGGAATAGGAACTTTAATACGAAATGAAAAATGAAGGAAAAAAAATGATTTCAGACAGAAAATTAGAACATTTACTCTTGTGTAAAAACTGCGAAGTTGAATACAGGAAGAAAACAGGATTTGAGGAGATAGAACTCGTCCACAAAGCCCTTCCAGAGGTGAACAAGGGAGACATTGATATTTCAATAGAATTCCTTGGTAAAAAATTGGATTCACCTTTTTTAATATCTGCAATTACTGGAGGACATCCAGCTGCATTATCCATTAACAGGGAATTTGCAAAGGCAGTGAACACACTCAATATTGGGATGGGTGTTGGAAGCCAGAGAGCAGCAGCAGTAAATCCCGAACTCGAATCAACATACACAGTTGTGAGAGAAGAAGCACCATCATCATTTATAATTGGAAACATTGGTTGTCAACAAATTGAATTGGCACAAAAATCAGTTGATATGATAAATGCAGATGCGCTTGCAGTACATTTAAACCCATTACAAGAAGCTATACAGCCTGAAGGTGATGTAAATGCAAGAGGACATATTAATGCAATAAAAGAAATTTCAAAAACCCTTAAAATACCGGTTATAGCCAAGGAAACTGGTGCAGGTATCAAAGCTGAAGATGCTATAAAACTTGAAAGTGCAGGAGTCAGTGCAATAGACATTGCAGGTTCAGGTGGCACAAGTTGGGCAGCTGTAGAAACATACCGGGCAAATGACAGATCCATGGGGGATCTTTTCTGGGACTGGGGAATACCAAGTGCAGCAAGTACTGTAGAGGTTTGTGAGTCAGTTGAAATACCAGTAATATCATCAGGCGGTATAAGAAGCGGTTTGGATGCGGCCAAAGCTTTAGCTTTGGGGGCAGATGCAGTAGGTGTTGCATTGCCACTTTTGAAGGAAGCTTATATTGGACATGAATCAGTAATTAATAAACTTAATAAATTTAATGAGGAACTCCGCGTTGCAATGTTCCTTGTCGGAGCATCAAACATAGCAGAACTTAGAAAATCAGACCTTATTATTAAAGGCGATACAAGGGAATGGCTCAATGAAAGAGGTTTCGACACAAAAAAATACGCGAGGAGATCACAGAATGAGCGTTGAAGTAATAGCAGTAGGAGGATATGAAGAAGTAGGCAAAAACATGTCTGCTATAAAGGTGGGTGAAGATGTTGTAATATTCGACATGGGAATACACCTAGATAGAATTCATATCCATGAAGACACAGATATAGCAAGAATGCACAGTTTGGACCTTATTGAAAGGGGAATCATACCAGACGACACACTTATGAAGGATGTAGATGGAAAGGTAAGGGCAATAGTATTTACACATGGACATTTGGACCATATAGGAGCAGTTGCAAAACTAGCACACAGATATGAAGCTCCATTAATAGCCACACCATACACAATGGCATTAATTGAGAAAACCATAAAGGGAGAAAGGAAGTTCAAAGTCACAAATCCACTTCAAGTATTAAATTCAGGAGAAAAGATTCAGATATCTCCAGACATAACACTGGAATTTGTACGCACAACCCACAGTATACCGCAGACAGTTACACCTGCACTGCACACATCAGAGGGTATAATTGTATATTCAAACGATTTTAAATTTGACAACCACCAGACACTTTCACCGCCACCGGACTACCAGAGATTCAGGGAACTGGGGCGAAAAGGAGTTTTAGCACTTATAGTTGACACAACTCGAGCAGCAGAAGATGATCAATTGAAAACTCACTCTGAGAAAGTTGCAAGAATGGTGCTCAAGGATATAATGGAAGAACCATTAAAAGAAGATACTGGAATGCTTATAACAACTTTTTCCTCACATATTGAGAGGATTCAGGCAATCTGTAATATTGCAGATGAGAGTAACCGTAAAATCCTACTTTTAGGAAGGTCAATGGAACGTTATTGTACAATGGCAGAAACAATGGGAATACTTAAACTTCCAGAAACTGCAAGTGTTTATGGAAGTCCAAAGGCTGTAAACAGAGCTCTTGCAAGGGCAGATGAAAACAGATCCGAATATGTACTTGTTGCAACAGGACACCAGGGAGAACCAGATGCACTCCTTCCAAGGATAGCAAATGGTAAAACCATGTTCAATGTAAGGCCAGGAGACAATGTTGTTATATCTGCATCTGTAATACCTAACCCAATGAACATAGCCAACCGTAACCTCATGGAAAGAAGACTTAAATCAAGTGGTGCAAGAATATTTACCAATGCACATGTTTCTGGTCATGCAGGCAAAGAAGACCATCGAGATTTCATAAGAATGCTCGACCCTAAACATCTAATACCATCACATGGTAATTTGAATATGTTGGCTGCATACACAGAACTTGCAGAGGAAGAAGGTTACAAATTAGGTAATGATATTCATATATTACGTAATGGACAGGCACAGGTGTTTAATGGAGGAGTTTGATGGAAGTAGTTGATATTTTAAAGAAATATTCAAAAAGCATAGATGAAGAGATAAAAAATTCACTTATCTCAGTTGACCCTGATGAACTTCAAAAATCAACACTACATCTTATAGAAGCTGGTGGAAAGAAAATCCGCCCTTCCCTTGTTGTATTAAGTTCAGAAGCAGTTGGTGGACATGCAGAAGAAGCACTTAAAACTGCTGCTGCTGTGGAACTTATACATACTTTTTCATTGATACACGATGATATAATGGATAAAGATGATAAGAGACGGGGAAGACCTAGTGTACATGTAATGTGGGGAGAGCCAATGGCAATACTCGCAGGTGATACATTATTCTCAAAAGCTTTTGAAACTGTTCTACAAACAGAGGTAGATGGTGTTTCATACCAACGTGTTATAGAAGCCCTTAAAACAGTTGTTGATTCTTGTATCAAAATATGTGAAGGACAGGCATCTGATATGTGCTTTGAGGGAAACTTCGATGTCAGTGAAGATGAATATACGAACATGATCTACAAGAAAACAGGGGCTCTTATTTCAGCTGCAACACGATCAGGTGCAATAATTGGTGGAGGATCACCAGATCAAGTTGATACTCTAACAGAATATGGTAGGCTTATTGGACTCGCATTCCAGATACAGGATGATTACCTTGATGTTATAAGCGATGAAGAAAATCTTGGAAAGCCTGTTGGAAGCGATATTATCGAAGGAAAAATGACCTTATTGGTTGTACACGCACTTTCAAATGCCTCAAATGAGGATAAAGAGGAGTTAGTGTCCATATTAAAGGCAGAAGAAGATACAAATGTGGCAAGAGCAATGGAACTTTTCGAGAAATATGGTTCAATAAAATACACCCATGATATTGCACTTGAACATGTTAAAAATGCTAAAAAAATACTGGAAACACTGGAAGAATCAGAAGCAACAATTGCGCTTGCAAAAATTGCAGACTATGTTCTACAGAGAAACAAATAAGAAAATATTTAAACAAAATTAAATGTTTCTTTCAAATTTTCATCAATGACATTTTTTTCTTAAATTAAAAATTTTTTTATAATTATCAAATAATTAAGTGTATTTCACAAATTTAGTGATTTTAAAAAATTATCATGCTTATAACTGGAGTTGATTTTCATGAGTAACCTTGAAGAAATTGTTTACAAACATGCACTGATAAATGCAGTGAAACATAAGGGTAAAGCAAGTAATGGAGCTATTATGGGTTCTGTAATGGCAACACATGCCGAACTAAGAAGCGAAGCCAAAAAAATTGCACAAATTGCATCCCAAATTGTTACAAAGGTAAATTCAATGGATCCTGAACTTCAGAAATCAGAACTGGACAAGCTCGGCGGAATGAAAGTGAAGAAACCTGTAGAGGAGAAAGGACTTGTTGATCTTCCAGATGTTAAAGGGAAAGTTGTTCTACGTTTTGCTCCAAATCCATCGGGTCCCCTACATATCGGACATGCAAGGGCGGCAGTGTTGAACAAAGAATATGTTAAACGTTATGGTGGTAAGCTAATTCTTAGGATTGAAGACACAGACCCTCGAAGGGTTGACCCTAACGCTTACCAAATGATGGAGGAAGATCTAAAGTGGTTGGGTGTGGAATGGCAGGAAAAATATGTGCAGAGTAGCAGGATAGAAATATACTATGAATACGCTGAAAAACTCATAGATATGGGAAAGGCCTACATGTGTACATGTAAAGGAGGAGACTTTAAAATACTTAAAGATGAATCAAAACCATGTCCTTGCCGCGAACTACCAGTTGAACACAGTATGAAACTGTGGAAACAAATGGAAACCATGGGTGAAGGAGAAGCAGTACTCCGAGTTAAAACAGATATTCAACATAAAAATCCTGCAATAAGAGACTGGGTCGCAATGAGGGTTGTAGATGAAAAACATCCCCTAACAGGAAATAAATATAAAATTTATCCTATGATGAATTTCTCAGTAGCTGTTGATGACCATTTAATGGGTGTTACACATGTGCTAAGAGGAAAGGATCACCTTGCAAACAGTGAAAAACAAAGATATCTCTACAACCACTTTGGATGGAAGGTACCAGTTTTCATACACTATGGACGACTTAAAATGGAAGATGTAGCATTGAGCACATCCAAAGCAAGGCAGGGAATTGAAGATGGTTTGTATAAAGGGTGGGATGATCCAAGACTTGGAACTATACGTGCAATTGCACGTAGGGGAATAAAACAGGAAGCAATAACTGAATTAATGATGGAGATCGGACCCAAAATATCAGATGCAACTGTAAGCTGGAAGAAGGTCTATGGACTGAACCGTACAATACTCGAAGAAATATCAAACAGGTACTTCTATGTTCCTAACCCCACAAAGATAAACATAGAAAACCTTCCAGAATCTGAAATTGGAATAATAAAAAGGCCTTTACACCCAGACTATCCTGAAAGGGGCAGTCGTGAAATTCCATTTGGACCGGAACTTTATATCACTACAGAAGATCTTAAAAAAACCGGGGATGGAAGAATATTAAGACTTATCGATACAGTAAACGTGAGTTTTAATAAAGGAACAACTTCTTATCACAGCAATGACCTTGAAGAGGCAAGAAAAGCTAAAGCAATGATCATACAGTGGGTGCCTGTAGAAGGATCCATAAAATCCAAAGTTGTAATGCCCGATGCAACTGTTACAACAGGATTTGTAGAACCATCTGCTGTAAATGTTAAGGTGGATGATGTTGTACAGTTTGAAAGATTTGGATTTGCACGTGTAGATAATGTAACAGATAAAGAGATCCAGTTCTACTTTGCACATAAATGAAAATTCAATATAAAAAGCCAATCTTTGTATTCAATAAAATTAACTTAGTATCTAATTGGATGGAAGGGTTTTTAATATAATAAAAAAATTTTAAATGAGGTTTAATTAAAATGTCTGTAAAAATCAATGAAAACTACCTACTTTTGAAAAGCAACTATATATTTGCCGAGATCAACCGAAGAGTTGAAAAATTTCAAAAAGAAAATCCAGATGCACAGGTAATTAAAATGGGAATAGGAGATGTAACACGCCCACTTCCTAAGGCAGTGGTGGATGCATTTAAAAGTGCAGTACTTGAAATGGGAGAGGCTGAATCATTTATGGGGTACGGACCAGAACAGGGCTACTCATTTTTGAGAGAAGAAATAATAGAAAAAGATTATAAAAAACTTGGAGTTGAATTGTCTACAGACGAAATTTTTGTAAGCGATGCAGCCAAATGCGACACAGCCAATATACAGGAAATATTTGGACTTGAGAATATAATAGCAGTTACCGACCCTGTTTACCCAGTATATGTTGATAGTAATGTAATGGCAGGGAGAAGCGGCCTAATGCAGGATAATGGACAATACAAAGGAATTGTATATTTACCATGTACCGCTAAGAATAATTTCATTCCAGAACTTCCAGAAACACCAGTTGATCTAATTTATCTCTGTTTGCCCAACAATCCCACAGGAACAGGTCTTACAAGAGAAGAGCTAACTAAATGGATTGATTATGCAAGAGAAAATAATTCAATAATCCTCTTTGATGCAGCCTACGAGGCATATGTAACAGAAGAAGATATACCTCGAAGTATTTATGAAATCGAAGGTGCTAAGGAAGTTGCAATAGAATTTAGAAGTTTCTCAAAAAATGCAGGTTTTACTGGTACTAGATGTGCATTTGCAGTTGTACCAAAAGATATAACAGCAGTTGATTCTGAAGGGAAGAAACATGATCTAAATTCATTATGGAACAGACGTCAGACAACCAAATTCAATGGAGTGTCCTATCCTGTACAGGTTGCAGCCAAAGCAGTTTACTCACCAGAGGGTCAAAAAGAAATCAAGGAATCAATTGAATATTATCTTAAAAATGCAGGAATTGTAAGGAAAAGTATGGAAAAAATTGGTTTAAAAGTCTACGGTGGAGTGAATTCACCGTATATTTGGGTAAAAACACCTGAAAATATGGATTCATGGGAATTTTTCGACTTACTCCTTAACAAGGCTAATATAGTTGGAACACCTGGTGTAGGATTTGGTCCAAGTGGAGAAGGTTATTTCAGATTAACAGCTTTCAATACACTGGAAAATACTATAGAAGCCATGAATAGAATTTCTAAACTTTCTATTTAATCCAATCCATTTTTTCTATTTTTTATTTATTTTCATTATGAAATTATAGTTTAAATTATTATTTTTGATTTCATCTAACTTTTTTACACAGATGTTATTATTAGATTATTATCACTTTTTATTGATTCAATTGATAGAATAACTATTATTATTAACAAGTTATTTACAAGTTAACAATGAAAATGAATGGAATTGCAAAATTTTATTTAATCTAATCCCAATTAAACATTATTGTTACTGTATAAGTGGCTAAAATATTAATAGAGTTTAAATTTATAAACAGTTTATAAAATCTAATATCTAATAGTATTCTCTAACAGAAAGAATTTTAATCGGTGGTCTAAATGGAAGATTATGACAAGAAATATCATAAATCAAGATTTTATTGGTTTTGGCGTACAATAATACTTTGGATAGGTTCTTCATTAGGATTTCTGTTGATCGCTTATCTTTCTGTAGGATTAACATTAGATTCATGGGAAAGTGCTTTTGTTGCTGCCGGTATTGTTGGTATATTAAATGCATTACTCTGGCCTATTTTATCCCGTATTTTACTCCCATTCATGATTTTTACAGTTGGAATAGGTTCTTTATTGATAAATGGGGCTTTAATCTGGTTTGCAACGGGTTTTGTAGAGGGAGTCACCATTGATGGTGCTGCCTTAATTTTAGCACCTATAGGAATGGCTGCAATTTCAACGTTACTTGCAGGAATCATAACCATAGATGATGATGCAGCATGGTATAGAGCAATAAGAAAAAATGTCAAGAAATTTGATAAAAAAAATATAAAAGATAAGCCCGGCGTTGTATTCATGGAAATTGATGGCCTGGCAAAGAACATTCTATTGGAAGCAGTTGAAAAGGGATACATGCCTACTCTTAAAAGATGGTTAGATGACGGTGTACATGTTTTAAGTGGATGGGAAACAGATCTTTCAAGCCAAACAGGTGCAAGCCAAGCAGGAATTTTACACGGTAATAATGAGGATATAGTAGCATTTCGCTGGGTTGAAAAGGAAAATAATAATAAATTCATGGTATCAACAGGTTTAAGTGATGCTCCAATTGTTGAAGAGAGAATATCAGATGGAAACGGATTACTTTCAATGAACGGTGCAAGCAGATCAAATCTTTTTTCAGGTGATGCAGAGGATGTTATATTTACATTCAGTAAAATGAAGAATTTGGGAAAATTTTATAACCGTGCATGGCGTTATGTATTTTCTAATTCCTCTAACTTCAGCAGGATAATATCCCTATTTTTATACGATTGTATTCTTGATTACAAATCACAGTTAATGCACGCAATAAAAAATATTAATCCACGTATTAAACGTGGAATTATCTATCCATTTGTAAGAGCAGGTGCCAATGTATTTTTACGAGAAATTACAACTTTAGCGCTGATTGGTGATGTACTTAAGGGACATGTTGACGTGGCATATGTTACATATCTAGGTTATGATGAAATTGCACATCATTCTGGTACAAGGGATAAAGATTCATTTGATGCCCTTAGAAGTATTGATAAACAGTTCCACCGTGTTGAAATGGCTTCTTTACTTGCCCACAGAAAGTATAAATTGGTTATACATTCTGATCATGGTCAGACAAATGGTGCAACATTCAAACAACGCTATGATCTAACATTAGAAGAACTAGTTAGGGGATTACTGCCTGCTGAAGCTCTAATATTTGCAGACATGTCTCCAACTACAGGAGACCATTTTGGAGTAGCATTTACAGCACCGGGGGATCGGGTTAAAGGTTATTTCAGGGATAAAACAGAGGATGTTAATGAATATATACAAAAATATAATGTGAAACCTAAAGAGGTAACCCAGCTGGATGCTAATGTAAACGTATTGGCTTCGGGTAATTTGGGAATGGTATATTTAACGGATCATACTGAAAGACTCAATTATGAACAGTTGATACAAATATATCCAGATCTTATGCCGGGTCTTGCACAACATCCTGGAATAGGATTTATACTTGTTAATTCTGAGAAACATGGCCCACTAGTAATAGGTAATAAAGGAACATATTATTTAAAGGATGATACTATTGAAGGAGAGAATCCTCTTCTTAACTTCGGCCCAAATGCAGCGGATCATATAAGAAGAACGAACAGCTTCAGATACACTCCAGATGTTCTGGTCATGAGTATGTATGATCCTGTAAGCAATGAAGTAGCAGCATTTGAAGAGCTGGTTGGTAGTCATGGTGGAATTGGAGGCGAACAATCCTATCCATTTATTTCACATCCTAAAGATTGGGAAATTAAAAACGATCTAATTGGTGCTGAAAAGGTTTACCAATTATTCAAATCTGAGATAGAAAAAACAATTCAATGAAGATAGTTTTTTATGAATAAACTAAGCAATTTTTTTATAGTTTAATTAGAGGATATTATTTTTTAATAAAAAAAAATTATTTTTGGTAGTATTTTAGATTATTTTTAATTTTATAGGATTTTTAGATTTTAAAACAATTATTATTTGTTTATATGGTTATTTGGTTGTTAAATTTCTAGTCCAGGCTCTAATTTCATCCCAGTTTCTGTAATCATGCTTTTTATTTGGATCCTTTCCCTGTTTTTCAAGTTCCTTTTTAATGGATCTATTCACCAATTTGAAAATCAATCCTTGTTTGGCGTTAGGATCATATACACTACCAAAGAGTCCTGTTGCAATTGGTTCGTTGATAAGGTTTTCCTTTGCAATGTTGTCTAAATATTTTTCCTGTCCTTCGGCAATTGTTTTTTCTTCATTAGCAGCTCCGCAGGTAACAAATAATGCTACTTTGCGTTTTGAAAGTGCATCTTTATTCTTTTTGAGAAAGTTCATTGTTGCTTTGGTCCATTTACCCATTTTAATTCCACTGCCAACAACAACAAGATCGTAGGAGGTTACATCTAATTCCTTTTTTTCCCTAGCATTTTCCAGATCAACATCAACATTTTCTTCTTTTAAAACCTTTGATATTTCCTCTGCAATTCCAGTTGCAGTCCCATAACGTGTTCCATATATTATTAATGCTTTCATATTAATTTCCCCCAATTATCTAGATTATTTAATCTTTAAATTAGTATTTTCTTACTTGTTTACATTTTTTGCATCTTCATACATTGTTAATGATAGTTTTTCGAGTTTGTTCATGATCTTAAATAGCGATGCTACTTCAATGTCTTCTAGTGTTTTGAAGTATTCTGCTATTGATTTGGCATGTTCTGACGCTCTTGTTTGCCAGTATTCAGCGGATTTCTCTGTTACTTTTAATCTTAATATGCGTTTGTTTTTAGGGTCCCTCTCAATTTTAAGAAAACCAGTTGTTTCAAGGCGAGTGGCTAATTGTTTGACATTTTGATGTGTGGTGCTAAGTGCATCTGCAACTTCCTGCATGGATGGTTCGTGGTTAAATGCTGTTCCAATTACAATGAGCATCAGCCATTGTTTGGTGGTAATATTGTCTTTTTGAAAGTCTTTATTGATTGTATAACTCCATCGTTGCTGTATAAGGAATAAGATTACTAGTATATATTTTTCCATATCGAGTCTTTCCTCAATATTCATTTCTGCTATAATTTCATCTGAATTTTTCATTTACTAGGTCACCTTTCTATTATCATTGTTTGTGAAACTTTGAGGCAAAACAATTCAAACAAGATTTTTTACTCTAAAATCACATAGGTAATATATTACCTAATAACTTATCTTAATATATAAACATTTGTATTTGAAAAAAAGAATTTCAAAAAAAACAAACAGAATTATACCAATTTAGACAACACAAATGCTATTAAAAAACCAAATGCCATCATTAAACCTGTAAACTCATGAGTATCTCTGAATGCTTCTGGAATCATAGTATCTGCTATCATGGTCAAAAGAGCACCAGCTGCAAGAGCCAAAGTAGCTGCATTAACATCTGGAGGGAATTGGCTAAAAACACTATAACCCGCCAATGAAGACAGCCCAGTTATTATTGCTATTAAAAACCACAAACCAAATATGGTCTTTTTACTCCATCCCATAGACTTCATTCCAACAGAACTTGAAAGTCCCTCTGGAATATTTGAGATAAACACAGCAACAACAGTTGCAATACCAACGGCACCGCCAGATATCATGGTAAGACCAATTGCAACTGATTCAGGAATACCATCAAGTAATGCTCCCGCAGCAATTGCAGGTCCATTTTCATCATAATCTCCTACAACAGATTTATCAGCAGTTTTCCTGTGCTTTGCACCGGTACGGGAAAGGTAAAGATCAACAAATGTGAAGATAACTACACCTGAAACAAATCCTAAGATTGTTGAATCATAACTACCCCATTCAAATGCTTGTTCAAGAAGTTCGAAACATGCAGCAGCTATTAGAACACCTGCTCCAAATGCCATTATACTTCCAATGATTCGTTTTCTAATTTTAACGTAATAACCTGCTACAGCTCCAATTAAAAGGGCAAGACCACCAATAAATCCCCATAAACCTGCTTGAACCATTGTTGAAAACATAGAATTCTCCTAATAAATACAATAAATAATTTTATTAACATTATTCAAATTCCCACATAAATTAGGAAATTTAAGCATATTCGAATTAACCTCAATACCATTTATAAATAAACCGACTATTTAAGTATTTATAAATAATTTTAGACATTCATAGGCCAGTAATGAATTGAGGAATAATTAATCATAGGCTGTTAACAAAATTTTATTGTTATCAAGCTAATTTGTGAAAATATTCACATCTTATCAATGGAATTATTTATACACTGTGAATTTAAGTGTAAATGTCGAGTATTCAACCTTAAGATAAAATAACTTGTTGGGTAAAAAATATTCAATATTAAATATATATTAAATAAGTAAGCAGTGAATGAAAATTTTTTAATTTATAGATATAAATTCTGAAAACTTTATTTTATTTCAATAAAAATAATCTGAATAAATTATTATATTGTATGGGGGAGGGAATATGGACAATTTAGGGGATTATTACCATGATGTGCAAATGCAAAAAATGTTTCAGTTGTTAGAAGAGCCTAAATCTCTTGATAATATTGATATTTCTGTAGGATTCATTAAAAATCTGGTTTTAAAGATATTATCTACTTATGGTGTCATAAAGGTGAATCAGATACATGAAATTACCGGCCTTCATACTGATATTCTTGAAGCAGTTCTTCGTAAACTTGAAAAAGATGATATGTGTGCACAAACAGGTGGTGGGTTTCTTTTTCCAAGTGTTGAATTTACAATAAAACAACAGGGTCGTGAGAAGGCCTTGCAAATTATGCAAGAAAACCCTTATATTGGAATTGCACCAGTTGCTTATGATGAATATTTCACAATAATGAGTGCTCAGGTAAAGGGCAGATTTCCCTTAAAAATCCCTGAAAGTGTAATTAAAAATGCCATGAAGGAAATTGTTGGTGTTGAAAAGGCAAAGAAAACATTGATAGCATCTTCCATAGGGGGTAAAGGGTTCTTTATTTACGGGCCTCCTGGAACAGGTAAAACATTCATAACAAGTAAGATGTCCCAGATGCTTCCACCAATTTTAATGCCCAAATACATAGAATTCAGTGGAAGTGTTATACAATTATATGACCCTGATTTTCACCATAAAAGTCCAGAACAACCTGAAGATCCTCGTTGGGTTAAAGTTTCTGCCCCATTTGTTTTCACTGGCTCTGAACTCACAAGTGAAAAGCTTGAAACATTATTTAATCCTAATAAAGGAGTGTATGAAACATCTCCAATAATAAAAGCCAATGGTGGAGTTTTACTTTTAGATGATCTTGGAAGACAGAAGGAGGATCACAATATAATACTAAACAGGCTCATTGTTCCTTTAGAAAATAAGAGAGATGTTATCTACATAAAAGGTGCTCCTGTAATTGTTCACACACAGTTTATCCCAGTTCTATCCACCAATCTGGATATTAATATTGTAGATGAAGCCCATCTTAGACGTGCACCAATGCACATTCTTTTAGGACCACCAACCCCTGAAGAAATATTGGAGGTTTTCAAAAGAAACTTAGATCTACTTAATGAAGAATATGATGATTCAATACTTAATAGATTCAAAAAGGTATATATTCCTATTTCAGAGGGTGGGGAACAGTTAAAACCAACTTATGCTCACGCTAGGGATATAGCACAAATTGCACAGGCTGTAAGGATAAGAAATAATAAAGATAAAATCACATTAGATGTTCTTGAAGAAGCTTTGGATGAACATATTTTAATTGCACTCCAGCGAAAATACACACCCGAACTATATGAAAGAATAATTAACAAAAAAGTTTAAATCAAAAAAATTAACCTCTAAAACTGGTATATTCAAATATTGACAAATTTATTAATGTTTATAATATTTTTTGGGCAATATTTCTCGCTAAATCTGGATTGATGAGGTTTATATAGTTTTATTGTAAATTAAACTAATTTGATTTGGATTTTTTAGAATTTTTCACTCGATGGAAAGGTTTTTATTAAGCAGTTTACAATATTAAAGAGGTTAGGAATTAGCTTTAAGGAGAGTTCAAATGACATGTAACGTATTAGTTGGAGGAGGATGGGGGGATGAAGGTAAAGGTAAATGCATTACCTACCTCTGTTTCAACGATAAACCAGATATCATAGCAAGAGCGGGTGTAGGGCCAAATGCAGGCCACTCTGTTGAATTTAATGGCGAGAAATATGGATTAAGAATGATCCCATCAGGATTTGTGCACACCGGTGCTAGACTTCTTATTGGGGCAGGAGTACTTGTGGATCCTGAAGTATTCCACTATGAACTCAACTATCTTAATAAATACAATGTAAAAGAAAGAACTTTTGCAGACTTCAGATCTGCAATAATAGAACCAAAGCACAAGGAACAAGATAGGGCATCAGACTATCTTTCAAAGAAAATAGGAAGTACTGGAAGCGGATGTGGACCTGCAAATTCAGACAGAGTCATGAGGGTTGCTAAACTCGCAGGCGATATACCTGAAATGAAAGGTTATACAGCAGATGTTCCAACAGAAGTTAATGAAGCACTCGACGAAGGTAAAGAGGTTTTCATAGAGGGTTCACAGGGATTCGGATTATCACTCTACTACGGTACATACCCATACGTTACAAGTAAAGATACAACAGCAAGCACATTTGCAGCAGATGTTGGTATTGGACCAACAAGGGTTGATGAAGTAATTGTAGTATTCAAATCATACATAACACGTGTGGGTGAAGGGCCGTTCAAAACAGAAATAACACAAAAAGAAGCAGAATCATTAGATATAGAAGAGTACGGTACAGTCACAGGTCGAAGAAGACGTGTTGGTATGTTTGATATGGATCTTGCAAAGGAATCATGTATGATAAATGGAGCAACACAGATTGCACTTACATGCGTTGATAGAATATTCCCAAAATGTGAACGTGTTAAAGATTATTCACAGCTCTCACAAGATGTTAAAAACTTTGTTGCAGAAATCGAAGGAGAAACAGGAGTTCCTGTAACCATAATATCAACAGGGCCAGATCTTGTAGATACTATAGATCTAAGGGAAGAACTTCTTTAATTAATTCCTTTTTTTTATTTGCACTGTTTTATTTTGAGATTCATTTTAGTTTTTATATTATCCATTGCTTTATTGGTGTGGTATCTGATATGTTAGGTGTACAAATGTATGGAGATCCTGAAATATCATATCAAGCGGTTGTATATTTAACAAGGGTGCCACATTAGATATATATTTTATAACTAACAGTCAAACTATCCTTAACATACTAAAAATTAAAAGGAAGATGTGAAATACATTTCTCAAGATTATAAACTGAATAAAACAGGGAATAATTTTTTCGATTAAATCATCTTATTTTGGATGATCTAATTTTAATATTATACTTAATTTTTAATAAAAAGTTTTTAGTAAAAACTAGAAACTAAATACTTAATATTTGTCCTATTTTGTTCCTAATTTTTTTTCTCTTAGTTTGTTTGTAACAGCACGCCAAATATCTGGATGTTCCTCTTTAATGGCTTTTCTCATTAAGCGTGCCGTTTCAGCACTCATACTAAAATTAGGTAGTGTTTCTTTTAGGTAATGTAATACTACTGCAGATTCATGATCCCAAAAAGCTAAACGAGGTTTATTATCGATCTTCTTAAAAACTTTTTTTATGATGATTTCATCAATTTCACCTTGTTGATTTTTAGTTTTAGTGGGTTTAGATTCTCTTTCCGCTCTTTCTTGTAGTGGCGATCTTGAAATGACTTTTTTTCCATTCATTATGATCTCTCCAAAAATTCTTCTGTAAATTTAACATAAGCTATAGCACCGGTACTGTCTGGATATTTTATTACACAGGGTATTCCATCGGCAGCACTTCTTTTTACAGGTGCATTTCTGGGGATGATTGTTTTAAACATTTTATCGTTAAAAAATTCTTTAACAAGATATGCAACCTCTTTGGTGAGTTTTTCCCTTTTATCATGCATGGTTAACAACACACCTTTGATTTCTGTTTCGCTGTAAAGTTTATCTTCAACTTCTTTGATTGCATCTAATAAGTCTACAACTCCTTCCATTGCATAATATTCTGTTTGTACAGGTATTATTACACTGTCACTTGCAACTAAAACGTTATATGCAAGTCTTCCGAGTGTAGGGGGTGAATCAATTATGATCATATCATAATTTTCATTAATCCTTTCCAAATATCGTCGGAGTATATATTCTGGTGCTGTTTCTCCTGCTAACTGTTTCTCTACCTTGCTCAGAGATAAATTGCTAGGTAATATATCTAAATTTTCATAGTCTGTGGGTATTATTGCTTCTTCAATTTCACATTCATCCAACAATACATCGCGTATTGAATAATTTAAGTTAGTTTTATCTATTCCAAGACCTGTTGTTGCATTGGCTTGTGGATCCAAATCCACCAATAAAACTTTTTTTCCTTTCCGGGTTAATGTTGCTGTTAAATTTATTGCTGTTGTGGTTTTGGCCACTCCACCCTTTTGATTAATTATTCCTATAACTTCAGTCATTTTAAATTCACTCCGGTACTACTTAATTTCAGTTTTACAAATAAAAACTTTTTACTTTTTAATTATTAGTTTTTAATATATTAAATTTTAAACCAACCATCTCTATTTATTATATGATATCTATTAGATTACATTAAGAGATTAATTATGAGATGTTTAAAACCATCCTGATGGACGGTCTTTATTAAATGTTTACTAGAAACTAAAAATTAATTACTAATTACTTTTTACTAATTACTTTTTACTAATTACTTTTTACTAATTAACCATTTCTTGGTTTGATCGAAAAATTTATTTATTATGTCATATTAATATGTAATAAGATGTATTAGGGTGAAAATAGGTATCGTGATAACATGTTAAAAACTATATCAAAAGAGATAATTGATCAAAATACAATTTTCATATACTTCATTGATGAAGAAATAGATGGAATTAATACAGAACAATCCGAAGAAATACGAAAATATAAAACAGAAGATGATAGTGAATTTCTAATGGCGTTAAGGGTTAATGCTATACCTCCTTCAGTTCGAATTGACTTAAAAATCAAATATTCTAAAAATTTTTATTCTCCTAATTTTTACGATCTCATGGACCTTAATATAAAAAGATTCCAAGATTTCTACAATGAAATAATGAACTACAATGAAACATTGGATTACAATGAATTAATAGATTCTAAAGAATCATCGAAAATAAGAAGCTCAAACCCATAATTTCTTTTATTCGGGTTTCCCATCTTTGCAATAAAATTCTAATGGATATGTAAGGTCTAGTTTATTTTCCTGCCACACATTGCAGTCCTTACATTTACATTCTTCATCAAAATTTAGATCTTCACATATTGCTTTACCTGTGGCACAATAAAGCCATGGAAACTCTTTAGGCTCAAAGAGGGGTATTGCTTCCAGTTCCTTTGATTCTATTTTTTGAATCTTTTTAGTTTTGTTCTTAGCACAAATACTTCTAGTTTGAACTTTACACTTACAACAAATACACTTTAACATGTTATCCAAGTTGTAATCAACTTTTGCCATAGTACAGCTTCTCCAAATTTTGTAATTTGCTTCTTAATGAATTAACCAATAAAAAAACTATACGAAATAAAAGAAAAAAAAGTCTGTATCATATTTAGACTAGATAAAAACTTCTTCAATACTGAAGGAAGATTATCAATAAACAGCAATTTAATAAACTAATTCTAATTTAATTGACCCTTCCGGTATTCATGTGTTAACTCCTTGTCATAGAGTTTGGATGGTGTGATCCACTCTGTATCAAGTATTATTTTGGTTTCATATATAGTAAAATTAAACCGGATCAGAATGATTAATTTATGTTTATGCATATTATACAGTCTTTAACATTTCCATTCTATGAAATTGAAGTCTTTGAAAATGAACTTAATCAATTAATTATGAGGATATCACAATAATTAAACTTGTCATAAATCGAAGTATGCTCTTATTAAACAGTTCTGATTATATAAATACTACCTTTTATAAACTATTACTGCATTTATTATGGGATTATTGATGGTAAGTTATGGTTCACTTGGGGAGGAGGGACCTAATTACAGTTAAATGATTAGAATATGGTTTTTGGATTTAAACATTTGTAATTATTTTTATGAATATGTTGAAAATCTCCTATTATGGTCTTTAATAAAGAATAAGTCCCCTTACAATATGTATTAACTAGGTAACAAATAAAAATTGATTTAATTATCTTCACAATAATTAATCATAGTTACTCATGTTGTCACTATAATTGTTTAAAATATATTTGTCAGTATTTGAAGTACCATTGTTTTTAACAAAGTTGGTTGCGTTTTGATTGTAAAGTTTCTGTAATTCTGAAGCATTTGATAACTCATAATCTTTGTATGGGTTGTTAAGATATGGAAAAATTAGTCCGTAGACCATATACACATATGCTGGGATTATTCCATAGGTTTTGGTTAATATTTGGAAATATAATGGAAATCCACATCCGGGATCAATGATAGGATTATCTGTTCTTACAGTTCCATGCCATACCATGGGAATAGGGCCTTTTTGTCCATGTTCCTGTGCAAGTGTATTGATATGGGCCAGCAATTCATCGTAGCTATTGTATACATTTCCATCAGACACGTATCTATATCTATTATCGGGAACGCCAAATAAAGCAACTTTAAAAGAGTCTAAAAAATCAATTTGACTCAGATTTGCTGAACCCTTTCCTTTAGTGTCGATGTATGATGCTTCAATAATATACACTGAACTTTGGTTGGAAGTTGTATTGTTTACTGTTTGTTCATAGCTTCGATAGTTAGAACTTCCAGCAAAATGTATTACAATCGCGCATTGGGAATTTCTTTCAGCTGCATAATTTGCTAATAGTTCGGAGTGTGGATGTCCAGGGTACATATCGGGATTTTCAATTTTAACAAAGGAAAGTCTGCCTAATGGGTTTATAGGGCCGTTAGAAACTATACTATATGAATAGTAAATACTAACTAACAAAATAGCTATTACAATTAGTATACTGACAATTAATTTTTTTCCCATTTTTTTTATCAACCAGTATTTATTAATATATTATTAAATATAAATTCTCCACATTAAATTAAAAATGAATTGATTAAATTTTTTTATCACCTATTCTATACTCGTGTGTAAATTCTTTATCATAGAGTTTTGACGGTTTTATGCATTCAGTATTTAATACATCACCAACAATTATCATAGATGTCTTAGTGATTCCAGAGCTTTTTACCCTTTCAGATATGTTACTTAATGTACCCCTAACAATTTTTTCATCTGGCCATGATGCCTTTTGTACAACTGCCACAGGAGTCTCGGATTTGTAATGTGTTAAAAGATCATCAACCACATTTTCAATCATCTGCACTCCTAGAAATATGCACATAGTTGCATTGTGTTCAGATAGTTTTGAAATAGCTTCAGACGAGGGTTTTGGAGTTCTTCCCTCAGGACGTGTTATTATTACTGTTTGAGACACTTCCGGTAGTGTTAATTCAGTTTCAAGAGCTGCTGCAGCCGCAAAAAATGAACTTACTCCGGGAATAATTTCAAAAGATATTTTCCTCTCTTTCAAACCTTCTATTTGTTCACCTATAGCACCATAAATGGCTGGATCCCCTGTATGAACACGAGCAACTAATTTACCATTTTTAACACTTTTCTTCATTAGATCCAATATCTCATCAAGGTTCATTGATGCACTATTTTTTATGATACTATCATTTTTTGCACAGTTTAAAACATCTCTATTAACAAGGGATCCTGCGTATATAATAACATCAGCTTTTTTAATTACATTATAAGCTTTTAATGTAAGGAGTTCAGGGTCACCTGGACCTCCGCCAATGAAAATAACCTTTCCATCCATTTAAATCACCATTTTTTTATAATTACTATCTGTAAAATGTTTCTATAATTCCATTCTTTCTTCAATTATTTCAATTGCACCGTAAGGACATATTCTGATACATATTTCACAACAGCCACAAGATGCAGAGTTAATAACAGCTTTACTGTTATCATTCACTTTAATGGTATTGTCTCCAATTTTAATATTAGGACAAACCTCAATACAGAGATATTCACAATCTTCACCACCATTACATGATGACTCATCAACAACAGCTGATTTGGTTGCAAATCCCAAACTTTCCTTAACAGCTTCCTTGATTTTATAGCCTGCAAGATGTAATATTGTATCACCAATAACAGAATCTGTGGCCATGGAAGCTATACATGGATAGTTATGGATTTTGTTTCCGGATTCTAATTCTACATCTTCCAAGGGGATACCTTCAAGCCTTTCAGCCACATACCATGTAGAACCACATGGAGCTCCTCTAATAACATTTATTTTTTTTACAAACCTTTCTCCCTCAATTTCAATTTCGGGTTTTCCAAAATATTTTACGAATTCATCTATTATTTTATCTCCCACTGGTTTTAGGGAACAGAAAGGTTTGGCAAAAACTATCTTTAATCCATTTGAAGAGGCTTCTATCTCTCTTTGAAGTCCGGAAGGTAATTGGACAGGATTATGTATCTCTATTATAGCAGATTTAGCCCCGGTTTTAGAAGCTATTTCTGCTAATATCATATTTATATCACCTTTAAGTCCTAGTGAGAGTATAAGATCACATTCGGGTAGATCTTTAGGTATGTAATTATTAAAATCATCAATAAATTCTGGAAGATCTTCTGGAAATTCATGTAAACCCACTATGGCTGATGCAAATCCTCTATTTGCAATGTTATTAATTATTCTGGAACCATAATCACCAGAACTTAGTATAAATATTTTTATATTCATTTTTTTCCTTTTTTAAATTGTTTTTACATACCAGGGTATAATAAATATTATTTTCCTCTTTTATTTAAAAAAAAGTGTTATTAAGAATATAAAATCTATTAGTCTAAGACTCTTTCAATCATTCTGCTAATTGAATGTAGTATTATTCCGGTAAATGCTATAAATGTTCCAGCTATTGTTAACAATGCTGCTAATATTGTTGGTGCAAGACTACTACTTCTATGATCGAGATAAGATCCAAAGAATATTAAACCGGATATTAAACCTACTGCTATCATAATAACTCCAGGTATTGTGAAATAATAAAGGGGTCTATTGAATTCTATATCCTGAAGAACTTTAACCAATACACCAATACCATGGCTTAAAGGATTCATTTTAGAACCATCAACATCGTACCGTACTCCTATTGGAACTTCTACGATTTTAAATCCAGCATTTGAAGCTTCTATTATCATCTCACTTTCAATACCATAACCTGTTTCTCTGAATTTAAATGCAGGAATTGTATAAGATGCAAATGCCCTGAGCCCACTTTGACTATCTGTTATATGGGTTTTTGCATTGAAGTTTGTTGCCTTATCCAAAACAGTTTGACCAACTCTCCTATAAGATGGAGTATTTTTATCATCACCATCAATATATCTACTTCCATTAACAATATCGGCTTCTCCATCAATTATGGGCTTTACAAGTTTCGGTATATCTGATGAACTATGTTGACCATCAGCATCCAATGTCACAATTATTTGTGCACCTTTTGAAACTTCAAAACCTGTTTTAAGAGCCTTTCCTTTACCCATATTGGTTTTATGTCTTATAATTTCTGCACCAGCAAGAACAGCTATTTCCACTGTTTTATCAGTACTTCCATCATCTACAACAATTACCCTGTTGACATACATCTTGGTTTTTAAAACAACACTTCCAATTGTTACTTGTTCGTTGTAAGCAGGTATTATTGCTGTAATACGTTCTGAAAATTCTCTTTTGTTACTGTCAGATTGATGTTTGTAAATTGCCATTTGGATATTGGCATTGACTTCGCTTATTTTTAAGGGTTTTACAATAAAACCATAGGGATTAGTTAATTTAACCTTTTCTAATATCTCTTCATCCCAATAATCTGTCATATAGATAACAGGAATATTGTGGTATGTATGAATTTTTTTTACAGCTTCTATTCCACTCATTTTTCCTGTTAGCTGTAAATCTACAAGAATAATTTCAGGATTATTTTCAATTGCAATCTTTATTCCTTCTTTACCGGTTGTAGCTGTTAATATTTTATAACCTAATTTTTCAAGTTTTTCTTTAATTTTAATTGCATCTAATCTATTCTCATCTACAACTAAAATTTTATTCTTGTACATTGATTATTCTCCTCTAAAGATGAATTTTTACAGAGTTTAACAATAAATTTATAAATGAAATTAATCCCAAGTTTTTCCTTAAATATTATAATAATATTAATTGATTTTTGCTTATATATAACAGTTATTTTAATGTTTTGGAATTTATTTGTATGGATAATATTAGACTATTTATTTAAATAATTTAGCTGATCATTTATGATATCCTTTATGGAATAATTTGTTTTAGCGCCAATTTTTTGAATCTTCCTTGTGTCGGCTAGCATTATTGGAACCTCTGCTGGTCTGAATCTGTTTGGATTAAATTCTACAACAATTTTTCCCTGGTCTGTCCATACATTAATTCCTTTATCTGTAATTGAATATTCAAGATCCTCTTCTAGCATCTTTCGATCAACAAGTGTTTTATCGAATTTAACACCAAAGATTGGATTAGCATCTATTTCTGTAGGGTTTGATACTTTTTTTTCACCTTTGAATGTTTCTATCCTATTAATAGTATAACCTGCTTGTTCTAAACTGAGTAGTATGTAACTCAATACAGAATTGGTTCTCATAGCTCCTTGATTATAAACATCTCCAGATTTACCATTTAAAGCTAGTTTCATATAACCCATAATAATGTCTTTTACATGTGACCAGTCTTTAAATGAGTTTAGATTTCCTATTTTAATCCGATCTATTTGTCCAGATTTAAGTTTTGCTACCTGATCCGTGATTACAGATGTTACAAACATAACTCCCCTTCCAGCACCTTCATGGTTAAAAGCCCTGGAAACAATAGTGTTCAATCCAAATGAATTAAAATAATTTCTCATTAGAAAATCACCATAAACCTTTGAAGTTGCATAGGGTGACATAGGTCTAAGGGGATTGGTTTCTTTTATAGGTAGTTCGGGAATTTCTTCAGGTTCGGGAAAAATATTCTTGTATTGTGATTTCACCTGTTCATACTGTTCTTGTGATGTTATTATCATGCCATATTCTTCACTTGAACCTGCAAAAATTGTTTTTGGATTATATTCTTTAATTCTGATTGCATCTAAAAGATTTGCAGTTCCTATACCATTTATCATTTGTGTTGCCAAAGGATTCTTGAATGAAGCAGGAACAAAAGATTGTGCAGCCAAATGAAAAACATAATCTGGTTCTGATTCATCTAATGCATTGGCAAGAGAAGTTATATCGGTTAAATCACCTTCAATAAGTTTAAGATCGTTTTCTAAACCATGATCTGTCAGATTTGTAGAATACAAATCTCCTGTTCCTCTTTGTATCAATCCATAAACATTAGATCCATTTTTTAGAAGTTCCTCTGCCAGATATGACCCAACAAAACCATTGGCACCTGTGATTAAAACATTTTTATCATTCCAACTCATTTTTATAATCTCCATTTCCTATATCTTTATTTTATCTCTGTAATTATATACTTATGAAATAAACTCAACAAAACTGTATATTAAAGAGGGTACAAGTAATGTTATTGGATAAATTTATAACTCCCTAATTGTAAATTAAATGCTAGTTAATTCACAATTATATTTAATAAACTCTTCAAGGTTATAAAACATGGATCGGAAGAATGTACAAGAATTTTTAGAAAGAGGATCAAAGTTTCATAAACTTGGTGCTTTTGAAGAGGCATTAAAGTACTATAATAAGGCATTGGATTATCTTAAAAATGAAGATGATAAAAAAACTGAAGCAGATATACTTCTTGAAATGGGCAACATCTACATTGAAAGTGAAGACTACAAAAATGGACAAGATTACTATGAAAAATCTTTGAAAGCATATCAACAAGCTGAAGATAAAAGTGGTGAAGGATATGCTCTAACTGGAATTGGATTAATACAAGAAAAGTTAGGAAAATTTGTTGAAGCAAGAGGATATTATTTAGATGCTATCAACAAATTTGATAATAAAAAGGAACAGGAAAGGAAAGCAGTTGTACAATCACTTGTTGGTGGAACCTATGAATCACAAGATGCATGGGAAGATGCAATAATAGAATATGAAAGTTCAGCTACAATTTTTGAAAAGATAGGTGAACACGACAGGGTAAAACATATCAACAAACTGATCCATGAAATTTCTAGCAAACGTTCTAAAGTTAAAACAACAAGAAACGAGAAAATACTTGCTGTTACATATTTAATTGGATTAATCATTGCAGAGTTATGTGTCACTTTTTTGAATAAGGAACTTGGACTTGTTTTGGAAACTGTTATACTTTTCGCACTTCTGATAAATTCATCATTTAATGTTTCCCATAACTATTCTATTCTACTTAGATCCATGATGGTATTGCCAATGATAAGGATTATTGGTCTTTCTATACCATTAATGCAAGTGCCTGCATTATATTGGTTCCCTGTAATTGCAGTACCTCTATTTGCTGCTTCATATACTATTATGAGGAGTCAAGGACTTACAAGAAAACATGTAGGGTTAATTTGGGGTAATAAAAAGATACAGCTATTAATAGCTTTAACCGGTATATTTTTGGGGACCATTGAATATTTGATACTTCAACCTAAACCATTAATTTCTACATTAAATCCTGTAAATTTGATTATTGCATCGGTCATATTGATCATCTCAACAGGATTAGCAGAGGAACTTTTATTCAGAGGGATTATTCAAAAAAATGCTGAAAATGTTTATGGTACCGTATTAGGGCTTTTATATACTGCTTTATTATTTACAGCTCTCCACATCGGATGGAACTCTTTTTACGATCTTATATTTGTATTCTCTGTAGCACTGTTCTATGGTTATGCATTCCAAAAAACAAGAAGTATAATAGGAGTAACTCTCTCACACGGAATATCTAATACATTCCTCTTTTTAATAGTGCCATTTTATGCACCTGTACTTTTCCATTTCCTTTAATTAAAAATAAAAAACTTAATCTAAAAAAAAGGATTTATAACTATATCGAAATAATTCTATTTAATAAGATAAATGGATTGTTTTTAATCCATTTTATTAAATATCCGTTATATTTCTAAATTCCCTTGTTGATATATTATATTTATATTCTAATCATGGAAGTTTGTCACCTACGAAGCTGCTACTGAGATGAATTTCATATGTAAATATTCCTGCGGTAACTCCTGGATCTTCATCCATGATTTTCTTCACTTCATCTGGATTGCTATTAAAAATCGCTATTCCACTTATATTACTTTCATCCTTTATTCTACAAATAATTGAAATAATTCCATTTTTTCTAAGTTGGAAATTCCTTTTGCCATGTTCATATTTGATTTGATCATTCCCAGGTTCATTAATTTTTTCAGTTTTCCTTAAAATTACAATGGTGTAATTTTTTGATTTTGTAAGCAGTTGTTTCATATATTCATCGGTAATTTCTGTCATATATTGCCCTCCAAAATTTTGAATTAAAAGAATATCTGAAGTATTTTTCTAAAAAAAATTTAATTGATATTATTTATAATATCTTTGTTATCCATTGTTCAATATAATCTACTACTTCTTCCCAGCCCTTTTCTAACATGATCAAATATGAACGACCTTCGAACTCGTGAAAATCAGTTACAGCTGTGGAATCTTTGTATTTACCATAGTTTGATTTACTTACAGCTGCGGGTACTATATGATCATCACTACCCGCAATAAACAAAAGCGGACTTCTTTTGCTATTTTTTGTAGTTGACATTTATAAGGGCATGACTTGTAAAGTCATCGAAAACACTTTCAAAAACAACTTTACCCGTATCAGGTATTGCATATCGGTTATAAACTTTTTTTGCATCTTTTCCTGACATATTATTTGCAAATGTATGATGGAACTCTTCAAAAGTTAAGCCAACTGCCTTGTGTCTGTTTCCTGGGCGAGATAATACTGGAAATGCAGATTTTAGCTCAGCATAGGTTAATTTATGCACTCCTTTAGGAGCCGCAGAATCCATACCTACCCCAGCAGATCCATATCCATTGTCAAGGAGTATTTGTACAATCAAACCACCAAACAAATGACCATTAAGAATTGCAGGCCATCCCATTTCATGGATAATTTTTTCGTAATGTTGAATAATGTCTTCTAAACCAAGATTAGTTATTTTTGCTTGGGCATTTCTACGAATATCTTCAACATCACCTTCATGAACCTGGCCATGCAGGTGTCAATACATTATATCCTAAACCTTCAAATCGTTCCTTAAAATATTCCAAGCACAATGGTATTATCCAAAGACCATGGATAATCATTATAATACGATTTTATCTTTTATATAATTCTTTCTTTGATATTAATTTCATAAGACACAATATTATAACTCCCTAACTAAAGATCACCTTTATATTCTCATAAAAGTTGACTAATTCTAATTGAATATATTACACATATCTCAACTTATTATTATGTAATTATATCCATATAGAATTAACGAAGAACCCTTAAAAATGATATAATTTTCTTAAAAAAAGAATTGAATTAAATAAAAAAATAATTAGAAAATTAATATTTTTACATATAATATGTTTTGTTTACATTATGGATTGGCCCGGTAGCTTTCTGTCCATGAGGATACCATATATAACTAGTTATAATTGCAATTTTATTACCATCAGGAATAAATTTAAATGTTCCCTCCCAATCTGTCACAGCTCCATCAATTTTAAAGTTACCGGGGAAGTCTGTTCCATTATTTGTGAAGTTACCATATCCGGTCCATGCAGCACAGGACATGTTAAAATGTCCGGTTAAGGGCGTTACAAACATTGCCTTTTTAAAGTCTTTATTCATGAGGGCCATTATAGTATTAGAGTTTACATTGATAGTATCTAATTTACCATCAGCTGTTAATCCATCTTTAGTATAACATAATGGATCTTCAAAATTTTCAGCTCCCTTCAATGCAACTGTGAATTTAAACTTTTGACCTTTACCATTAATATTATAAGGTCCTCCAAGCGATCCTCCATTTACAGTATTGTTGGGTATTGATGCAAAGCCAGTGTAATTATAATTAATCTGATCAAAGGCATAACTCATTAAACTACCAGTTGCTGCTCCGTATATTAGAAAACCGGAGGCAATGATTAATATTATGCCTATTTTAACTTTTTTTTCCACAATATCACTTTCATATATAGATAGTTATTTAATTTCTAAAAAAAAAAGAAATATTTAATTATATAGCTAAGATGTTACACAGTGTTGCCGGTGTTACAAAGACCATTGTTACTTTACCGTTTGCATCAACTGTAAAAATTTCTTCTTCGAAGATAGGTAACATAGTTGAATTATTACCAGATCCTTGAATCAATGCAGGGTCGGTACCAATTATCAATGTACTGTTTGTGATGTTTGCTGGTAGTTGATTAACAGGTAAATTTGGTACTGAAACATTGTATGCTGTATCATTAGATGTAGGATTTAAAGTTTTTGACCATCCCTGCATAACTAATTCCATAGTACTTGAGTTTGTAGTGGAATTTATTGTTTGGTTGAATAATCCTTTCCAAGCCATAACTCTGACTGTTGTTCCAGCAGGTAACTGTTGATTTCCATAACCTGCTATACTGCTTAAATCAAGGGTAACATTACCGCCTGGTTTCATATATCCATCAACATAGAAATTTTGTACTGTGCCATTTTTCAATGTCATGTTTTCTATTACTGCATTAAAATGGAACCAAGTAGATCCGTTGTTGAAAAAAGCGACTTTAGTAGATGATTGATTTACACTAGTGGAATTGGTATTACTGGTACATCCGCTCACCGCTACCGCTATTAAAGCGATTAAAACTAACAATATTATCGAATTTCTAGTGCTTTTCATAATTACTGGCTCCTTAAATTACTGTTACTACCTTATATGCCACAATAGCTACAAAAACTAATAATAATGGTACTATGGCAATATTTGATCCTTTAACAAAGGATTTTAGGTTAGTATTCTCTGTTTCTGAACTTAATACTTCTTTAAGGGCTAGTAATGCTATTAAAGCAATTACAGCGATAATACTGTAAGCCATAACCTCAGTCGTAGTTACGGTAGTTGTGGTTGTGGTTACTGTAGATATCATAACATATAGTTTTTTTTTACTAGTATATATGATTTTCTATTCTTCCCTAACAGATATGTGACTTTTTTCACGAAAAAAATGTTCATACGTGATTTTAACAGAAACTACTGTTTTAAATAACGTTTTGTTATAACTAACTATTAATTCACATTCAAATACAGTAATAGTGAACGATAAACTGTATTGTTATCCGGTAATTTATAGAGTTTAAATTCTAAAGATTGATGACCAGATATTATTGGTTGGAATGAATAATTTATCAATTTGGTTTCATTATTCACCAGCGTATAATTTTCATATGATATTATTGTACCGTTTAAAGTTGTTATCATGTTATATGTTGCTGTGGAATGTTCATGGTTAACAATCCCAATTGTAACATTTGCAGTTTCATTAACACTCAAATTGGTCGGATAATTCCCTGCCATATCACCTGCACCTAAAATATAAAACTCAGTAAATTTTTCACCATGATTAGGATTGACTATTATAAACAGTAAATGAAACTGCGACTACAAGTAAAATAATTAGAATTGCCGTTACAATTTTTTCAAAGTTCATTTTAGAAAACACCAAATATTCTTAATAATAATTTTCGGTGTTATAACATCGGATTTAGGCTTAAATATTGCATTTATAGTTCTAGTTTAAACTACGTTCACAAACAAATGTAAGGATCTGTATATATTTGTAGTATCTGGAAGTTTGTAGAGAAGGAACTCAATTTTCTTTGTGCCTGTCGAACTGACGGTGAAGTTGTATGGGATTTCCGTTTTGTTACCATTTGTTAATGTTATATTCTGTTCACTCATAATCACACCATCTGAGGTAACAACTACGTTGTAATCAACTGTTTTGTATTCATGGTTTACAACACCTATTATAACCGATGCGTTCTGTCCAACAGTTAAATTAGTCGGATAATCTGATGCTTTACCTCCGGGGCCTAAAAGATAAAATTCTGTAAATGTTTCACCCTGCTTAGGTTTGACAATTATATATGCTGTAGTTCCTATGGCTAAGATTATTGAAATGATTAATATTATTGAAAGTATTCTACTTGTTTTAGATTCTCCCTTAAACATTCCTTTAATTGAACTAAAAAATCCACCAAAGTTCACATAAAATTTTTCATCTTCTGGAACGCTTCTTCTACGGATATATGCAATTAATACCATTATAATTGTAAAGGCCGAGAGTGAAATTAGTATAGGAGTTAATCTAATTCCCCATGGTGTGTAGTTAAGCGCTAACCCTATTAATGGGGTGACTGCAATACTCAAACCGAAACTTAAAGCAGCCCGTTCAATACCATTTAAATCATCTTTTTTAGGGAACAATGCAGCTATTAACGAGTAACCTGGTATAAAAAGTATTAAAAATAGTCCTAAAATTGTTCTTATAAAAGTCTCATTCAATTTGGGAGTTACAATAAATATTATAGCCAGTAAAGTGGTTAAAAATATCAATAAAAGATCCTTTGATATGAAACTTGTTTTATCAATTGTTTTGACATCATCATCTTCATTTATTGTTGTATCTTTTTTTAATGCATTGAATGATAATAATATTGTAAAAATTCCAATTAACAGGATTGCGCTTGTTAAATTTATTCCCAGAATTTTAATATTGGTTATTAATATTAAAAGAAGAGTTAATAATACACTTATTATAATGCTCCCTATGATACGTTTCAACAACCCCAGATCATCTTTCAGAGGATATTTGGTTGCTATAAATACGTAACCTGGTAAAAACAATGCAAGAGGTATATATGAAACCAGATTAAGTGGATATTTAGTTAAAGGATATAAAATTATAGATACAATAGATACAATGGTTAATATGATTACCAGCATAATGTCTTTACGAAATGGATTTTTCATTTAGATGCCCTCTGTCCTATATTCAAGATTAATAGTATCCTATAAATATTCGATAAAAGTTCGTATTAATAAGTAGTAGATTTATTTTAAACCATGTTAACATAAATATACTGTGATCTGTAAATGTTTGTATTGTCAGGCATTTTATACAGTAAAAACTCAATTTTCTTATAACCAACAGAACCTGCAGTGAAAGTATATGGAATCTCTTTATTTTCACCTTTTGTCAGTGTTAAATTCTGTTCACTTATAACCACACCGTTAGAGTTAATAATTAGATGATAATCAACAGTTTTAGATTCATTATTTACAATGCCTAATATTACCGTACCATTTTCTCCAACAGTCAGATTCGTAGGATAAACCGATGCATTACCTACTGGACTTAAAATGTTGAAATTGGTTGATCCATTCTGATTGGGTTTGAAAATAATATAAACAGCAGTTGAAATAGCTAATATAATTGACAGGATTAAAATTATCGTAAGAATTTTCCTTGTTTTTGATCCACCAAAATTCAAATAGAACCTATCATCATCTGCTACTCTTCTCCTTCTGATAAATCCTATTAAAACCATTAGAATTGTAAAAACGGAAATTACGATTGATAATGATTTCAAACTAATTAAAACCGCTGCGGAATTAGTTAAAAATATAAATATTGCTAAACCAATTAATGGGAAAGCAAAACTCAGTGCTAAACGCTCAATACCATATAAATAATCTTTCTTTGGAAATATAACTGAAATTATAGCATATCCTGGTAAAAATAATATTAATATTATCCCCAGAACAGGTTCAAGTACAGTATTGTTTAATATTGGATTTAAAATATATATAATGGATATAACAGTTGTAATAGCTATTAATAACAGATCCAATGATTTAAAACGTATTTTAGGGCTTTCCTGTAAAGTATGTTCGTTAGTAATAAAGTTACTAGATCCTTGCTCATTGTAAATTATATCCAACTTTTTATCATCTCTAATGAGTTTTTCATTAGCTGGACTTTTGGATTCTACTTTTTCATATACAACTTCTTGTTTACTAACATCATATTTTTTACCTGGATATTTCTCTATTTTTGGAGTATTTATTCTCCTCAAAATGGTTATTATACACATTAAGCCTATAAATATTGATAATATGCTTGTAAAAACGAGTGAAGGTCCTTTTAAAGGGTTGAACTTTAATAGGAAGTAAGATACAATAAATAGCATTATTCCAAAGATCAAAGTGAGAAGTAATCTTTTAGCTTTAAGTTGCTTTCTTGGGATTAATGCTGCCCAAAATGCGTAGCCAGAAACTATAAATATTAATAAATAGCTAAAAACAGGTTTTAAAATGTAAATGAAAGAGTTCCCCATGTATTTTATGGGTATTGACAGAATAACCAGAGAGAGCAAGGTCAAAAATATAACAATAGAAATGTCTTTAATTGAATGATGAATATTATAAATCGCTATCTCTTCATTTGGTTTAAAATTATCTTCTTTTGAATTTCGCCTACTCCCTCCTAAAGCATCAATGGATAATAAAATAGTCAAAATTCCAATTAAAAGGAATACACTTGAATAACTGATTCCAATAATTTGATAATAGGATATCAATAATAAAAGAAGAGCTAACAAACCACTTATAATGATACTTCCTGAAATTCGTTTGAACATGCTCAAATCATTTTTCAGAGGATATGTGGCTACCATAAATGCGTAACCGGGTAAAAACAATCCTAGGAGTAAGTATGAAACTAAATTAATCGGATATTTATTTAATGGAAAATAAACTATACAAAACATGGATATAACTGTTAGCAGAATTATCAGTACAATGCCTTTAGGGAGTGGGTTTTTCATAGATGTTCCTCTATCTATCAGTAATCATTTAAAGTATATAACAGGTTCTAAGTTATATATTTTTGACCTAAATCTTAAATATTTGGATAAAATCATTATCTAATTGAAACTTGAATTCAAATATTCTTTCAGTATTTACAAATATGTCTATTTGGAGTTATATCCACATGATTAGAAATATCATTATTATATTTGGACTAAAAATGTGAAATTTACTATAATTACAATTCAATTCTAATTTTTTTTACAATACAATATTTTTAAATATATTGAATAGTAATTATTAATATGGCATCTGTTAAATCAAATGATTTAAGCTTCAAATACGAAGCATTTGGACTAAAGATTCATTCTACAATATCTTTACCGGAATTAACACCATCAGAATCAGAAAATGCAGACATTACCATTTATTTAGGTGAAGTTGATTTGCCTATTGAGAATGTACTGAACGAAGAGTTAAGTTATAAAGTTACAGAAAATGCTATATATAGATTTTGGGACGTAATAGGTAAATTTAAAATAAATAAGGATTCAATCATGATAGATCCCTCGTCTGAAGTCGATAAAATAATTTTAAGGAATTTTCTTTTGGGAACAGTATTTGCTACGTTTTTAATTCTAAGAGGTTTATTTGTATTCCACGCCAGTTCAGTTAATATAAACGGTTCTGCAATAGCTTTTTCCGGCTTCAGTGGCTATGGAAAATCAACAACGGCCATGGCATTTTACAACAACGGATACCCGGTTGTAGCCGATGATTACATAGCTGTTGATGTTGATAAAGACGAAATTCCACTTATTTCTCCAGGATTCCCCAGCTTAAGGCTTTCATCTAAATCAATGGATTTTATGGGTTGCACTGTTGATAAACCTAGATTAAAAATTAATAATGATAAAATCTATGCATCTGTTCCGAACAATTTTTCTAGTAATAAAATACCTCTAAAAAAGATTTATATTCTACAGAGAGGTAAAGAATCTAAAATTATTGATCTTAAATCTCCGGAAGCTTTTTTAGAACTTGTTAAAAATTCTTTTGGAATTCATATGTTTTCAAAATCAGAACTCCCAGATAATTTTTTTCAGTGTGAAAGAATTCTTAAAAATGTAGATGTATCCATTTTGGAAATACCAGATTCTCTCGAAAAAATACAAGAAGTTATAATGATAGTTGAGGAAGATTTGAGTGAAAAATTATGAGTGCTATAACTGGTATTTTTTATCGTGACGGAAGATCAGTCGATTCCAAAATGATAAAAAAAATGAATGATCAACTGAGCCACAGGGGGTTAGATGGATCAAAAACATGGTTTGAAGGCTCAGTGGCATTTGGTCACCAAATGTTACATACCACACCAGAATCCCTGCAAGAAGAATTACCATTCATAGATGACGAAACAGGACTTGTAATTACTGCAGATGCAAGGATTGACAACCGCAAAGAACTTTCAGAACTTTTAGAAATGGAAAATAATAAAAACGTGCCAGACAGCCTGTTTATCATCAGAGCCTATGAAAAATGGGGCGAATCTTGTCCTGAAAACCTTTTAGGAGATTTTGCATTTGCAATCTGGGATCCAGATAAAGAACAATTATTCTGTGCCAGGGATCATATGGGTGTTAAACCTTTCTATTATCATTTGTCAGACGATGGATTTTTCTTTGCAACTGAGATGAAGGCGCTTTTCACCATTTCTGATGTTCCTTATGAATTAAATGAACTAAAGGTAGCATTATATTTAATGCAAGAGGATACAGACAAAAAATTAACATTTTATAAAAATATTTTCTGTTTGACAGCTGCAAGATCATTACGCATCAGTCAAAATCATAATCAATTGGAAAAATATTGGGAATTAGACCCATTACATCAAATAATTTTAGATTCCGATGAAGAATATATCCAAAGATTTCAGGATATATTTGCAGAGGCTATACAATGTCGTTTAAGAAGTGCATTTCCTATAGGATTTGAATTAAGCGGAGGTTTGGATTCTTCATCGGTAGTATGTATGGCCAAAGATATATCAAAAAATGTTCATTCTAACCTAACAAATATTAATACATTTTCAATGATTTTCAATGATTTTCCTCAGGTTGATGAGAGTTATTATATAAAAAGTGTTACAGATGCTTGTGAAGCTAATCCTCAATTAATTATCAGTGATAAAATAAGTCCATTGGAAAAAATTGAAAGCATTTTATGGCATCAAGAACAGCCTTTCTATACTCCCAATATGGCAATACTTTGTAATATGTACAAAACAATGAAAGAAGATAATATACGCATTGTTTTAGGTGGTAATGGTGGTGATGAAACTGTTTCTCATGGAAAAAATTACCTCAGAGATCTTGCTACAAGTATGCAGTGGAAAAAGTTGATAAGAGAAATAAATGGTTACTCAAAACGCGTTAACATTGGTATTTTTAATTTAATTATAAAAGAAGTTCTTATACCATTAACTCCAATATTTCTGAAGAATTTTTATCATGAAATTGTACCTTTTTTAATAATGAAACGGTCTGAAAATAAATGTTTTATTCTAAATAAAGAATTTGTAAGATCAATAGATTTTGAATGTAATAATAATTCCTATTTTAATCAAAATAAAACAATTAAAACTGCTAAAGAGGCCCATTATTTTGACATTAATAATATTTCAAACCAGAGCACAATGGAAATGATAGATAAAATTGTTTCAGAATTTTCTATTGAACCTAGATATCCATTTTTTGATAAAAGATTAGTAGAATTTAGTTATGCAATACCAACAGAAATGAAATTCAGATTTGGTTGGAACAGGTATATACAGAGAATGGCAATGGATAATATTCTACCTAAAGAGGTTCAATGGCGTCCTTTAAAAAAATTTTTTAACCCAGTATATGAAAAAAATCTTTTATTATTCGAGAACAATATTTTAAAAAAGATTTTTTGCCATGAAAATCTCATGATTAAGGAATATGTCGACATAGAAATGATCAAAGAGTTTTACAAGGAATATAATTCCGGAAGGGGAGATATTGTTTCTAATCGATATATATGGTTAGTTACATTGCTTGATTTATGGTTAAATGAGAGTATAAATAAAAAAAAAATTAATTTAGTTAATGAGAGGCGGGCTTAGCCCCATCATCATATCTGCCACTTTTTTTTGTAATGGTTTTGATATTACCGTGTATTTCAACTTTAGGTTTTTTATAAACTATTTTGTTTTCACTATCCATTTTTAAGCACCAATTAATTCATACAATTAAATCATTATTCTAATTAATAAATTTTATCATCAAAAAAAAGAAGTTAAAAAATCGGAAATTTAATATCTGTCCGATTTTTAAATTTCTAGACTTTTTACGTTGCAACTGAAGAATCTTCCAAAGGTAGGGTGAGGTATGTTGTTTGTGCGTCGTTGTTGTAGTTTGGGTCTTTTTCATTTCGGGCTGTTCTTGTGGCTGTGTTTATTATGGTTCCTTCTGTTGCTGTGATTTCTGCGGTTATTACAAGTATTTTTGTTTGGCTTCCATAGTTGAAGTTTCCTATGTTCCATATTCCGTTTGTGGTTTCTGGGTTGTATGCTGGGTCATTGTCGTTCCATGTTGTTCCGTCATCGTTTGAGATGCTGTGGCTGATATATGTTAATCCTGCAGGTAATATGTCTGTTATTTGCACTCCTGTGGCGCTACTTGGTCCATTGTTATTTACTGTTATGTAATAGGTCACGTAGTGTTTGCCGTTGTTTGTGTTTGTGTTGTATGATTGATTTACTTGGATGTCTGCACAGTTTTGGCCAATTATTGGAAATGTTGATTGGTCATTTGAAGAGTTATTATCTGTTTGGTCTACTTGTTTTAGTTTAGCTATTGGGGTTAGGTCGGATGTTTTATCTCCTACTTTGGCAACTCTTAGAGTTACATAAGTCATTACGCTACCGTCTTTGGGCATATATCCGATATTCCATGTTATTATTCCTTGTTTATTTATGTTATTGTATATGTATGATAGTGTTCCAACGTTTGTGCTGCTGCCAACGTATTCAAAACCTTTTGGTATAATGTATTCTGCTACAACTCCTGTGGCTTCGTCATATATTGCTGAATTTCTTACACCCCACATGAAAACTGGTGTGTTACCCACAACAAAGGAATCCTGATACTTGTCCTCCGCTGTGAGATAATACCATCCACCATTTGAAACAGCAACATCAACAATTTTCTTGTAAATCCCTGAAATGGTGAGGTATGTTGTTTGTGCGTCGTTGTTGTAGTTTGGGTCTTTTTCATTTCGGGCTGTTCTTGTGGCTGTGTTTATTATGGTTCCTTCTGTTGCTGTGATTTCTGCGGTTATTACAAGTATTTTTGTTTGGCTTCCATAGTTGAAGTTTCCTATGTTCCATATTCCGTTTGTGGTTTCTGGGTTGTATGCTGGGTCATTGTCGTTCCATGTTGTTCCGTCATCGTTTGAGGTGCTGTGGCTGATATATGTTAATCCTGCAGGTAATATGTCTGTTATTTGCACTCCTGTGGCGCTACTTGGTCCATTGTTATTTACTGTTATGTAATAGGTCACGTAGTGTTTGCCGTTGTTTGTGTTTGTGTTGTATGATTGATTTACTTGGATGTCTGCACAGTTTTGGCCAATTATTGGAAATGTTGATTGGTCATTTGAAGAGTTATTATCTGTTTGGTCTACTTGTTTTAGTTTAGCTATTGGGGTTAGGTCGGATGTTTTATCTCCTACTTTGGCAACTCTTAGAGTTACATAAGTCATTACGCTACCGTCTTTGGGCATATATCCGATATTCCATGTTATTATTCCTTGTTTATTTATGTTATTGTATATGTATGATAGTGTTCCAACGTTTGTGCTGCTGCCAACGTATTCAAAACCTTTTGGTATAATGTATTCTGCTACAACTCCTGTGGCTTCGTCATATATTGCTGAATTTCTTACACCCCACATGAAAACTGGTGTGTTACCCACAACAAAGGAATCCTGATACTTGTCCTCCGCTGTGAGATAATACCATCCACCATTTGAAACAGCAACATCAACAATTTTTGTATATACTCCTGATTTTGTTACTGCGGATAATGAATTGCTTTGATCCTGTGATGTTCTGATTGCAGTGTTTGTAGTGGTAGTTCCTGCCATGCTTGCACTAGCGGTTCCAGTTATGATTAAAGTTGCTGATGCACCTTCATCAAGAGTTGGAATAACCCAAACACCGTTATAATATGAAGTACCTTCCGATGGAGTTACTGTAACCCCGGTTAGTCCTGCTGGCACAAAATCATTTATCATTATACCTGTGGCAGTGTTGGGTCCGTTATTCACGGCAGTAACTGTATAGGTTACAAGGTCACCGGTATTAACAGGTGAGTTTGCAGTTTGACTTAATTTTACATTTGCTGTAACGTCGGAATTTATAATTGAAATGTCTGAGACAATTTCAGATAAAATATTTTCGGCCACTAAATTTTGTCTTGGATCATTTATATTATCATATAATAAATTACCATAATCTCCACTTAAGGACGCAGTTACGGTTACACTGCTATCGATGGGTAGGTTGGATAATGTGGTAAATACTTGTCCATTTGAATCTGTAATTCCTGTAATGGTGTCCAGTATTCCCCCTGTGGTTTGGAAGTTAACTGTTGCACCTTTAAATGGTTTTCCTAGATTGTCAAGTATGGTAGCGGTTATAGTTACGGGTTGTCCATTGGCAATTCTTGTATTTTTTGGTGATACGCTGATAGTAGAAGGGTAAGACATAGAGTGAGCTGAAGCGTCACTTACAATTTCCAAAGCTCTGTTTCGTATAGCAGTTCCACCGTCAGAAGTAATTGCATCGTTTGGGGCGGTTAAAAAATGATAATATGCACTACCGGTATTTTGATTGTAATCCTGGTATTGGACTGTGGTTAGCGCCCATATAGCTGACTGTATAGCACCACCTTCCTGATTTGAAGTAGGTTTATACTTATTGATAATGTAATTAACTGCTCCCCAATCTATTTTGTTTGATAAATCTCCTGTAGTTCCTGGTAAAGGCCCATTTACTAGTAATTTATCATTTGCGTATATATTGGTATATATATCTATACAGTAAGAATTATAAACGTTTGTTGTACCATCTACTGACGTTTTTATTTGTCCCGCAAAATAATAATTATTATAATGCGTTATATAAATATTACTTCCATATCCAAGATTCCCATTCCACCATGCTTGTTTAGGTGTTATTTGAATGTTGGATGTACCATAATAATTGGGGTCAGCATGATTTGAACTAGGTGTAACAGTCACTGTATTTGTTACCGGATCGCATCCCATATACCTAGCAGTAACCCTAAATTGTGGATCTGTACTGTAAAAGTTTACAGAATAATATCCATTCTTATCTGTATTAGTGATAGCTAAAGTTCTACCACTTAATGAATTTACAGTAACTGTAGCATTAAATAAATTTCTTGGACTATGGTCATATTCTTTAACTGTTACTGTTCCAGTAATTATTGGATCTCCCTTTGAAACTGTTTTTTTAGCTTTTTTTGAATGTGTTTGCAATGTTGAAATTACTGAACTATTATTATGAGAATTAATTGTTGTTACTTGGTGTGGTGTGGCAGCTGAGGCCGTTCCACAGATAGTGATTATAAATGCAAAGGCTAAAACAAAAAGCAAAATTTGTTTATAATTTTTTATTTTTTTCCCTCCTATTTTTATTATTTTTTGAGCAATAAATTTTTATAAAAAATCGTATATATTTTTAGGTTAATCCGCCTATGATTTTCACATAACAATACTACTAAAGTGATTAAATATAAAGTTTTCTTTTCAATTATCTATCCTATGTGATAGAAATCACAAAATAAAAATAATCAATTATTTTTATTCTTCTAATGAAACAAACTTAAAAATTAATTAATATATTCACAAACATAATATATTTTAAGATAATTAAAAAGTGAAAAAATATGACAAAAATATCAATATATTCTAGTGTAGTTGTAGCAGATGATGTGGTTTCATGTGATCTCGATGGTGAAGCTGCGATATTAAACCTCAAGGATGGAGTTTATTATGGATTAGATCCTATAGGGGCTAAAATTTGGAACTTAATTCAAAAGCCTAAAACAATAGATGATGTTGTCGAAGTAATATGGAATGAATACGATGTAGATAAAAACCGATGCAAGGATGATATTTTCGAATTAGTAGAAGAGCTTTTAGATAACGGGCTGGTTAAATTTAATGAATAAAATACATAGTTTTTATAAATTATCATCAGAAAAGAAAAGTTTGTTTATTAAGAGCTTGATTTTGACAATCTTCATTCGATTATCACTTTCTTTGTTATCATTTTCAAGGGGTAAAAAGATTTCAAAAATATTTTCAATACCTCCAAATAATTCCAAAGCAACTTCAACTATTGGAGATATTATATGGTCTGTAAGAGTTGTATCCCCATATATTCCTAGAGCCACATGCCTTACCCAAGCAATAACCGGTCAAATACTACTTTCAAGATATAATCATCGGTCTAATCTTAAAATAGGTGTTATGAAAGGAGATGAATTTGAAGCTCATGCATGGTTAGAAATCGGTGATGAGATCGTATTGGGGGAATCTGAAAATGAGTTTGTGCCAATATTAGAGTTAGATCAATAAAAAAATTGTCTTCAGATATATTTAAATTTATAAAATCAAAATTTTCATAAAGATAGATTAATCTTTCTACCCACTCAAGAGGAATAATAGCATATTTTGGCATAGATTAAATTTTTTTCAAAGATTTAATCAAAAAATAATATTATAAGAATAGGGATTATTCATGATTGGAAAAATTATTCTTAATTTTAAAAAAAGTCTCTTAGGCCATTACACAAAAAACCTTATAAAATTAATGCCTCAAAAGGTAGCTATTTCTCTGTTCCTGATGGTTTTGATAAGTCTTCTTCAAGGAATTAGTTTACTATTATTAGTCCCTCTATTACAATTGGTTGGTTTGAATGTTAGTCAAGGATCTCTTGGCCAGATTGCAGGAATTGTATCCGAATTTTTCGCCATTATAAATGTACAACCTACTTTATTGTCAGTTCTGATTATTTATGTGCTAGTAATCAGTTTCATTGCAATATTATCTAGATTGCAGACACTCGGGACTTCCAATATTGAGTATCAATTTGCAGCCCAATTGCGCAAACGTCTCTACAAGGCTATTACTAATTCAAATTGGCTTTTTTTCACAAAGATGAAGTCCTCAAACTTTGCCCATGCTCTTACCAATGAGATAGAAAGAATTAGCATAGGAACTGGACAATTTTTAACATTCTTAGCTAGTATAATGATTTTGATTGTCTATATAATTTTCGCCCTGAAAATTGCAGGCATAGGCACAGGTATAATATTCCTTGTAGGGGTGACCATTCTATTAGTGCTTCGCAGAAGAGCTGTAAAATCTAGACATAGTGGTGATGAAATCACTACTACTACAAGAGACCTATACTCTTCCATCATGCAACACATGGATGGTATGAAAACTATCAAAAGTTTCGGTATGCAAGAAGAAAATATTAATATTTTCTCCAATCAAAGTAACAAAGTAGCTAATAATTACCTTGATGCCATCAAGAGTTATGCAGATGTTAAATTATTATTTGATATAGGAACTGTAATTGTACTTTCCATAATGGTACTGTTTTTAATTGAAGTAATTAAATTACCAACTGCAAGTTTATTTTTACTAATCTACTTATTTGTAGTTATGATTCCACAATTTTCAACTATACAACGCAGCTACCAATACTTCATAAACATGTTACCCGCCTTTAACAAT
The DNA here is from genome assembly GCF_000744455.1 of Methanobacterium sp. SMA-27. NCBI lineage: Archaea > Methanobacteriati > Methanobacteriota > Methanobacteria > Methanobacteriales > Methanobacteriaceae > Methanobacterium > Methanobacterium sp. SMA-27. The sequence goes on along the minus strand of NZ_JQLY01000001.1, from coordinate 1,587,117 downwards.
GTAATGAATCTTGAAAAACAATGTCTTGAGAATACTGATCTTTTAGATAGTAAAGAGTGTCAAATATTGTTAAACAAGGTTATTAATCTTGAAAATGTATCATTTTCATACAGAGATGAAGAACACTTTTTAATGAAAGACTTAAATCTTGAGATACCAGTTGGAAAAAGTATAGCAATTGTAGGGCCATCAGGTGCAGGCAAAAGTACAGTAGCAGATCTTATAATGGGTTTAATTCAACCTTCTGAAGGTAAAATAACAGTTGATAGCGTTCCACTTTCTAAATTTAGTATCGGTTCATGGAGAAGTCAAATAGGATATGTGTCCCAAGAAACCTTCCTATTCAATGAAACCATAAAATTTAACCTAAATTTATCCCAACCTGAATCTAATGAAGAAGATATTCTCGACGCATTGAAACTGGCAGCTGCATATGAATTCGTTTCAAAACTCCCTGAAGGCATAAACACAGTTATAGGAGATCGTGGAGTTAAATTATCTGGCGGAGAAAGACAACGGCTCGCACTGGCACGTGCATTACTAAGAAAACCTAATTTACTCATATTAGACGAAGCAACCAGCAACTTAGATTCAGAAAATGAAAAAAAGATATTAAAAGCTATTGACGATCTTCACGGGGAAAAAACCATCTTAATCATAGCACACCGATTATCCACCATTAAAAATGCGGATTACATTTATTTAATTGACGAAGGCCAAATCTTAGAGTCCGGAACATGGGACGAACTACTAAAAAAAGAAGAAGGATGGTTTAGAGATATTTGTGAAGCTCAAGGTATAAACAATTAATTGAAAATAATAGAAACGAAATATCTCATTAAAACCCATTTATTAAAGAGTTCCCGTTGCATCAACAATTTTTACATCATATCTCACTATATTATTATTAGTGTCTGGAAACTCAACGTAAAATTCAGAAACTCCTTTAGCAGGTATTGCAGTCGGATCTAAATATACACTGTCATTCGTTGCAACCACATTACCATTTGCATCATATGCAGTTGCATTGACTTTTACATTAAAAGCATCATTAGAATTGTTATTTACTAAATAACCATCGATATAATAATATTCATTTCCATTATCCGTATCATTGTAAGTATCTGCAGTAGTATTATTTGATATTAATATTGAATTGATTGAAACTGTTTTTTCTCCGAATGTGCCGTTAGTTGCTGTTTTTGTTGTACAACCAGATATTCCCACAATAATCAATGATAAGATTAAAATCACTAGGAAATATTTTTTAAACATTACAATTCACCATTTATAAATATTGAGAAATAATTTAAAATTTTCTTTACTAATCTATCAAAGAACTAACTAGATAATAAGTGTTTCATAATAATCTAGTTATATCAAATAATTTTTTGGAGTGGATTATAATGGGCAATAATTTGGATCAGAATATCAAAATAACAAATGAAGATAAACTACTCATTCTATGCGCTCGAACTCAATTAAATCCTGAAATTAAATCCAAATTAATTAAATTATTCCATAGTGATTTAGATTGGGATTATCTAATTCAAAGAGCTTTTCAACATAAATTAACTCCATTATTATATTGGAATTTGAAAGAATTTAAGGAAGAAGTCCCTGAAAATGTTTTAAAATGTTTTAAAGAGAGTTTTAATAGAAATGTTAAAAAAAACCTTTTAATGTTAGGAGAACTACTCAAATTAGTGAATTTATTTGAAAAACATGGCTTGAATGTAATCCCCTATAAAGGCCCATTACTGGCTATTTATGCTTATAAAAACCTTGCTTTAAGGCAGTTCGATGATCTTGATATTTTTGTTGACAAAAATGATGTGTTGAAGGTAAAGGAAATACTTATTTCATATGGGTACAATCCCCAATTCGAACTTAAAGGATTCAAAGAAAAGAGATTTATTAAGTCACAACGAGAATACAAATTTAAGAATCCCGAAACTAATATTAGCCTGGAAGTACATTGGCAGTTTCAAGGAGTTTCATTCTCTTTATCTAATGATCCCCTGTTTTTGGGAGATCCAGAAAATGTTGAAATAGTTAAGATTAGCAATAAAGAAATTTCATCACTTTCACCTGAGAACATGTTACTAATATTATGTATCCATGCTTCAGGACATTATTGGGATCGTTTATCATGGATATGTGATGTATCTGAACTGATTCAATCTTATGAGATCAATTGGGAATACATCTTTGAAAAGGCTGATAAATTGGGAATTAAGCGATTAATATTAGTAAACCTCTGTTTAGCTGTGGATCTTTTAGATTTAAATCTTCCTAATACTATTCATCAACATTTAGAATCAACAACTATCCAATATTTAACTTTTAAAGTAAAAAAAAGAATTTTTATGCCGAATTATGATAGTCTATTTCAAATGGCAGATATCCGTTTCAATATCCGTGAAAAAAGATCTCATCGTATCAAAGATTTTTTAAAAATCATGTTTTTACCCACCAACGAGGAATGGGATAAATCGTCATTGAAATCATTTTTTCCACCATTTTCCTATTTTTACAGGTTTATCCAAGTTTTAACAAATTATTAAAGAATTTTAAAATCAACAAAAAATCGAGTAGAGTAATGTTTGATTACATTCGAATGATTATTAGAATTAGGACTAATTTTTGAATCCATAATCATATATATACTGTAATTAGAATTATGAATTAGTAGATTTAGAGGCGATTAATTTTACGGTAATAAAATGAGTCTCTAGAATTAAGGTTAAATCTAATCAGGAGATTAAGGATGGACACAAAAAGAATTTTAGTAACTGGTGGTGCAGGATTCATAGGTACTAACCTTGTAAATGAATTAAACAAAAGAGGGCACGAAGTTATGTCCATTGATTTGCTTAACTCTGATCTTGATAACTACCTACGGGCAGATGTCAAAAATTATAGACAACTTGAAAAAGTGTTTGAAAACTACAACTTTGATTATGTGTACCATCTAGCAGCAGAATACGGTCGCTGGAACGGTGAAGCACATTATGAAAACCTTTGGCAGACTAACGTAATCGGAACAAAACATATGTTACGTCTTCAAGAGAAACTAGGTTTTAAGATGATCTTTTTTTCATCAGCGGAAGTTTACGGGGACTACAATGGTGTAATGAGTGAAGATGTTATGGAAAATAATCCAATCAAAGACACCTACCAGATGAACGACTACGCAGTAAGTAAATGGGCAGGGGAACTCATGTGCATGAACTCTGCAAAAATGTATGACACCGAAACCGTAAGAGTTAGGCCTGTAAACTGTTACGGTCCAGAGGAACATTTCACTCCCTACCGGGGTTTTATACCATTATTTATTTATCATGCTCTTTTTGGGAAACCTTACACAGTTTATAAAGGACATAAAAGAATCATAGATTACGTAGGGGATACTACCAAAACATTTGCAAACATTCTTGACAACTTCAAACCAGGGGAAGCTTATAACGTTGGCGGAAAACAAGAATGGGAAAGGGAAATTAAAGAGTATTCAGATATCATTTTAGATGCTGTTGGAGTTGATGATTCAATTGTCACATATGAAGAAGCAGAACCATTTACAACACATGTTAAAACTATTGACTTTTCTAAATCTATAAAAGATTTAAAACACGACCCCAAGGTGACTCCTGAAGAAGGAATTAAAAAAACAGTTGAATGGATGAAATGGTACTACAGGGTTGGTGAATAAATGAATTACACTGAATATCAAGGAAAAAAAATACTTGTTACTGGTGGGGCAGGGTGCGTTGGAAGTAACTTATGCAAAAAACTTTCTGAACTGGATGTTGAGAAGGTTATAATCCTTGACAACTTATCATCCGCCTATGAATGGAACATACCTAAATCAGAAAACATTCAATTTGTGAAGGGTGATATACTTAACGATGAAGACCTGAAAAGGGTGTTTAAGGAAAAACCTGATTATGTTTTCCATTTGGCAGCACACTTTGCCAACCAGAACTCTGTTGACAATCCTGAGAAGGATTTAATGGTTAACGGTATTGGAATATTAAAAGTACTACAGTATGCACAGCTCGTTGGAATTGAAAGATTTGTTTATTCTTCATCAGGCTGCGGGGTTTACGGATTAGGGTCTAAAATGCCATTTAAAGAACATGATATTTCCATTAATTTACACACTCCTTACCAGGTTACAAAACTTTTAGGGGAGCTTTACACCAATTATTTCCACAATTTATACGACCTACCCATTGTAAACGCCCGATTTTTCAATGTCTTTGGATCTGGTGAAATTCCAGGAAAATATCGTAACGTAATTCCAAACTTCTTCTACTGGTCAATGAATGGTCAGGCTTTACCCATAACAGGAAACGGCACAGAAACCAGGGACTGGACCTATGTTGAAGATATAGTCGATGGACTTCTAGCAATGGGTGTAGTTGAAGAAGCTATTGGGGAAGCTATAAACCTTGGCTCCGCCAATGATCATCGAGTAGGGGATATGGCAGAGATAATAAATAGACTAACTAGGAATAAATCAGGGATTAAATATACTGAAAGACGAGATTGGGATGCTAAAACTTGTTTATTATCATCAATTGATAAAGCTCATGATATATTAGGATACAAACCTAAAACAGGTTTTGAAGACGGTCTTAAAATGACACATAGCTGGTTCGTGGAAAACTGGGAAAACATCCAAGAGAGTGCGGAGTTTTAATATTATGAAATCAACTAAAATGGATTCAGATCAAATAAAAAAAATTGAATCAGAAATGTGGAAAGGACCTTCCTGTTTTGATGTTAAGTCCCAATCAATTGCTGATAAGTATAATAATGAATGGAATGATTTTTTACTAAAAAAGAGTATTAAAAATCTGGATTTAAAGGGGAAGCGTGTAATTAATGTTGGTGGGGGTAATGGTAACGAAGCAGAATTTTTAATAAAAAATGGTGTTAAAAAACTATTATTGGTTGATATTGCACCAGGACAGTTGGAATCTGCAAAAATTAGAATAAAAGAACATAAATTGAATAATTTAGAACTTGAATTAGGGGATGCGGAAAATTTAAAGCACAATGACAAAAGTTTTGACATATGTTACATCTATTTAGCCTTACATCACTTCCCAAACCATAATAAAAGTATATCTGAAATATGCCGAGTTTCTAAAGAAGTAATATTTGTTGATATTATGGATGCTAAATTAACTAAGTTTTTAAATTTACTCGGTTTGTTTAAAGAAGAATGGTGCGGAATTGAACCAAATCGCTTGGATGAAAACAGAGTAAAAAACATATTTAATGAAAGGGGTATGAATATGAAAATTCAATATTTCTTTTTTCCACCTTATTATGGTGATAATAATTTAACATTGAATATGATTAAGTTGATTTCAAGATATATTAATATCTTCATGAAATTTAAGTTATTTAATGCTTTATTTGGTAATGTGAGTATAATTAAAGGAACAAAAAAATGAGATTACTAGTTGTTCAAGAATCTGACTGGATTAAAAGGAACCCTCACCAGCAACATCACCTCATGGAACGATTATCAATGAGGGGACATGAAATAAGGGTTATAGATTACCCAATTGACTGGAAGGAAGAGGAAGGCCACTACAAGAAGAGAGAAGTGGTGGAAGGATACCATAAGATACATCAGTTAGCCAACGTGAAGGTTATAAGGCCGAGCATTTTAAAAATACCATTATTAGTTTATCCATCTATTATATTTTCCCACAGAAAGGAGATAAAACGCCAGATAAAAGAATTCAAACCAGATGTTTTACTGGGCTTTGGGATAATCAACTCTTACATTGCAGCCAGAATAGCCCGAAAAGAAAAGATACCTTTCATATACTATTGGATAGATGTTCTACACAGATTAATACCTGAAAAGAGTTTTCAGGCTCTCGGTGAGTACATGGAAAGGACAACAATCAAGAATTCAACCCAAGTCATCACCATTAACCATAAACTGGAAGAATTTGTACGAAATTTAGGTGCTAAAAATACTATGGTAATAGGGGCGGGTATAGATTTGGATAAATTCGATCCGGCATTAGATGGGTCTCGAATTCGTCAAGAATATGGGATCAAGGATGGAGATACGATTTTATTTTTTATGGGATTTTTATATCATTTTGCTGGGCTTAAAGAAGTTGCTTTGGAGTTAGCAAAAGGTAAATATAAAAATGTTAAGTTGTTAATTGTAGGAGATGGAGATGTATATGATGATCTTCAAAATATTGTTAAAGAACATAATTTAGAGGATAAAGTTTTATTGGTGGGTCGTAAGGATTACAATGAAATACCAGAATATATTGCAGTTTCCGATATTTGCATTTTACCAGCATACCCAAATGAGGAGATTATGCAAGATATAGTACCTATAAAAATATATGAATACATGGCCATGAGCAAACCTGTAATAACAACCAAACTTCCAGGAATTATTATGGAGTTTGGTGAGAATAATGGTATTTCTTACGTCGATCTACCTGAAGATGTGGTATCGAAGGTCATTGAGATTGATGTCAAGGCTGAAGGTAAAAAAGCTCGTAAATTTGCTGAAAAGTGTGACTGGAACGAAATTACAAATGAATTTGAGGATATTATTAATAAAATTTAAATTAATTCTTATTTTGGAGAATTAGGATGGTTAAGATAGCGATACTTGATACAAATTCCTCTGCAAATAAAGGTAGTATGGGAAGATTAGAAGGAATGGTAAATTGTTTAAATGATACTATTCCTGGATGTGAAATCACTGTTTTTCATCGTTACTTTGATAAAGAGGATCCTGAATTTATTAGATTAAAAAATGAATATTCTGAAGTTAATTTTGAGGATCATCTTTGGTTTAATGAAAAAAATTCATTCATAATTACGGGTGTATATTTTTTTATTAATTCAATAAGGTTTAATATTAATAACAAAATTAGAACACAAAGATTTAGTGAATACGATGCTTTTGTAGATTTAAATTTTATTGAACCTGAAAAATTAGTAGATAAATTCAGTATAATAAATTTTACAGGCGTACTATTTGTATTACTTGGAATAAAAAATATTTTATCAGTTAAAAAACCAATAATTGTGTGTTCTGCTACAATAGGCTCTTATGGTAAATTTCTTAGCATATTAGCTCGAATTTATCTTAATAAAGTTGATTTAATCACATTTAGAGAAAGATTTAGTTTGGATTATATGCCTAAATTAGGAGTTAATAAGACTAAACAAGTTTTGACTGCAGATTTGGCATTTCTTATGGATGCCCCTGAAGAAAGTATAATTCATGATATTTTAAAAAAATTAGATATTGATATCAATGATTCATTTGTAGGAATAACGCCGGCTGCTATGGTTAATTCTAATTTTACTGAAGAAGATTACATAAAATTACTCTCTGAATTGAGTAATTATATTATTGATGTACTTAATTATAAAATAATTTACTTAACCAATACCTATCAAGATGTATATCTAATAGAAAAAATAAGTAATCAAGTTAATCAATCCGAGAATATTATATCATTTCCCTTTGAATTCAGTGCACCAGAAACAAAAGGTATCATAAGTGCATGTGATCTGTTTATTTGTTCAAGGTTCCATGCTTTAGTGGCTTCAACTTCCCTTGCTGTTCCAAGCATAGGCATTGTATCCTACAGTTATAATAAATTTCATGGAATTTTAGGGGAAATGATGCAACAAGAAGATTTTCTCCTTGATATTGACGATAATTTTAATTATGACAAGTTTTTTTTACTTCTCAAATCTAAAGTCACTGAAATATTGGATATCAGGAATGAAATTAGTGAAAATTTAAAAATAAGAGAAAAATTTGTAAAAAAGCAAGTTTTGCTAAATGGTAAGTTAATAAACGAAGTTATTATATCTACTAATTTAAGTAGGTGTAATAATGATTAAAAATATTCAAGATGTAATTGACAATGATCTTTGTTGTAATTGCGGTACATGTGAAGGTATATGTCCCAAAAATGCCATAAGATTGATTTTAGATAATGATAGAAGGGAATATAAACCTATTATAAATAGAAAAAAATGTGATAATTGTAATACTTGTTTTTTAGTGTGTCCGGGTTATTCTGTAGATTTTAAATCGTTAAACAAATATTTTTTTAATAAAGAACCTGAAGATTTAAGAATTGGAGTATATTCTAATTGTTATTTAGGTAATTCCGTAGACGAAGATGTAAGATATAACTCTTCATCTGGAGGAGTAATAACATCAATACTTATATATGCCTTAGAAAAAGGTATTATTGACGGAGCTCTAGTTACTCGAATGAAGAAAGATAACCCTTTTGAACCAGAACCATTTATTGCAAAGAATAAAGAAGAAATTATAGAAGCAGCTAAATCAAAATATTGTCCAGTACCATTAAATAAATTGATAACGGAAATTCTGAAATCAGAAAATTTAAAAATTGCCGTAGTTGGTTTACCCTGCCATATCCATGGTATAAGAAAAGCTGAAATACTTAATAAATCCCTTAAAAATAAAATAGTTTTGCATTTAGGTCTATTTTGCTCGCATACTGATACATTTTGGCAAACTTACTCTTTAATCAATAAATTAGATATTGCAGAAAGTGATGTACTTAAAATTGATTATAGGGGTGAGGGGTGGCCTGGAAAAATGGTAATTGAACTAAAGAATGGGAATATATTTAACTTACCCTTTCAAGAAGCTATGTCTCAACATATTTTATGGATAAATTCTCTTTGCAGATGTCTTTTTTGCTGCGATTTAACTGCAGAACTATCTGATATATCATTTGGAGATCCATGGCTACCTGAAATAACTCAAAAAGAAAAAAAAGGAAAAACATTAATTGTTTGCAGAACTGAAAATGCTAATAAACTTCTTTTAGACTCAGTTGAAGAGACATATATTAATTTAGAAATTATCAGCCCGCAAAAAGTTAAAAAATCAGGGGCCATGATGGAATCAAAGAAAAAAGATATTAACGGAAGATTCTTGATCAGACGGCTTCTAAATAAAGAAATACCAAAATACAATACAGAATTATTAAAACCTGGATTTAAAAATTATATGAAAGGTTTTTTTGTTTATTTTAATACTAATCTATCTTCAAAACCTTATTTAAGAAAGTTTTCAACCAAATTATTTCCTCTAGAACTTTGGGTTATGAAAAAAATTATTGGTGATAAATGATGAAAATATTACAAGTTAGTCAATCTTTTTATCCATGTTTCGCTTCAGGAGGTGTTGCGAGAGTAGTTTATGAAGTCTCAAAAGAACTAGTTGCAATGGGTCATGAAGTTACTGTATATACTACTGATGGATGCATTGAAGTAACTCCAAACAATAAACATGCAAAAAATATTGAAGGGCTAAAAGTTTATTATTTTAAAAATATTTCTAAGAAAATAAAATCCAAATTTCAAATAGCAAATCCTTTTTACTTACCTATAATAGCAAGGAAAGAAATTAAAAATTATGATATAATACACATCCATGAACACAGAACGATTTTAGCAGTTATTATATGCTATTATGCAAAAAAATCTAATATACCTTATATTATCCAAGCACACGGCTCAGTAATGCCCATATTCCAAAAAACGAATTTAAAAAAATTTTTTGATAGATTATGGGGATATAATATCCTAAAAAATGCATCTAAAGTAATTGCATTGACTAATACAGAATTAGAACAATATAAAAAGATGGGAGTAAATGAAGAAAAGATTGATATTATACCTAATGGAATTAATTTATCTATCCTAGATCAAATCCCCGAAAAAGGAAAATTCCGACAAAAATATTCAATTAATGAAAATGAAAAAATAATACTTTATTTAGGACGAATTCATAAAAGGAAAGGTATAGATATCTTATTAAATGCTTTTCCTGATATTTCAGATAATTTAAGCCATGTAAAATTGGTTATTGTGGGTCCTGATGATGGCTTTCTAAAAACAATAGAAAATCAATCAAAAACATTAATTAAAGAAGGGAAAGTTATAATAACTGGACCATTGTACGATGAAGAAAAATGGGAAGCCTATACAGACGCAGACGTTTTGGTTTATCCTGCAATACACGAAATATTTGGTTTGGTGCCGTTTGAAGCAATTTTGTGTGATACATCTGTAGTTGTCACTAAAAATGATGGTTGTGGCGAATTGGTAGAAAAAGTAAATTGTGGAAACCTTGTAGAATATGGTGATACTCAAGGGTTAATTGATGTAGTTAGTTACATATTCAAAAATCTTGATAAACAATCAAAATTAATCGAAAATGGAAAAAAATATATTATAAATAATTTAAACTGGGAAAAAATTGCAAGTGAGGTCGAAAAAGTTTATGAAAATTGCATTCGTAACTTATGAATATCCCCCTTTTATAATGGGTGGTGCAGGGATCTATGCTAAAAATATAACTGAAAACTTAGCAGAGTTAGGTATTGAAGTCACAGTTTTTACTCCTAATATCTACGAAACTGGAAATAAAAATAAAAATTTAAAAATAATTCCAGTAAATATAAATAATAAAACCCTCTAAAAGCATTGCAGTTTTGGTTGAAATTGCCTAAAGTTTTGAGGAAAGAATATTTAAAGAATAAATTTGATTTAGTACATTTTAATGGAATTTCATATTGGTTCAGGAATAAAAAAATATTAGATATTCCACAAGTACTCACTGTACACCATATTACAACAGATGCCACAAAACATAATAATCTCACTTTAACTTCTACAATATTTGACATAAGTGGAGAAAATAGTTTTTTTACACATTTAATAGAGAAAAGAGCTATTACAAGTGTAGACAAAATAATTGCAGTTAGTGAATTTACAAAAAATCAAATTATCAAATGTTATATGTAAAGTTCTTTCTGATGAGGATTTAAGAAATAAATTTGGCCAAAATGGGAGGAATATTGTTAAAACTAAGTTTAATTGGCAAAGTATAAGTAATGATATTGAAAAAACATATCTAGAGGATGTTTAGTTAATTCCAAGAAAGAACTATTGAAAAATAGTGAAACTTAGCTTTTATAATAAATGAAAAAAAAATATAGAATATTTTAAAAAATTTACCAAAAAATTGTGATTTAATATAATAAAAATTTTAAGTATAACATTTTTACAAATTTCTTTTTGAGTGATAAATATGAAAAAAATGAATTTGGGAATATTAACTTTCCCAATTGAACAAGCAGGTACAATACCTTTATCTAGTCTTATAGAAATAATAAATCAATTTTCAGAAAATATGTATCTGATAACTGGTGATTCAGGCTATTATTATTTTAAAGATGATAAAAGAATTTTTAGTTATCAAATAAATCATAAAAAGCACAAAAATTCGTTTTTGATAATTTTAGAATATATTATAACTCAAATAAAGATAACATGCATGCTATTTAAAATTACTAAAAATGTAGATAAATGGATATTTTTTATTGGCGGCGATACATTAGTATTTCCTATGTTATTAGCAAAATTATTTAGGAAAGAAGTATTTTTGTTATTTGCTAGTTCTTCAACTAAAATTGAACAGTCTTCCGGAAATAAACTTTATAAATTTGGAAAGATTTTATCTGATATCAATTGTAAATTAGCAGATAAGATACTAGTTTATTCGCCAACATTAATCAAGGATTGGAATTTGGTAAAATATGAAGATAAAATTGAAATAGCACGTGAACATTTTTTAAACTTTGATGAATTTAAGATAGAAAAACATGTAAAAAATAAAGAGAATCTCATAGGTTATATTGGACGTTTGAGTTACGAAAAAGGTATTTTAAACTTTATAAAATCAATCCCTGAACTATTAAATATAAATAAAGATTTAAAATTTTGGATAGTTGGTAATGGGAAATTAAAAAACGAAATAATATGTTTTTTAAATAATGAAAATTTAAATGATAAAGTAATACTTTTTGATTGGATATCTCACGAAGATATACCCAAAATTTTAAATGAATTGAAATTAATTGTTGTACCTTCTTTTACTGAAGGACTTCCTAATATAATTTTGGAAGCAATGGCTTGTGGAACTACTATAATAACTACGCCAGTGGGTGCAGTACCAGATTTCATTCAAGATGGAAAAAATGGGTTTATTATACCAGATAATTCTACTAAAAATATTGTTAATACTGTAATTAGTGCCTTAAATTCTACCAAAATAGATGAAATGATTAAAATTAATAGAAGTATTGTAAAAAATGAATTTAGTTTTGATAATACTAAAAGTAAATGGGAAAAAATTTTAGAGGGTCATGATGTCTATTAATCTTAGAAAAATTGATATTGACTGGCTTCTGGCCATTTTGGGAATTATTTTATTAATTATACTTTTGATAATAGTTAAAAATCCGGTTTATAAAATTTCGGCAATATTCCCTATTTTAGCATGTTTAGCTTGGATCTTTAGTAGGAAAAAGGGTTCATTAAATTTTAAATTAAAAGAGAATAATAATTACCTGGTACTTTTAGACATAATATTTTTTTTAGGATTAACATTAAGCATTTTATCAGTTTATAGTTTTGATGAAATTTATGTTAGACCTTTCAGTTATTTTATTTTCATTACGTTAATGATTATGAGTGTTTTCTTTAAAATATTATTAAGTAATAATACTAATCGTAATACTATTGCTATATTATCTCAGATAATAATAATTGGAATTAACATTGATTTATCACAGTTATTATTGTTTCAAGGAGTTATAGGATTAGATCCATGGTATCACCAGTTTATTACTTTACAATCTATACTAAATGGACATATAATTACTGGCACTTCATATACTAATTTACCAATTTTTCATTTAGGTGTAGCTATAACAATTATTTTGAGTTCATTAAACTATAAATTTTCAGCTATTTTATTTTGTAGTATCCCTATTTTGATTCTTAATACATTATTCATTTTTTTAATATCTAAAAAAATCTTAAATTACAAAATTGGTCTTCTTGCTGCATTAATTATGGTAACATCTAGTTATTTTATTTTAGATTCAATTTGGATCATTCCATCCTCATTTGCTTTCATATTTGTCCCCATAATAATCTATTTATTATTTAAATCGAGTATAAAAGTTGAAAAAACAGTATTAATCTTTTTGATGTTTGCGGTGATAATTATGGCCCATTCTATTTCCGCATTAGCCATGTTAATTATACTTTTAATAGGATTTATCTCATCCAATTTTTACAAATATATCAATAAAAAACAAATATTAAAATATAATTTACATATTTCATTAACATTATTCATTTTTTTCACAGTATTCATGTTATCTTGGTGGGCATTTGCAGCGAATGGAACTATCCATACTTTTAAAGAGTTATTTGCTTGGGGTTTCAATATAGATAATTTTATAACTGCTCCTAATGTAATATTGGAATATTCAAAAAATCTTCCATTAATCTCTAAAATTGTTGAAAATATAAATTATATGATTTTTTCATTTTTAGCTATCTTGGGTAGTTTTTTCATGATTTCAAAAAGAAATTGGGATGAAAAATCATTTACTTATGCATTTATTGGCTTAGGAGTATTCTTTATTTCTTATTTTTCTTTAGTTATTGGGTTAGGAATACTCCAAGAACGGTGGATTTATTTTTCTGAGATTTTATTGTCCATTCCCGTAGCTGTTGCAATTTTTATTATACTAAACTGGTTAAAAAATTATTCAAAAACGAAAATTATTCTATCTTCTATTATCTTCCTATTATTAACTTTTTTCATGGTCACGAACACTTTAGCAAATGTCGATGGGTTTTCTTTAACCCAGAATACTGGTGTAACTTATGGTTATACGAATTCTGAGATGGATGCTGCAGAATTTTTTAATGAAAGTTATAATGGTAAAATATCGACTGATGGAATTTATGGAACAAGTGTTTTTCAAGATTATCTTCACAATATTTATGGTATTAATGATGTCGATGAGGAAATTGTTGGTAAAAATTTCACAGATGATAACTATTTAAAAGTAATAAGAGAAAATATAATTAATAATCCCTCAATTTTCTCTGGAAGCGTATATAAAGTTAATTATGATGTAAATAGATTTTTAGATTCACATTATAATGAAATTTATGATAGTGGTACTGTTAAAGGCTACTTCTAAATAATATCCGGAATATATTTATACAAAAATTTTCTAAAGGTTTTAATAGTATTTGAAATATGTAAATTGGTAATAACATTAAATATACTTTCTTATATATTCTCATTAATTCTAAATTTGTTTTTAAATTTCTGAATATCCAAACTATCTTTTTATTTGAACTTTTTTTTCTTGAACTACCAATTTTATGCCATATTTTGGAATCTAAAACACAAACTATTTTGTATCCATTATTTTTAACCCTTAGACTAAGATCTACATCTTCACAGCCAAAGAAAAAACGATTATTTAATTTTATGTCCTTAATATTTGTTTTTATCAAAATTGCTGCTCCTGTAATCCAATCACAATAATTTAGTCCACTATAAAAATTCTTTTCTTTATCATTTATTCCTATATGATGATAAAATGGATATTTAAACCAGTTCATTTTACCTCCTGCAAACCATATAATATCTTTATTTTCGTAATAATTAATTATAGGGCCTATAATACCAATTTTTTTATCCTGTTCGCCAACATTTATCATATTATTTAAAAAATCTTTATTAACTACAGTATCATTATTCAGAAGTAATATGTAATCCGATTTTAAACAGTTCAGAGCATATTGAATTCCAATATTATTTCCTTTCGCGAAACCATAATTACTATCGTTTCTAATCAAAATTAATTTTTTATTTGAAGGTAAATCCAATAATTCAATAGGAATTATTTTATTGGTTAATGATTTGTTAGTAAGTTCGAATATTTTTATAGGTTTATTATTTATGCAATATTTAAAAAAAACGGATTTAACTTTTAATTTACCCTCACAATATTTTCTAATTTTTCCTATCGATCCATCAGAAGATGCATTATCTAAAACTATAACATCAAACTTGGGATAATCAATCTGATAAAGAGATTCCAGACATTCTATGGTGTCTTCCCAACCATTCCAATTAAGTATTATTATTGAAACTTTAGGCATCAATTTTACTCCTTTTAAAATTCATAATTTAAATTCATTTTTTTAATATTTATCAATTAAAATTTAGTCCTCTTAATTTGATTCAACTAAACTAAAAATCAATAATTTATAGGTTTTTAATATTCGTTTGTTATATATAAACTGATTTCTAATCATTTAACTTTATTTAATATAAAATGGATAGATCTTGTATAGATTTAGATTGTATAATTATTATTATAAATAATAATTTTTATAAACTTTAAGTACAGAAAGATAATTAACTTATATTAAAGTATAAAACTATTTTAAACTTTAATTTTCGTATAAAAACAAACGATTAATTTGGTTATATAATCTTACACATAATGATGGGAGTTAATATGATGGAACGATTAATAGGCAAGATTGTGGAATTATTTCCAAAATTTCTAAGATATAAATTATTGTGCCAATACTATAATAGCAGTTGGGGCAAGCGTAAAATAAAAGATGAATCTATATGCGATTTTAAAATTAGATATGAAAAAAAATTTATTGTTAATTTTGATAATATGATTTTTAAATTTGATTATAATCCTTATTATGATATTATTGGTACTCCAATCCCTATTTATTTAAAATATTATAAACTTAAAAAAGGGGATAATATTGTTGATGGGGGAGCTTACACTGGAATTTTTGCTTTAATAGCTTCTAAACTCGTAGGTAAACATGGAACTGTAATTGCATTTGAACCTGACCCTAAAAGTTACAAAAAACTTATTAATAATATTACTTTAAATGATATTAATAATATAATTCCTATAAATAAAGGCTTGTGGAGTAATAATACAATATTGGAATTCATTAGTGTAGGAAATTTCGGATCTACATTTATTATGGATGAAAATATTGATTCAAAAATAGCAGTAGAAGTCGTAAGTTTAGATGCTATTCTTAAGAAATATAAATTAAAGATTAATTTTATTAAATTAGATATTGAAGGTTCAGAAGTTGAAGCAATTAAAGGTTCAAAACACACCTTAAAAAACAATGACATAAATCTGTCAATTGCATCTTATCATTTAGTTAAAGGTGTTCAAACCTATAATCAATTAGAAGAACTATTAACAGATTTAGGTTATAGAATCAAGACATGTTTTGAGGGTGAAATCATAACATATGCAAATCGATCTAATTGATAAATTTTGTAATAGAATTTAAAATCATGAATTAGCATTGATTTCGTTTACTTAATTATATAATTTTAAATTAGTTTTTTATTTATTAACTCTATAAACTAAATTTTTCAATAAATTCTTCGATATTAGGAGATTCTAGGATATCTACATTAATTTTAATTTTTTCAATTGGCCAATCCCACCATTTGATTTTTTTTAATAAATCTATCTGTTTTTGATCGAAACGATATTTAATGTGTCTTGCTGGATTTCCGGCAACAATTTCATAATCGTCTACAGGTTTTGTTACAACTGAATTTGCCCCTATAACTGCGCCATCTCCTATTTTTACTCCAGGTAAAATAAGAGCATTCAATCCTATCCATACATCATTTCCAATAATAATATCCCCTTTACCTGAGGGATGTTCGGGATTTTGATTTATATTATCAATACATCTTCCGAATGGATATGTACTTATCCAGTCTGTCTGATGATTACCGTCAACTATAATCGTAATATTTTTTGAAAATGAACAGAATTTTCCAATTTCGACTCTATATTTATCTGTCCAAATATGTATTATAGGATTTCCATAAGTAAATTCACCAATTATTATATTAGGGTTTTTACTTTTAGATAGTAGGATATTTTTCAATCTTTTATAAATATTTGTAATTTCAAAAGAAACCATTTTTAATTCCTCATATTCCTAATTATATTAATATCATCATTATTTATTCCTTTTAAAGCAAATAAAATTATTAGATATATAAATGCTGATGTTAATATTAATATTAATAGATTATAATCTTTAAATTCCCAAATAAATATTCCCATTATCAAAGAACTGATCGTTATTATAATTGAATCTTTTATTAGTCCTTTTCCATTTTTGATATATCCTAATCGTTTAGCTAGGATTAATACCAATGCTAGAATGATAAATTCAGTTATCAATGTATTAAAACTTGCTGCGATGTAACTAAATTTTGGAATTAGAATCACATTAAGTGTAATGTTTATGATCATCCCTATAAAAGTTATTTTTGTCAAGAGTATCTGTTTATCAGTAGACTGGAATAGTTGGACAAAGGCTGCATTTCCAAACGTAAAAACAGTAGCCCATACAAGTATTTGAAGAGCGGGTGTAGATTCTAAGAATGCATTTCCAAAGATCATAATAATTATCTGACTTGATAAAAGAGTTATTGCCACACCAATAGGGATGCCAATCAAGATCATGAATTTGAAATATTTTTCTACTATTTTTGACAAGGAATTACTTGATGAACCATACAACCTAGACATTACTGGGAAAATTGCAGCATTTATTACAGTTGGAATGAATAATAAAAGTAGTACAATTCTATATGCTGCATTGTATAACCCTACAGCTTGATTACCTTGCATGAATGATAACATTACTGAATCTATCCATACATAAATTGTTACAAAAACTCCGATTAAGCCAAATTGAGCAGCTGTTTTAATTGTTGGTTTCCAAAAATTCCAATCGATTTCTATTTTTGGCAGTGGAAATTCAAATTTTGTTGTTGATACGAACAAATAATAAATTAATATTACTCCCCCAATTATAGCATATAGAAGCGTAAATGTTATAAGATTATTATTATAGTGTATAAGAATTAAAATTCCTACTAACATCAATAAACTATTTAAAACAGTAGCAATGGATTGATATTCAAGTTTTTCATAAGCTTGAAATAGTGATGAAAAAAAGGTCGAAAAAGTATTAAATATTAAAAATATCATCATAATGTAAAGAACAAATACTGTTTGTTGTGGATAACCCACTATTTGTACAATTAAAATGATTAAAATCAATAGTATTGAAACCTCTAACAATTTGATTGAGAATATGTTATTAAGATATTTATTGGTCAAAGACTTTTCTATAGCTAATTCTCTTGTCATAAGAGTGTTTAACCCGAAATCTGCAAAAATTCCGAGTATACTTGTCAATGCTAATGCGAAAGACAATATACCATAATTTACAACACCTAAATATCTGACCAAATAAATTGTATATATTAAACTTATTAAGTAGCTTAAAGATTGTGAAGTGAAAAGAGAACCTATATTTTTCGTAAGCTTTTGTGTTGCATTCATTAAAATATCTTTGTGATATAATAGATTTAAACACTTTGTTTTTTAAAAAAATAGAGAATTTCTAATAAACTTTTAATTTTTTTTATTTTTATTTTTTTGGGGTTATTTTATTTGTTTATGTTGGTTTAACTGTTAAATGCAATAATTTAATGTCATAGAAGTTTTATGAAGTCGTTTGAGAAGTATTTCATGAATATTAAGTATGCTCGTGTGAACCAATTTGGTCATAAGTTGGCTGAGATTGATCCTCTTATTGATTGGGAAGTTTTCAGGCCAATTATTAGGGAAATGTATGATAATCATACAGAGCGTGGTGGCAGGCCGAATAATGATGAGATAGTCATGATGAAGATGTTGGTTTTACAATCGTGGTATGGATTATCGGATCCTGAGCTTGAAAGACAAGCTAAAGTTCATATTTCGTTTCACAAGTTTTTAGGATTCCCTGAAATAATCCCAGACCGTTCCACGGTTAAAGCTTATAGCGCAATTAAAGAAACGATAAAGACCAAGAGATATAGAAAAACTGAAAGACTAATTGATTCCAAAGGATTAAAGATTAAAGAAGGCGTTATACAAGATGCCACATTCATAACAGCTGATCAACCCACCAAAAGGTTTATGAACCTACGTGAATTCAGAGGCAAAAACCAGGCTAAACAAAGACGGCACCTGGACCAAAAAAGAGGAAAATCCCACTAAGGCAACAAATTACACACGAAAACGGACCAGGAACACAGTTTGATAAGAGAATTAGAAACCACCACAGTTTCAGTTCATGATAGTCAAATAGACCTTTACCAACCTGGAGAAATTGTATACCAAGACCGAGGATACTTCGGAGCAACCTGCAAAGGCCATAACGTCACCATGAAGCACAACAGCGACCAAAAGCTCAATATAAGATAAAAAATGCGAAAAACGCATAACACGTAAAATAGCACGGTGAAAGTCCATATGCAGTAATCAAAAACATATTCCACTCCGGCCACGTAAAAGTCATAAAAAGAAAAAAAGGCAATAATAGAAAAAAACATGACAAAATAACTAAAAATACAAAAAAATACAAACACAAAGTAATAGAAAATCAATTATATAACTAAACTAAAATATAAAATCATGAAAGTTACTGACCTCATAATCAGCGATTTACGTCGAATAAATGTATTAACAACAAATAAACTAGTTTTAATTCAGTATACTCTATATTTTTTTGTTGTTTCAGGGGGATTTAGGGCTGTTTTTTGTTATAGGATTTCTCATATATTACATTTAAAACACACTATTTTATATCGCTTCTTTAATATTTTTAACATCTTATTCAATCCTATTGAAATATCTGCAACTACAAAAATAGGTTCTGGTTTGTTTATCCCTCACCCACAATGTATTGTAATTGGGGGGGGTAAAATAGGGAACAATGCATCTATAAACATGGGTGTAGTCATTGGATTGAAGAAAGTTTATGGAAGATATCCTACTATTGGAAATAATGTTATAATCGGCACGGGTTCAAAAATATTAGGTCATTTGAATATAGGGAATAATGTTTGGATTGGGGCTAATGCTGTTGTATTAAATGATATTCCTTCCGATTGTATTGCTGTAGGAATCCCTGCAGAAATTAAAAAGGTTTAAATTTCGCATGATATCTCTTCTATTTACATTTTTAAGCAAGCAATATTTATTCTGGCCGGCTCTGATGTAACAACTCCTAAAATTGCATTGATCCAAGATTAAATTTATGTTAGCACGGAAAGTTCTTTCAGAACTAACCTGATTTGCATAGGATCTTTTGGCACTTATTTGTGGTACGAGTTAATTTATAAATAAATATCTGGATTGATCTACTCTACCCCTTAGTTCAAATTTATATTTCTTTCCAGAGTAACTGTAATCGTCAATTGTTGCGAATCCTTCCGTATAATGTAAACCAGTGATTATAGTGAAAAAACAAACTTATTACCTTATTCACGGATAAATTATAAATTCCTCCTTTGATTTGGCTGAAAAAGCAGCTAAAAAAGCAATTACTCAAAAAAATAAACAATTGGAAAAAATATAAACCAATCCGTGGAAAAATTGAAGACTTTTTCAAATTATGCAAATCAGGACTAAGCTTAAAAAAATTACACAAATATACACCAGAATCAGCCAAAAGAACCACCATACTAACTGTATTTTTAGCAGGACTCATCACAACAACAGGCTACACCACCAAAACAGCACTCCAAAAGCTTTCCGAAACATAAAAAATTTAAGACCCTAAATTTAATATTACTAGATCACTTATATATTACTAGATCTATATGGAGCTGTGATTTATAGAATTAATTTTTATTATAGTTGCGTTCTATAGTGGATTTATTATTAAAATCTGCGAGATGGGTGGGGGTGTATTTATTAATTTAAAAGATGTTCAAAAAAATTGGGAAGGATTGGCTCAGGATAATCCATTAGGGGCTATTATAACAAGCGAAAAAAATTGGGACTTAGAAAATTTTTTTAAAACAGGTATTAATGAAATTAATGACCTTATGATGTATTTAGAAACTTTAAATAAACAAATTTCAACTAAAAAAGCAGTTGATTTTGGATGTGGAGTAGGTAGATTAACTCAGCCGTTGACAAATTTTTTTGATAAAGTTTATGGTATTGATATCTCTCCTACGATGATAAAGTTAGCCAATGAATTATTTCCGGAAGATAAATGTGAATTTGTTCTTAATGAAAAAGATAATCTAGAACTATTTGAAAATAACTCTATGGATTTTGTTTATTCAAATATTACTTTATTACATATGGAACCAAAATATTCCAAAAAATATATAAAAGAATTTTTAAGGATATTGGAACCGGGTGGTATTTCAATATTTTATTTGCCGAGTAAAGCTTTAGGTATTAATAAATTAAAAACAAATTTTGTTAAAAAATCATTTACGTCAATTATAAACTTTTTTAAAGATAATGTAGTGGAAATGTATGTGATAAAAGAAGAAGAAATATGTAGATTAGTTGAAGAGCAGAATGGTATAATTTTGGACGTAAAAAGAAATGAAGAAGGAGGATATATTACTTCAAGATATTCTGTAACAAAAAACTGAGGTAAAAGAAAAGTTATTGAATAGTTAGGTCATAAATTTACCTTTTATTTCAGTTTTATATTTGAACTAAAGTTTATATGGGTTTATAGAGGGGTTGCCTCCATATGGAGATTTCTGCTAATAAAATAGTTCTTATCTCCGCAAATATAATATTTTTTAGTCCATTATATGGAATGTTGTTAGCTGTTTAAATCCATATTAGCCTATTCTTCGTTTGTAATATAAATAACTTATGGGCTAGGTTTGAGAGAATTAATAGCATCTAAAAAATCATCTTTAATATTATTCCAATCAAATTCGTTTTTAGATAATTCTTCTGATCCTTTAATCATCCTTTTTAGATCATTATTATTAATATTCTTAAATTTGAGTATACCTTCTAATAACTTTTCTGGATCATTATTCTCTACAACAATTCCGCAATTATATCTTTTTATTAAATCTGCTGCATCACCCACATTAGAAGTTAATATAGGTTTTTTCATAGAACAATATTCTGCAAATTTCGTTGGTGCAGCAATTTCAGTAGCAATACTATGCGGACGGGGAAGAACTAAAACATCACAAATTGAATAATAATCATATATTTCAGATCTTTCTAATTTTGGAAAATAATAAATTTTGTTAGTAAGTTCTTTTTTTTTCACTTCCTACAATAATGAAAGCTATCTGATCATCTTCAATTGTTTCAGCGGCTATTACAAATTTTTCAATTCCTTGCCATTTTTGAAAATTTCCTATATATCCAAAAACCAATTTTTCATTTATTCCTAACTTTTTTCTTAGATATATTCTATTATGTTTTTTTTGCTTTATCTTGAGAAATTCCATTTGTTAAATACACTAATTTTTCATTAGATGTGCCTTTTTCTTCTAAATACATTATCATTTTTTTTTGATACACAAATTATTTTATCTGAAAATTTTATTGAAGAATAGTCAACAATTCTATTTATTACATACTTTAATAAATTCGTTATAGATTTTTCTTTCGTATTAAGATCATATTCTAAGAATTCTTCTAAATTTCCTACATCTCCATGCATATCAAAAACCATTGGTATGCCCGTGAATTTTGTTAGAATAGAACAAAAAGCTGCAGATTGTAAATTAGAATAAACAAGATCATATCGTTTTTTTAAAATGAATATTAAGTGTTTAAAATGGATGTTTATGAAGTTTACTTGGATTATGGAATACTTAAAAGGAATTTTTATTTTATTTGAATCAATTTTTCTAAAGGTATTTTTACTAACATAAAAAACGAATTCTACTTCATGGCCATTATTTTGTAATAATTTTGCAATATTAGAGATTCTCCACCAAGCAGCACTTTCATTTGGAAGAGAAATACAAACACTAAGTATTTTCATTATGGCACCGCCGCACCGGGATTCCTTAGAATTCTATATAAAAGAAAATTTCTATAAACCTTACTTTTTTTTGATTGTTTTTGTTTTTAGTTCGTTTTGGTGTTTGAATTGTTGTATAGGATTTGTTTATATGTTATTATGTACATAGGAGTATTATGAAGTCATTTAATGATTATTTCATGAAGAAAAAGTATGCGCTTGTGGAACAGCTTGGTGATAAGTTGGGTGAGATTGATCCTCTTATTGATTGGGAAGTGTTTAGGCTAATAATTAGGGAAATGTATGATAATCATACCGAACAGGGTGGTAGGCCTAATGATGAAATAGTTATGATGAAGATGTTGGTTTTACAATCGTGGTATGGTTTATCGGATCCTGAGCTGGAAAGACAAGCTACTGACCGTATATCTTTCAGAAAGTTTTTAGGGTTTCCTGAAAGAATCCCAGACCGTTTCACGGTCTGGGCGTTCAAAGAGCGTTTAATTGATACTGTAAAGACGAGAAAATATGGGAAGAACTGCAACGACAGATAGATACCAAGGGATTGAAGGTTAAAGAAGGGGTTATACAAGATGCAACCTTCATAACTTCAGAGCCAGGCCATAAAAAAGTAGATGAACCTCGTGGACCTAGTGCGAAAACACGACGAAATAAAGACTGCGATTGGGTTAAGAAAAATGGAAAATCCTATTATGGCTACAAACTACACAGCAAAATGGATATAGACCACCAATTAATAAGATAAATAGAAACAACACCAGCATCAGTTCATGATAGTCAAATAGACCTAACAAAACCTGATGAAGTTTCATACCGAGACCGAGGATACTTCGGAGCACCATGTAAAGGTCACAACGCCACCATGAACCGCGCAACACGCGACCACCCACTAAATAAAAAAGAAAAACACCGAAATAAACGCATAACACGCAAAAGAGCACCAGGAGAACGACCATACGCTGTAATCAAAAACATATTCCACAACGGCCACGTAAAAGTCACCACAACACTACGAACACACACCAAAAACATCTTCACCTGCTTCTGCTACAACCTCCTACAACTAAACACCATCAAACAAAAAAACACAACCTAGCGAACGCTAACAAAAAAATGGAAAAAATAGAGAAAATAAATAGAAAAAAAAGAAAATTCACAAAAAAAGAGTCAAAAAATCTCAAAAATTCTCACAAAAAAATTTATAAAAAAATCAAACAAAAAAAATCAAGTAAATAGAAATTTTCATAAATTATTGGATCTGAAAAAATTTATTCAAATATGTTCCTTATATGTTATTTAAAAAAATAATAAGTATTACTTACTGTATATTTATTCATACAAAATATTAATTTAAACATATAGAGGTTCAAGGATCATGCAATCTATCCAATTAAAATTAATATGCGTGTATTTCTAGTTTTAATGCTTGATAATAACTTAAATACTATTAATAGGAGTTTTACTTCGTTATAGCACGATTTAACGAAGTCAAATTTTAATTATTAATAAGTATAATTTTTATGAAAATTTAACTCGACTATTACTTTATTGTATTGCTTCAGATTATTGGGCACTATTTCTTAAATCATCAGCATATGCTTTATCCTCTCCATTTTCAAAGTCAATTGGCACTTTTTTGGTCTATACTAGTTGAATTAATATAATATAATTGGAAAATTACACATTGGGATGATATTGAAAACTTTGATTATATATCATGTTTTACATTTAGGATTTTATGTCACATTGGGTACTGGTTTTTGTTAGGTAATCTGTATTATAAACGATAATTTCTTAAAAATTATAGTTATAAGATAACAGAATTAGCTCTAAAACTGGAATTATGTATCCATATAACATTAAAAGATTATGTTATATGGACACAGAAAATTGTATATATTAATAATTCTATATCAATATAACAGAGGTTTTCTAATGAAGAGAGAAGGGCATTTGAAAAAGGCAAATGAAATAAGATCAAGTATAAATTCGCTGGAAAAGGATGAAAAAAATACTAGTGCGATAGTTGAACTGACTTATGGCTGTACTTTACATTATATTTCATTTGGTTCCGAAATGAAGTTCGGAACGCATCAAGATATCCACAACGGCCTTATCAGATTTCTACGTGAAAGAGATGAAGATGAAATAGCTGATTTATTTTCCAAATTAGAAACCATAAGGCATGGTAGATGGTATGGTGGAAAAGGCAATGGAGATACTATAAAGGAAGTTATGGGAATATTGAATATAATTGAAGGTTGGAAAGATGAATATTAAAGAATCTGCTTTTGGATTAGCACAGAAACTTGGAGAAATAAAAACCCTTGATGAAGCTGTATTATTCGGATCGGCAGCTCGAGGAGAAATGCATAAAAAAAGCGATATCGATATTTTACTTCTTTTTAATGCTAAACATGACCCTGAACTGGGGGAAGAAGTAAATTTGGTACATAAAATCGCGGGAGAAATAGAAAAAAACCTCAACATGGAAAACCCTTTTACTTTTGTATTTATGAATAAAAATGA
The DNA here is from genome assembly GCF_000744455.1 of Methanobacterium sp. SMA-27. Lineage (NCBI taxonomy): Archaea > Methanobacteriati > Methanobacteriota > Methanobacteria > Methanobacteriales > Methanobacteriaceae > Methanobacterium > Methanobacterium sp. SMA-27. The sequence continues at coordinate 1,561,728 of NZ_JQLY01000001.1, read as the reverse complement.
AGACTTAGATTCTGACTTCCTATGGGAAGTAACTAAAGATGGAATAGTTTTATACGCTCGTCCAGAGTTAATATTGGGCCAAAAAGAAAACCTGAAACCTGCAGCATTCATATCTTATAATTTCAGTGATATGCCTGCCAAGGATAAGATGTATGTGAAAAGGAAGATCTATGGTTACCAAGTAAAATCAGTCCATAAAGGGAAAGAATATTTAAGTGAAGGAAAAGGGATAGTACAAGAACATGGTAAGAAGATGGGAAGGGCCACTTTCCTAATTGATGCAGCTCATGTGGATACTATTTTGAAATTATTCCAGGAAAAAAAAGTTAAATACAAACTCACTAAAGTGTGGGTATGACTAAGTTGAACATGTTAAGGTACTTAAGATTGTGAAACTTTAGAAAATGAAAAGAAGAGTTATAAAGGACCAACTCGATGAGTACGAATCTAGTATAAAAACCTTCAAGATGATAAAATTTACTTAAATAAACAGAACGAACAATTAAATAAAGACCTACTAGGTGAAGTTGCATTTATCAGTATTTATGGAGATGGGGTCTGTTGATTTTTGATATTGAACAAGAAGATATGATTTTCCCATTACATGATGAATGTTGTTGTATACTTCAAGATTTAGTACATGGGCCCTGTTGAACTATAATTTAATCGAAAATTAATGGATCCTGTTGAGATTTTTAACTTTATCGAAATCAGAATCAAAAGAAACTATACTATTAACTTGGTGCATTTCCATGATTTCAAGGGACACACAATCTGCTAAGGACAATGTACCATCATATTGAATGAATTTTTCCATAGCATTGTTACTTAATGTTTTATCCATGTAAACAACTTCATAGTTATCTATGATGTATTCATATATCAAAACACCTGCTTTGCCTCCGCTTAAACTTCCTACCAGGGTTACTGTTTCAGAAAGTACAAGAATAGATGTTATTTTTTTCACTTTACCAATTTGAGGCAATACTTTAGGAATATCCTTATGCCATTGGTCTTTTTTATTTAAAAGGGCAATAAAAAAAGATGAATCTGCAAATATCAAATTTTTTCGCCTCTTTGAATTCTTTTCTTCATTTCTACAGCATCAGTCTTAGGACCATCGATCATACCTAAAACATCGTTTATAGTTATTTTTTTACGGAAAAAGACTTCAACTCTATTATTTTTATTAGTTTTCCATTCTACAATATCCCCTGGACCTACTTTAAACATTTTTCTTATGTTCGAAGGTACTACTGTTTGGAATCCTTTTGAAATTTTTGTTTCTGTGACCATCATATCCCTCATGATACATTGTAATTTCATAGTATATAAAATTTCACAATATTTTTTATAATCCTTCAACTATTATTTATTAATAATTATATAGGTTCTTGAAAAATTTCAATAGGATTATATAATTTATGGGATTTTAAAAAAATGGTAGAAATATTTAATACCATTATATTTATATACCATGATTATAATAATAACATTGACGAGAAAAGGAAAAAAATAAAAATGGGATATTAGAATACAATTAGAAAAGAAATGAAAAGATTGGACGAGAAAGAGGAGAAAAGAAATGAGAAACATAGGGAAGGAAGTATTAAAACAGGTTGATGAACAAGGACGTATTGTCATTCCTAAAAAATGGAGAGACAAACACCTTAAAAATAGTTCTGTAGTTCTTTTACAAGTTACAGATGATGAAATAGTTGTAAAGAGCCATGAACCTGCGGATATAACAAAGTACTTTAATTCACTCGAAATAGACATCGAATCAGATTATGATAATTGGAACGATGTTAAAAGAGAGTTATATAAAAAAAGGCCTTCATAAATAGGTTAGGAGAACTTATGACATGAAAGAAAAATTTTTGGATAGTAATGTTCTTATCCATGCTTTTTTAAAGCCTAAAGAGAATCTTACACAAAGAGATAGCGAAATTAAGCAAAAATCAATGGAAATTATTAAGAATTTGCAAACTGGCAGTTTAAAAGTAATAATTACTACTGCACAAATCTTTGAAGTAGCCAACATCTTAGAAAGCTGGTTAAGCCATCAAGCTGCAAAAGAAATTTTAGATTTTGTAGTCACAGCACCAAATATCAAAATTTATGCTGTGACTACAAAAGACATAAAAGATGCTTTAGTCATTTTAGAACGATATCATGATAACAAAATTGGTTTCAACGATTGTGTGACTTATGTTGCAATGAAAAATGTTAATATCCATGAAATCCTAAGTTTTGATAAGCATTTCGATACTTTAGCTGAAATTAATAGAGTTGAAGAGTGAAAAAATAAGAACCATATGACCGTTGGTTCTTCAGATTAAACGAGTTCTTCTGCTAAGTAATTACGCCACCGTTATACGGTCTGGGCTTTCCGTGAGCGTTTAATTGATACGGGTAAAGACGAGAAAATATGGGAAGAACTGCAAAAACCGGATATTGTGAACATTCAAAATTTTTCATTTCATCGTGGTTTTTTAATATTCTTAAAAAAATTGATGTCCCTATATTTTTCGAAGTTATCCTTTATACTATTATAAAAATCAGGATTTTTTATATTTTTAGAGTTTTGTTTCTCATCTTCTAGTTTTTTTATTCGATTTTCTAGTTTTATTCTTTCATCCTTTTCGATCTTTAACTCCAGGATTATGTTATCATATCTATCTGTTGTTACTATTTCTACTTCTTCTAATGTAATATTTCTGAGACCTTTAAGATATTCCTTTTTAAGTATTTCAGGGTTATTTTTATAGTAAGCTAATTTTATATTATCTATCTTATGGCCTAACATTAATTCAATAGCTAAATATTCAACATCACATTCTAGTAATGCTCTCTGGAACATTTTACGTGGAATATTGGATGTTAAAAAATTTCGTTTTTCATTACGTGATCCTAAACCTGCTCTCTGATTAATTCTTCGATATATAGCTGATAATGTATGTTCTCCAATTTTATTTCCATTAGCAATGAATAACGGTTCATTAAATGATGTGATAGGTTTTTTATTGTTACGTTCTAATAGATAATCTATAATTGCTTTGTTACTCTCAGATGAATTAAATGTTAAATAATCAATATCAGTGTTTGACTCATATGAATTCCAAATTCCTATGATATTATCTTTATTTTTAAGTTGACGGTATATTTTATCAATATTAAATATCTCATTATTATTAAAATTGATATATTCCTTAATTGCAATGAAAAATTGACCATATGTTAAATGCCGTATTTCAGCAGCACTCAATCCACTAGAAAATTGTAAAAGAATAATAGCTTTATCTCTTAAATTACAATATTTAAGAGCTTTAAGTATATGTTCCTTATTAGGTAATTCTTCAAAAGTATTTTGAACATTTTTATTAAATGTAAATTCTATTTTTTGAAGTTCAATATCATTATCGTAATATAATGCTTTTATTGTGTCATAGTATGCTTTAATAGTATTTTCTGATTTACTTTTTTTCGTTAATTTATTTATAAAATCTTGTAAATATTTATTAACTTTTCTATCATTAGACTTTACACTATTATTTTGTTCTTCTATTGCTTCATCTATTAATTCAGTTGTTGTTTTCTCTGTAAAGTTACAGTATGATTTTATTCTTGTTTCATATTGTATTATAGTATTATTATTATCTATATTTTTATGATCTAGAAAATTTTTGAAAACTTGATCATTAAGAATATCCTCTTTTTGATACTTCATAATATAATATTATAAAAGTTTATGATATTTAAATGTAACATATATATTATATTATTAATATGATTAGGTACAATTAAATTTATAAAATAAAATGTAACATATATATTATATTATAGGATTATTATTTATAATCGTATTTGTATTATTAGTTGTAATATTTATATAAAATCGACATAATAACCTCCGTCTAGATTATAGAATAACAAAAACCATTCAAAATCCAAAATACATAATATTACTAAATAAAAACCTAAAAGGAACTATTTACTAACACTTCTTAGATGGAAAAACATTAAATATCATAATTAATTCAATAATATTATTACACTTATTACTCCCACAATAGCGCGTCCATAAACTTTGACAAATTTATAGAATAATAAAACTTTATAAACTCATTAAATACTATAACGTATCATATAATCTAAATAACAGGAAAATACAACTGTTTTCAGCTGAAATAATGATTTAAATCTGCTAAATCTTATAAAATATAATTAAAATGCTTAAAAAAAACAGGGAAAAACCCTATTCAAACTTGGTAAAATAGGCTATTTTTGCCTGAATATTGTCATACTTACGTCAATTTTACCCACTAATCTACCCTAAATATCAACTAAATTCTCTAACTTGTAATACTTTTGAATATAATTCAAGTAACTAGTATCAACATTGTTATATCTTACCCCAGATATACTCCTGAAGCACATAACAAGAATAAAGAAAAACATCGAGGGATAATCCCGGCATAAAACATATTACTACACAAGATAGAAGTTCAAGTATCCGGCTAACCAACTCACTTAACCCTAATTTAATTGTATCTCCAATTTAAATGGAGATATTAACTTATTTACAGCAAATAGCCATTTTTACTTCACTATATTCGGGCTTAACGAAGTAAAAGCTAGACATCAATGGGCTTGAATTGAAATTATAGGATCTGAATTCAGTTTCTTGAAAAAAGAAAGAAATATCAAGTTTTAATGTTTCAAAAAAATATTGAAGTATTTATAATTAATTTTGCAATTAAAATCTGTTGATGAAATAGAAAAAAGATTTTTAGATATTTATTCTACTATATCCGCAAAGCCAAAGTTTCTTCTTACGGAGTTGACCCTTATTTTTACTTCGTCGCCGAGTTTGGCACCTGAAACAAAAACTACAAATCCATCTACACGAGCAATTCCGTCTCCATCCCTACCCGTATCGTCAATTTTAACATCATATTCTCCGCCTTCTTTGATAGGCGCATCATTTCCTCCATCATTTCTATTATCATTTCCGTAATTTCCAAACATACTCATATATTACACTTCCAATTTTTTTTGAGACAATTCATTTGTTATTAACATTTATAGTTGACTAATGAAGTTATATTTGATTTAATTAACAAACAAGATTTTTTTTGAATATAAATATCTCCATTCAGAAAATTTAAACATTCAAATAATGCCTATTTTAAGAAAATAATCATCTAAAGAATAATTCTTCACATCAATCGGATATAATGCATTAAAATTAATCAATTAAATGTTATATCTTTCACTAGTTCTATAAAATAAATTATGTCACTCACATTAAATAAACGTTGGGAAATTTGAAATTATTAATTACACTAAATTTTAATCATATATCTGCACAGGATAAGGCGTCAAAACTATCAGATTTTCTTCTGAAATAACCAAATGTAAATATAAAAATATTTAGGATCAGTACTCATCAATATCTACCTAAATTTTTTGATTTGAAAAATTATATCAAAGTCGTGGTAAACCCTATTTGGGCTTAACGCGAGGTAAAAGTTAGAAATTAATGGGCTGGAATTGAAATTATAGGATCTTAATTCTGTTTTCTGAAAAAAGAAAGAAATATCAAGTTTTAATGGTTCTGTAGATTAAAAAGAATGAATGTAGTTGATATTCTGTTAACTAGGAAAGATGAAAAAACATGATAAGTAAACTGATTCTAAAAAAAGAAAAAAATTAATATTTTTATAGTCTTGTTCTGAATTTGAAGGTGTAACTTGCGAGTAAGTTATTTCCGGCGTAGTCTTTGATTGCAGCTTTATGTATGGTGACTTGATACCATGTGCTAGCACTTCTAGTAGCTGTGGTACTAATGAAGAGTGTATTGCCTGAGATGGATTTGGTTATAGATACATAAGTATTGGTGGCGAGATTTTTGATGGTGATATAATTGTAGTAAGTGCTGCTTTTGATATTTTCAGAGAATTTAATAGCAATAGTAGTTATTCTGCTAAAACCCATCTGAAGATTTGCTGGTGTGGTTGAGATTATGTGGGGTGATGTGATATCCATATTTCTAAAGAGAACTTGGTTATATCCATTTCTAGTGTCGGTCCATGATACAAATATTCCATACGAGTCTTCGCCAATAGCAGGTTCGTTCTGGGTTGCTGTGTTGGTGACTACGGGTTTAGCAGGATTAGTACTTGATAGATCTTTCATATAGATATCATATTTAGAAGTTCCATCAGTCTGCTTTTGCATCCACACAACTTTGTTTCCACATATATCTGGGTTTATTTGCGTTTTATTGTTTTCTGATACCCAAAATCCGTCGCGTAAATTCGGATTCGGACTACACCAAATATTGGATCCTTTGAGAGGATTATATTCCGACCATACAACCTTGTTGTATGAAGAAATTCTTGGATGAGTTTGGTTCTGGAGACTTAGAGTAATACTTGAACCGGAATTAGGATTAGAGATGAAATTTGTTTTTTTAACACGCCAATGCCAAGTTCCCGTATTAATATATTCCTGGTATACGACTGTATTTCCATGTATGTCTGGCAGCTCCTGATCCATTGAAGTGGAGGCTATACTTGCACGATAGCTGTTTGTTGCCAAGTCATATCCTCTTATGTCGTAATTTGGTTGATGTCCATTAGCTGCTGATCCAGAGCCATAGTAATATTGCCATACTATCCTAGTTCCGGATATTCTTGGATTTATCTGATCATTACTTGGTGTTGCACGTACTATTGCTGCTGCCTTAGATGAGCTTGTATTTTTCCACCAGATTTGCCATTTACCATTTCCTGTCTTGGATTGCCAGACTACAATATTGCCAGAAATATCTGGATTGATTTCATTTGCAACTGTGTTTGTTACTGTTGTTATTTGACCGTTGATTAGATTTTTCTTGTGGATATCATAGTTGTTTTCGTTAGTTCCAACACGTTTTTGGTAGACGATGTAGTGACCGCTAATAGAGGATGATGATGTTACGGTTATTGGAGTTACTGATGTGGTGTTTTTTGCTGCTGATGCTGCGCCAATTACTATAAAAACTAAAAATGTAGCAATTAACACTATTAAAAACTTTTTTTTCATATTATACCCCCAAAGTTTTTTTAATTATTATCACATTATTATTTTTATATTAATTATAACATGTTATTACAACAAGATAGGAAGGTTTTTAAATAAAAACAAGGACTTTGTGACCTTTTTCACATTATGTAATAAATTCTAAATAATACTTATCATTACAAAAATTCAAAAGAACTGTCAACATGTCTAAAAATTAATCATAGAATCCATATCTTAATAAGGCTTAATCTACTGAATATGTGGCTTGAAAAAAATATAGCGAAGTTATGGTAAACCCTATTCGGGAATAACGAAGTTTATTAAAAAATTTTCCTAATTAATATTCATTTAGAAAATAAGAAAGGATGAGGTTTATTATTGACATATTGCAATTTAATGCAATATATTACGGTATTATAAGTTAATGATGTTATTAAAATAATATCTGAAGAATAAAATAAATTCTCCAATAATAATTGGCTTATGATTTTATTATAAGAACTTCACTAAAATCAAAAGTATCTAATTAATGTCTTTAAGTAGGAATAGGTTTAAATGTTAACGCTCAATTAATATAACGAACTAATAGTAACAATTTCTTAACATTTTTATTAAGATTTTTAATATAAAAATTTCAGTATTATACTTCGAGTCATTGTGACAGTTTTCACAAATATAATTGGATGTAGGGATATTTAGAACAAATTATATATTACTTGTAACATATTGTGATTTAATTGTATGAGGATGGGAATATCTTAAAATTTTTATTATTTATTGTATCAATAAAAATTTTGATAATAACAATAAATGGAAAAAATTTTGAATATAATCATAAGGAGTTGAGATTATTGTGTCAGTTGCTACGATATTAATTGTTGAGGATGAGGGCCTTTCTGCTATGGGACTGCAGCGAACACTGAAGTTCTGGGGATATGACGTTTCCACATCTGTTTTTTCTAAAAAAGAAGCTATTAAAAAGGCTAAAGAAATAAAACCCGATCTTATTTTAATGGATATTGTTTTAAAAGGCGATGGTGACGGAATAGACGCTGTCTGGGAAATAAATAACAGTATGGACGTTCCAATAATTTACCTTACAGCCTACAGTGATGAGGAAACGATTAAACGTGCCAATATCACAAAACCCTTTGATTACATTATTAAACCATACAAAGAAGAAGAACTCCACGAAAGTATTGAAAAAGCACTCCAGAAACACAAATTTGAAAAAAAATTATTAGAATCCGGAGAATGGTTAGACAAAAAACTAAAAGGATCCGTTGGGGTTAGTGGAAAATATTTTAGAAAGATGATAGCAAGATGGTAATTCCTAAGTTTGTATTAATAGTAATCTGTTTTATGGCTATTTTAATGTATACTATGACCGGTGCATCTGCTGTTAACACAACAGACCAAACATCGGGATATAATACAACTGATATTCAAAACAATCCAGACACTGCTAATTTTGATAATAATGTTTCAAAATCTTCTAAAACACTTCTTAAACAAAGTTCTTCATATGAAACAGCAAGTATCAATATTACTAACGATTTTAGAGAGGCATACAGCCAGGGATTTCCAAATCCGGGAAATGTAACAAACCATTCCAATTATTGTAATTGGGTTTGGACTACTATCAACATAACAAATGATGGTCCAAGAGATACTAATGTAACAATAGAAAACATCGAATCAAACGGATTCATCTATTACAACCCAAAAATAGGATGGAATGGATATGTAAGATTCAATAATGGCTCGGGTTGGACATGGGATAACAATTTTAACGTGACCACGGGTCTTGGAACCTATGATATTTCAAGTGGTGATACTTACCAAATTGCAATTTTAGGCTACATTAACCAGACAGGTAATATAACTAACACCGTAAACGAAATTTCCCAGGATGCTTACAGTCCAGATCCATATCCATCAGCAAATGCAACCTTAAATGTACCGAAAGCTGCAATAATCCGACTGAAAGAAGAGTTTAGAACATCTTTAAATGGTTCTGCTATTCATAATTTAAATTATTTAGATTGGGTTTACGCTGTAACAACCACAACTAACAATGGACCTGACTCTTCTAATGTAAAATACCAATCTAACTCCTCAGGATTCACACCTAACGGTACTTATTATGTCAGTGCCGATAATGGAATATCATGGGTTAAAGACGGATCTTACAATACTTCAACAGGTATATGGAGCATTAAACTACCTTCAAACGCTACATATTTACTTGCAATATACGGCCAAATTACAAAACATTCTAATATTAATAACACCATCACAGAAATATCACAGGATGTGTACAACCCATATGGTCATGATAATATGGAACCTAAATGTTTAATTGTTTTTGACGATGGAAATTTGGCACAATACGATATTGCTTTTAAATATATGCAATCTAAAGGAATAGTGGGTACTGCCTATATAAACGGTTATAATAGTGGACAAGATGATGTATTGACAATCTCTAATCTACTAGAAATGGATGCAGCAGGATGGATCATAGCTAATCACGCATATGACCATGTCAAGCTCACAGATGTTTCTGATCAAGAGATTTATAATGAAATATCAGAACAAATAAATTTTTTAATAAGAAACGGATTAAGTAGAGGGGCCTACGATCTAGCATATCCTGGTGGATATTCGAACCAAGATGTTTATGATATCATGAACGAATTGGGCATTCGTACAGGACGTACAACATTAGGCAATCCTATAGAAAACTTTAATGGATTAAATTTGTATCAGATTCCAGCTTACACCCTAGTTAATACCACTCCAGTATCAAGTGTAGAAGGTTATGTAGATAATGCAATGGCTTCTGATTCAACCGTTGTTATCTTATTCCACAATATAGTAAATTTTAATCCCGATGAATACGATTATTTAACCTGTAACTTCAAGAATATAATCGATTACATAGCTAAAAGTGGAATAAATTGTATAACAATTAATGATCTGTACCAACAATCAGCTACAGCTCCAATAAATATCCCAACAATCGGATCAAAATTTGATAATCTATCAACCTCAAATGGATATGCTACTGCAACCGCAACTATCCAACCAGAAGCTGATATTCAAATTAATAACACAGCATCTAATTATGCTCCTAACTACAATTACAACATCACTTTAACAATAACAGCAAAAAACAACGGACCCAATACAGCAGAAAACGTGACTATTAACGAATGGACAAGCAATAACTACTTAACATACATATCAGATGACAGTGCAGGAAAACTCGACCTTAATACTGGAATATGGACAATCGGAACATTAAAAAGCGGACAAACAACAATTCTCCACATAATAGTCAAAGCCAACACACCAAACATAACCCTAACAAATAAAGCAATCTACAACCCCATAACAACCGACCAAAATTCAAACAACAATAATCAAACCATATCAATAATAGTACCTCTTGGACCAACAACAATCACTGTAAACCATATAATCGGATTTAAAGGAGACAATGTAAACCTAATCGCAACACTAACCGACACAAATATCAAAATACCACTCCAAGGCAAAACTATACAATTCAGTGTTAATGAAAACATCATAGGCAATGCATTAACAAATAATAATGGAATAGCAACACTACCTTACACCATAATACAAAACAATGGCACCTACAACCTACTAGCACAATTCCAACAGGACACATTTTTTGCAGCAAGCAACTACACAAAAAGTTTAATAGTTGAACAAACACCAACAACAAGTCTTAAAGCAGGTCTGTATAATTCAACAAAAATTGTTACAATAAACTATAGCAAAACAGAAAAGATTTACTATACACTCGATGGAAGTAATCCCTCCACATCTAGCTCTAAATATAGTACACCAATAACCATTACCAAAACAACAATCCTGAAATATTTTGCAGTGGGTCTGGAAGGTAATAAATCACCAACTTACTCACAAACTTATACTATAGACAAAATCGCACCAACAGCAAAAGCTAGCATTAATGGTGGATTATATAATACAACTAAAATTGTTAGTCTTTCAATGACTGAAAATGGTACAATATATTATACCTTAACTGGAACAACACCTACTACTGCAAGTATGAAATATGCCGGACCAATAACAATAAGTTCTACTAAGATTTTGAAATATTTAGCAGTAGATTTAGCTGGTAACAAATCACCAATTTACACAAAGACTTACACGATAGACAAAATCCCTCCTAAAGTCTCATCAACAACACCAACAAACCTGAAAACGGGTGTGAGCAGAACTTCCACTATAGTCATTAAATTCAGTGAAAATATCAAAGCAAGCACATATTTCAATAATATTACAATTAAAAACCTTACAACTGGTAAATATGTTACAATAACCAAATCAATCTCAGGGAACACTTTATACATTAAAATGACTAATACTAGAATAGCTTACAACTGGTATCAAGTATCAATACCTGCCAAAGCAATCAAAGACTACGCCGGCAACAACCTAATTGCAACTTACACTTTCAAATTCAAAACCAAATAAAAATTTCCTTCTATTTTTATTAATTAAAATCCAAATTTGTTTTTATGTCTCTCGTGATCGATCGCTTACTGGATTTTTATTTTTTCTATTACTTAGGCCTATCTTAAATTAACTTAACCTATGATTAAATGATGTTCTTTGCATCAAACCTATTAAATAATGTACGGTAACATAATAAAACAAGATAGCTTTAAATAAAACCTATGGTTCATAGACTCCATCTATAGCAACTAGTATATTGGAGATATAAATAATTGCAAATACCCAATATTTGGCCTTAGTCGATTAAAGTCTTTTTGTGCTTCATTTTTTGGATTTAAAGAATATATATAAATGGAATTACACCAACCATTAAAAGCACAGAATCCACCAAAACCACTTACCATAACAGCTACAATGGTGTTAAAATATTTAGCTATTGATTAGCAGGTATGAAATCACAATGTACATCCGAACTACAAAATCGACAAAACAGTACCAAAAGTCGTTCTTGATGATGGGCTAGGTAAGTCTCTCACATGCTTCTAATTTAATTATTTTTTTTCTCAATTAGTTTTCAACTGTTTTTGTTTAATTATCGATTTGTTTGGTGATATTATCACAAAATATAATGGAATATTTATAAGGATGTGAATATAATAGGTTACTATACGGTGAAATTCAGTGTTTTACGGTAAAAACAGCTAATAATGTTTTCACAAAATTTTTTTTAAAAATAAATAACCCCCCTATTATGTGGATATTTTATTACAGGATAACTCTTTCACACATTATTCAATATTACTTTTTAATTTATGGTTATTTCATACACAATGAACGAGCATAAAGGAGGTGAAAAAGATTAGAAAACAAACAATTACAAAAGAAAACAATTTCAAATCAATTACAGATAATAAAGCTAAAATCATGGTTCCATTTCTGCTTTTAACCTTGGCGTTAGTGTTATCATTCACAGTTAACGACGTTGCAGCTGCAAATGGAACATCAAACAATGCAATAGTTCCATCACACAATGTAACAGTATCTACAACCGGACAAGCTGTTAATTCACAGACAACTGTCCAATCCAAAACCAAAACTAATAAAACATCAAATTCTTTAAATACTAAAAAGAATCAAAAACAATCCGACCCACAGATCTATAGAAACGGAGCTCCTGTTGCACGTGGAGGAAATCCTGTAGGATTTGTTTATCCATCAATCGCATCAGCAATTACAGTTGCTAATGCTGGGGATACAATAATGCTCGAAAATGGAGCAACCTTCCAGGAACATGGTCTCGTAATTAATAAAGATCTAAATTTCAATGTATTTAGCAACGGCTTTGCCACTATAGACGGACAAAATCTCGGAACAATATTCCTAATCAGCAACGGCGTAACAGTCAACCTACAAAATTTAATACTCAAAAATGGTAAAGGAACTTCAGGTGGAGCAATCTACAACAATGGAACATTAATAGTAAACAACTGCACATTCCAGGATAACACCGCAACACAAAATGGTGGAGCCATCTACAACGATGGAAGTTTAAACTACGATGCAGTAACACATACTAGCCAAACCGTAACAAAGAATGGTGGAACATTAACAGTAAACAACAGTACATTTACAGGTAACAAGGCACTGAATGGTGGAGCCATATACAATGCCGGATCTATAAATATAACCACCAGTACTACCCTCACTGACTTTACCATAACACAAAATGGTGGAACATTAAATGTAGTAAACAGTGTATTTGCTAATAACACCGCAACACAAAATGGTGGAGCCATTGCAAATGATGCAACATTTAACGTCAACAGTAGCACACTTACACGTACCGTTATAACACAAAATGGTGGAACAGCAACAATATCAGGCAGCACATTTACAGGTAACAAGGCAAATAATGGAGGAGCCATTAGTAACCTTGCAAGCTTTAATACAGCTGGCTTCAGCACACTCACAGGTACTGCCACAACAGGTACAACAGCACTTAACAGTGGAACAGTGACAGTAACTAATAGCGCACTAATAGGCAACACTGCAAATATTAATGGTGGAGCTATCTATAACGGCGCAAGAACATCTGCAACTGATACCACATTCACGGACTATACCATAAATAATGACGCAACAATAACAGCTAGATTCAACACAATGGCAGGTAACTCTGCATTGAATGGTGGAGCTATCTTCAACGATGCAACATCAACTGTAACTCAGAACACCCTCACACGTACTACCTTAAACAATGCGGCCGCTGCAACAACAACCGACAACGCTCTTGTAGGCAACCATGCAACAACAGGTAGAGACATCGTCAACAATGAAGTGTTAACAGCAAACACCAACGTAATATCCGTCAGTTTCATCAATAACACTGGAACAGTAGATGCTATGCGTAATTGGTGGGGATTCGTTACCGGCCCAGCACCCGGAGATGTTGTTGGAACAGTGGATACATCAAACTTTTTGAATTATACCATGGGTATAACAGTTACAGCCAGTAACAGTTCACCTAATGTGGGTCAACAGTTCCATTACACCATAATTGTGACTAATAATGGTCCAGACAACGCAACTGATGTACAAGTGACAGATGGAATACCTGATGGCTTAACATTTAACAGTTCTACAGCAAGTCAGGGTACTTACGACCATGCAACTGAAATATGGAACGTTGGAACCCTTGCTAGCGGTGCCAGTGCAGTACTACAACTGTTTGTAACTCCTACAAATAGTGTTGCAGGTACACTCGTAACTAAAAATGCAACACTAATAAACACAAACGCAACTGGTAATGCAACAGTATCAATACCTGCAGCTCCTGTAGCTGTGGTATTAACTAAAACTGCAAGCAATCTCGCACCTAATGTAGGTCAACAATTCCACTACGTGGTAACTGCAACCAATAACGGTCCAAATACCGCTACCGGTGTTCAGGTAACCGATATAATACCTGCTGGTTTAACCTTTAATAGTTACACAGCAAGTCAGGGTACTTACAACAGTGGTACTGGAATATGGAACGTTGGAACTCTATTAAATGGTGCAAGTGCAATATTACAACTGTTTGTAACTCCTACAAACTCTGTAGCTGGAACAACAGTAAATAACACTGCAACTACCGTAGGTCAAAATGCAAGTGCAGCAGTAGTTGTACCCACAACTCCAGTATCTAATGTGACATTGACCAAAACTGCAAGCAATCTCGCACCTACCGTAGGTCAGCAATTCCAGTATACCATAACTGCAACTAATAATGGTCCAGATACCGCTACTGGTGTACAGGTTACCGATAAAATACCTGTTGGTTTAACCTTTAACAGTTACACAGCAAGTCAGGGAACCTACAACAGTGGAACAGGAATATGGAATGTTGGAACTCTATTAAATGGTGCAAGTGCAGTACTACAACTGTTTGTTACCCCTACAGCTTCTGTAGCCGGAACAACTGTAACTAACACTGCAACAAGCCCAGGACAAACGGTAAATGCAGCAGTAGTTGTACCAACAACTCCAGTATCTAATGTGACATTGACCAAAACTGCAAGTAATCTTGTACCTATTGTAGGTCAGCAGTTCCATTATATCATAACTGCGACTAATAATGGTCCAGATACCGCGAATGGTGTTCAGGTTACCGATATAATACCTGCTGGTTTAACCTTTAATAGTTACACAGCAAGTCAGGGTACCTATAACAGTGCTACTGGAATATGGAATGTTGGAACATTAGTAAATGGTGCAAGTGCAATATTACAACTGTTTGTTACCCCTACACTTTCTGTAGCCGGAACAACAGTGACAAATACTGCTACAAGCACAGGCCAAACAGTAAATGCAGTAGTAGTTGTGCCTGCAACTCATGTAGTTAATGTGGTTTTAACTAAAACCGCAAGTAACATCTCACCTAAAGTGGGTCATCAGTTCCACTACACAATAACCACAACTAATCATGGTCCAGATACTGCTACTGGTGTAAAAGTTACCGATAAAATACCTGCTGGTTTAACCTTTAACAGTTACACAGCAAGCCAAGGTACCTACAACAGTGGAACCGGTATATGGAACGTTGGAACATTAGTAAATGGTGCCAGTGCAACTTTAAGACTCTTTGTTACCCCTACAGCTTCTGTAGTCGGTAAACATGTGACAAACGTTGCTATGATAACTGCTATAAACGAATTCAACCAGAACACAAGCCTATTTGCATCACAAACAGTTAATGTACAAAAACAAACAATCAATGTACAAAACAATCATGGAAAAAATACAGGAAATAACTCCACAAATATTGTAAACGCAGAAACAACAAATAAAATAGCCATGCAAAATACAGGTGTACCAATAGCTGGATTAATACTAGCAATTCTGATGGTTCTTGGCGGATCAATAATACCCAGAATAAAGAAATAACCACACACTAAAATTTTTTTCCCCCATTTTTTTTTTAAATAAAAAATTAGAAAAATTTAAACATTTAATAAACGGGTTAAATAATAACATTCTTACTACTTCGATATGTCCCATTCCTAAGCTGATAAGGTTCACTTAAATGAACAGGAACGAACAATTAAATAAAGACCTACTCAGTGCAGTTGCATTTATCAGTATGTATGGAGATGGGTCTGTTGTATTTTGATATTGAACAAGAAGATAATGATTTCTCCATTACATGATGATGTGGTTGTAACTCCAAGATTTAGTACACTGCCATGGTGAATAATTAATTGAAAATTAATGGATCCAGTTGAGATTTTTAACTTTATCGAAATCAGAATCAAAAGAAACTATACTATTAACTTGGTGCATTTCCATGATTTCTAGGGACACACAATCTGCTAAGGACAATGTACCATCATATTGAAGGAATTTTTCCATAGAATTGCTACTTAAGGTTTTATACATGTAAATAACATCGTAGTTATCTATGATGTACTTAATCAATTCTTATATCACTATTCTCTTATATTTCTATAAATTTTTAAATAAAATGATTTTTAAATAAATAAAAAAAAATAATTATTTTTAGAACCAAACAGTATTATCATATCCTTTTTTACCTAGACCAATAATCACCCATTATTGTACGTTAATGGTTATGGTTTGTGCGTTGTTGTTTGTGTTGTGGTCTGTTGTTACGGGGTTGTAGGTTGCTGTGTTGGTTATGGTTGTGTTTGGTGTGGTGGCTTTGGCTATTATGTGTAATGTTGCTGTTGCTCCGTTGGCTAGGTTTCCGACTGTCCATATTCCATTGTTAAGGTTTAGTGCCCCTCCGCTGTCGTCTGATAAATATGTAAAGTTGTAGTTACTCAGCCATTCAGATACTGTTACATTTTGGGCTGTATTGGGTCCGTTGTTTGTTACTGTGACTGTGAAAGTGATGTTGTCCCCATAGTTAGGTGTGGAGTTGGATATAGTATTGGTAACTGCTACGTCTGCAGCGTCTGTTGAGTTTTCAACTGTTATGGTGATGGTTTGGTTGTTGTTGGTGCTGTTTGGGTCGTTTGTTACGGGGTTGTAGGTTGCTGTGTTGGTTATGGTTGTGTTTGGTGTGGTGGCTTTGGCTATTATGTGTAGTGTTGCTGTTGCTCCGCTGTTTAGTGTTTCAATGGTCCATATTCCGTTGCTGAGGTTTAGTGCTC
The DNA here is from genome assembly GCF_000744455.1 of Methanobacterium sp. SMA-27. Classification (NCBI taxonomy): domain Archaea; kingdom Methanobacteriati; phylum Methanobacteriota; class Methanobacteria; order Methanobacteriales; family Methanobacteriaceae; genus Methanobacterium; species Methanobacterium sp. SMA-27. The sequence goes on along the minus strand of NZ_JQLY01000001.1, from coordinate 1,544,485 downwards.
CTTGGCTGTCGTCTGATATGTATGTTAGGTAGCCATTGCTTAGCCATTCACTTACAGCTACGTTTTGGGCTGTGTCAGGTCCGTTGTTTTTAACTGTTACTGTGAAGGTTATGATGTCGTTATAGTTGGGTGTGTTGTTGGACACAGTGTTGGTTACCTGTATATCGGCTGATGTTGCGGGTACTGTTATGGTGATGGTTTGGTTGTTGTTGGTGCTGTTTGGGTCGTTTGTTACGGGGTTGTAGGTTGCTGTGTTGGTTATGGTTGTGTTTGGTGTGGTGGCTTTGGCTATTATGTGTAGTGTTGCTGTTGCTCCGCTGTTTAGTGTTTCAATGGTCCATATTCCGTTGCTGAGGTTTAGTGCTCCTTGGCTGTCGTTTGATATGTATGTTAAATAGCCGTTATTTAGCCATTCACTTATAGCAACGTTTTGAGCAGTGCAGGGTCCGTTGTTTTTAACAGTTACAGTGAAGGTTATAGTGTCGTTATATTTAGGTGTAGAATTAGAAACTGTATTTGTAACTTCTACATCCGCAATATTTGTGGCTACTGTTAAATTAGCTGTACCGTTACTGGCTGCATATGTTGCATCCTGTATAAATTCTGCTAATATAGGATACACTCCAATATTTTCCAGGACAGTGTAGGGTAACGTTGCAACTCCACTACTATTCGTGAGTGCAGTGCCTAAGAACGTACCGTTAACACTAAATCTTATAGTTTTACCTGTTAAAGGTAAGTTATTTTTAGTGTCCCTTAACGTTGTGATGAGGTTTGCTGGAACACCTTTGTAACCAGTAGTTGGAGTTACAGTTATTCCAGTTGGAATAGCTGATGTAGTAACAATTGAAACATTGGTGGTAACATTTTGAGAATCAACCAAAGCCCTAACTACAGACACTCCAGGAGAATTACCCGTAAAGATGGTGGTTGCAGCACCGTTTACGGTGGTATTGTTAAGTGGATTAACAGCACCTAAAGAATCACAGCTGAAGTTAACATTTATCCCATCTGGAACAGTTTTTCCAGAATATAATGAAGTTACATCTACTCCATTACTGTTATGATTAAGATCTGCAGTTATTGTGGAAGTAGTTCCACTATTTATCTGGTTGGGATTGCCTATTACCCTTAAAACTATCCATGGGTTAATGTTGAATAAACCATAAATCCTTGTTGGAGTACTGTTTGATCCCCACCAGTTATTTAATGCATTAATGTATCCTGTTGTGTCAGGACTGTACACCTGATAAGTATTCCCAACAACACTGTTCAAATTAAAATTAGCAGCATTAAAGTTACTAAATGAAGCACCATAAAGATTGTTTTCCAATCTGTTCGAAGTAACATTGTTGCCTGTACTTGTAATTGTAAGGCCAGCTTCACCATTGTAACACATTGAATTTCCAACTATATTACACCCAGATCCAGTGATGGTCAGCCCGGTTTCATCGTTGTTGTTTATGGTGTTGTGTGTGAAGTTTGAGTAGGGACTTGCACTGTTGATTCCGTTGCCATTGTAGGACACATCGTTATTGCTGATGGTGTTGTTATCTGCATTAGTAGATTTTTGGATGCATATACCAATTAAATTATTTTGCAGTATATTGTTAGTTAAGGTGTTGTAAACTCCTATGAGCAGTACTGCACTTCCATTATTATTTTTTATAGTGTTATTATCTATATTTACATGGTTTGATGTGATGGTTAGGCCGTTTTCGTTGTTGTTGTTTATAGTGTTGTGTGTGAAGTTTGAGTAGGGACTTAAACTGTTAATTCCATTACTGTTGTAGGATATATTGTTGTAGCTTACTGTGTTGTGATCAGCATCTGTAGATTTAGGGATGTAAAGACCAATCACGTTATTTTGCAGTATATTATTGGTTATGGTGTTGTACACACCCATAACCAGGATTGCACTACCGTTGATGTTGGTTATGGTGTTGCCGTCAATAATATTGTGGTCAGAAGTAGATATCAGGCCGTTATTGGTGTTATAGGACATGTTGTTGTTAGAAATAGTTGAATAGTTGCTTGCACTGTTTATCCCTGCAAGATTGTGAATTAAATTATTTCCACTCACAACATTACCATCAGAACTTGCAAATCCTGCAAGGGTAATACCACAGTTCCCATTATAAGAAGCAGTATTATTCAGAATATTATTGTATCTACCGGTAATATCCAGCCCGCTCACCAGGTTTGATGTTGCATTGTTGTTTGAAATGGTACTGTTACTTAGACAAACCCATAATCCATTTTTATTTCCATTAACAGTATTCCCATTGATGTTGTAGTTAATGGGGGTGTTTGTTCCCATCTGCTGAATTGCAATACCATCTTCAGCTCCTGTCACTGTGTTACCAATTATTTGCATATTTCTGGAGTTATCTGTGGCATATATCCCCGCACCCTGATATCCTGTGCAGGTTACCTGGTTGTTTGAAACTATGTTGTTTTCGCTGTTATCGTTGAATATTATTCCATTTAAAAAATTACTGATGATATTACCTGTTATGTTGTTGTAGGTACACTTACCATATTCAAAGCTGATCCCATTTCCAACGGTGGGGCTTACACCGGTTATGGTATTCCCTAAAACCTTTGAATTGTTCATATTCCCGTAAAACTGTATACCCACCAAAGAAGCTGCTATAATATTGTTACCCGAGATAAGACAGTTATTTGCATTGTTTATCATGATACAGTAACTACTCTTTGATAAAGTGAAATTTTGAATAGAAGAACCCGCACCATTTGAATTCACAGTAAAAACAGCTGCACTTGTATTTTTAGCTTCAATTGTAACTTTTCCACTGGATTTTATATTAATCTTCTTGTTTATGTTAACACTTTCTTTATAGGTATAGGGATTGTTGTTATTATCGTATACCGTTATGTAATCATTATCAGACGCTTGATCCACGGCACTTTGAATGCTGTCCCCGGGATGTACAGTTATATTAGCGGCACTGATGGATTGTAATGAAATTAAACAGATACCCATAAAAATTATATAAATGATCACTTTATTCATCAAATCAATCACCTATTTGTCGTTTATACTATTTTATGTACAATCACGTTGTATATAATAATTCGAGGTAATATTGTGATAAAAATCACAAAAGATCAGTTAATTCTGTTTCAAGGAAGATTTAATCAGTTAAGTAAAACAATACTCCACTTTTTAAGCTTAACTTCAGTATTTGCTATTTGAAGTGTAATACGTAAACCATAGCCATTTAATAAAAAAGTGTTAATTAGACAGATTCCTTAGATAATACATATCTTTGAAATTAGATTAGATACTGATCAAATGGAATAGAATGAAAAAATTATTTGAAAAAAAAACTTAGATCACAAATAATATTGATAACTTCAAAGGTTACAGGAAACTGAAATTCAAAGTAAAACTAATTTTCAAGTAAAAACTAAATTTTTAAAGATACAGAAAATTTGGTAAATATTTAAGGATTAGATATCTTAAATTAGGAAACCTTCTTCAAACAAATTCCTTTAATGAACAATTAACAAAATAAATATTCATCGTCTTTTTTTCATATTTAACATTAAAGCCAGTACTGCGATTAAAATGAACGGCATCATAGTAGTTATACCAATCAGGATATAATCTATTTTTCCTATTGTAAATGCCCTAACTGCATTTTCTAAAAGGTACATTACGTAAATAAGTACAATGGACAAATTTAAGAATATATCTAACCCATAAGGGGTGTCTGATTTTGGTGATATTGCTTCGTAATATCTGAAAATGAATATGGCGATGGCTGCAACCAAAAACCATCCAATAAAATTACCGATAGGTATGCCGAAATAAGGACCTCCTCCAGTCCAAATCCATCCTGCTACTTGTGGTGAAACAGCAACAGGGTCAAGTATCATATCTAAATTAACTGCTATTAATCCGCCGATAAATGATAGTAAAACCATTAAACCTAAAAAATACCATAAATTATCTGTCTTTACTGGTCTCTCCCCGCCAAATCCAAATAGTAATAAATTTGTTATGGTGTAACTGAAGTAAATTATGATCGTCCATGAAATGGGTGTAGAAATTGGCACTAATCCAAAAAAGAAGGTAGGTAGATTATAATAGTATGGCATACCAAACACACCACCGTATTTAACGCCAACAGCCTCAAAAGTTAAACCAAATAGTAAAGCAATAATAAAGAGTACTCCAGTTTTTTTATTCCCAAGAACTTTAGAAGAATGTAATAAAACGAAGGCAAATGCAAGCCACATATAGAAAGATCCAGCCAACACAATAATGGTTGATGGAATTAAATATGAAATCATAGCACTAGAAATAGAAATTATAAAAAAAGTAAAAAATAATTTTATATAAAAATTTTTGTTAAGATTTAAAGGTTCAGAAAATAGTGCTATAAAAATTGCAATCAATACTATCAAAAAATCCAATAATAAACTGATCATTATATCATCACCAATTAAATCCTAATATAATTCTTATAAATAATTTTTGTTTCATATCAATTCTTGAACTTACAATTATTATCTCTGAAAAACCTTAATTTCATTTAAACAGTACATAATTCTTTTTTTATTACTAATAACTTATAAATCTAACCAATTATTTGATTAATTATCATAATATCTTCTTTATCAACAGCCCCCCAATACTAATAGGGCAATAAAAATAGATAGCTTTAGAAGTAATAAATTAAACTGGATATGATTATTTTAAATAAAAGTCTTTTGACACTATCTTTAAATAAAAAATCATATTAAAAATTTTAAGAAAATAAAAAAAAAGGGTTTTAAACCCATACCAATTTAATCGTAGTTGGTCAAGTTTTCCTGTGAAATATTTTCTGTTTTGCTCAGATTTTCATAGTACTTGTCAACATTAGATGCAACATTACTTTTATCCAGGTTTAAAGCACCTTCATTGTAGAGTGTTTGAAGTTCTGAAGCATGTGTAAGTTCAAACTTCCAGTAAGGACTGTACAGGTAGATGGAGAACAATCCGTAGGCTGTGTAAGCATAGGCTGGAATAATTCCATAGGTCTTGGTGAGTATCTGGAAGTATAGAGGAATCCGCATCCAGGATCTATGAGTGGACTGTCGGTCCTTACAGTTCCATGCCATAACGTTGGTAAAGGTCCTTCCTGACCGTGCTGCTGTTCTAACTGGTTTACATGGGCCATCATTTCATCGTATGTGTTGTAAATTGTTCCGTCAGACATGTACTTGTACCTACCGTCAGGCACACCGAAAAGTGCAACCTTCAGTGAATCCAGTATGTTTACCTGGCTCATGCTCTTAGAACCCCCGCCTTGGGTATCTATAAATGCAACTTCGATGATGTAGACGTTACCCTGCTCATGACTGGTTGTGTCGTTCACAGTTTCTGGAAAACTCCTGTAATTGGAACTTCCAGCAAAATGCACAACCAGAGCACACTTGGAGTCGTGTTCCATGGCATATTCACCTAGTAAGTTTGCATGAGGATGTCCTGGAAACATGTCTGGATTTGCAATTTTGACCAATGAAAGCCGGCCTAAAGGTTCTATGGGTCCGTTTGAAACTGTAACATAGGAATATCCTATTATTACTGCTATTATCCCTAATGCAACAAACGCCCAGATTTTTTTACTCATATTTTTTTGTCACCTAAAATATTTTACAAATTTTCTATATCTCTTTTCCCAATAGGTGGCCCTGAAATTTTTATCGTATTTATATCTATACATTTTTTTATCAAACAAAGGAGTATATGTTCCATGAAATGAAAAATCCACTTGATTTACCCTTTAAATCTTTGGAGAGTTTCATTAACAACACCTTATCATTAGTGTTTCCTGGAACAGTTACAACTGTCTTATTATCCATTTGCTGAACATTTAATACGTCATATCCCTGAAGGTCAATGTTATCTGATGGGTTTATTATGGTAATTTCATGTACCTCGGTACTTGTACCCATAATTTCCAAACTGACCCTGAGCAGGATAAGTATAATTATTATTAGACTAGGTTTTAATAAATCTTTGGCTCTAAATGGTTTTTTAATTGAGTAAATACCCAAAAGTGTTGCAAGACCTATTAATGCAGGTGTGGAAAATAAACCTCCATCAAGCACACCTATCATGGACACGGTTAATGCAAATGCAATTAAAATCTGATACAGCAACCTTTTTTCGTTGGCCACTGAAATAATACCGGCAATATACTCTTTAGAAACAAACTTTTCAAACATAGAAAACGGTTAAAACACAATAAAATACCCCATTCATACTTCCATATACTCAAGGTTTTGAAGAAAAAAGGTCCACTCCCAATGTCTGAAATAGGAAGGCGTGTTTACATATCTAAATCGAACATGACCTCATTAATAGATAAACTGGTTGAAAATGGACTTGCAGAAAGAATACCCGATACAAATGATAGAAGAGTGATTAACATAACCTGACAAACAGGGGAAATGACATAATTGCAGATGGCATGTAAGTGTCATGCATATTCAAACCAGGAAATAAAGAAGAAACTATCCTCTATTCCAGATGAAGATCTGGAAACATTATATGAATCAATAAAGAATATCAAAACCATACTGAACAAACTGGACGAATCCAAATAGTTAGAAATTTCCCATCCCCACATCATGGAATAAACAGTAACAGGTTTTTTTTATAGAAAAAAAGGGGTCATGTTTATATTTTTTTTACAAAGATTTACATGCTTATGGTTTTTGAAACAGTCTGACCATCCAGAACTGCATATATTTTAGTTGAACTTACAGATATTCCTGTCTTTGGTTTGAAAATAGCTGTGGCAATTCCGTTAACTGTGTCACAGATGATGCTACATATCCACTACTGCTTTTGAAATAAATCAGTGTACCGTCCTTGATATGCCCAGCACCGGACATAACTGTTCCAGCAGAGTTTTTACTAAGATCTGCCAAATATTCGGGATAATAACAGTTAAAAAAAACATAGCTGCATTGAAATCTATCTAAATATCACGGAAAATTTATTCAGCGAAGATTCAGTTTTCTCAATATTCTATCTTCCATAATATTTATGCCCAGTCTTAATCTGTCTGTGTGCCAGACACCGCAGGAAGTATCTATGGTTTTGTATTCTCGACCATGCTTCCTTACAACATTTTTAAGGGTGGAGTAATATTCTTTGGAGAATGATTCTGTCCGGGATGCATGGTATATTTTAATTGGGATGACATAAACAGATCTCCCCAATATCTTAGTGGTTAAACAGTAATCAGCCCCGTATAAATGCCAGTCAAAACATGTTTTTTCGTCAAATTCCCGTTTTTTAAACATTGATCTGGGAACAATGAAAAGACACTCATCAACAGTTTGAACATCGGCTGGTTCGTCTATTTTTATTCCAACATCTTCTGGAGGATATCCATCCTGGATATTACTTATCATCACAGGTTTATCATTAGTTTTAGAGTAACCAGCAACACCAGCAACACCTAAGTTATCAAGTGAACCCAGGATATGTTCAACATCTTCGAGGCAGGTGTCATACAACAGATCCACATCTTGATGTACAAACATCAAATAATCTTGAGTAGCCTTTCTTGCCCCATAATTCAGGGCTTCAGCTGCAGATCCAAACTTTCCATCACTGTTATCTATTAAAATAAATTCATATTCCTCGGTCTGGATGTTTAAACTTTTCAGCAAGTTTTTTTCAAGGATCTTCTTGTTGTTGAACACACAGATAACAGTTATCATGGTTATTTCTTCCCAAAAAAATTGAATTTGTTTTGTTAAAAATTTGTTTTTGTTTAAAGATATTTGTCAGTGAATAAAAGCCAAATGGCAAATATTATCACTAATAATGGTAGATTCAAAAGGAACAATCCTATAGTTATATAGCATGTTCTGCTTGCTATGTATGGAAGCATGTTGTAGATCATATCTTCTTCCTGATCAAATTTGGTTATAAATCCGTAGTATACCGTTAAAAGGAAGCTTAAGAAGAAAAATATTATGAACACGAGTATAACATATAATGTGGTAATCTGGTACGCTGAAACCATGTATGAATTGGGTAGTAGGTAGTAAATACTTGTAAGCATGAAAAGAAAGCCTAATAATATTGAGATATATTCGGCTATGTTGGCATTTTTTTTACCTACAATCACTGCAAACGTCCTGCAATCGTAGGATAAATCAAGCTTATATTCTATTATGGTATGTTTAATTTCATGGGCAAAATAAATTATAAACAACCCCGCTAGGAGCATTATCGTTCCAAAACTGAAGTAATTGAACTGGGCAAGCAGTATTACCGAGGGTAATACGAAAAATCCCAAGGATGCCACGACAGGTCCAAAAATACTTTCCTTTAATCTCAATTTAAATCCACTATATATCACCGATAACAACATAAGCAGTAAGAGAGAGACCAACGAGGCAAATGAAGTGTATATAAGTAATAAGAACAGTATTGAAAGCATATACAACAATGTTATGATTACGTAGAGGAATTTTACCGAGATTACACCTTGTGTAACTGGATTTTTCGATTTAGGATCCTTATCCGCATCACCTATAGCGTTACAGATAAAACCCCCTGCAAATGCAGGTACAAGTGGCAGTATGTATAATAAATCCCATGGAGAATTAATAAAACCATTGTACATTAATATTGCAAAGAAGGGCAGCATGGTGATAAAATATCCTCCATACTTAAGAGATCTGGAGGTACGATAGGTCATTATAAAAGATTTAAATATTTCACTCATTTTTCCCCACTCTTGTATGTTTGATGTATGTTATTAAAATTGTTATCAATATAAATGGCCCCATTGCAGTCGTTCCAATTAACAGATATTCCGGATGTCCAATTAAAAGGGCTGTATACCCATATATTAAAAGGAACATGGTGTACATACTTATAATGGTAGCCGTTAGAAATGAATTATCAGTAACTATATGATCTTTTTTGTCTATGATAAATTCTACTACCCTGAATAGAAAAGTGACAGAGAACACTACTAAAAACCATCCTACAAAATTACTTATGGGTATTCCAAAGTAGGGTCCGCTATCAATCCAGAACCATGCGTGATTGGCTACCACAACTGGATCTATTAACATGTCCATATTTGTTGCTACCATTCCACTTATCATGGAAAGAAGAATTATTAAAAGAAAGACAAATGGACGGCCCTTATTTTTTAGATAGAATTTCTTATTATTAAATTCCAATATAATATCTGCAAAAATGTAAGAAATATAGATTATGAAAGCCCAGGAAATTACATTAACAACAGGTACCAATCCAAAGAATGCAGGGGTTAAAATTGGATTGTAGTAATAATGTCCGTATATCCATCCAAATTTAACTCCTAACACTTCAGAAACTAATCCAAATATCAAAGCGATACTGAAAAACAGGGCAGTTTTGGTTTTTCCCAATAGTATAGATGAATGAATAACAACCAGGGCCAAACCTGTAAAGATCCATAAAGATCCTATAAAATCAATAACCAAATTATTTGTACCCATTAATGAGTAAATGTAACTGAGAAATGTAATTATCAAAAACCCAAAGTAGATTGGATATACTGTTTTCTTAAGCTGTAAAGGTTTTATTATCAATATCAGGGCTACTGCCGATAAAACCACCAACAGTTTAATATAGAAGATTATCTCCATTTTTTTAACTCCCCTTCGATTATTTTTATTCAATAATTTATGAATCCAATCTTAAATCTAATTTATCATCTTCTAAACACATGTTTGAATCTATTTTTCTCTTAACAGTCTCACAATTTTTATTAAATCTGACCAACTTTCCATTTGACATGATATAATTCCTATTTACCTTTTGCCTGAGAAATCTATTAGGGTGAATAAAAGCATTATTAATATAAACGGCCCCGTAGTGGCAGCACCAATTAATATATATTCCTGATTTCCCATTTGGAAAGCTGATATTCCATAAATTAAGAAATACATGACATATAATACTATGATGCTTAAGGTTGTGAACAATGAACTTTTGGTTAGTGAACCATCTTTTTTTGATTTAAATGATTCATAAAGCCGGTACACAAAGGTGGCTGTAAATGTTACAACAAACCACCCTACAAAATTACTTATGGGTATTCCAAAATAGGGCCCACCATCAATCCAGAACCACCCGTGGTTGGCTACCACAACTGGATCAAGGAGCATATCAAGGTTTACAGCTACAAAACCACTTATTGATGAAAGTAAGATTAATAACACCAAACAGTGCAGTTTATTCCCTTTTATATCAGGTTTTTGAATTCCAGATACCTTCAGGATCAGGTTCGAAACTGCGAATGCAATGTAAATAATGGTGGCCCATGAAATAACAGACATTACAGGCACAAGTCCAAAGAAAAATGGTGTTAATTCTGGATTGTAGTAGTAACGTCCTAAGTAACCATACTTAACAGACATCAATTCTGAAACTAATCCGAATGTCAATGCGATTATGAAGAAGATGATGGTCTTTTTTTTTCCAAGGTGTAATGAGGAATGGATTAATACCAATCCAAATGCTGTAAATGTCCACAGAGCTCCTAACAAATTAATAATTAAGATCTTTGCACCTATGAATGAATAGATGTAGCAAAAAAATGTTACCAAAAGAAATATAAAGAAGATGGGATATACTGTTTTCTTTAACTTTAAAGGTTTAAACAGGAAAATCAGGATAATTGCAACCAAAACAATTAACCAATTAAGATAGAAGATTATATCCATAATTTATTTAACCCCATTAACGTTTATTTTCTTTATTAAAAATATTATTCTGATTTTATCTATAAAATGATTTTATATATTTTTTATTATTATTTTAAGTTTTTATTTATGTTTTAACCTCGAATTTCCTTCAATATTTCTATATCAACGTCATCAATACCTCTTACAATATAAAGTGTAATGAAATAGATAATTATTGCTACAATCAGCACTAAAAAGAAATTAAGGCTGTTAAAATACCAGATAAAGATGCTCATGATTGAAGTTGCAAATAAGACCTTTATCAAATCTTTTAAGACAATTTTGTATGAGATGCCGTAACCCAATTTGTAGGTGATAAATATTATGTAACCAACAAGAACCGCCTCTGTAATGAATGTGGCAAAGCTTGCTCCAATATAGCTGTATGGCGGAATTAATATCAGGTTAAGGATTATATTAATTATAAGGCAAGCTATAGATATTTTAGTGATGATTAATTGTTTGTTGGTTGATTGTAACAATTGTGTGTAGGATGCTCCTGCAAATGTGAGTACAATTGCCCATACCAAAATCTGCAGTGAAATAATTGATGGGATGTATACATTTCCGTAGAGAAGTAAAATGACTTGTTTTGCCAGAAGAGTCGTTCCAAATCCAAGTGGAATGCCTACAATGATCATGTATTTGAAGTATCTTTCATTAAGAAGATTCAACGAATTTTTCGAGGAGTTGCTGTACATTCTTGACATAACCGGGAAAATAACGATGTTTATGGCATTGGGAAGTAGTAATGCTATGTACATTAGTCTGTAAGCTGCACTGTACCATCCTACAGCTTCTGTAGTTTTAAGGATCGACAACATTATTGAATCAATGTAGGTGTAAAGCATACCGCTTAAAAATATTATTCCAAAGGACCAGGATTCCTTTAATGTGGGCTTCCAAAAACTCAGGTCAAATTCGAATTTAATATTAGAAAATTTAAGCAGATAAACTATTAAACAATAAATAAGAACTATTGTGCTCGTAAAAACATAAATCCCGGCGAAATATATGATGCTCAGTCCATAGAAGATTCCTATTATTGTAAATAATAAAAGCACTGCACTGTTAATGATGTTGGCCATAGCCAGATATTCCATTTTTTCGTTGGCTTGGAAAAGAGAATTTAAAAGCCCAAAAAATGAAGTTAATATCACTGAAATTGTAATTACATATATTACAATACTTTCTATCTGATTGTATCCGATTATCTTTACTGTAAGTACAACAAGGCAGAATGTTATGAAGGATAGGAGTATTTTCATCAAAATACTGTTGGAAATGTATTTGTTTGATAATGATTTATCACGAGCAAGTTCCCTCACCATCAATGTGCTGATGCCCATATCCACAAAAACTCCAAATATTGCCCCTATGGACAGTGCAAGTGATATTATACCAAAACCATCTGCCCCCAAGTAACGTGCAGTATATATTACAGTGAAAAAAGCAAGCACGTAGGTCAAGATCTGAGATATAACTATCAAACCAATATTTTTACTGATCTTTTGAATTGTATTCATTACACAAACCTGTTTCAGATGTTTAAGACTTTAAAAGATAATTCTAACTCTATCATTATTCTGAACTTCTTTAATTATACTTTTTTCTAAATTTCTTCGGAGCAGATCGTCAAGTAGGGAGTTTAAGATAAAGTAAGGAATTTAAGATAAATTCCATTAAATAAAATATCAAACCAGAAACGGTTCATAATTAATTATATCATTATGGTTTCATTCTTAATTAATATGCTGTATACCATTTTCTAGGATTTAAAAATGAATTAGAGAACATTTATTAACAATTATTAACATATAAAAAATATCTTAAAACTATTAAATCCTAGATAAGAGTTTAAATCTTGAAAATAAATTATTGAACTATTTGGGAACTTATTTCATAATTATGGGGAGAATAAACTATAAATAGAGGTTTAATGTGAAAATGAGGATACTAATTATCAATTATATGGAAACAACATCTCCTGGAGGGATAAGTAAAACAGTTATGGAGACTGCCAAACACCTTTCCAAGGGAAACGAAGTTACAGTGCTCCAACCAAACCCTTCTAAATTAGTTAATGAAGAAATTTATGAGGATTTCAAGATTATCAGGGTTTCTTCTCCATTTGATAATACTAAATATTTCTACGGCCTCAACCTGGAGATCTACAATTATCTAAAAAAACATCTTAAAGAATTAAATCCAGATATAGTGCATGTACATGGATATCATCATCTGCTTCCCATTGAAACAATTCATACTATCAAAAGAATCGAACCTGAATTACCAATAATATTTTCCCCCCATTTAGACGTTATTAGGGGTAGATTTGCAGGTAAATACCTGTGGAATCTTTACAACTTCATTGCTCGAAGTGTTTTCCCTAAAACTGTTAATATTACATCTTGTTCAGAATTTGAATCGAACAATATTCAAGATATAGGTGTGGATCCAGACAAAATCGTGCTGATACCTCACGGCGTTGACATGATAGACACATCTAAAAAAATCAGGGATAAGACGATAAAACTTATGTATTCAGGACATTTAATCGATCGAAAAGGTGTAGATTTTATATTAAATAGCTTAAACAGTTTAGTAAATGATAATGGTGTGACTAATGTTGTATTGACCCTGGTGGGTGAAGGTCCTGAAAAACAGAAACTAAAAAAGATGTGCAGAGATCTTAAGATTGAAAATTATGTGGAATGGAAATCTTTCATGTCCCGTGAAAAATTAATAGATCAAATAAAAGAATCAGATATCTACATATTGCTATCTAAATCAGAAGCATATGGTATTGCTGTTGCAGAAGCACTGGCACTGGGTACGCCATGTATAGTAACCAACAGAACAGCTTTAAAAGAATTTTCAAATGAAAACGGATGTTACACTGTTAACTTTCCTCCCGAACCCCAAGAGGTAGCAGATTTAATAATGAGAATATATCAGGATGATGTTGCTGTTGGGCCTTTATCTGAAAAAATAAGAACATGGGACAAGGTTTCTAAGGATTATGAAAGATTGTATAAGGAGGTTATAGAAATAGGTTAAACTGAATTTAACCAAAATTGTGACATATGTCTAAATTTTTAGATGTAAAAAAAAAAAAATGTTTCAAAATAAACAAATAACAAATTTGCTCTGGATCATCCCGGGAATAGTAGCATTTTTCATTGCCCTAATTCCAACACTGTCATATCAATGGCCATTAACACTGGATATTTATACCCATATACATATTGCCCAAGTTTACAGTCAATATGGAATCACATTCATTGATCCAACTACCAATCCACCAGCCGGAACTCCAATAGTTTATCCTCCACTTTTCAGCCTGCTTTTAATGGTTCTGGACATCATATTCAGGGTAGATTATTTTAGTGTGGCACGATTTTTACAGCCTGTACTAGCTTTTTTAGCGGTTTCATCGGTTTCATATGTTGCAAAAAAATATTATGGGAACATTGCAGGAATTTCAGCAGGATTTTTAATACTTTCAAGTTATTTATTCAGCAGGTTTGTATCCCCCCTACCTGAAACACTTGCATTGATATTTGTTCCACTAGCAATCTACTTCTACTACAAATCAACAATTTCAAAAAAATATAAATATGCAATAATTTCCAGTTTCATATTTCTCCTGATAATTTTAACTCATCAAGCAACCACACTAATATTATTTTTAACTATAACTGCCATAACCATCGTGGTTGCAATTATAGAACGAAAAAAACATTTCCTCATAATTTATTCCCTGTTCCTTTCATTACCCATTATCGTTGGACTAATATTATCTGTTGCAGCTCTTATAGTAGCACCGGGCTTCGTATCAAAAATATACACCTATGGAATTTCAGCAGTAACAGGTTACACATCAACACTCCCAATCAGTGATCCAATCAGTGATGCCAAATACCTGGTCTACTTGGGCATAGTAATGATATTTGCAATAGCAGGAGCAGTTATTGCATTTAAAAGACGCGAAACAAGGGATATTTTTATTATCGTATGGATATTGGTGATATTTTTCTTGAGCAAATCTTACTGGTTCGGTGTAAATGTGTACACCATAAGAATGCTTGTACATCTCCTCCTGCCACTATCAATTTTAGGGGGAATGGGATTGAGCTACCTTTATATTGAATACAAAAAAACAGAATTCAAATCTAAGAGGATCAGATCCCTATTTTTAATTGCCGTATTTATTATTTCATCCCTATTTGCAATTACAACAGTATCAGATCCCCAATTCAACACACTTCCCAAGTACAATGCACAGCCCTACTCAGAAAGTTATCTTGTAATTCCCCAGTTGATACCACCAACCAATTCGGATATAGAGCTTACAAACTGGTTTAAAGAAAATGGGGATAAAAAATCAGCAGTTGTATCAAATAACTATGTGACTAACATTTTCATCCAAGCAACAGCTAACCAACCCATTGCAGGTGTACAGTCCTCAGAACATGTGATAGAATGGGGATTTGGATCGGATGAACTTAAACAGAAGGACATCGGTTACTTTATATTCGATAAAAGACTTAATTTCACCTCAAATTCCAGTCAAAAGATCATCAGCCATGGAACTTTCATATTCTATAACAATTACTACAACATAACATCATTACTCCCAAACACCCAGTTACTGTACCAGAATCAGAACTACATGGTTTTCAAGATTTAAAATATACTTGTAGATTTTTCAGCTTTTAAAACAATAACTAAAATGGAAACAATAAAAAAATGAAAATTGCAATTGTAGCTCCAATGGATGCCCGTACGGGTATAAGCAACTATTCAGAAACTTTATCAATCGAATTGATAAGATTAGGCGAAGATATAACAGTAGTGGCACCTGAAAATTCACAAAATTCAGTATTGCTAAATATGGGCATGAACTACGTTGAACCAGAAAATTATGAAGTAGATGACTATGATCTAACCCATTTCCAACTGGCATGCTCCCCATTACATGAATATCAGCTCCATATCATAAACAAACACAGAAAAAAGCTACTTAAAAATATGAATGTGGTTACAACTGTACATGATGCAAGGAATTTCGATCTATTTAATATTAAATGCAGTAAATGCATTTCTTTTGGAATAAATTTACCTAAATATCCATTTTATCCGCACGATGTTGTTGACAAAGGATTTCATAGCATTTCAAACAGGCTAATATTCCACAGTAATTCTGCTATGAACGAATATAAAAGCAGATACTACCTTAACAGCAACACACTCAGACGTGTTTTGCACCCTGCCTACAGTATTCCAGGAGTAAACACTGTTTACGATCCGGTAAATGAAACTGAAGAAATAAGATTTTTAGCTCCAGGTTACATTTCACCTTTTAAAGGTCATGACATACTTATTAATGCTGTAAGTAAAATTAATCAGGATTTTAAGCTAATTTTCATGGGAAAAATTTTAGATGAAAACTATGGAGAATATCTCAAAAAACTGGTGAAAAAGGAAGGTCTTAATGATAAGGTGGAATTTTTAGGATTTGTAACGGAAGAAGAATTTATTAAACAGATTAACAGGGCTAAAATAATTCTAATACCCAGATTAACTAGCTCATGGTTAAACAATCAACCAGTATTCAAACTCAGAAAAATATTTGGACTCCATTACCTGATCAACCAGTCAACAAGCGGAGTGCTTACAAAGGCACTTGCATCTGGAAAACCTGTTATATGTTCTAAAAGTCAGGGATTTTCAGATTACATAGATGAGTCAAGGGGCATTATGTGTGATGATGATGTTGAAAGTTGGAGAAATGCTATAAATTATATGTTATTAAATCCAAATAATGTAACAGAAATGTCTCTAAATTCTAGAAAATTTGCTGTTAATGAATTAAGTCCTACTAACATTGCCCAACAACATTTAAAAATTTATAAAGAACATAGATAAAAATTTTTACGGTAATTATTATGAAAATGTTAAACCCACTTAAAATGAATGATTGGAATATTAAACATCTCATTATAATAATAATAATTTTCCAAGCACTTACATGGATTACAACTATTTTAAACTATCGTGAGATAGATATACCCTTTCTAAGGGTGTTTACTACATTTATCGTGATGTTCTTTTTAAACGGAATACTGATACTTAGAATACTTAGAATTCACGAAATTGGTAACATTAAAACTATTCTTTACTCATTCGGATTAAGCATAACAACAATAATGTTTTTTGGAATGCTCGTAGATTTGGTATATCCATTTTTAGGTATAGATAAGCCAATATCAACATTTCCCTTGCTAATCACATTCACCCTTTTCACAGCATTCCTTTGTGTTTTAAGTTACAGACGTGACAATATATTTAACAGACCCGAAAAATTGAATTTTGAAGGAATTTCAGTACCCCTCCTAACCCTGCTTTTAATTCCATTTTTATCAATATTTGGAACCTATGCAATGAATGTTTACAATAGTAACATAATTTTAATTTTAATGTTCTTTATAATAGCCTTCATACCATTACTTGTGGCATATAACAAATTTATACCCGAAAAACTTTATCCAATGGCCATATTTTCAATGTCCATAACATTACTATTTTCCACTTCCCTAATATCATCTTACCTCACTGGATGGGATATTAATTTGGAATATTATTTCTCAAATTTGGTAGTAAATAGTTCTTACTGGAATTCATCAATACCTGACCTTCTAAATGCCATGCTAAGTCTGGTAATAATAGTACCAATCTTTTCAAAGATATCTGGTTTGAGTGTTGTAAGTATTTTTAAGGTTATATATCCATTTTTATTCGCATTTGTGCCCCTTGGTTTGTATTCCATATTTAAAAATCAAACCAATACAAAAATAGCATTTTTTGCATGTTTTTTATTTGTATCAATTTTCATGTTCTTTTTAGAAATGCCCTACCTTGCAAGACAGGAAATAGGGGAATTATTCTTCATTTTAATAATAATGCTTACGATAGAAGATAAACTATCAGATAGGAACATACTCATATTTACTTTATTTTTCATCCCTGCCCTGCTTGTATCGCACTATTCAATGGATTACATCTACATATTCATGGTTTTAACTGCATATTTAATTGTTTTAATCAGAAACATGAACTTATCAAATAAATATCCTCGGTTGGGTCGATGGCCCATTCTAAGCTTCTTCTTTATTAAGGGAGAATCTAAAGATAACATTAAAATGCGATATGTGATGCAGATAATACTTCTCTTCAGTATCACAGCCAGTTACTACTTCCTAGTTTCAAGTTCAGTACTGTTCCACTTGACCATAACAACCATAAATAATCTAATAACCATTGGTTTACAGTTCCTGTTTAATCCGAAAGCTTTAGCAGCTGTTGGAATAGTGACCAGTGAAAAATCATTTTTGAGAACAATAGCATTGGTTTTCCACCTGTTAATAGAGTTTTTCATTGCAATTGGAATTTTAGCATTGATCTTAAGACGTACAGGACAGAAGTTTAATGAAAATTACAGTTTATTTTCTGTTATGAGCTTTGTACTTTTAATTTTAGTACTAGTAGTTCCTTTCCTTGCAGGAGCCCTTAATCCTGAGAGATTTTACCAGATTGCACTAATATTTTTGTCTGTTTTCTTTGTTGTTGGATGGATCAGACTTTCAGATTTTATAAACAAGTTGTTTAAATACAAATGGAACCCAAAATCAGTTATGGAAACATCATTCAAGTTAATGGCATTATTCTTAGCAATCTCTCTGATGTTTAACAGTGGAGTTGTCTATGAACTGTTAAATGATAAACCTACATCAATGGTGCTGCACAGTTCAATGGACGGTCCTAAATTTAACAATATTGAGGTTGTAGGAGCAGAGTGGATCACAGAGTATAGAGTTAATGATAATGTTCACGCAGACTCTTACAGATTTCTCTTGTTAAACAGCTTAATTCCCTATGCTCAAGCTAAATCTGGTTTTTATTCTCCTAATAATGGATCTTACATGTTTTTAGGAACTTACAATCTGTTGACGGGAGAATTTGGAATTCCTGCTATTGGTTATACTACACTGAAGTATTATAGTGTAGAAAATTTGACTTCGGAAGGATCTTCAATCTACGACAACGGAGGATCGAAGATATTCATCTAAAAATTAAAAAGTAATCTAAATTGAATTTTTTTTAATTATTTTTATGATGTATCGATAATAAATTTGGGAGTAAAAAATTTCCAGTCTACTTTTTAAACTAGCTCATTTAGTCCTTAATATTTTGATTCCGTCATATGTTCCGCGTATAAATGATCTTAATTTGGTTTTATCTCTGTGTAAAATGGTTAAGGAGAAAAATATCTTCCAGAAGAAGTAGCAGAAGTAGTAAATTAGTGAAGTAAATTTCTGGCCCTTTGATTCATTTTCTTTAATGAAGAGGAACCGATTCCTTATCATGTAGTAAATGCTTCTTGCACCAGTATCTGAACCATAACATTTGTGCCATATGCTTGCTTTAGATGCGTATAACGTGTGGTAACCAGCTTTTTTACCCCGGATACACCAGTCTATCTCTTCCCAATATGTGAAATAATCTGGATTGAAGAAACCTATCTCACTGGTAAGATCTTTACTAACAAGCATGCAAGAGCCTTCAACATAATCAACAATTCTATCTGTGTTATACTGTCCATTATCAACTTCATCAACACCTATTGGGTGCGGTTCTGAACTGTTCAAGCCTAGTTTTCCCCCTGCAAAACTTATTATGTTTGATACTTCCTCTGGCATGTAATAATAAATTTTAGGTCCTGCAAAACCGATATTTGTGTGTTCACACACAGATTTTATCATGTTTTTTAGAAATAATTGATCTACAATTGTGTCGTTGTTTAAAAGTAGAAAATAGTCCAAGGCTAACTTATCGACGGCAAATTTCATTGCAATGTTGTTTCCTTCGGTGAAACCGTAATTTTTGTCGTTCTTGATTATAATTAATTTTTCAAGCCGGTTTGAGTTTTTATATCTGTTGTGATCCAGTTTAATATATGATAACTGGTCACAATCAATTTCTAACATATCAATGGGCCAATCAAATTTGGACAGATCTTGTCGGGGATTATTTACATGTTTTCCACTACAGAAATCCCTAATCTTGTTTAATGAATCATCCTGTGATGCGTTGTCAACCAGAATAAAATAATAATTAAGATAATCCAGATTATTAATGGATTTTAAACATTCGATGGTGTCTTTCCATCCATTCCAGTTCAGTACTATAACTGCAACCAGTGGATACATATTAGTTCTAATTATCTGTGCCGATTCCATGTATCTTATATATTAACTATTATATTAATAATTTTTTTATGTTGATCCTAAGAATTTTTTAGATTGATATTCCAAAATCAGTTCATCATTTTCAATTTTTTATTGATAATTCAATCAATTTTTTCAGCTATTTGCTAAAATTTAGACCACTTCAAATGTCTATTATTAAATAAAATGGGGTTGTCAAGTTAATGGGTGTTGAGATTTTTGGAAAAAAATTTCTATAAACCTCTGATTGAATTATAAATGTCTCATAATTAATTTAAAGACCGTTAAGAATAAATATGAGTGAGAGTAGATATATTAGTATGACCAATACAATAGTATCCACTCTCAGTTCTTCTATAGGTTTTATACAACTTAAACTTACCGATTATGATCAAAAAGAAATTGATTTTGATAAAATTATAAATCAAAGATTTAAAAATGTTAAAACACCCCCAAATGCCTATCAAAAATTAGAATTACTTGAAGATAATCATATAGATTATATAAACCCTATTTGTCCTCATTGTCAATCAAAAAAGGTTAATAAACAAGAATATAGTAAAAGAAAACTGATTATACCTAATCAAACTCCAATTAAGCTTTATTTGAGAAGATACTTATGTAAATCATGTAATAAAAAATTCACAACATCATTGGAATCAATTATAAAGCCAAGATACAGATACCCGTCAATTTTTAAGGATAAATTCATTGAATTATTTCAAACAGGATATAGATCGTTACGAAATGCTTCTGAGGACTTGTCAAATTTCTTTGGTGTGAAAATATCATACCAAACAATTCACAACTGGATACAAACAACAACTAAAAATCATATATCAAACATAGAAGCAAATTATTCAGGATATTACTGCTATGATGAGCAGTATGTTAAAATTAAAGGCATATGGATGTACCGTTTAACATTATTCGACCATATACTCAACATACCTGTAAATGAAAAAATCACTCCAGATAAAGAATATACGACCATTATACAGTTTATACGAGAATCAACAAAAAATAAACCACTAAAAACAATAACAACAGACCATGTACCAGAATATAAAAATATAATGGATGAATTAAAGGTTAAACACCAATTATGCATATTTCACTTTTACAAAATGATTGGAGACAAATTATACAAATTATTACGATCAAAAAAAATATCTGAAGATGAAAAAATACGATTAAAGCCATATTACAAAGAAATACGACAAAATATTCGATACAACAAACTATGAAACAGCATTAAATCTTTTGGATAAATTATTATCCAATTTAGACGACATTCCACCATTTTTAAGAAGATTCATAACAAAAAAGACACTTCCCAACCTCAACAGACTCACACAATTTATGCATAACCATAAAATAGCACGAACATCCAATTGTATAGAAAACTACTATAGATAAACTCTGCCCAAAGCATACAAACGGAAATACAAAATAATTAAAGGGCTAATCAATTATTTAAAACTCAAAATGCAAAACAGGACCCAAAAACATGGAAAAAATCTCTAACCCCAAACAACTTGACAACCCCAATTTGTATATAAAAGTTAAAACTAGTGGAATGACATTATTATACTACTCCGATATTAAATTTTCTTCCATACTATGAACCTGCCTAATCGATATTGCAAGTAATCATGCATTGTTGATTGATTCATAACATGTAATGGAATCGGTAATAATTGTCAAAACATGAGGCATAGTAAAAAATGTAATTATCTGATAAATATATAATATGATATTTATTTATTTTTTCAAGTTAGATTATTGTTAAATTGTATTCAATTTAATAATAGTCGTTAAAAGTTAATTAAGAGATAATCTCCTCCACTATTTTTATTTAGATAGATTAAATTGAAATATGTTATGATTTTATGTTAACAAAAATTACTATGTGATAAACGTCACAAAAATAATATATTTTTTATATTGAGGATAGGACTCCAATACTAACTTAATACTCTCAGGGTCATGTTAAAGCTTTCCAAATTGACTGGTAGGGTGCAAAAAGTTCAAGATAATTTGTCAATTATTGTTAATGATATCAACCACTAAATAACACTTATTTTTGAATCACAATTACTATCTAATTTGGCTAATTACATCCTATGCCACTTTGGATAATTATATTAATAATGCTATTCACATTATAATAAGTAAAGAAATAAAATGTTTAAAAAAATATTGGAAAATTTTTTCACATAAAATATATGTAAATGGGAGTTTTTTCACATAAAATAGATAGAAATAATTGGATGGATAAAATGCACAAGTTTAAACAAAGAAGTTCTATTGCAATTATTGGAAGCCGCGGTATCCCAAATAATTACGGAGGATTTGAAGGGTTTACCGAAACTTTGAGTGAAAATTTGGTAAAAAATGGTTACAAAGTATATGTGAGCTGTGAGCATCCGGGAGAAAAAAGTTGTCCTGATACTTTAAACGGTGTTAACCTATTCTACTTCCCAATAAAACATCCTAAATACTCTGTAATAGGGATAATATATGAAGTACTCTACGATGTTTATTCCCTGTTTAAGGCCAGTATCATGGCAGATCAAATATACATGTTAGGATACAGTGCTTCATTGTTCTTTTTTATACCAAAGTTATTCGGCAAAACATTGTACCTAAATCCGGACGGATTTGAGTGGAAAAGGGAAAAATTTAATTCATCATTAAAATTTTTATTGAAAATAAGCGAAAAAATGGGTTCATTCTGGGCTGATAAGATAATAGCAGATTCAAAGAGAATAAAGGAATATTATGATAAAAAATATGATCTAGAATCAATTTATATTGCTTACGGTGCATCTGAAATACCACCTGTTAAATGGGATAACGAAAAACTTCCCGACGTACTTAAACATGGAATCACTATCAACCTTGCTTATTGGCTTTTAGTTGCTAGATTAGAGCCCGAAAATAATATTCACACCATAATAGAAGGTTACATTAAAAGTGATACAAAAAAACCTTTAATAATTGTTGGTAATTATGTCTCACCCAAATATGAGGAATACATCAACGATATTGTTGATAATTACAGTGGAGACAAAAAAATTGTTTTCACCGGTGGAATATACGATCAAGATACTTTAAACATGTTAAGACAGAATTGTTTCGCATATTTACACGGCCACTCAGTAGGTGGAACAAATCCCTCATTATTAGAGGCAATGGTCATGAAAAATGTAGTTTTAGCCCATGACAATCAATTCAACAAGGAAGTCTGTGAGGACTCAGCATTATACTTTATGAATCCGGATGAACTCAAAGTTCGAATAAACAAGGTAGAAGATAACCCAGAAAATTATTTAGAACTTAAATCCAGAGCATTTTCCAGGGTTAAAAATGAATATTCATGGGATAAAATATTCGTACAATATAATGACCTATTCAGATCAAACATCAAGGGAAAAACAACTATTCCTATAAACTTGTATGCAAACCAAACATCTGGTAGTAAATAAATAAAGAGTTGTAATTGGAATAAGTTAGTAGTAGAGATTAATTACTCTTTAACTCATTTACTCTTTAACTCATTTTATATAGTTTCTACTGTTTTTGACAGGACACATTCGTACCGACAGTTATAATACGGCGTGCAGTGTTTGTTATGGTGTTACCGGTTATAATGGTATTATTTGCTAATGATATTATACCATTATTTTTGTTGTAACATACATAGTTATTAGAAATTGTAGTGTAATGACTTTGACTGTTAATTCCAGCAAGATTATAGGTTAGTGTATTATAACTCACTGTATTGTAATCTTTAGAATAAAATCTACCCAAAGTAATTCCACAATTACCATTACCTGTAGCAGTATTGTACACTATTTTATTATGGCTACCTGTAATATCCAATCCACTAACTTTGTTCTGTGTTGCATTGTTATACGAAATTGTACTGCTAGTTAAACGAATCCAAAATCCGTTTTTGTTTGACTTAACCGTATTTCTGCTGATCAAATAATGACTTGCAGTACTACTTCCAATTTTCTGTATGGCAATACCATCTTCGGCTCCAAATATCTTGTTGTCTGTTATTTGCATATATCTTGAATTATCTGTAGCGTATATTCCTGCACCATGATATCCTGTAGAGTAAACCTTGTTCTTTGATATCAAATTGTGAGAGCTGTTTCCATTAAATAGTATACCATTTAAAAAATTACGGATAATATTTCCTGTTAAATTATTGTTGGTACTGGTACCATATTCAAAACTGATTCCATTTCCCTGCTTTGGAGTTGTACCGCTTATATTATTCGATATAACCTTTGTATTATCTATATCTCCATAAAACTGTATTCCAACTAATGAAGCTCCTATTATATTGTTATATCTAATAATACAATTGTTCGCGTTGTTTATCATTATAGAGTAACTACTTTTGGTCAAGCTAAACTTTTGAATAGTTGAACCTGCTCCATTTTCATTTACAGTAAAAACAGCAGAATTTGTATTTTTAGCTTCAATAGTAACTTTTCCATTGGCCGTTATATTAATTTTCTTGTTTAGGGTGATGCTTTCTTTATAAGTGTAAGGATTTTTATGGTTATCGTTAACAATTATTGTATCTCCATTGGAAGCATGATTAACCGCATTTTGAATACTGTGTCCGGGATTAACTGTTATTGTGGCAGCGTTTATTGAGTGTAATGAAATTAAACACATACCCATTAAAAATGTATATATAAATATCTTTTTTATCACTATCTATCACCATACCATTCGATAACTAAATTGGAGTGTACTATCACTAATATATAAGATTTTTTGATAATTTTGTGATTATCCTAAAATAGAAATTCTTTTGGTGATATATAAAGAATTCTAAAATAAAAAAAATGATTTGAAATATCTTTTAAAAGTCCCTGTTTAGGTGTTATCTACGTCTAACAACTTTAAATTAAAAACAGCACCCATAAATTTGTTTTTTCAAGATCTATAAACATAATCTTTATATGTAATTTGCAATAATTATCCAATATACTTGTAATAATTTTAGTTTGGGCATAATTGGGGAGGATATTATTATTAGAAAATTGAATAGAAAATTGGTATTTTCATTGCTATTACTATTTGCATTAGTATTATTTTTAAATTTAAGTACAATTTCATCTGCTAATGTAACTTCTAACACAGCTCCTAAGGTTACATCTGTAAATCCTGTAAATAATTCAATCATATTAAAGAGTCAAACAGTTAAAGTTTACTTTAATGAGCCTATAAAAGCTGGAACTCTGTCAATAACACTTAAAAACAGTGCAGGAACAACAATTAATACAAAAAAAAGTATAAGTAACCGAACGCTCAGCATCATTCCATCAACAACATTGCCGACTGGAATTAAATATTATCTTGTATTAAATTCCGGGAGTGTTAAGAACTTGGCTGGAAAGGGTAATTCTTATTATACAACCAGATTCACAGTATCCCCGATTACATTAGCTCAAATGAAAGATGGGTTTTCAAGAGCACAGACCTTCTTCAACAACAATTTAAGATTACCCAACTATGTGAGTTTTGGTACAAAAAAGATACTAATAGCAGATTTTCAGAGGATCATTGCAACTCAGGGTTTAAAAATTAACACCAAAATAAAGGATTTAATAGTAACACAAGTAACAGCCCCTACAAAAGGAATGAATGGGAATACAATAACAGTGCCAAACACAGTTAAAAACCGAGGTAATACAGCTACTGGGGGGTTCTATGTAAAATATTATCTTGTAGATAATTCAACTATTTATATTGGGCAAAGATACATAAGTTCCCTTGCTGCAGGAACAAACAACAGCCAGAACACCAAATTATCAATACCCCTCAACGTAACCAGCTCCAGCTATTATATAAAGACATACGCAGATAAAACTAACCTTATAAATGAATCCAATGAATCCAACAACTACAAATACAGCTCCACAAAAATTCAAATTACAAATGCCCGACCAATTTACCTTACAAGTGATAATATAATTAACACAAGTATTGATATGGCAAGATTGAACAGTATTGTATCTGGTTTAAAAGCTATGGGATTATATGCAGTAAATTATGGTTTAGGTCCAAATTCTCATTATCAAATTCTTACAAATGTTACAATACCTGAAAACGCTTTAATAGTTAATATATATGGAGGAGTTTGTGCAGGTACAATATGGGAAATGACACAACATTATTACACAAATTTAGTTCGTAATAGAGCTGTATTTTCAATTTGGATAAATACAAAAACAAATATTGATAATCTCAACAACACATTATTACCTAGATCAAATGACGATAATTTCACACCAAAATATGGTACAGTTGGAGGATTTCCCAATTGGATAGACTCTGATCATGATGGAAAAGTTGATCCTGCTAAAGACACAAATAATGACGGTATATATGAAATACGTGCTGAAGATGGTGTAATAGATCCTGCCAATCTATTAAAACAATATGGATATCAATATTTATACCAGCAAAATGGGGACATAGCAACCATAGTAAATAGTATATACAGAGAAGCAATCAATTTGTAGTTTAAAAATAAAATATAAATTTATCTTAGTATTCTTTTTTTTACATTATTCGAATCCTCTAAACTGAACTTTATAAAATTTTAAAAACTATTCTACAGTTTATTTGCACTTTAATTTTAAATTTGTTTTTGGGGAACTCTATCAACTTCTCTACCGATTAAATATACTAGCCCCGCAATACATAATGCAAGAGTTGTAATAAGGTAATCTGAACTATTGGTAATTTCAAGCTGCCACTGCCACCAGCTGAATGGATAAAATAGGTATATCCCTCCAGAAACATGTTCTAAAATTAGATCAAGACTGTAATGGGTTAAAACTCCAAGTCCTAAAAACATAAATGTCTTTTTCTTTTCTGGGAAAAAAAGTGATATTATCCCAGCAACTATAACCGAACCAGTTGGTAAGTGTATTGGGGATAAATATTCATATGCATCTACACCAATGAGTTTCAAACCCAACACTACTTTGGCAAGGTCGGGTATTAAAGCGCCAGCTATCACTATCATGGTGTTTGAAGCATCAAACTCCTTAAATTTAAAGCTTAAAATACGACATAATGTCCATGCAAATGCAATGTGTGTGATCCAGTCAGGCATTACTTCAACCTCCTGAATTCCATTTTCTTAAAATCGAAGCGCCAGTAACGTCTGAAAAATAACAAAAAGATTAATAAAGCAAGACCAGAACGTAGAAGCATGAAATTATAATCAAAACTCGATATAACAAGTATTTTCGTTGGTAATATCTGGTATGAATCCCCCAGAACTCCCAGTACTTCAACTTGATCGCCACTAAAAACTTTTTGATCAGAATAAACTGTGTAATTCACTTCAATGTCATGGTAAGTATCTAAAAGAATGAAACTACCATTATTTGCACTGGTTACAACACCTGAAACTGAAACTGTCTGTCCAATTGGATAATTTTTCAATATAATACTTGTGTTGGGATTTTCAAGGTGTTGCTGGTAATTTGATGAGTAGTAAACACTTAGCAAAATCAATGCCAATAATAAGCCAATTAAAATAAACTTTCTCCTTTTAAAAATATTTCGCAGTGGCAGTTTAGGTTTTTCTTCTATCATTTAATCACTTTAGATAATAATTTAATTCAGTTATGTGTTTGTAAACAGAATATACTATGTTAGATGAATAAGGATTTCATCATAGATCATAAATGGTAAATATTTCCAACCCATTTTTATTAATATTTCTTTATTTTACTGGTTTCTACCATCAAAAATAGTTTTTGTTCATAGTTTTTCATGGATTCGTTAAAGAACTATAAATCCTTAATTTTTAAAGTATCCGAATAATTGACTGTAATATGGATTTAAGAAATTCTAAAAAAAAATAAAAAAAAGTAAAGGATTAATTATGCTGTTTTGAATTTTATTGTGTATGGTGCTGCTAGTCCGGTTCCATTTGAGTCTTTTACGGCATTTGAGTGGACAATAACTGTGTAGTTTGTTGATTTTGATAGTGATGAATTTGGTTTTATACTTAATGTGCTTCCGCTAACAGATAGTGTGAAGGGTTTTGCTGTTCCACTTGAATTTTTGAATTCTATCCATGGGTTTGTTCCAAGTTTAATGTTTTTGCTGAAGTTGAATTTTACAATTTTATTTGTTGGAACTTTGGATGTATTGTTAACTGGATCTGTACTTGTAACTACTGGCGGTTTAGTTGTGGTGAATACTGTTGTGTATGGTGCTGCTAGTCCTATCCCATTTAAATCTGTGACACTATTGGAGTGTAAAACTACATTGTAGGTGGTTCCACCTTTTAAAAGACTGGTAGGTGTTAATGATAGAACATTATTAACAATTTTTGTTGTGAATGTTATTGCTGTTCCAGCTGCAGTTTTGAATTCTATCCAAGGATTTGTACCCAATTGAATGTTCTTGCTAAAGGTAATTTTTACAACTTTGTTTAAAAGAACACTCTGAGCATTTTTAACTGGATCTGTACTTGTAACTGTTGGTGGTAATACTACATTTAATATTGTTGTACCATTAATTGTGTTGAATCCCGGATTATCTGTATTATTTCCATCAGGATTGAATGTTCTTTGTGTTTCAGTTGCATTGTTTGTGACCGTTGTATGGCTAACATTAACTTGTCCAGGTATTCTGAATAAGGCCATACCATTTAATGGTAAGTCATTTACAAACCATTCAAGTTCAGAATATGTTCCGAAGTCAAGCCAGAAAGCGTTAGGGTCATTAGCCCATGTTAATCCTCCATCATAACTAGTTTCCATTAGTGCACTGTTGTAAATTAGATCATTTGTGAAGTCATCAATTACTGTTATGTATTTAGCTGTGTCAGGTCCTATGTTGTAGAGTTTAATGAAAGCATATAGGTTGTTATGATAAGATGTGGTTGTTGTGTGTGGTGATCCATATGTATTGTCCTTTTGGAACCATTTGGTTAATTGTGTCTGTGCTGTTGGTACATAAGTTTCAACAAAGCCAACATTGTTAGTGGAATTCCAGTCGAATTGATCTGCTGTAGTTGGATCAAAGATTGCTGTGTTGTTTACTGTTCCTGTAGTGTTTGCTATTGTGAAGAAATCAAGAACCCAGATATCTCCGTTGTTCATGATTGGTATGGTCCAGATCATGGTTATGGGGTCGAATGAAGGGTTGTTTTCTGGCGGATCCACATCAGGGTTTTGATTTGTGTAGG
This sequence comes from Methanobacterium sp. SMA-27, assembly GCF_000744455.1. NCBI lineage: Archaea > Methanobacteriati > Methanobacteriota > Methanobacteria > Methanobacteriales > Methanobacteriaceae > Methanobacterium > Methanobacterium sp. SMA-27. The sequence continues at coordinate 1,515,157 of NZ_JQLY01000001.1, read as the reverse complement.
TTACAAACCAGCTTCCAAATGGATCGAAAGGTGCTAATTCCATTCCTGGACTGAGAAGATCGGCAATTTTCACATTAGTAGCACTATCTGGGCCGTTATTGGTTACAACAACTTCGCTGAAGAATTTCCAGTAACGGTCAAGAGGATTATCAGGGAACACTATAGGGCCTAGATCCTCATAGAAGAAGTTCTTACTTACACCGATATCTGCTGCTAATGGAACATTGAAATTTACATTTCTAATGATAGGTGTCTGTGGATATGTTGTCTGAGTCAGTGTTGCTTCGTTGTTAACCAATCCTGTTGTATTAATTAAGGCTGTTATGTCCAGGAATGTGGTTTGACCGGAATTAAGGTTTCCTATTGTCCATGTATTAGTGTTTGGATTGTAAGATCCTATACTTGCAATTGAATTTAAATAATTAATTCCTGCAGGTAGATTGTCAAATACTGAAACACCAGTTGCGGTGTCCGGGCCGTTGTTATGCACTGTTAGGTAGTAGTGTATTAGATCGTGATAATTATGTATTCCATTTGATACTGTTTTGGTGAAATCAAGTGTTGATGTTAATGGAACATTCAATGTTGCAGTGTATGATGGATAATCATTTGGAAATTGACTGAAAGGTCCATATGGATTGTATGTATCCTGTGAAATTTCTGCTATTTGGTTGGTGATCGTACCTGTTTGTGTTATCTGTCCGTAAAGTGCAAGTAAACGTGTTGCTCCTGTGGGAATGTTTATATTCCAAAGGCCAGTTATTGGATTGTATGATCCGTCATTTAAAAGCCAGGTTAACCCATTATCGTTACTTACAGCATAAACACCGTTGTTTGTGAATCCTGTGGGTGTGTCCTGGAACAGTACATTAACTGGATCTGGGCCGTCGTTTGAAGTAGTTATAACAGACCATACCCAGTCAAGATAGTGTGCCGAAGTTATTGGGTTACTGTTTAAGCTGGTTCTAAATTCCTTAGGTAACGTTGTACTATTCCCTATTCTTATAATGGATGCTGATGGTACGGTTAGAGTTGATGTTGATATGCCGTATGGTGGACCTACTGGGAAATCAGGGTTAAAATTGTCCTGATATGTCTGGTTTGCAGTGTTATTAGCTGTACCTGTACCACTAATATAACCCAAGATAGCTAGATTGTACATTGAATTCCCGGGTATAGTGAAGGTCCAGATGCCTGTTATTGCATCGAAATTGGTGTTGTACCATACATAACCATTACCATCGTCAAATGCCCACTGATCAGGCCAGAAAACAGGGTCGTAGTATGTCCAGTTTGATGATGTATCCTTCACGATTACATTTGCATAATCTGGTCCACTGTTTGTCATGGTTATAACACCCCAAACCCAGTCGTAGAAATTAGCTTGAGATATTAAAGGGCCTAAACCGATTGGATCTAATCCTGTGAAATCGTAACCATGGAATTGTTTGCTTATATTGACATTGGAGTATCCCAATGGTGGAACATCAAGATTTACAGTCCAGGCATTGTTTGAAAAATCAGGATCTGGTATGTCAGAATATACGAAGGCAGTATTTGATAATAGACCAGTAGATTTAACTTCAGTCCAGAAGATCAGCTCATAAGTAACTCCTGAATCTACTGAATCAATAGTCCAGGTTCTCGAAGATGCATTGAAAGTTCCAGCTGGCACTATAGGATCATAGAAAGAATTTGGATCGTATAGGGCTAGTCCTTTTGGTAGAACTTCGATTAAGTTTACATTTACAGCTGGATCAGGGCCATTGTTAGTCACCCAGATATACCACTGATTAATGTCACCGTAATTGGCAGATGCAGTACTGGTACGTGTGGTTGGATCAACTAAGGTTACCGCATCACTATTTTTAAAAACATCCAGATCAGCTGGATCTGGATTTTGAGAATCGCTTTGGCTGTATTTAGTCTTAATACTCGCTTTTGTGGAATTTGATTTCGTTACTGGACTATGAGTATGTGTATTAAAATGACTGTTGGTGATATTAGTACCAGAATTCATGTTAGTATCAGCAGCCGCTGAAAATCCACAGAGAGCGAATATGAATAATATAGCAAATACTGCCAATGCTAATTGTCTTTGCATATATCATAACCTCTCAAAAATTTTAATTACAAAATCTTTTGAATCGAAAAATTTTTAATTTCCTATAAAATTAAGATTTTAGGCATAGATATTATAAAAAAAATCTATTAAATAATCCCTTTTCATCCTATTAAAGAATTCTAAATTCTAATTATCTTAGGAAATTCACATCTGAATTTAAGAAGAGTCCTATGGCTAAACTTCGAATAAACCCCCCCACAAAAATTTATTTCAAGTTTTCTCTAAATAATTTCATTCAAATAAAAGATAAATTTAGTTTGAAAAAGATTCTATAAATAATTATCGTACCCTAATGTAATCATATTCACCTTATTAGATCGTTAAAACATAATTTTTTCTAGTGCACTACTTATACTAAACCAAAAATGTTTAATTCATAAAAAAATCTATATAATATATATGTTTGATGTTTAAACTTGAATTATTGTATATTAATCTTAAAAATATTAAAATTAATATTTTTCGTAATGAGAGATGGAGCGGGTATTATTAATAGAAAACTGAATAGAAAATTGGTATTTTCTTTATTATTACTAGTGGGATTAGTATTGGTTTTAAATTTAAGTACACTTTCAGCTGCAAATGTAACTTCTAACACCGTACCTAAGGTAACATCTGTAAATCCTGTAAATAATTCAATTATATTAAAAAGTCAAACAGTTAAAGTTTACTTTAATAAGGCTATAAAAGCTGGAACTCTGTCAATAACACTTAAAAACAGTGCAGGAAAAACAATTACCACAAAAAAAGTATAAATAACCGAACACTCAGCATTGTTCCATCAACTACGTTACCAACTGGGGTTAAATATAATCTTATACTATATTCTGGCAGTATAAAGGACTTGGCAGGAAAGGGTAATTCCTACTATACAACCAGATTTACAGTATCCCAAATTACATTAGCTCAAATGAAAGACGGTCTTTCCCGAGCACAGACCTTCTTCAACAGCAATTTAAGATTACCTAACTATGTGAGTTTTGTTACAAAAAAGATACTCATAGCAGAATTTCAGAGGATCATAGCAACTCAGGGATTAAAAATTAACACCAAAATAAAGGATTTAACAGTAACCCAAGTCACAGCCCCTACAATAGGTGTAAAAGGGAATACAATAACCGTGCCAAACACAGTTAAAAACAGAGGAAATACTGCTACTGGCGGATTCTATGTAAAATACTATCTAATAGGTGATTCATCTATTTACATTGGACAAAGATACATAAGTTCACTAGCTGCAGGAGCAAGCAACAGCCAGAACACCAAATTATCAATACCCCTTAACATTACAAACTCCAACTATTCTATAATGGCTTATGCAGACAAAACTAAACTTATAAATGAATCCAATGAATCTAACAACTACAAATACAGCTCCACAAAAATTGAAATTACTAATTCAAGACCAATTTATCTCACAAGCGATAATATAATTAACACAAGTATTGATATGGCTCGATTGAACAGCATTGTATCTGGCTTAAAAGCTATGGGATTATATGCAATGAATTATGGTTTAGGCCCAAATTCTCATTATGAAATCCTTACAAACATTGCAATACCTGAAAACGCTTTAATAGTCAATATATATGGTGGAGTTTGTGCAGGTACAATATGGGAAATGACAAAAAGTTATTACACAAATATGGTTCGTAATAGAAGTATATTTTCAATTTGGATAAATACAAAAACCAATATTGATAATCTCAACAATACATTATTACCTAGATCAAATGACGATGATTTCACACCAAAATATGGTACAGTTGGGGGATTTCCCAATTGGATAGACTCTGATCAGGATGGAAAAGTTGATCCTGCAAAAGACACAAATAATGACGGTATATATGAAATACGTGCTGAAGATGGTGTAATAAATCCTGCCAATTTGTTAAAACAATATGGATATCACTATTTATATCAGCAAAATGGGGATATAGCAACTATAGTAAACAGTATATATATACAGGCAATATCCAATTTGTGATCTAAATAAATTAAATAAAACATATTTTTTTTATTTTTAAAAAAGGGTATTATAAAATTTAGGCCGTTTTAGGATAAAATACCTCTAATAAAACCAATATGGGTAAATATTATAGTATATTTGTTATTCATTAAATTGTGTATAAATTGACTATTGAAATAAATTATATTTTTCTATAATTTTGATTTTTGAATACTACTTTTTATAACTAAAATTTTTTGTAAATGGATGCTTAAAAAATTAATAATTATAACTATAATTTCAAAAAACACATCAATAAAAGAAGATTCTGGAATAAATTGAATAAAAAAATTAAAAAAGAGAGTTTGGGTTATTATAAACCAATTTGTATAACAAAGCCTTTTTTAATTTTAGATTATTAAATCAATATTTAAATTTTATTTGACTCATTTAAATTCAGTTTTTAGAGATTAAAACCATCAGATACACCTATTTGATAATATTCAAAGCCCATCTTTTCCAGGTTATCTTGATTATATTGATTTCTTCCATCAAAAATTATTTTTGTCTTTATTTTTTTTGAAATTTCATCAAATTCTGGGCTCCTAAATTCCTTCCATTCAGTTACGAGGATCATTGCATTTGCATCTAATAATGCATCGTACTTGTTATTGAAGAATTTTATGTTTGAATTATCTTTAAAATATAAATTCTTTGCAACATCCATTGCTTTTGGATCGTATGAATTGATTTTAGCTCCTAATTCAATTAATTTATTAATAATTTCTAATGATGGTGCTTCTCTCATATCATCGGTTTCGGGTTTAAAAGACAATCCCCATAAAGTAAATGTGTGACCAGAAAGATCATTTCCAAATCTTTTAATGATCTTATTTACAAGTGATAATTTTTGTTGATTATTAACAGATTCTAATCCTTTTAATATGGTTGGTTCATATTGATTATCGTGGGCAATTTTTATCAAAGCTTTAATATCCTTTGGAAAACAACTTCCCCCATAACCGCAGCCAGGATATAGAAAGCTGTATCCTATTCTTTTATCACTACCAATTCCTTCTCTAACTTTATTAATATCTGCGCCTACTCTTTCACAAATATTGGCCATTTCATTCATGAATGAGATTCTTGTAGCCAGCATGGCATTTGATGCGTATTTAGTCATTTCTGAACTACATATATCCATAGTTATGAATCTTTCATGATTAATAGTGAAAGGAGTATACAATTCTTTTATTGTTTGTAACACATCTACATCATCAGAACCTATAACAACTCTATCTGGCCGCATAAAGTCAGCAACAGCTGATCCTTCCTTTAAAAATTCAGGATTTGACACTACATGAACTTTAAACTTTAAATTTCTTTTTTCTAATTCTTTATTAATTATTTGATCTACTATGTATCCAGTTCCTACTGGCACTGTAGATTTATTTACAATAATAATGTCATGGGTAAGTGTTTTTCCTATTTCTTTTGCTACAGAAAGTACATATTGCAAGTCTGCACTTCCATCTTCATTCATTGGAGTGCCTACGGCTATAAAACATATATTGGAATTTTTCAAGCCATCATTTAATTCTGTTGTGAAGTAAAGATTACCATTATTACTATTTTTAGATAACAACTCTTCTAAACCAGGTTCATAAATTGGGATGATACCTTTTTTTAAATCTTCTACTTTTTTCTTATCAATATCAATACAATATACTTTATTTCCCATTTCTGAAAAACATACACCGGTTACTAATCCTACATAACCCGTTCCAATAATTGTTAGTTTCATAAAATCTCCTAAAAATTTTGATATAAATCTTATAATTATATTTAATAAATTTTTACCATTTAATTTCTCTTTTAATATAATATATTCTTTTAGGTCTAGAATTTTAGAAAATAAATAATATTAAAATCAAAATAATATAATTAACCTTCATGAATTTGAGAATAACAGCTTAAATTAGATAATTGGTAAAGTCTCAAATAATTTTATGTGATTATGGATTAAACTAGAAATAGTTAAAATTCGGGGTAAGATAAATAAATAAATTATTGTCAATGTATCGATTTAAACTTTAATTAAAAAAATTAAAAAATTAAAGAATCCATTATTAATGGTTCTTTATTTTCTTGAAATGGGTTTAATGTGTTGCTTCGTAGAATATTGCATTTACAACATTTGTCATACTTCCAGAGTGGATGTAATTGTATCCATTTGCTTTCAAGTAAGCATCTGGATGTGCTATGCCTTTGAATGATGCTGGGTCGAAGTTATCATCATGTGCTCTTGGTAAATATGCTAAATTAGTTATATCTGTAGATGGTGGCCAGAAGACTGAGAAGACTTCTCTAGTACTTTTTATACTTTTGTACCATTTACTTCCCATTTCTTTTAATGTACCGGCACAAGCCCCTCCATATATGTCGATTACTAATGCATTTTTGGGAACTCTACTTGATTGAAGAACACTTACATGATAATTGGGTCCTAAACCCATATTATAAGCCTTTATTCCCATGGCTTTTAATCCATAAATGATTTTGTTAATCCTGGCATTGTCACTGCTTTTGCTTATTATATTATCGCTTGTAATATAAACTGGTCTACCTTGACTTGCACTTACTCCGTTTGCAGAAGTTGTTTTTATTTTTAACCCTTGTGTTCCTATAATCTTCTTAAAAGTGGTTATATCAATCTTTTTAGAACCATAAGTCACATAGTTAGGAAGTCTATAGTTACTATTATAGAACTTCTGTACTCTTGAAAGACAATCTTTCATTTGAGACAATGTTATTGGGGATACAGTAAAGCTGGTAGTATATTTGGAATTACAATTTCCTGCCAGGTTTTTTACACTTCCTGCATTTAATATAAGATTATATTTAACCCCAGTGGCTAATGCATTTGATGGGATAATGCTTAGTGTATTGAAACTAATAATGTTTTTAGTTTTTATAACTTTTCCTGCACTGTTTTTGAGTGTTATTGAGTAAGGTCCAGTTTTAATTGTTTCGTTAAATTTTACTTTAATGGTTTGACTTTTCAATACAATTGAATGGTCTGCTGGATTGACTGATGTTACTTTGGGAGCTACTTTGGTTGTAGCGTTTGCTGCTGCTGCTGTATTTGCATTTAAAACTAGTGCTAATCCTAATAATAATAGCACTGATAATAACAATTTTCTATTAATTATACCGCCTCCACGTTTGATAAACATCAAATAACTAAATATTTGATTGTATCAAACCTAAAACTGGATTACTTGATCATCACTTATATATGTTTTGGTTTTTTTTCCAAAAAAAGGCCGATATAGGGCTCTTTTTTTAATTTAAGACCTTCTAAATTCTTATTTATCCAACAAATTATGGATCAGCTTACTCAGTTGGTATTTTTAACAAATAGGGTCAATTGAAACACTATATCCTTTAATCACATTTATTTAATCCGTTTACAAATACTAATTATACATACATCATATAAAAAACTAGTATAATGGACTTTAAATTAAAATAAAACCTATCATACTGGTCATTTCTTAATTAAAACAAAATAAATCCTTTATTATTTACAATGTGGATAGTTGAGACAATACTCCAATTTTTAGACAGTATTTTAAAAAAAGAAGAAAGAAATGATGTAATTTTTTTGATTTCATCTAAAATGGAAGTGTTGTGTATATACCGTTTAATTTATAGGTTGAAGTATCCCAGTTTTTTACAACTCCAAGTGAGTTTCTATAACTGGTGCCATCGGCAATAACCCATTTACCATTTAAATATAACTGAGCCCATACATGGCCGTACCAAGTTCCACTTGAAAATTTACAAGTTCCATGCACATACCGGGCTGTAATTCCAGCACTTCTTGCAAGAGAAATAAGTAGATGTGATGTATCAACACAGTTACCAGATCTATTTTTCAATGTTCCTGATGCACCATATCTGGTGTTGTAGTAGAACGAATAGTTAATGTTGTCTCTAACCCAATTAAATATAGCTACAGCAGTGTTATATGTGGATGTAGAACCAGCTTTAAGCGATTTTGCTAGTGAAGCCACAGAACTGGTGTCTATTTTAACTGTTTTTCGGGTTGTATTTATTTTTAGTCCTTGTGTTGTTATGTTTTCCTGAAATGTTGCCATTGTTATTTTTCTGGTTCCAAATTTAACATACTTTGGAAGTCTGCCATTTTTATTGTAGAATGATTGAACTCTGTATGTTCCCTCTTTTAACTGTAAAACAGTTAGACCATTCACTTTTTTTGTGGTTACTGTTTTGGTAGATATTGTTTTAGTTTTTATTTTTAGTCCTTGTGTTGCTATGTTTTTCTTGAATGTTGATATTGATATTTTTCTGGTTCCAAATGTAACATACTTAGGTAGTCTGTTATTTTTATTGTAGAATGATTGAACTCTGGAAGTTCCACCCTTTAACTGTGCTAATGTTAAACCATTTACTTTCACAGGGGCTCCTGCTGCCATTGTACTATTTATTTTCGCTTTCTTTGTTGTTGTATTTTTAATGTTAGTTTTTGTTGTAGAATTTGCATTGCCGGTTATGTAATTGGATGAACAAATATTGTTACCCAAATTATCCGGAGATGTGTTGGAAATACTAATATTTTTCTGATCCATCGATGCAGCACTACTTGTACTCGCATTTAAAGCAAGTGCTAAACTAAAAAATAATAGCACTGATAAGAGTAATTTTCTATTAATTATACCGCCTCCCTGCTTGACAAAATCAAATAGGATAAATATTTGATCTAAATCAAACACTAATAGTGAATCACTCAAACAACCTAATAAAGACTTCGGTATAATTTTGAAAAAAGGAGGTGTATAGGATTGTTTTCATGATTTAACACCTATTATGAGGTTATTGATATGAAGATCATCGGATAAGCTCATTCCTTTACTGTTTTTAACAATAAACATCATTTAAAACTAGATAATCCTAAATTAGATTCATTGGTTCTTTTTATGAATATGTGATATACTTTGCATTTATGAAAATCAATCATAAATGGATAAAAATCACAAAAAAAGTTAAAATTTACATTATTTCTAAATTTAAATATTTAATAATTAGTTTTAAGAAAAAATAAAGGTTTTTAAGTATTAACCAATTTTTTTAAATTAAATTTGTATTAGATAATAAGGTTTAAATTGGTTTAATAGGCATTTTTGAAGAAGCTTTTAAACGTCATGAAGAATATTTTCACATCCAGTAGGAAATTCCAGTTTTCAACATAGAAGATATCATGATCAATTCTTTTTTTAATTGATGTATTACCTCTATAACCATTAATCTGTGCATAACCTGTCATGCCCGGACGTACATGGTGTTTTATCATATACTTCGGAATTTCATCCCTGAATTTATCAACAAAATATGGGCGTTCTGGTCTAGGGCCTATTAAACTCATATCACCTTTTAAAATATTAAAAAATTGCGGTAATTCATCAATATTAGTTCTACGTATAAATGCACCGATTTTAGTCTTCCGGGGGTCATCTTCTTTTGTCCATTTAAATTCTTCACAATCTTGGACCCTCATACTACGGAATTTGTAAATATCAAATTCTTTCCTGTTACATCCCACCCTCTTTTGTTTGTATATAACTGGCCCTGGAGAACTGTGCTTCACAAGAATTGCTGTGACAAGAAGTATTGGAGAGGTTACAATTATGCCCAATATTGCAAGAATTATATCCGAAATCCTCTTTAGAATCTTGTTTAAGTTGTTATCAAGTGGTACATATCTTATATTTATTACCGGAATATCATCTATCATATCGATATATGGCTTTGCTGGAAAGTACCTATAGAAATCAGGCACAATTTCCGCTTTCACACCAAATTTCTCTAGAGTGTTTACAATATCTTCTATTAACTCGTAATGTCTAGAGGAGAGGGTTATGATTGCCATATCAACAGTACGCGTGAGAATTGTACGTTCTAAATCTTTAATTTGCCCAATTATCTCTGAATCAGCAATTTTTTGACCTTTAGAAATGTTGTCATCTAAAAATCCAATTATATTATATCCAATATAATAGTTCTTCTTGATTTTGTTTGCAAATTTTTCACCAAGTTCACCTGCACCTATAACAAGTATGAACTGTACATTATACCCTTTTCCACGTACGTATCTTAACACATTTCTAAGAATAACTCTCTCAATGGTCATGAACATTGTACTGAATATTGCAAACATAGCTAGTATATATCTTGAATAATCGCTAACCTCGATAATATACAAGGTTGTAATTAGCAGTAACATCCCTATAACATTTACTTTAAGGATCTGCTTTATTTCAGAACTAATTTTATCTGTTCTTTGAGGATTATATAAGCCAAAGAAGTAGTTCAGAATGGTGTAAGATATTATAATAAATAGAAGGGAGGTTGCATATTGGGGTATTCCCCAAACATCAAAACCAGGGCCTAAAAGATCTGTTTTAACACGTATATACCATGCAAAATATAATGCTAAGGTTAGTACAACAGCATCAAGAATAATTTGTAGAATATTTAGTAGTCTCTGATTTTCTCTGATCACTGTTTACACCCCCTTGACATTGTTCATATAATTATTAGTTCAACTTATTATTTATCTAGTAATATAATTTTTAAACATTTTCAAACTGCAAATGCCCCAAATTCCTAAATAAGTTGCAGCAGTTGTAATCCAAGGATATCCATCCTTATAATGTTTATTATAGAAGATATACATTGCCCTATAAAATTCATATGTCAGTTGTTTATTGTTACTCGCACCTTTATAATGTATAATTTTTGCATCGCTAAAATAGATTATTTTCCAGTTTGCAGCCTTAATACGATAGCACCAGTCAATATCTTCCCCATACATAAAAAATGATTCATCCAAAAAACCAACATCTTTAATCGCTTGTGATCTGACAAGCATGAAGGCACCTACAATACAATCCACTTCATAGGTCTCATCTTCGTTTAAATAACTAAGATTATACCTTCCAAAACGTTCACTTTTGGGAAAAACTCGTGATAATCCTGTTAATTTATAGAATGAAACATTAAAATCTGGAAAACTTCTTCTACATGCCATGTCCAATGTATTATCCGGTAAAACAACTTTACAACCCAATGCTCCTATGTCTTTATGGTTTTTAATGTAGTTGAGAGAATCTTCAAGACATTTGTCAACAATAATCGTGTCAGAATTGAGTAAAAGAATATATTCAGATGTTATTTTCTTGAGTGCAAGGTTGTTTGCATAAGCAAAACCCCTATTTTCATTGTTCAATATGAATTTGATAAGGCCATCTTCAGACTCTTTTAAAAAATGCTCTTTTAATTTATGGATGCTCCCATCTTTTGATCCATTGTCCACTAAGTAAATATCGTAGCTAAAAGGTTGATCTTGTTTAATAACAGATTCTACAGCTTGTTTTGTTAGATCGTAAGTTTCATAATTTACTATTATGATGGATAAGTCCATTTTATGGCTCCTTTGGAAATGGTTTATCATATTTTGGATTAGATCCAAAGTAGATGCACAACATTAAATAAATTGATTATCAAATTTCTTAAATGAATATAAATATTATAATTGAAAGTTAACTGTAGATAAATTATATTTGATTTAGTTAAAAATAAGCTTTACTATTAAAAAATTATTTAATTTGATTAACTAAAAATATTCTTCACAGTATTTTTAATTAAAAGCCATTCTATGTGTAAATAATTATTCCGTCTATTACTTTTATATTCTATTTTATCTATTTTGCTTAAAGATTTTAAACCATCCTGTAACCCTTTTATATACTCGTTTCCATAACCCTTTTTAAGAAAAAACAGATATTTTATCAGAAAGCCCAATATCAAAAATATGAAGTTCAATGCTAGTTGTGGCCATGGCATATTTTTATAGGGTACATACACATTATTTCTGGCAGCTAATCTAATTTTAAATGCATTATATCTACTTCCGCTGGCGGCACTGCCTATATGGTAAACAACTGCTTTGGGACAGTAGATACATTTGTATCCATAAATTTTTGCACGGTAACTTATATCAACATCTTCCATATATGCAAAAAAGTTTTCATCAAAGTATCCTATATCATTAAAAACAGTTTTTCTATAGATTGAAGCCCCAGCGCAGGCACTAAAAATCTCTCTTTTTTTATTATATAAATCTGTAGATTTACCCTCTCCTACTTTTTTAGTCCAGCCTAAAATTGAATATTCATCACCAGCATCATCTATTTTGTACCTATCATGGTACTGGATCATCTTTGATGAAACAACAAAGATATTATTTTCTTTTTTAATACAATTTAAAAGGTTTGAAATGCAATTGATTTCCAATTCAACATCTGTGTTTAGGAGAAAAATATATTCTGCATTTGAAGCTTTTATTCCTTGATTCACAGCAGCTGCAAAGCCTAAATTTTCTTTATTTATTATCAACGTAAATTCTGGATAATTTTCTTCAAGATATTCAACACTTTTATCCTTGGAAGCATTATCTATAATGATCACTTCATAAAAAGGAAAATCCTGTTTTTGTATAGAATCCAGACATTCTTTAAGTAAATGAATACCATTATAATTAGGAATTACTATTGATAGAATTATTTTTTCCATGAATTTCCTTTATTAATCTATATTCTTTAATATTTCTAAAAACCTTCTTCTAAAATATATGTATAAAATTTGTCAAAATTTTTTATTGTGAGCAATGGAATAAAATTTTTTTACAATTTTAAATATTATTTAATTATTAACAAATTTTATGTTTGTATATTCTTAAATATCACAAAAAAGTGAAGAACCTTTATTTATATGTGAAGATTATTATTTTATAATTTAATCTTAATTTAAAAGTAATCTTTAATTTAAAATTAAAAATATAATAAATTTAATTTAGAAAAAATATTAAAAGTATAGAAGGCAATGACGATGAAAACTAATATAATTACCTCAAAATTCGTAATAATTCCTTTATTATTAATATTTCTTATAGTATTGATGTCGTTTAACATTCATTCCGCTGATGCAGCTTCTGTAAGTACATCAAAAATATATGTAAGTAACAATGGGAATGATGGTTGGAATGGACTTAGTAGCAAGTGGAATGGAAAAGATGGACCGAAAAGAACTATTAAAAATGCTGTAGGTCACATATCTACCGGTGGAACTGTTAGAATTACTCAAGGTACTTACTATGAACATGATATAAGTATTTCTAAAAGTATGAATATTTATGGTGATGATCATCGTTATACAGTAATTGATGCCCATCGTAACGGTAGAATTTTCAAAATTAGATCAGGAATAAACGTGAACATATCTAATTTAAAATTAATTAACGGAAGAGCTTCTGATGGTGGGGCCATATACAATTACAAAGGTTCAATAACTGTATTTAACAGCACATTCACCAATGATATAGCAAGTTCAAATGGTGGAGGCATTGTTAATTATTATGGTAGATTGAACGTCAAGAATAGTAATTTTATAGCTAACAGCGCAATAAGAGGGGGATCTATCTATTCCAATAATGCTTTAACTACTATTGATAGTTCATTTAACAATAATAAAGCAAGTAGTGGAGGGGGAGGAGTATATACCATTCATAACACTGCAAAGATTACAAACAGTAAATTCCTTGATAATACTTCAAATAATGGGGGAGCCATTTTCAACGACAGATGCACTTTAACTTTAACTCAAAATTATTATTCCAGAAACACTGCAAAAAAAAGTGGAGGCAGTATCAACAATTATCATGGTAAAATTACAATTAACAAAGAAAACTTTTATTATAATACAGCAATAGGTGGCGATGGAGGAGCAATAGATAGTTATTATGCTTCTATAAATATAAAAAACAGTAAATTTAACCATAATACTGCAAGAACCTTAAGTGGTGGAGCAATCGTTGATGTAAGATCGAATGGAATAATTACAAATTGTACATTTAACAATAACAGAGGAAACAATGGTGGGGGAAGTATTACTGATTATGCTGGTCTTACAACAGTATCTAATAGTTCTTTTTCCAGTAATGGCGCTGTTAATTCTGGTGGAGCAACAAAAAATTATGGAGGAACGTTTAATATTATAAATTGTAGATTTAACAATAATACTGCAATTACCGGTACTGGAGGGGCTGTTTATACAGATAAGGGTACTACAAATGTGGCAAATAGTATTTTCACATCTAATAAATCACTCAAAGGTTATGGTGGAGCAATTCATAGTTACAAAAGTAAAGCAACAGTTAAAGATTGTACTTTCACAAGTAATATATCCACTATTAGTAGTGGTGGAGCTATACTTAATGAAAGAAGCAACTGTAGTATAAATAATTGTATATTCATCCAGAACTACGCAAGCAATAATGGAGGGGCCATTTTTAATTATATGGGTAATTTAACAGTGTCTAATAGTTTATTTAATAAAAACACTGCAAAAAAGAATGGTGGTGCAATTCTATCTGAAGGTGTTGATAGTGTTTCCTTTACCAAAATAAAAATTAGCAACTGTAATTTCACCGATAATGATGCAAATCAAGGAGGAGCAGTTAAAAATGGTATAGGAAAAATGACTATTATCCAAACAAATTTCACAAACAACAATGCCCAAACTAATGGTGGAGCTGTTTTAAATTATAATGGTGAATTAACTGTAACCAGCACGGATTTCAAGACGAATTTAGCAGAAAATGGTGCTGCTATCTATAATACTAGTAATTTAGTCGTTACGGATTGTATTTTTGAATCTAACAAAGCAACAAATAGGGGTAATGCTGTTGTTAATTTTGGTGGTAGTTCATCAACTAGGATTCTTCATAACAATCATTTCAGTGATTCATCAACTGGATACGAAATTTACAGTTATAGCGGTAATGTTGATGCTAAGAATAATATTTGGAGTATAAAGCCAGCTAGAGTACATGGTTCAGTATATGTTTAATTTAGCTCTAAGTTTTTAAGAAAAATAATAAAAAGGCTTGTAACCCAAAAGAGAGTAAAAAAACTAAGTAAACAATAGTTACAGATACATAATTGTTTAAAAGATGGAATGAAGATGGTTATGATGGTTTTATTCCATTGTTTGGCCGGGGACAGACCATCAATACTTATAGATGAGTAAAAAATGTCAAATAATGAAATTTTAAAAAAGAAATAATTGGAACCACAAAAAGAAAATCAGAATTAGTTATTTGGAACAATTTTGGGTATAATATGGAATAAAACAAGTGGAAATTATTTTAAGAACCGTAGGGCTATAATCAGGACTTTAAATAACATTAAAGTTGTAATTATATTTTATTTTATATTTTTAATTAGTTAATTTATTATAGACCCACTTTAAAAAGTTCTCTTATCTTCATTATTTCCTTTTTAAAAACTCATGAGAAAATCTCTGTAACATATATGTAATTTTATTTGGTTTTTTATTGGTATTATTTTGTAATTGTTTATTGATATGTTTTGGATCTTTTTCAGCAATATTTAACTGTTTTTTATTTGAGATATCATTTTTTTCAATAAAATGATTTTTAATTAGTTTTATGGTTTCATTTGGATCTAATTGTCCATCATGTCCTTTCTCATTTTTATATAATAAAATTTTTACCCGCTCATTAAAGTATTTAAATAAGACTAAACTTTCGATAAAAGGAATAAAATGATTTAAGATATCGTTTTTAGAATCAGAATTTACTATGTATGTGAGATTGGGCATATATTGTTGGTGCTCAAAACATTTTACAATGTCAATCCTGTGTCCATATTGTTCTAAAACTGTTTCTAAATCTAAATTATCAAAGCAAGAATTTATCATTTGGTTAAGATGTCTCTTTGCATAATTAGTTAAAAATATCTGAGGGTTATTTACGATAACCGACGAATTCTTAATGAATGTTGATAACATAATGGCTGTGAACCCACCACCAGAACTACCAAAAAATAACATATTTTCAGGTGTAATATTATTTTTCCGGGCTAAAATTTGTATAATATCGGCTATAACTAATAGATACCAGTCATCTATTTTTCCAATACCCCATCCTATGTATAACTCTGGATCAATGTACAATGTAGGATCGTTATAGTAAATTACAGACTCTTCAAACTTACTTTCCCAACTATGTCTTCTATAGATGGGTGGTGATATTTTCTCAGGTTCATATGCACCTGAACCAAAACAAATTAAATTTTTATTGATGCTTGAAAATCTAATAATAAATTCATATTTAACATTGTTATTATTAACTTCTAGAGAAAATAACTCATCCAAAGGGAATTTAGTATATTCTAGTTCATCCATATTTAAGATGAACTTTTTATCAGTTTTTACCAATTAATCTCACCAATCTTTCTTTCTTTATGCCTCAAATTTTTATGAACTTTAATTTATTCTATATAACATTTGACTATGCTTAAGTTTTATGATACCATACTATATCCAAAATTAACATCAATAGTGAAACATATTAACACTTTTATAAGTGTCCATCATTTAAAAATGAATATTGACAATAGCGATTAGTATAAAATTTTATATAACTCATTTAGTTTATATGACCGGTAACAGAGATGGAGGATATACTAATATCAAAGTTTTATACCCATAATAACACTTACACTCAATAACAAGCTAATTTTTTACTATGATTGCCAAGCAAAACAATATTTTCTATCCTAATATAGCCTAATTACATTTGAAGTAGAGAAATCTAAATTTATTCTTTGGTATTATTTTTTTGAGCATGTTTTGGTGTAAAGATCACATACTTCCTGTGCAGGGCCTTCTTTAATAATATGGCCTTTTTCTAGCCATATCGCTCTATTACATATCCTTTTGACCTGTTGTATTGAATGAGATACAAACAAAACAGTTACGTTTTTGCTAAGAAGTGATTCTATACGTTCATAACTTTTTGCTCTAAATTTAGCATCTCCAACCGATAGAACTTCATCTAAAATCAAGATTTGAGGTTCTACCATTGTTGCTATAGCAAATCCCAATCGAGCTTTCATACCTGAAGAATAATTTTTTATTGGGACATCTATAAAATCTTCAAGTTCTGAAAATTCAACTATTTCATCATATTTACTTTCTAAAAACTCTTTTTTGTAACCTAATAATGAACCATTGAGAAAAATATTTTCTCTACCAGTATAACTTGGATCAAATCCTGCTCCAAGTTCTAACAAAGGCACAATTTTTCCATGCACTTTACAAGAACCTTCAGTTGGTTTAAGAATTCCTGAAATTATTTTTAACAAAGTACTTTTGCCGGCACCATTTAGCCCAATAATTGCTAATTTATCCCCTCTTTTCACTTCAAAAGAAATGTCCTTAAGAGCGGTAAATGATTGAGATTCAAGCTCTTTTTTTAGATATTTAATTACATATTCTTTAAGATTATCTGTCCTTTCCCTATACAAATTAAATTCCATTTCTACATCTTTAACTTCAATAATTGTTTCTTCCAATATTTTCACCTAATTAAAATTTCTGTTAAATATGTAAAATAAATCTATCTTGATATTTATAAAATAGTGCTATTCCTAAAACCATTGTAAATATTGCAGATCCCACTAAGAAAAGCAGTGTTGACGGATCATATAGAGTACCATCTAATACTACTGTTCTACAACAGACAATAGCAGCATATATTGGATTTAGAGTTTGAATAAATCTGAAACTCTCCGGCACAATTTGTGGCGGATAAAAAATAGGCGTTGCGTACATTAGAAGTGTAATAAAAACACCATAAAGATGTCTGATATCTCTAAAGAATACTGCCAGGGTAGCAAGTATAAGGCCTGTTCCTATTATAAAAAAGACCAATGCTATTAGAGGTAAACTAGCAAAGATCATATAGATTGTAAAGTGAACATGAGTAGCAATCATCACTAAAAGCAAGACCACTAATGATAATAAAAATGTAACAACGCTGGACAATACACCAGCTATAGTAAATATATACTTGGGAATGTATACTTTTTTAATAATTCCGGAATTACCTGTTATAGAGGAAATAGCTGCGGTAGTTGCGGTGGAATATAGTTGAAATATTAATCTTCCAATTAATAAGTAAACAGGATAGTTACTTACACCAAATCCTTTAAAGATCGAAGAAAATATGATAGTAAGGACAATCATTGATAGTAATGGTTCTAAAAAACTCCAGAATATTCCTAGTACTGATCTTCGATATCTAAGCTTGATATTTCTTATTATAAGTTGAATAAGCAAATATCTATATCTATTGAAATTATCGATAAACCTGTGATCTTTAATGGTACTGATGAGCATAATTCAACTCCATTAATCAATAATAATAATATCGTGAGAATAAATTTCTTAGTTTTAATTTTTAGCAATTTATAATATTGTTTTATAAATGATAAACTTACTTAAACTTAAATCTGTTTATTCTTAAATCTATCTATATAATATAAAAAGAAGATGCTTAAATTAATATTAATTTAATTACCTACCTAATAATATACAGTATTATTATTTTAAAATATTAATGAATAAAATGTATATTATACATATATTCAAAACTTTTATAATATTCAATAAAATTCATATAATTAAATATTACTCAATAATTTTAAAGCAATAATAATTTAACAATACATTTGATAGATTAATTAAAAATAAATTATACTAATTATAAGGGGAAACTTATGGGAAAGTTCAATAATAAACTAAAATCATCTAAAAACTATCTAAGAAATGTTAAAAATGACCTTAGCCGTAGTTTAATTTTAACAAGATATAGAATTGGTTCATTAAAGATTAAAATCTTAAATTTCAAATTAAGGAAAAATCTTAATAAAAAAAAACAAATTACACTGAGTCCTGAACAATTAAAGGAAAAATATGAAAATATTTTAACTAAAAATTTCTCATTGATAGATTTGTATACTTTTAATGATAAAGCACCATTAGTAACTATTATAATAGTAAATAGGAATGGTTCAAACCATTTAAAGAGACTATTTAAAGATTTTAAAGAAAATATTCAATATCCTTCATTTGAAATCATTATTGTTGATAATGATTCTACAGATGATTCAATAAATTATTTAGAAAAACTTTCAGATAGTTTACCTATAACTATTATTAAAAATACTCAAAATAAGTCATTTTCAATTGCAAACAATCAAGCAGCTAATATTGCAAAAGGGGAATATTTATTACTTTTAAATAACGATGTAAAACCTCTTTATGGCTGGCTTAATCAAATGATGCAAACAGCTTTAAAATCAGGAGATATCGGGGCAGTAGGTGCTAAATTGATTTATCCTGACTGTTCAACTTCGGTTCATAACAAAAATAACTCTTTTAAAGTTCAGCACAGAGGAATAGCCTTTAAAAAAGAAGATGGATTCATTAAACCATATAATTTAGTAGACAATGAACCATATGGTTCTGATAATAGTCTAGAACAAGAAAGAGCAGCAGTTACAGCAGCTTCAATGCTTGTAAAGAAAGATATATATTGGGAAGTTAATGGACTAGATGAAAGATACAATTATGGATATGAAGACGTGGATTTTTGTCTTAAACTTATAAAAAGGGGATATAAAAATATTTATTGTCCTAAAGCGTCTCTATTTCATTATGAATTTGGTACACAAGAAAAAAACAATTCAGGAAAAATAATGAAATGGCGCTTTTTTAATATGAGACTATTTAACAAAGAATGGAAAGGCTGGTTGGAGATATGTCTTTTAATTGATAAAATAGACAATAATAAATTGTTTTCAGAAAAACATTTAAAAATAGTTTTTATTATCAGTGAAAGTGGAAAATCTGCTTCTGCAGGAGATTATTTTACTGCACTTGAATTTGGTGAAAGTCTAAAAAAATTAGGCTATGACATAAGCTTTTTGACCAGAAAAGGACCAGTGGATTGGTATAAAGTTGACGAAGATGTTGATGTTTTAATATCTCTTCTAGATGTTTATAATCCTAAAAAAATTAAATGTACTAACAAATCCCTAATTAAAATTGCATGGCCAAGAAACTGGTTTGATAGATGGGTTTCCAATCCGGGATTTTTAGAATATGATATTATCTTTGCACCTAGTAAAACCGCATGTAATTATATTAAAGAAAAAACTAACAGAGAAATTTTTTTATTATCTATAGCAACTAACCCTTCGAAATTTAACTCGAAAGTTCAGCCAAATGAAGAATTAATTTCTGACTACTGTTTTACAGGAAGTTACTGGAACGATCCAAGGGATATCATTGAAATGTTAGAACCAGATGACTTACCATATACATTTAATCTTTATGGGAAAAACTGGGATAAAATTAGTAAATTTAAAGATTATAACAAGGGATTTTTAGTTTACTCAAAGCTTCCAGAAGTTTATAAATCTACAAAAATTGTTATTGATGATGCAAATAGAGTAACAAAAGAATATGGTTCTGTTAACAGCAGAGTATACGATGCTTTAGCATGTGGAACTCTAGTTTTAACCAATGGAAAAATAGGTTCAGAAGAAACTTTTAAAAGCAAATTACCAGTTTTTAGATCTAAAGAAGAATTATCTGAACTAATAACATATTATTTAGAAAACGAAAAGGTTAGATTATCGAAAGTCAGGGAATTACAAAAATTTGTACTAGAAAATCATGTCTATGATAATCGTTCCGAAAAATTAAAGCAAACACTGAAAAAACATATTTTAAAGACAAGAATCGCAATTAAAATACCAGCACCCAACTGGAAAACAGTGTATGAATGGGGAGATTATAACCTGGCATTGGGGTTAAAAAAAGAATTTGAGAAAAAAAATTGTGATGTGTTATTACAAATACTACCAGAATGGGACAGCGAAGAAGATATAGAATATAATGTTGTTCTGGTTTTAAGAGGATTAAGCCAGTATAAACCTAAAAAACAGCACTTCAATATAATGTGGAATATTTCACACCCTGATAAAGTTACTGTAGAAGAATATAATGAATACGATTACGTATTAATAGCTTCAGAGTTTTGGGCTAATAAAATCCGGGAAAAGGTAGATGTTCCTGTTGATGAAATGCTGCAGTGTACAGATCCAGAAGTATTTTATCCAGACTATTCTGAGAAATATAAAAATGAGCTATTATTCGTTGGAAACTCTAGAAAAGTTTTAAGAAAAATAATTAAAGATTTATTACCTACTGATATGGATCTTTCAGTATATGGGACAAATTGGAAAGGACTTATAGATAAAAAGTACATAAAAGGTGAGCACATACCTAATGGGGAATTAAGAAAAGCTTATTCTTCATGTGAAATATTACTCAATGATCATTGGGATGATATGCGTGAAAAAGGTTTTATTTCAAATCGTTTATTCGATGGATTAGCTTCGGGATCATTTATTATATCTGACAAAGTTAAGGGTGCTGAAAATGTTTTTAATGATGCATTAATAACCTATGATACTCCTGAAGAGCTTGAAGACATAATTAAAGAGGTTATAACAAAAGATAAAGAAATGAAGATGTCTGATGAGTATAGGAATATTGTACTTAAAAATCATACCTTTAAAAATAGAACAGAACAAATTTTGAGAATAATAAATTCAAATAACAATTAGCTAAAGCTAACTAATTAAAAGGTTATTGATATGATTAAAAAAATCATTAAAAGGACTGAAACATATAAATCTTTAGAAAATGAAAGTATACACCTAGAAAAACAGTTAAACTACCACAAAACACAAAAGCAGAACATAAAAGAAGAAATTGGTAAATTAAAGAGTCAAAACAAAAATCTTGAAATTAAAAAGACAAATCTTGAAAAAGAAAGATTTGTGTTAAGAAACGAAAAAAAACAACTAGAAAACCAGTTAAACTACCATAAAACACAAAAGCAGAACATAAAAGAAGAAATGGATAGATTGATAGGTCAAAATGATATCATAAAAAAACATTTAAATTATGAAAGAAGTGATAATAAAGCACTAAAAGGCAGGAATAATCACTTAGAAAATGTTAAAAAAAATTATATATCCCTGGTTGAAAATTTAATGGCTGAAAATAAAAGTGTTAAAGACGAATATGCAAAAAATATTGAACCTTCAGCTAATTATAATAAATTAACAATCATTATACCTTATCGTAAAACTGATGATCCCGATCGTGAAGAAAATTTAGTTATAACTCTAAATTATTTGAGCAAAATCGGAATTAAAAATGTGATAATTTCGGAACATTCAAATAATTCTAGTAAAAGCTATTTATTGAAGAGATATGGATCAACTTTTGATTCTTTTACTGTTATTTTTAACAATTCGGATAATAATTTGTTTAATAAATCGTATGCTGTTAATCAAGGGGTTAAATTATTAAAAACTCCATATTTTGGCATTGTTGATACCGATTGTATCACAAAAAAGGAAAATATAGATATGGCAATTTATTTATTGGATAATGGTTTTGACCTTGTACACCCTTTTAATAGAGTTATAAAAGATATAGTGGATAAAGAAAAGTTTACAGAAAAATATGATTTCAAAACTGTTGAATCACCACCTCAATATAGAAAATGGGCAGATGGGGGCATGGTTTTTTGGAAAAAATCTTCTTTTATTTCAATAGGTATGCAAAATGAAATTTTCAGTGGATGGGGAGGCGAAGATAACGAAATAATTATTAGAGCCAATCTATTTGGGTTAAAAAATTATCGGATAGATGATGTACTGTATCATCTCTACCATTACAGGCCATTAAAGATGTCTGAAGTTAATATTGAACAGATTAAAGAGATCAAACAGATTAACACCAAAGAAGAGCTTTTAAAACAAATAAGCGAATGGCCTTGGGTTGTTGATAATTTAAATCATCTTCAACCAAGTGATTAGTAAATTACAATTAGATAGTTTGAGTATTATACCATTATTCTAATAATCTTTTGAAGTAGTAACTCTCTTTAAAATAAAATTTTATGTCGAATTTAGCCCATATTTATGTTTATGTAGATCGAGTAATTTACAGCATTAAATTGAATGTAATTGATAAATTCTGAAGATTTCTTAATTTTTAATTTGATCATCAATTTAAATCTCAATAATTAAAAATGAGAAATGATTGAAAGAATGTAATAATTTTTAATGATTCTAAGGTTTTATTTATTAAATTAAGTAATTTAAATAATAATTAAAGAATATTATCATAATATAAACAGAATATATTAAATATTGATTTGTACAACTATTAATATCTAATTAATCTAAAGAATATTTTAAATCTCAATATCATATAATTTAAAATTATTTCAAAAAACATTGAAAATGAAATAATATTTTTATACAATTGACAGATCATCCAAAAAATAAATTTAACAGCTTAAAATCATATAAAAAATTGTTGAGGAATACAATGAAATATAAAATTAGTGTCATATTACCTATTTTTAATGTTGAAACATATATCAGAGAGTCCTTAGAATCCATTGTAGAACAGACTATTGGTTTTGAGAATATTGAAGTAATAATGGTAGATGATTGTTCATCAGATAAAAGTGGAGAAATAATAGATGAATATTCAAGTAAATATGATAATTTCAACGGCATACATTTGAATGAAAATAGCGGACCTGAAAAAGCAAGGAATGTTGGTATTGAAAACTCTACAGCTGATTATTTGATGTTTTTAGACCCTGATGATTTTTATTCAGGTGATATTTGTGAAACATTATACAATAAAATTATAAAAGAAAATGTGGATATGGTTTTTTGCAATTTTAATTTTTATTCCAATTTAAATTTCAAAAAATATAAGTCAATATTTGGATCACAAGAAATAAAAGTAGATTCAATCGATGAAAATCCTAAATTATTATGTATGCATCCCTCTATATGGACAAAAATATATAAGAAAGAATTTATTTTTAACAAAGATATTAAATTTAATGAGGATGTAAGGGCCGGAGATAGAGTTTTTGTATTGAGAACTTTTTTGGAAGCAAATGGGATTATATATTTACAAAACTATTATGGAACAAATTATAGAGTTAATTTACATGATAGAAATTCTTTTAGTAATCAAATCAGCAAGGAAATCCTCATGGGAAGAATTAGAGGATATGCTGAAATTTATAATATTTTGAAAGAATATAAAAAGGAAGAATATTTCCCTTTAATTTTTGATAACATCAGAGAGTTCTGGACAGATCTATTCATAAAAAGTGAAGCTAATCCTTTAGAAAAAAATGAACTTTTAAAAGGTATAACATTTCTTTTCAAAGAATTTGATAAATATGAAATACCAGTAAATTCACGGAAAAAATATTTAATTCCCCTATTTAATTGTATTCTTCAAGAAGAGTATGAAGATGCCATTTTAATTGCAGATGATTTAAAAGAATTTATTGAAAAGTTTGAAAAAATAGTGAAAGACGAAAATAAATTAAATAAAAATAATTTTCCTGATAGAATGATGAATATTAAAAAAATATTCTCTATTACCATGGTAAAGAATGAAATGGATATTATAGAGTCTTTTATCCGTTATAATACAAATATTTTTGATGGAATGATTATACTTGATAATGGAAGTACGGATTATACTCCGATAATTTTAAGTTTACTTGAAAATGAAGGATTACCCATATATTTATTTGATGATAAAGATAGTGAATTTGATAAAATAGCTAAAATGAACATGCTTCTAAAAAAAGCAGTTGAAGAATATGATGCTGATATTGTTATTCCTTTAGATGCAGATGAATTTATAATTTCAAATAAAGGAGGAAATCCAAGAAAATTTTTGGAAAAATTTGAATCTAATTCCTACTATTCTGTAATGTGGAAAACATATATTCCTTTTTTGGGAAATAAAGAAAATGAGAAATTTATACCTTCTAAAATAACTTATTCTAGAGATGAACAAATAGAAAAGATGGTTGGAGTTCATACTAAAGTAGTTATACCTCAAAATTTGGTGAATAAATATAAGGTTAGGGTAGATAGGGGTAGTCATAATTTAAATTTTAAATCAGATTATAAAGAGCAAATAACACGTGTTTATGATCAAGATTTACGTATAGCTCATTTTCCCATAAGATCTATTGAGCAACTTACTTCTAAGGTTTCAGTGGGCTGGTTAAATGCATTATCAAGTGTTGAATTAAGAAAAACTGATAGTCATCATTGGAAAAAAATGTTTAATCAGCTTAAAAGAAATGGGCGCATTAAAAAGGAAGATGCATTAAAATTTGCATTTGAATATGCTTTGTCTAAGTCTACTTTGGCGGATTTATATGAAAATAATGTAGAAATAACTGCTAAAGAAGATCCAATGGATTTATCTTTTAATAAAAATATTAATTGCATATATTATAAGAATCTTAATCCTATGTCCAATTTGTTGGAGGCATGTGAAAATCTTTCATTAGGATATGTTAATCTAAAGAAAGAATTTTTAAATGGAAATGTATCAAAAAATAAAAACAGATATGAATTAAATAATCAAACTAATAAAAGACCATTAAAACAAAGGCTCTTTTCAGTGTTTCCAAGTTTATATTTTCTGTTACATAATAATCATAGTATAAAACTTGCTTTAATCAATATTAAAGGGTATAAAGCAATTAAAGAGAATAATTTGATGGATATTAATTATTATTTGAAAAATAATGGTGATGTAAGAGTTTCTGGAGCGGATCCTATTATTCACTATATTTACCATGGTTTTAAGGAAGGAAGAAAACCCAACCCCACATTTGATGGTGATCGTTATTTAAAGATGCATAGTGATGTTAAAAATTCAAACATAAATCCGCTTGTACACTATAGCTTATATGGAATGGAAGAAGAAAGAAAAGTTGTAATAAATAAAGAAATAGAAGATAAAAATAATATAGAAGATTTTCCTCAAAAAAATATGGAAAATGATGATAATAATCTCATTAATAAAAATAAAAAAATTTCAATCAAAGTACCAGCTCCTAACTGGAAAGTTGCACATACCTGGGGAGATTATCATTTTGCATTAGCTTTAAAAAAGGAATTTGAAAAAGACAATTATGAAACTGTAATTCATATGGCTGATCAATGGGATCAAGAGGATGATGCAGATATAGTTCTAGTTCTTAGAGGCAGAGTAAAATACAATCCTAAGCCCAATAATTTTAATATAATGTGGAATATCTCCCATCCAGAAATGGTTAGTTTAGAAGAATATAACGAATATGATTATATTTTCATTGCATCTAATAAATGGGCAGATGAAATAAAAAATAAAGTTAATGTACCAGTGGAATCATTGCTACAGTGTACAGATCCTGATTTGTTTTATAATGAACTATCAAAGGAATATGAACATGATCTTTTGTTTGTTGGTAATAATCGGAAGAATGTGGTTAGAAAAATTATTAAAGATTTGTTACCAACGGAAAGAGATTTCTGTTTATATGGAGATCATTGGGACGGTAAAATTGAATCTAAATATTATTATGGAAACCATATTGATAATAAGGAACTTCATAAAGCATATTCCTCATCTAAGATATTACTTAACGATCATTGGGATGATATGCGGGAAAATGGATTTATATCCAATAGGATCTTTGATGGTTTTGCAGCTGGAGCATTTATTATATCTGATGAAATAAAAGGTGTTAAAGAAATTTTCGGAGATTCCTTAGCTACATATTCAAATAGAGAAGATCTTAATAATTTAATAGATTATTATTTAAATAATCATGAGGAAAGAGAAAAAATTATAGAAGATTGTAAAAATATTGTTTTAAAAAATCATACTTTTGAAAATAGAGCTAAACGCATATTAGAAATAATTCCGAATAATTTGGAAATAAAAAATAATAAAAAAAATACAAAAATTGAATCTTTTTTAATAGCTTTTGGTGATGTATATTGGGAAAATCAAGAGAAAACAGATCAATCTTTAAAAAGAATTGAAGAAAACCAGAAGAAGATAGTTCAGCTTATAAAAAAACATGAGGAAGATTAAAAGATTCTATGTTTATAACGGCAATGAATGGATTCTAAATTTGATAAAGGAAACCATTTTTTATGGGTTTTTAGATTTGTTTATAATAATTTGAAGCAATAATGCTGTATATAATATGATGAATTGGCTGAAAAAGAGAAGTCATTTTAAAATTGCATGATTAAAAGAACTAGACTATTTTATTGATGCTGAAATTTAGAAAGCTGAAATTAGAAAAACAATTTAATTCTTACAAACACAGGAAATTAGTTTAAAGTGATGTTTTAAAAAAATATTAAATGATATATCTCCTAAAAATATTCTTGAAGTAGAACTATGGTTAAAGTAACTAGAGAAGAAAATAGATTTACTAATAAGATGCAAATATTAATGGACTTGCATCAGTTGCAAATACAAAACAATTTTAAGAAAGAAGATAAAATCAATTTATAATTTAAATATTCTTTTTTTGATATTGAGGCGGATTAATATGTCATTTTTTAAATATTGTTATTATTAACTTTTTATATCTTTTTAGGAGTTAATTATATATTGGCGGTTGTTCTTGCATTATTTAGCAGTTTATGTTTTTTCAGAGGCCATGATTGTAGTTTTAAGAGAATATGAAATAGTTCATTCTTTTTTAATATATTTAGGATTGAAGATGCTTTTCAAAAGAATAATATATATTTTTTCATCGAATTTATGGTTAGTGAAAATGATTTTCGGAAAACTCAAAAGAAATATAGATATAGTACAGGTAAACCAACTTATTCTTGGGCGCATGATTATCAGATATTTATTATGGCTTCTTTCGGATGGTGTTTTCTGATCAAGGTAAATTATGAACTTAAAAGTTAAAATTAGTTTATATGTACTTATCTGGCGTTGAATCACAAGGAAAAATGGACTCAAAAAAATGGAAAAAATTTCAAAAACCAACAAATTGACAACGCAAAATATCATAATGATTATGATATATTTAAATTGGACCTATACAACAAATATATAACCTAGTTATTTCATAATTTAAACATAAATTCAAGTATACTGAATGTTAATATATAAATCAGGTAAATCTAAGAGTTTAAGACAAATTCTATCGACTCATAATTACTTGTATACAATTTTAAAAAATTATGTGGTTTCAATAAGCTAATAAGCAATAGATGTTCAAAAAAAAACTAATTGATCGTATGATTATGGATGATACAAATGATTAAATGGTTTTATTGCATATATGTCTCAAATGGTAATTGAAACATTAATAACCATGAATGGTACTCACAAATAACTAATTCAAGCTAATCATATACGTCAAGGTAATAAAAAGAAATGTTATCCTAATTAATAATCTAAGGTAAGTTTTTATGAAAAAAAATATATTTATCTTTACTGTTGTTATAATTGTAGTCTTTCTATGTATGGGTGCTGTTTCAGCATCCAATGTAAGTAATACATCAGTAACAAAAACTGTTAATATTTCTAAAAAAATTGTAACTGTTGACAATACAACTTCTAAGATAGTTAATGATTATGGATGTTGTTCTGTTTTGGTACATATTAAAAGTGGATATGTATATGCTTTTAGAAGAGATTCTCCTAATACAGGAGACCTTCGTATCCAACATTCAACATGGTCTGGTAAAGATGTCATCAAGGAATATAAGATAGATAATGGTTTCATCCACACTATAATCTCAGGTGATGGTTGGATAGTTGGTTATGGCGGATATTTAAATAGAGAACTTGTGGATCTCACAGAAAGAACTATGGTATCGGGACATATAACCCAAACGACTTTAGATAATGCTTACAGTATTATGAGGAACGAAAAGGAAGGACATTTTGTTATCAAGTCCCCTGATGATTACGTAGGTTTAGTAATCTATAATGGCTATAGTACTAAAAAAACTCTGTTTAAAATGGGTATTGGTCAATATGTCTGTGTACCAAATGGTCCTAGCTATTATAGAAGTGGTTATACTTCCACGGTTGATCCTGTTGCTTTTGCTATAAATTTAGAGTCTACAGATAAATTTGGGGTTAACAGACGTAATATAATAACCTACCAAGTCAGGAACACAATTTATCCAACACAAGTAAAGATATGGGCCTCAACATGTGGAACTACCCCGGATAATATAATTTTTGGAAGCAATACAACAGAAAAATACACCATACCTACCATACCCAACAAAATATACATAGGACAAGTAAGACTAACTGATACAAGTCCGCCTACAGCAGTCGCTAACCCTAACGGAGGTTTTTATAAAACCTCTAAAAGTGTCACTTTAAAAATGAGTGAACCAGGAATAATTTACTACACTAAAAATGGAACAGCACCAACAACATCTAGCACAAAATATACAGCCCCCATAACCATTAAAGCTACAACAACATTAAAATTCTTTGCAAAAGACCTCGCAGGCAATAAGTCTCCGATATATTCACGAACTTATACTATTGACAAGGTGGCACCTAAAGTTTCTTCAACCTCACCAGCCAATAAAGCGACTGGAGTGTCGTTAACATCTCCAATAACTATAAATTTCAGTGAAAAGATATTGGCAGGAACAAATTATTCTAAAATCTATATAAAAAACCTCATAACTGGCAAGATTGTGTCTATTAGTTCGAAAACTCTGAGTGGTAACATTTTAAACATAAAAATGGCTAAAAGCAGATTACATAATGACACATACCAGGTTTATATACCCTCAGGAGCAATCAAAGACATAGCAGGAAATAACATGGCAGTTGTCTACACATTTACATTCAAAACAGCCTAAATTTATGGTTTAAAAATTAAATTAAAATATTGATTGATTATTATTGGAATAATAATGATCACCAAAAAAAGGATTTAGAACAAATAAAATATTGTTTTAAAGAAATCATACTTAAAAAAGAGCTAACGTATTTTAACATCATCTTTAATAATCAAAAACCAGGATGAAACCTGAAATAAATTTGATTATAGTAAGTTTGAGTCTTTTTTAATGCATTTGTTTAGGTTTATGGGAGAATCAAGGATAAATTTGAGCAGTCTATTAAAAAAAAATAAGAAAATGAATAAGTCTATCGAAAAGTATTAAAAATCAGGAAAACAGTTTTAAATATTTATGAGGAAAATCAGGAAAAAGACAAATTCTGAAAAATATTCCAATTTTTTACATTGCTTTTGGATAAATCTTAATGCAAAATTATTATTTTAATTGGATTAAAAGAGAATGAATCTTGAGGAGGACTAAGGTATTATGCATTTTATTTTGATTTCTAAAAAAGAATTTTTTAAGGATGAAATGATTAATGATAAACTATTAAATTCATCTAATGCACCTACATTAATATCCAAGGAAGCAGTTAAATTTGAAATTAATAATTTTTTAATCTATATTTATCCATACAATCACGTTGATGATGAGATTAATGGATATTCATATTATTGTGATGATAATAAATTTTTATTATGTAATGGACTAGTTAATGTTAATGGTTCTTTGCGAAATCCAGATATAATCAAATTCTTTAAGGATCTAGAGTTATCAGAATTAATAGGACATTACCAACTTATTTCAATTGATAAGACTGGAAATGGCTTCGTTAAAACTCCTTCTATTAGTACAAAACAATTATTCTTATATGAAGATGAAAATTGTTCAATTTTAGCAACTGAAATTAATTTAATCGTTGATGGTGTCCAAAAATTTAGAGAAAAAACTTTTGCAAACCATTATGATCCTGATTTTATCAAGGATGTCTTATTTAATGAGTGGGGTGGACGTAAGTATCCTCGACACAGTATTTTTAAAGAGATAAAAAGAGTATTTCCTCATGATATTAAGTATTTTGAGAATGGTAAAATCATAATTGAAAGAAAAGAGTCTATTGATGTGCCAAAGAAGTTTATAAATGCATTTAATAATGATAAAGATCATTTATATGATGATTATATTAAATTTGTAATGAATTTTACAGAAATAAATTTAGCCAATTTAAAATTAAATATTGATAAAATTATATTAGGATTAACTGGCGGATTTGATTCAAGATTAGCAGCAGTTGTTCTTTCTATTGTATGTAAAAAACTTCAGATTCCCTTAATTTTTTATACATCTGGTCAGGATACTCATCCAGATGTAATTATTGCCAAAAAAGTCGCGGAGGCTCTTGATATAGAACATTTCCATCATGATTTGCCGGATAATGGTTTTCCGAATTCTAATACATATGATGATTATGCTTTAACTTTCTATTTGGGTCATGGTGATTGGAATTCAAAAGATTTTGTATCATATTTTGAAAGAAAAATTTCATCAAGAGTATCTCCATTGACTGATGATCTAATCACTACCCATGCTCCAGGTATTTATCCTGTAAATGAGTCTGAAGTGTTTCAGCAGGGAATGGTTGCTTATAGAAGAACTAAAATAGATAGCGTAATTCGTGATAGTATATGGACTGCAAGGAGAGTTCATTATTATCAAAATTTCACTATACCTTTATTTTTTACTGATTGTGAGTTATGGTTTGGATTATTATATGGTGAAGTTGTTGCAGATAATGGAAAAGATGATGCATATAAAGAATTTGTTTATGAAGTATTAAAGCGTATTGAACCTAGATTGTTAGATATACCATTTGCAGGAGATTCATTACCTCAAGTTAAGGTAAAACCTTATTTAAGAATAGAGGATTCTAAACATCATGACAGAGAACCATTTTTGTGGGACTATGAATATGTTAAGGAAAATCTGAAACCAATATTAACAAAAAATTTAGATGAATTAGATCATACCGAGAAATCATTTTTAAAGCTTGCAGGATTAAATGAATTAGATTACTTTTTTAATAAAAAAATAAGTGAGATCATTAAATCTTATCAAGAAAAAAAGATTGATTTAGAGGAATGTTTTAGAAGATTATTAAGGGAAAGATCTCCAAAAAATTATCCTCATTCTAAAAGTATGATGAAAAGGACTAAAAAAAGTGATAAATATATCAACAAGATGCAAATACTAATGGATTTTGCTTCTGTAGCAAATAAAAAATCATTTCAAGAAATTGAAAAAGATATTGGGGTATGAATGTTTTTTATTTTTTTTTAATTTCTAATAATATTTTATTTTAAAATTGGTTAAACAACTTGATTTTTAAGAAAAATAAGATAAAAAAAAGGTATACTAAATATATACCAGCATATTCAATTTATTCATTTAAAATCAGTGATTGTTTCTTTCAATGTTTTTAATTGTTTATCTTTGTCAGATAACATAATTTCATTAATATCCTCAACTGGCCATTCAATATCTATGTCTGGGTCATTCCAGAGAATTCCACCTTCATCGTCTGCATCGTAAAAGTTGGTGCATTTATATGTAAATTCAGCTTCATCTGATAAAACCACAAAACCATGTGCAAATCCCTCGGGTATATAGAATTGTTTTTTATTTTTGTCAGATAGAATAATTCCTGTCCATTTTCCGTATGTTGAAGAATTCTTTCTTAAATCTACTGCTACGTCAAAGACTTCGCCTTTTATTACACGAACCAACTTACCTTGTGGGTGGGTATATTGAAAATGAAGCCCTCTAAGAACTCCTTTTTGAGATTTAGATTGATTATCTTGAACAAATGTAGCAGCAATCCCGGCATCTTCAAATTCTTTTGCATGGTATGTTTCCATGAAATAGCCACGTTCATCACCAAATACAGTAGGTTCTATAACATATACTCCTTCAATAAATGTTTTCAAAAATTTAAATTTACCCATTAATAAATCTCCTTTAAATTGATTTAAATAATATTATTACCTTTCTTGATCTTTAATTAAATCTATAAGATATTCTCCATAATCAGTTTTTTTCAAAGTTTTAGCCAATTTTGAAACCATTTTACTGTTAATCCATCCATTTTGATATGCAATTTCTTCTAAACATGCAATATAAAACCCTTGTCTTTTTTGTACAACTTCAACAAAATTACTGGCTTCTAAAAGCCCCATATGCGTCCCTGTATCGAGCCAGGCCATCCCTCTACCTAATAATTCAACTTTTAATTGGTTTTTCTTTAGATAAGCATCGTTAATCGAAGTTATTTCAAGTTCACCACGTTTGGAAGGTTTAATATTTTTTGCTATTTTTACTACTGAGTTATCGTAGAAATAAAGACCTGGAACTATATAATTTGATTTAGGATTTTCTGGCTTTTCTTCTATAGAAATGACATTACCCTTTTTATCAAATTCAACTACTCCAAATGGTTTAGGATCTCGAACATAGTATCCGAAAATGATTGCCCCATCTTTTAAAGAAGCTGCCCTTTTCAATATCTCACTAAATCTGTGTCCGTGGAATATATTATCTCCAAGCACCAGAGCTACATTATCATCATTAATAAAATCTTCTCCTACAACAAACGCATCAGCAAGTCCACGTGGTTCATCTTGAATTGCATAGGAAAAGGATACTCCAAGGTCACTACCATCACCAAGCAATTCTTCATAACGTGGCAGGTCATTTGGTGTTGAAATAATTAATATTTCCCTTATTCCTGCAAGCATTAGAACTGATAATGGATAATAAATCATAGGTTTATCATAGATTGGAAGTAACTGTTTTGAAACTGCTTTGGTGATCGGATAGAGTCTTGTTCCGGATCCTCCTGCAAGTATTATTCCCTTCATTTTTTACCCCCTATTTATCCATAGTCTTAAAAACTGAATTAGAACTTAAAGTTTAAGTAATTTCATATAATCTGCTAAAGCCTGTTTATAATTTCGAATCTTTGGATATCCTTCCATTTTCCAGTTATAATTCTCTAGAACCGAATATTTTGGTCGAGGAGCTGGTCTTGGAAATTCTTCAGTTGTTACTGGTTTTAACTCTACGTCAACATTGGCTTGTTTAAATATTTCTTTGGCGAAATCATACCATGAACAATTATCACTGTTGGTGATATGATAAATCCCATATGATGACCTTTTGATTAAAAGGGCAATAGCTTTAGCCAAATCCACAGTGTATGTAGGTGATCCTATCTGATCGTTGACAACAGATATGGTATCATTAGTTTTAGCTAAATTTAACATGGTAGCCACGAAATTGGGACCGTTGTAACCATAGAGCCAAGCAGTTCTAACAATGTAAAATTTATTTAAAATATCACGGACATATAATTCACCTGTATGCTTAGTTTTTCCATAAACACCTAATGGTTTGGTTTCATCATATTCATAATATGGAGTTTTATTGGTACCATCAAAAACATAGTCGGTGCATATGTATACCATTGCACAATCTGCTGCTTGACAAGCAACAGCAACATTTCTAGTGCCTATGGCATTTACTTTGTATGCAAGATCAGGATTTGATTCACTTTCATCTACGTTAGTAAAAGCAGCTGCATGAATTAATACATCAGGATCATTTTCTTTCACAGTTTTGATTGTTTTACCAATATCTGTAATATCTAAAGTATCGATTGTAGTGGTGCTTACTTGGTGTTCAGCAGATAAAACATCTACTAAATCATGTCCTAACATACCCTCTGAACCGATAATCATTATTTTCATTTTTACACCTCTATAAATATTATATTAATCAGATATATCATATTAATTTTTTTTATATTACAATTTTTGACATGGATTATTATTTAAAACGGAAATCAATTTAATAAGTGTTCATAAATACCTTTTTATTTTGATTTATTAATTAATACCACTATTGGTTGTTATATAATGTCTTAAGAAAAATCTTAATATAAATTTTAATGTATTTGTATATTATTTTTATTAATATTTATAAACCAAAAAAATTTACTATATTTCTTTGAAAATTATATTTTTGAATATATATTATATTTCATATTTTAATGTATATTTTTATTAACATATTTAAAAAAAAAATTAAAAAAAATTCATTTAATTAAAAAATGGCATTAATGCCTTTGGATATTGCGAACTGAGTAAACAATGAACTTGGCACCACAGCTATATTTCCTTTAATATATTGATCAGCTGCTATTTGTGCGAGTGTAGAATATTTACTTGGGTCTTTTGTTGCATTTAAAATTGGTTTCATTATGGATTCCACTGCACTGCCCCTTGTCATTCCACCATTGTTTTGTTCGGCTCTCAGGAATTGAATTGAGTTACCTGTGACTGTTCCTTGGCCGGGTACGTTGATTGGACCAATAGCTGTTATCATTGTATCGATAGCATCTGGTGTTATCATAACAACAGCATCTGTTTTGATTCTTGTATTTGCTGGAACAGTCTCTTGAGCTAATTTAGCCCCAACTGCAGGGTCCGCATCCCATAATGTGTCATGAAGCATTAATCTACCTGTTCCGGCTCCTGATGGTTCCATTGCTGTTGGATGCATCATCCCGCCGGGATAGATTGGTGTAATATTTTTCACATTACCGTCTATTGTATTTACAGCAAAAGCCATGTCAACCCCTCCCATACCAGGTCGTGGTTCTGAAGGATCTACTGTTAATAATAGTAGAGTATGGTTTCCTTTCATAACATTGGTTGATGCTGGCTGTTCATATTGATAAATTACAAAACCCGCTGCAATTATTATTAATGCTAATACAATAATCAACAATATTTTCTTTATACTCATCTTTCCACCAAATTCTTTTTTTTTATTTTTTTTATTTTTTTGTCTTCTTTTTTTGAATTTTAATGTTTATTAATATTATATGAAAAGAATATATTTATAATTGTTGAGAATTCAAATTTTACTTTAAAATGTACAAGTATTATATGAACTTCATTGTAATAATTGAACAATTTAACATATTATATATGTACTATCTTGAAACTGGAATAAATTTAATTTATTGTATTTTTTTTACATTCCTAGAGAAATTTAGGTTAAAATGTTAAAGTTACAAATTAAAATGAATGAATATATCCTAAATATGGAAACAGAAGCAAAAAATATTCTCTTATTTCTACTTTTTTTTTAAATTAAAAATTCTAATAAAAAAGTAGATAAAAAAAATTAACGTAATTTTAAATTATATGAAAATAAATCCCACAAAATTATGGAATACTATTGTTGGTAGGTTCTATAGGTTCTACTGGGATATTTGGGTCTACTCCAGTTGTGTTATCAGTAGGAGTAACTGAATTTGTTGGATTGTTTGTTGGATAATAGTTATTGGTATTTGTAGCAACTTGAGAATTTTGAGTATTTATGGAATCAGGTTGATTTTGGATTGTTGTATTGTTATATGTCTGGTTTAAAGTGGAATTATCTGTTTGATTCATTAAAGGAGATGCAATATCTGTTTTCAGACCAGATGCATTGGGAAATATGTATAAGGCCAAGCCTAAAATTAATATTATTGGTATCAATGCCGCCATTAGTTTATAATCTTTATTCATGTTATCTACCGACCAATAATTCTCTTTATAACCTATAAACAAGTCTATTATTAATGGTATATAATATTTACTCAAAAAATTCTTTTTAGAGTTTATTTAAGATACATATATATTCATACAACTATTTGATATTACGATTAATGGATAAATAAATTTCAAATTCCAATAATTTTCAGAAATTATTGTTGGATTAGTACATTTGAAATATTATTCCTGATTCAGAGGGCTTAGGATTTGAGTACCTTTAATCTTCTGATATGGCTATATATCCCTAAAATCAGGGTTAAAAATATTAAGACAAACGATATTGAGTTAACACTGATCCCATATTTTGTATAATTCAATACAAATCCAATAATGGCTGATGTTGGTAAGCTTAAACAAATACTTAAACCTAAAATTATTCGTAGGTCCATTTGTTTTGTCTTAGGAATAAAAACAGTAAGAATTACATATCCAGATAATAAAATCATATATAAAGATCCTAGAATGTTGTGTACTATTCCAATATTCAAAGAATGAATGAAAAACGTTGATAATGTAAATATTGAGAGCAGATCAATCATAATAAGGTCTTTATTATAGCCTAAATTGAGATTTGTACGCTTTTTTTGGGGTGATTTTTTTTCTGGGCTTTTTTGAGATCTAGTTATTTCTGCAGGTCTACCGCCTGATTTGTAGTAGCAAATTCTACGAATATAAGCGGATATTGATAAAAACATTGTAATTATGGATAAAGCCATAACCAATAAAAATAAGTTAAAGTCTAATATTGAAAACTTCAATATTAAACTTACAGCCAAAATGATTAGTACACTGAATTCCAGAATTAATACAGGTTTATGTAGAATATGATTATAATTCTCTTCAGGTCTTAACAATGATATTATTGAGTAACCAATGAAGAGGAATAATAAGATTAAAAATCCTACTTCAATTATAAATTTTCCATAATTAAGATTAGGAAATGATATTATCAATATATAAATTGCAGTTAGCAAAAAAATAATACCTAGATCCTTAGATAGTAAATGTTTCATATTTTATTTCTCCATTTATTTAAATTATAATTCTAGTTATTTTTTTGCAAACCTTTGATTAAATGTTTCTATTCCTAGTTTAAAAAATATTCAACGGATTCGGTATCTGAATTTTAATTTAACTAATATTTAAAATTTATAGTCAATTTGAATTGATATTATATAAGGATTTATATGTTAAAGGTTCTATTATTTAAATTCATATTTTTTATAATAAATTACACCTATATTAATTTATTACTAAACAACATCATTATCAATTTACTGTTATTAATTGAAAGAAATATTAATACACCTATTATATGATGAATTTATTAGAGTAATTACAGCAATTAACTAATCTATGTATAATATATAAGCATTTATTCGATTCATTTTTAGAGTCTTTAAATCGCCAATTATCAAAATTGGGTTCATAATTTCCAGTTCTTTTTAAAAGCATAGGATAACTTATTAATCACCATAAAAATTGTCAATGAATCGTTTCTAATCAATACGGGTAACTTAACAGGTTTTATCATGATTGCAAAGTATATGCGTAATTAGTAAAAGGATTTAATGCTGTTAATTTACAGATATACCGTTTTAGATAACCTTATTTGTTAAAAATACCAACAGAGTAGGCTTATCCATAATATAATATATCAATAAGTTCATAGCTTGTCTTAAATTAATAAAACAGCCGTGTGACTGTCTTTTTTGGAGCATTAAATCAAAACCTTTATATGTGATATTAAAGTGACTATTGATTAGACTGATAAGCATCATTAAGAAAACTTGTTTGATGTTTATTAGGTACGGAGGCGATAGAATTAAGCGAAAATTGTTTTTATCAGTGCTATTGATATTTGGTGTAGCACTAATTTTAAATGTAAATACATCTGCAGCAACTACTGTTGGAGATAATGTCACAGTTGATCATTCATCCCCTAAAGTAACAGATGTAAGTCCTGCTAAAAAAGCAGTCATAAAAGATACTTCAAATATTCAAGTAAAATTCAATGAAAAAATAACAGCTGGAAATAATTTGATTTATCTAAAAGATGGTGAAACAAAGATTTCCATTAAGAAAACTTACAGTGGTAACACATTAACCATAACACCTACAAATGCATTAGCATCTGGAGTTAAATATACAGTATTCCTAAGTAGGGGCAGTGTATCTGACCTTTCAGGAAATAAGAATGTTGCTTTTTCTTACAAATTTACTGTATCACCAATTAGTGTGGCTCAGATGAAAGATGGTATTTCCAGAGCAGAAAAATTCTATGCAAGTAATGGAAGATTACCTAACACTGTGAAATATGGTTCTAATTTAATACCAATTGCAAAATTCCAGAAAATCATAGCAACTCAGGGATTATCTATTAAGAAACCAAAACTTGTAGCATCAACTACAAGCCTTGCTTCTATAATGAGAGCAGCTTCTAAATTCAGCTACAGTGGTGCAGCAAGTACAGCTGAGGGCATGATTGCACATGGTAGTGGTGACTGTTGGGCAATGAGTGATTATCTTTACAAGAGAATGAATGCAGCAGGTATGAAATCCCGAATACTTCAGTACTCAACTGCTTACTCAAGCAGACACAGATCAGTTCAATACTTCTCAAACGGCTCATGGCAAGATGCACCATACAGAACATACTTCTCAACAAATATGTTCAACAACACACAAAGTTATGGAACAGTTATAGCGTGTAACGTTTAAACTAAATCATTTTTTTTTTTTAATATGTATTTTTCAATTTTAAATGATTTTTCTATATTCTGCTTATCTTTTTTAAAACATCATTAATTTCTAAAAATATAATTTAGAATTAAAGCTTGTTTTTATAAAATTTTTTTATAATTTGTTTAATATCAAATATTGTCATCAATATCTATATGCCTTACATTGGAAATGAAGATGAAAACAAACTGGACTATTAGTTTACATCATTGTTCATTTAAAGAGCATGCTATTTTGTTAAGATGGGTATATTAATTATAAATCATCCTATTGAACTAAAATTCATTGAATCAATATACCAATTAATTTTTTGTGGTTTTTAAAAATTTATCAGTAAAATATATATAAAAATTAATATCACTAAATTATAATTAAAAAAAAATCATACGGAAGAAGATGGTTTGTCAATCCAGAAGATCACCTACTAAATGGACATGGATATTCAAATGGAAAAATAATTACAGTAAAATAGTTGGCAATATCAAAATTATTTAATTAAATAAATCTGAATAATAATAATAATAATAATAATAATAATAAAATTAATCAGGTTATACAAATATTTTTCTTGATATTTTTTATTTTGTGAATTGTAAAGTTTTCATTAATAATTTGATTTGGCTTATACTCAAAAAATAATATCTCATTTTTAAATTCAAATCCAAAAAATCTCAAAAATAAAATTCAGCCATTATATGATATTTAATATTTGTTTTTAGTTAATCGAAATAGTAAAAAGTTGATAATAAAAGTCCTTAATTATTAGATGTTACTTCCAATAAAATATTAATAAACTCAAATAAGTTTTTTTCTATTTTTTTTGAACAAATATTTATATGATAATCCCATTAAATTTAATATAAGAATTGTTTAATTTGTTGATCTAACCTTGGGGGAGGTATAATTAAACAAAAGTTATTTTTATCGTTACTGTTATTATTCAGTTTAACATTAGTATTAAATTTAAATATAAGTTCTGCAGCAACATCTTCTTCATCAGGATCTGATGAAATTAATAATCCGGATATAACTGGCTTGCAATATTCAGATCATAATAATGATATGGGTGTGGAAAACAATAGAGCTATTAAGAATAATAAAGTTGTACCAACTGTTTTGGATTCTCATTACAACATAACTACATCAGCTAACGAACCAAATAGTGATGAAATATCGGATATTAATATAACACAATCTGCATCAAATTATAAACCAAACTATCTGAAATATGTCACTTTCACTGTAAAACTAAATAACAATGGACCAAATACTGCAAGTAATATTAATGTAAGCTATTTATTAAACCATAATTATCTTAAATGGATTTCTGATGATGGTAAAGGTTCATATAATTATATAACTGGTATATGGTCTGTACAAACGCTAACAAATAATACAAATATCATTCTACATGTTACTGCACAGATTATTAAATCAAATATCAACATTACCAATACTGCATTTTACAAATCAGGATCAACCACAGATCCAAATACACTTAATAACATTGCTGTAACCCAGTTAAGTGTTCCTTCATCTGCAGATATCTGTATATATCATACAGCATCAAATTACAATCCAAAGTACCTTCATCATATTTGTATAATAATTCAAGTGAGAAATAAAGGACCTAATAATGCACAGAATTTAGTTATAAATTCTGGTTTAAACCCCAATCTACTTAAATACATTTCATGTTATGGAAATGGTCATTATAATTATAAAACAGGTATTTGGACAATATCTACATTGAAAAGTGGTTCTGTAAACACAATACATATTTATGTAAAGGTAATGGCCTTTAAAACCGTTATAAACAACATAGTTAGTTATCAACCAAATACATATGATTCATCTTTAAAAAATAATAAAGCAGGAATATCATTAACTGTTCCCAGTTTAACTATATCTACACTTGCAGCATCATTATCCATTGGAACCAAATCTAAATATGAGGAAGCAGCGAAAATTTTTAATTGGGTAAGAGATTATGTTGATTATTCATTCTACTATGGGACAAGATACGGTGCTTCTGGTACATTGAAGTTATTAAAGGGTAACTGTGTAGATCTTTCACGTTTAATTGTTTCATTAGCAAGGGCTTCAGGACTTTCAGCACGATACAAATATGGAACTTGTTACTTCTACAAAAGCCAGGAATGGATCAGTCATGTTTGGACTAATATCTATGTTAATGGTAAATGGTATGCAGCAGATGCAAGTAATAACATAAACAATTTTGGAGTAATAAAAAACTGGAATATTTCTAATTTCATATTAAATGGGGTTTATAATACATTACCTTTCTAACAATTGTTTATAATTTTAAAAATATAGAAAATAGTTTTTAATGAGGAGGAGCTCTGATAATTACAAAACTATCTTTTATCAAATTATAATCTGGTAAATAATCTGGAGAGACATAGATCCGTATTACAGTTGTTTTACCATTACTTTTTGAAACTGGAATATATAATTGAATGGCAGTAGGGTCTGAAAACTCATAAGCTGTTTTATTTGCTACAGTTGTATTATTACTCTGTGCTATTAGAGAATTAACAAATTTTGTATCATTAGTTACACTATTTATTTCAACAATCAACTTATCCTCACTTTTTATTTTTATGTTAAGTTGAGAACTGTTGGAATCATCTATTATAGTTAAATCTGTGGGTTTCTTAAAGGATACATATTGATTACTAAATATGGGGCTATCAACCGGTGCGAGTTGTATTGTAGAGTTGTTTTTAACTACTGTTTTATTGGTGTTATTTGAGTTTATACAGCCTGAAAGACCTACAATTCCTATTAACAAAATTTAATATTAAAATGAGATTCATTCTCTTCAAAATTTTACCCCCTAAAATATTAAAGTGAATAATGATCTTACATCAAACAATAATATATATCCCTTTTATTTTTACGATCTTAAATCTATTTTCCATCATAGGAATTTGACTTGTTATTATCCTTAATTTTTTATATTGAAGCATTAAACTCTATGAAAGAGCGTCTTTAAGTTTAAATATTCAATATGAGTTCAAATATAACCTTAATAAATTATATCTGGGAGATTTGGGTTACAGTTTATAGGAAATCTATATAAAAAAATATTTGAGTCTAAAAAAAGAAAGGGATTCAATTAATCAAATCTGTTATTATATGAATGAGCATTTATTGCTTTAACCACTTGTAATGCATGTTGGTACAAAACTTGAGCATAGTTTGCTTGATTGATATATTGTTCGTAGACAATAGTTGGTATTCCTTTATTAGCTATCGGAATAGTCACATATTTAGGACTGCTTCCAGATACATAGCGATACAACAAATCTCCTTGAGTTAGGCTAGATTTAACTAATTTGTTTGCGTAACTTAGGGACTTTGAATTTTCAACTGGAGCAAAAACAAAGTTAGGATATCCACTATATACTTCAGCACCCTTTCCTGTATTTCCATGGGTGTCCATTACTAATTTGAAAGAAGTTCCAATGTTGGGTACTACATATTTATTTGCCAGATCTTGCCCATGAGCTCGGCCAGTAGAATAATTTGCTCCGTTATACACTATCACATCATAAACCCATATCTGCACGTTGTTTAGTTTTTTAGATAAAACTCCAATAGCATTAAGCATGGCTATATGTGTTTGTATTTCTTGAGGATGCACACCGACAATAATTGCTACTTTATTGGCACCATTACCGAAAGGCCCTAATCTTAAAACTTTTCCATATGAATCATGACCTAATTCAGTTTGTTTAGCATTTAATATGGTTGTACTATTAATTTTGGCTGCAGGTCCGAGTGTCTGTGCATACCAGGATTTTACTGAAACAGTTGAAGGTAGCACTTTGTTCACATTGTAGTAAGTCATGATTTTACTGTACATATAAACCACGGACTGATACTTCATATTTCCCCGAGATGTTGTCACATAGTTAGGTAATTTATCATATTTGGCAATATATGCATTTATTTTACTAGCTATGGTAACATATTCTGATTTTTTTATAGTTCCACTGGTTAAAGTTTCAGTGGGACTTGTTGGTTTTGATACATTTTTAAGGTTTATTAAATTCTTTGATTTGCCATTTGCCACATTATTTGTGGCAGATGTAAGTAAATATAAAAATTGATAATTTGTTAAACTTTTACCGCCTACTGTAACCTTACTTGGCAGACTATATTTAGTTTCTACATTATGTTTAACAGTTACAGCTGCCTGGCTTACCTGGCTTGTACTATAACTTGTTGAATTAGTTGTTACCGCTGCTGATGTCCCCATACTTAAAAGCATAAGAACTCCTAGCATTATCGGTAAAACTTTACTATTTATCATTTATTACATCTCCAGAAAATTTCATAACTCCAAATTGATCATTTGGTGTTATGTGGGTTATTTGGGTCGGGAACATAATTATCCCCAGTTAATCCGCCATTATCATTTCCACTATTATCATTTCCATTACTTCCATTTGGTTTGGATCCAGTACTGTTTTTATCGCTTTTAGAGGAACTTTGACTTGATTGTGAAGAACTTTGGCTTGTAGCTGAATTGTTTGAAGTAGTTCCAGATGAACTACCATTTATTGTACTGTTGTTTGTAAGGTTGGTTGTGTTGTTGTTATTACCTATACATCCGGAAATAACTACCCCTCCAAATATAACAGTAATAACTAGTATTGATATTAAGGCTTTTTGATTCATTGTAAACCACCTCTTTTATTTAATTAATTATTAGATTTATTATTTAAATTAATGCATTAATATAATTTAAACTAATGCATTTTATTACAAAAACATTGAAAATGCTATCTAAAATTAGTTTATGATCATAATATTGGAAATTT
Organism: Methanobacterium sp. SMA-27; assembly: GCF_000744455.1. NCBI lineage: Archaea > Methanobacteriati > Methanobacteriota > Methanobacteria > Methanobacteriales > Methanobacteriaceae > Methanobacterium > Methanobacterium sp. SMA-27. The sequence continues at coordinate 1,471,049 of NZ_JQLY01000001.1, read as the reverse complement.
TTTTTATCAAAATATTAATATTTCAAAAAATTTCCGTCTCTAATAACAAATGAAACAATTTTATTTTTTACTATATAATGTTATTCCCCCCACCATGATTATTAGTCCAAAAACAAATGGGATTAGATTTTGTCCAGTTTTTTGCATTGAAATTATATTCTGCCATTTTTCTATTGGAATTAATTTTTGAACAACCTTTTTTACATTCCTCTGTTGTAAAACCGTTCCATTTATCATAGCAAAGTTATTGTTTAGGTTTGGGTCATAGGTAGAAGAAAATAAAATGGCTTCATTTGAAATATTGGCTGTACCTTTAACAATACAATTGATAATAATAGTTGCAACTTCACCATTGGGAAGAGTTCCTATATTCCATACACCAGTTTTTGGATTATACTTCCCATAATGTGTAATATACGAGAGGAAAGATAATCCTAAAGGTAACTTATCTGAGATAAAGACATTCTCTGCTGTGCCGGGGCCATTATTCTTAACAGTTATGGTGTAGAATATTTTACTATATAGAATCGGATTTTTATTGCTCATTTCTTTTGTAACTGAAAGATCGGCACCTCTACTTGATGTAAAAGCTTTTAAACATACATTGGCATTTGATATGAAACTAGTCATATCCTCCCAAAAAATACCATTCATACTCACATAACTTTCACCAGGGTTGGCAGTAGCTTTGCTACTGTAATATTCCATAGGATATTCGATTGTAATTGGTAGAGTAGAATTAGGAGTTGTCAATTTTACAACAATACTAAATTTATGGCCTTTGAGTAATGAAATATGCTTCCCGAAATCAATTGTTGTGTATCCTGCAGTACTGATAATTCCTTCTTTAAATAATGCCAATTTACCGCTTATTGGGTTATTACCCTTAGGATTTAAATAGACATATAAATCGTATAGTGAATTTGGAGTTAAAACATAAAAACTAGAAGCCCTCAATTTTTCGTTACTTCGAGAAGTGAAAACATTGGAGAACCAGCCAACATCGCTATCAAATCCAAAGCTACCCACATAACCAAGGGGATCATATTGATATATATTATTATAGTTGGTTATTGGCTCTGCATCCATGAACACCACATTGTCATTGCTGTTTCCAAGTAACTTATCATAATAGGAAACATAAAAATAGCCATTATCTCCCCAATCAGTACCCCAACTGTTTCTTATTATAAAAGCACCATTTCCGGGTGCATCATTTAAAAAATTGGATTTGTTATAATTATCATCCCAACCCACTATATCTATGGCATGATTAACATCATTTGAACCATTATAGTAGTATGCATTGGTCCATGGATTAAAATAATAATCAGAGTATCTCATCAGGCTGTACACTGCACCATATTTCATTATAGCTTCCTTAATTTTGTCATTATCCATATGGCTTGTGCTATTTCGAGCACCAATGAGTATTGCATTTTGCACATGTTTTACAGCTTTTAACCCAGTAGGTGAAGAACCACTGAATTCATTGAAAGGATCCTCAGCTGATATAACAGGGCCACTGTATCGTGTTAAATAAGCTAATGCCTGTTCCCAACTTCCTGCATCATTGTATCCTCTGTCAAATCCCCATGCGTAGTTATAACTATCAAGATTTTTCATATTATTCTCAGAGAAATTCCATGTTTCATAAGGTAGAAGACAGGATTCTAATGAACCTAAAGCAGCAAATGCCCAGCATGTTCCTGAGAAACCTTGTTGTTTAACAGGGGTAAGTTTTCCAAGCTTTCTAAGATCATAATAACAAGGTAAATCTGTTGATTTAGATTTAGTTGTTGAACTAGAATTAGACTTCTTTACAGATGTTGCATTGTTATGAACAGCTGTTGATTCTTTAACAGGGTTTAAATGGGTATTATTACTAACTTCTGCTGCTGAAATTACATCAGGAAATACTAAAGATAGAAATAAACCTAAAACTAAAATAAATCCTATAAACTGAGTTTTACTGATTCCCATATTATTTATCCATATTTTATACTTATACTATATTCCTCAAGTTATTAAATCTAATATAATGATTAACCAATCTAAAATTAAAAATTGATAATATTCCTGTTTTGATACTTGTTTAATATGATTATTAATGTATTTAAACAATTTAAAATTAATTTATTATTATATTATAGAAAAATAAATAAAAAAAAATTAAAGGATTAATTATGCTGTTTTGAATTTTATTGTGTATGGTGCTGCTAGTCCGGTTCCATTTGAGTCTATTACTGCATTTGAGTGGACAATAACCGTGTAGTTAGTTGATTTTGAAAGAGCTGATGTTGGTTTTATACTTAATGTGCTTCCGCTAACAGATAGTGTGAAGGGTTTTGCTGTTCCACTTGAATTTTTGAATTCTATCCATGGGTTTGTTCCAAGTTTAATGTTTTTGCTGAAGTTGAATTTTACAATTTTATTTGTTGCTACTTTGGATATATTGTTAACTGGATCAGTACTTGTAACTACTGGAGGTACAGTGGTTGTGAATACTGTTGAGTATGGTGCTGCTAGTCCTAACCCGCTTAAATCTGTGATACTATTTGAATGTAAAACTACATTGTAGGTGGTTCCACCTTTTAAAAGACTTGTAGGCGTTAATGATAAAACATTATTAACAATTTTTGTTGTGAATGTTATTGCTGTTCCAGCTGCAGTTTTAAATTCAATCCAAGGATTTGTACCCAATTTAATATTTTTGTTGAAAGTAATTTTAACAACTTTGTTTAAAGCCACACTCCCAGCATTTTTAACTGGATCTGTACTAGTTACAACTAGTGCTGAGCTTATAATAACATTAGATGTAGTAGTGACCGAATCAATAGTTGATTGTACAACAGATGTTCCGATTTTAGTACCGGTAAATGTGGTAGAAGCTGAACCATTTATTAGGCTGCTGGTTAACGGATTAACTGTACCAAATGCATCATTTAAAAAGTTTACTATTATTCCATCGGGTACATGACCAAATAATGGATCATGATAATACAAATCCGGATTAGTTGGATCTGTTAAAATTCCGTTATCATGCAGTAAATCAGCTGTTACTATACTAGTTGCCCCATTAACAATTAATGAAGGATTTGCAAAAGCTGTTAATACTAACCAATTAGTTGCTGTAACACCTGTTAATTTTGCTGAAGGATCAGCGTTTGAACCCCACCAGTTAAGACTTACATCTCCACCTGAGTCACTACTAATTAAATTACCGGTTCCTATAATTCTGTTGAACTGGAAATTTGATATTTGACCAAAATTACTCCAGAGTATACTTGTTGTTGATCCAGTATTGTTTGTGAAATCACTTCCTATTACACTTACACTACTTAGACCATTATATATAACTCCATTAGGAGCAGAGTTGTTGGTGAAGTTGCAGTTATTAATATTTATAGATGCAGGAGCACTTCCTGTTCCGAAACTGAAAATTGCAGCTCCAGCATAATTTGCTTTGTTATTTTTGAAAATACAGTTATCAATTAAGATATTTCCACATGTATTAGAGATTGCACCACCGTTAAATGCACTCCCGTTAAGGAATTGCAGATTAGTGAATGAGTAACTATAAGTCGCCCCTTGTGCACCAACAGAAAAAATACCACCAAGTTTATTTCCATCTACTTTGGTTTTATATTTGTCTTCTCCAATGAAGTTAATATTCTTGCTGAAATCAGCTATATTATTTTCATTGTAGGTACCAGCTGCTATGTGTACTGTTCCATCGTTTATAACAGTTTTTGTTGCATTTTTAATGGTTTTTTTAGGCCCTATAGTTCCACTAATGAATACAGGGGATTCTCCATTATAATTGTCATTTCCCGATGAGTTCACATAGATTTGAGATTGGTCAGCAGCAACTGACTGCATTCCTGCTGAAAATATTATGCCCAGACCAATCAACAATAGGGGAATATAAACAATTAATTTTCTATTTATCATTGTCTTCATTTTGTTCCACCTAATAATTTTAAACTAATTCAACTTTAAATCACTAAACTAAATATATCTATAAATTTCTTTTAATTTATACTTATCCATCCTATAACACTCTATTTCAGAGTATTACAAATACTCATAAATAAGTAATTAGAGTAGTCATTAAGAAAAAAGATATTATAGAAAAATTTATATTATTTGATTATTAACAATTAAAAAAGATTTTAATCAATGATTTTAGTAATTTCAAATTTTTTATTGAATATTTGACGTGAATTCCTATGTTATATAATATAATTTAAAATAAATAATATTAGAAATATCTTTATATTGATTCACCCCTTACTACAGGATATTCATATCCCAGAAGGTTATCTATAAGTATAACCCTGATATAATTTTCTTCCCTTTTAGACATTAGATTATAGAATATCTTAATTGTGGTAGACCCAATCGATATTCTGTCAATAGATTGATCAGATTTTCTATCATACTCTTCTACTTTGCCTAATTCAAATTCAATATTTACCCAGTTAACATCCATTATTTTATCACCATTAATCTATTGTTTTTTGGATCAAATAATTTTTTTGTAAAAATATAGCCAATTTTTTAAGAATCCTATGAATCATTTTTTTAACCCAACCTACTTAATTTATGGACTTAATTGTTTAATAATTTTATTAATTTAAATTTGAGATTTTACTTAATTCAGAATAAAATCGCCCAAAACTACCGATGAATCTAATTCCAACTAAATTTTCGTTTAGATTTATGTTTCGTATTTACCAAATAAAAATTTATAGTAGAGTAACAACAAATACTAACAAAGGTGTCTATTATGAAAAAAACATTGGAGAATTTAACCAAGGCTTTCATTGGTGAAAGTCAAGCAAGAAATAGATATACATTATATTCTAAGATAGCTAAAAATGAGGGTTACCCTCAAATTTCGGAAATTTTCCTAACAACTGCAGATAATGAAAGGGAACATGCAAAATGGTTATTTAGAATGATTCAGGAACTTAGAAAAGAATCTGGTGATGTTGAGTCCATAACTGTTGAGGCTGAAGCTCCATTAATTATGCAAAGCACGCCTGAGAATATTATTGCTGCCATAGCAGGTGAACACTATGAAAATAGTGAAATGTATCCTGAATTTGCAGATGTTGCAGACGATGAGGGGCTTGATGATATGGCTGTAAGACTTCGTGCAATAGGAAGAGCAGAGGAACACCATGAAGAAAGATACAAACGACTTTTAAATACCATTGAAAGTGGCACAGTTTTCAAAAAAGACCACGAAGTTAAATGGTTATGTTCAAAATGTGGTTATGTACACACCGGACTTACACCCCCTGATAAGTGTCCTGCATGCGACCACCCAACTAAATATTATGAAATATTAAGCGAGGAGTACTGATAGAATGGCAGAAAAAGGAGATATATACCGATGCAATACTTGTGGGAACATATTTGAACTGATCTATGTTGGTGGTGGAACACCAACCTGTTGTGGTACCGAGCTTGAGATCTTAAGCGACAAACCAAAGAGTGTTGGAGCAGAAAAACACATTCCTATTATTGAAAAAACAGATACCGGTGTTAAGGTTAAAGTTGGAGAAATACCACACCCTATGGAAGAAAAACATTACATAGCATGGATAGAGATCATAACCGACAATGGAACACAAAGGGTTTTTCTAAAACCAGGGGATGCTCCTGAAGCAGAATTTAATATTGAATTTACAAACGACTTATATGCCAAAGAATACTGCACAATTCATGGCCTATGGAGATCCTGAACAAAAAAAATTTAATTAAACAAATAAAGTTTAATTAATATTAACTTTTTGAAATTAGAAGGATCTAATCAATAAATTCATTTTTTTTAATGAATATTTAGAACAATAAAGCAATATGTTAGACTTAAGTTGTTTTAAATTTTAGATTTACGAACATTATTAGATGTAAAAAATGAAGATAATTGATTTTTAATTCATTTATAATTATAAATGTACAAATAATTTTTTTAAGATATATTTTTGAAATAGTCTATTGTTTTTTTCAAACCTAGCTCTAAGGATGTTTTTGGTTCCCATCCTATTAAACTTTGGGCTTTACTGATATCTGGACATCTTTGCTTAGGATCATCTTCAGGCAGAGGTAAAAACTTTTTTTTCGATTTTGATTCTACTTTTTCAATAATAACGTCTGCAAAGTCTAGAATTCTATACTCTTCTTGACTTCCAAGATTCATTACCTCACCATCAAGTCCCTTTATAACCGATAAGTCAAAAATACCTTCTAAAAGATCTTCTATGTAGCAGAAGCTGCGTGTTTGACTTCCATCCCCATATATAGTTAAATCTTCATTAACTAGCGCTTGAGAAATAAAATTTGGAACAACCCTTCCATCACCCAATTGCATTCGCGGTCCATATGTATTGAATATTCGAGGTATACGCACATCAAGATCGTATTCACGGTAAAAAACCATTGTAGCAGCTTCTGAAAAGCGTTTAGCTTCATCATATACCGAACGTATTCCCACGGAATTTACATTACCCCAATATTCCTCTATTTGAGGATGAATTAAGGGATCTCCATAAATTTCCGAAGTTGATGCCAAAATGAACCTGGAATTAGATTCATTAGCAATCTCCAAAAGATTGAATGTACCCAAAGAATCTACTTTGAGTGTTTCAATTGGATGTTTAAGATAATCTACGGGACTAGCAGGGCATGCAAAGTGTAAAACCAAATCAAATTTTCCTGATAATTCAAAGGAGTTATTAACATCCTGTTCTATAAATTGAAAATTTTTATTCTCTTGAAGATGGGAAATATTACCCCAGTCTCCTGTTATGAAGTTATCAATTCCAACAACTTTAGAATCATTATCTAAAAATTTGTCACATAAATGGCTTCCAATAAAACCAGCTGCACCTGTAATAAGAACTTTTCTCATTTAAAAAATCACCAAATCTATCAAATCTACCTACCTACGCCATAGTATTCAAAATCTTCTATGTCTTCTTTATTATAAATATTTCTACCATCTATTATTATAGGTATTCTCATTAGTTCTTTCACTATTTTAAGATCTGCTTCTTTAAATTCTTCCCAATCTGTGAGGATAATCAGAGCATCAGCTTGTTTTACTGTTTCGTATTTATCTTTGAAGTAAGTAATAGATTCATCTTCTGGGAAATATTTTTGGAAGTTCTTTGAAGCTTGTGGATCATATAATTTAAGATTTGCGCCTTTATTGAAGAGTCTTTTAATTATATCCATTGATGGTGCTTCTCGGATATCATCTGTATTGGCTTTAAAAGCTAAACCCCATATGGCGATATTTTTATTCTTGTTAATCCATAATATATTTTCTATTTTCTCTAGAAAATTTTCTCTGCATTTAAAGTTTATATCTTCGGTGGCCTTCAGAAGTTTGAAATTTAGGCCATGATTTTCTCCAATTTTAATGAATGCCTTAACATCTTTAGGAAAACAAGACCCACCATATCCTATACCTGCATCAAAAAATTGGTTTCCTATCCTCATATCGCTTCCAATACCTTTGGCAACAGATTTGATGTCAACACCCACCTTCTCACATAAATCACCAATCATATTAATATAGGATATCTTCATTGCCAAAAATGAATTTGAAGCATGTTTGATAAGTTCTGCAGATGCAGGGCTTACGAAGATTATTTGGATTCCTTGTTCAGTTAGGGGTTTATATAATTCCTCAAATATTGATCTAGCTTTTTCACTTTTTACACCAACAACAATACGATCTGGATTCATAAAATCCATAACTGCAGACCCTTCTCTTAAAAATTCAGGATTAGAAGCAACATCAAAATCAATAGCATCTCTTCGATATCTCATTATAGTTTTTTCAATCCAATTATGGGTATTAACAGGCACAGTAGACTTCTCAATAATTAATTTATATCCATCCATATTTTGAGCTACTTCCCTTGACACTTCTTCTACTTGAGATAAATCTGCTTCTCCTGTTTCACTTTGAGGGGTGCCAACACAGACAAATACCACTTCAGAGAAATTTAATGCTTCTTTTATGTTTGTTGTGAAATGTAAACGATTTTCATCTATATTTCTTTGTAATATTTCTTCTAATCCGGGTTCAAATATAGGTGAAATTCCTTTTTTAAGGTTTTCTAAATTTTTTTCTGTTTTTTTTGCGCATAAAACATGGTTACCCAACTCAGCAAAACACGCTGCTGTAACTAGTCCCACATATCCTGCCCCTATAACTGTAATCTTCATATTACTCCCCAAATAAATTTTTTTATCTTAATAATCATTAGTACATTAATACAATATAAATAGTTTAAGTAACCTATAAAATTCAAATTCAGATTAATAACAGTTATTTAATAAAATTAATTATCGTAAAATTTTTCTCTAAATTATAATATAAGTATTATTTTTTTAGTTTATTGATTAAAAACATATTATTTTTCTTTAATACTAAAAATAATTCTTCACATTTAATATTTTAAATATTTTATTCATAATTAGTATACAAAACTTTAAATTAAAACAAACATTAATAACTTAAGGAAGGATATAAAAAAATTTATTGAATTGATTAAAAGAGGATAGTATGGATAATAAGATTATAATTGTAGGGTTGATTACATTAATCATTTTTTTAAGTGGATGTATACAGTCAGATGCTTCTAAGATTGATGGACTATCAACTTCTATAAACCTTCATCTAAAAAATGGTGATGGATATTTTAATAATGCAAGTTACGACACAAACAAGTTCCTTTATGATGCGGCATTATCAAACTGTGATAACGCAACTTCTGAATTTAACCAGGCAAGAACATTTGCTTCTCAAGGAGTTACATATGCTACAAATTCCAATGATACAGTATATATAAACTACATGCAGTATGTTTTAGATGAGATAGATGCCAAAATCAATGCAACAAGCGAACTTAAAACCGCAATTCCATACTTAATAAATAATGATACTATAAACGCTAATAACCATCTGGGTAATGCTAATGGGTTTATGAATAAAGCAACAGATTTTAACAGCCAAAGAGAGGCAATTGTTAAGCAAAACCCGGGTAAATTTAAATAATTTAATAAATACTAATTTTTAGAGGTAAAGAATGATAAAGAAATGTTTAGAATGTAAAGGTATAGGTCACAATGTCACAAGTTACAAGGTATGTGAAAAATGCCATGGAACAGGTGTAAAAAGTGAAGTGGATCTCAAAAATCACATAAAAGGAGTATCAGCTAACGCAGTCAAAAGATTTGAATTAGATGAGGAACAGGAAGTTCCATGTGGAACATGTAATGGTAAGGGCGAAATAGAAGTAACAGAAAAATGCCCTGCATGTGGCGGAAAAGGAGAATTAAATGTCTGCAGAAAATGTGGAAAACCCCTAGACAATGGAGATTACTGCAATGACTGTAAACCTAAGGACATTGTCTACATACTCCACCCTGCCTGTGATATGGACGACCTGGAAATAGGAAGCGAATACAAGGGTAAAATAACAAGAGTAGAAAACTATGGAGTATTTGTAAGTCTTTCAAAAAAGGTTTTTGGACTTCTAAGATTAAGATCACCCAATTATTCTGTTGGAGACGAACTCTTTGTAAAAGTAATGGAAATTAAAAGAGCCAGAGGAGAGGTTGATCTTTCACCATCCACAATAAAAGGTTCCTATGAAATTATTAAACTCAGAAAGAATATTTCACGTACCAAAATAGGTGATATCAACAACAAATCCATGGGTAGAACTGTCAGGATTGTTGGTGAAGTAGTACAAGTCCAGCAGACATCAGGGCCAACTATATTCACAATTGCAGATGAAACCGGCACAACTTGGGCTGCTGCATTTGATGAACCCGGTGTCAGGGTTTATCCAGGTGTTAACACTGGAAACATAGCCGAAGTACTGGGTGAAGTCAACCTCCATGGAGGTAAAATACAGATAGAATCAGAATCAATTGACAGGCTCACAGGAAAAGATTCACTCGAAATAAGGAAACTTATTGATGAATCAATAGATAAAAGAGCAGAGCCCGAAGAAACAGAATTCTTAATAGAAAGTGAAACCCTAAACAAACTACGACCAATGATGCACAACGCTGCCAAAGCAATAAGAAGAGCAATACTAGATGGAAGATCCATACTTGTAAGGCACCATGCAGATGCTGACGGAATATGTGCAGGAGTAGCAATAGAAAAGGCTGTTGTTCCACTTTTAAAAGAGGCAAATAATAATAGTGATGCTGAATGGCATTACTTTAAAAGAGCACCAAGTAAAGCCCCATTTTATGAGATTGAAGATGTAGTGAAAGATCTTTCATTTGCTCTTGAAGATGTTGAAAGACACGGCCAGAAACTCCCATTAATAGTGTTACTGGATAATGGATCAACTGAAGAGGATATGCTCGCTTTAATGAAGGTTAAAATATATGATATCGAAGTAGTTGTTGTAGACCATCATTTCCCTGGTGAAGTAGTTGATGGTACAGTTGCTGTGGATGAATACGTTGATGTGCATGTAAATCCATACCTTGTTGGTGGAGATTCACAGATCACAGCCGGAGCACTTGCAGTTGAGGTTGCAAACATGATAAATCCTGAGGTAACTGAAAGGCTCATGCATTTGCCCGGAATTGCTGCTGTTGGAGACCATGCAGCTTCTGATGAAGCTAATAAATACATTGAAATTGCAGCTGAAAAGGGTTATACAAGGGATGAACTAGATAAAGTTGCATCATGCGTTGATTTCGAAGCATTCTATCTCAGATTTATGAATGGAAGAGGTATAATTGACACCATATTAGGACTTGGAAACAAGGAAAAGCATGGAAAACTAATTACAGCTCTTTATAATGAATCTATGAAACGTGTACAAACACAGCTCAGGGCAGCACTTCCAAATTTAAAAACAAAAAAACTTCCTAATGGGGTTATTTTCAATGTACTGGATGTTGAGAAGTATGCACATAAATTCACATTCCCTGCACCCGGAAAAACCTGTGGATTTGTACATGATAATATTGTTCAGAAATATGGTGAGGAAACACCAATAATTACACTTGCATATGGGCCAGACTTCAGTGTTATAAGGGCAACAGATGCAGTTAATGAAAGGTTTGGATTTAATCTGAATGAAATAGTGTGGAAACTCGCTAATGAAATACCTGAAGCCGGAATTGATGGTGGAGGCCATGAATGTGCAGGGTCACTGAAATTTGTAGAAGGACTCTCCAAAAAAGTTTTAGAATCATTTGCAAGGGAAGTAGCAGACTTGGGAGAATAGAGTTTCTATTTTTCCTAAATCTTTCTTAAAACCCTTCAATTAAAGAAAATACATATTATTTTTTATATTTAAACACCAATTCAATTGTTATTTATTGATATTACTTTTATAATGGGAGTATATTCAAAAAAAAGGAATTTTTCTATTTAATATGATATTTTTAATATTATTCACGTTTCATATAAGTGATTTCTTTAAATGTAATTGTAAATGATGTTTCATTTTCCTTATTTACAATCATCTCACCATCAAGCTGTTTAACTAGAGTTGTTACAAGTTTCAAACCTAGAGTTGAAGTATTTTCTATCTGAAAATTCTTTGGAATTCCAATTCCATTATCTGCCACTATTAATGTGATTAAATCATTATAACGGTTCATTTTAACTGTTATTTTCCCACTGTCGCGTTCGTTGAATGCATGTTTTAAGGAGTTGCTTATAAGTTCATTAATTATTAATCCGCATGGTATTGATGTTTCTAGGTTTAACTTTACCCCCTTAACATCCACATCCCATTTAATTTGCTTCAAACTTGAAGAATATATCTGGAACAGGCTTTTTATCAATCCGTTTATATAGATTTTAAAATCAATTTTTGAAAGGTTATCTGTCTGATACAGTTGTTCATGTATCATTGACATTGATTTTACCCTATTTTGACTTTCATGGAAAACTTCTCTCATTTCAGGATTTTCTATTGTGCTTGACTGCAGACTTAGAAGGCTTGAAATAATCTGCATATTATTCTTCACACGGTGATGTATCTCTCTGAGTAGCACATTTTTCTCCTCAAGAGAATCGATAATCTGTTTTTGGGCTTTATCCCTCTCTGATGCTTCTAATGAAAGTGAAATTATATATGAAATTGAAGCTGCGAAGTCTTGTTCTTCAAAGGTATATTTTCGCATATTTTTGGTTTGTTCATGGCATAGAACACCAACCATTTCCCCTTGAAGCCATATTGGAACATCCATCATAGAAATAATTCCATTATGTTTTAAATAACTATCCTTAAATTCAGCTGTGTCAGGGTGTGTAAGCACATCTTCGGCTGTGAGATTATGGGAATGTTTAAGTGCATTAATATATTTTGGATAATCATGTGCAATGAGTTTAAGTCCACTTTCATGAACATCTGTATCTAGAATGTAGATATCAGCACATGTTAATACCGTTTTTTCTTTATTAAAGAACCATACACTTACACGGTCAACATTTAATGTTTTGGACACTGTTTCAGTGAGGTGTTTTAAGGTGTTTTCAAGTTCAGATATATCTTCCTTGTAAAGTTCAAGTAGTACACTCTGACGTGCTATTGTTTGTTTGGTAATCGATCTTTTTTGCTGTTCAATAGCCTTTCTTTTCCGTATGTCTGTACCCATATACAAAATTCCAATAGGAGAGGTTTTTTTAGAAATTGAAGATGCAGATAATAGGATGGGAATAGAATCATTAGTTTTTAGATTTAATGTTGTTTCAAAATGTTTTGTGTAACCATTTTGTTGCAAATCCTTGGAACGAATTTTATTGTGTTCTGGGAAGATCAAGTCAACTGATTTCCCATATATTTCGCTTTTAATATATCCCAATAATTTCAAACCCAAAGGATTTACATATTTTATCTTTTTATTGCAATCTGTAATAACCAGAAAATTAGTGATATTTCTTACAATTTCATTTGCAGCTATTTCTAGTGTAAGGGAGGGTAACCTGTAATTGGCTACACCATAAGATATGAATAATAACCCAAAAGCTGATGAGAAGTAGGTTAATTCAGGGAATTCTATTGAGTTGAGTGGAAGAATTAATTCTGTTATTAAACTCAAAATCAAGACTACAGTAAAGCCTGTTAAAATATAGGTTATCTGGATTTTTTCAGAACCACTACTCTTTCTATAGTACATATAACTCAGAATAATTGATGTAAGTCCGAGTATGATTATCCATAGAACTGTTAAAAATAAAATAGGGGAATTTAAGTTGAGGATTGTTGTCCAACCCCAGTAAACATTTATTAATCCATTATTTAACTGGTTGGTAAGTAACCCTATTAATGATATTACCGTTGACGGAAGAAATAGTAAAATAATGAATAATTTATTTTTAAGAATTTTATTCCTTTTGGTAACGATTAGAACTATTGTCAAGAGTAACGGTGTCAACATTGGCCAGATGAAGGTTGCTTTTGACCAGAAGTAAGCATTTGTAATGTTATCTGCATTTCGTAAACCATACTCAACAAATGAAAGATAAGCAACTAAAAAACATAGAATAGCTATCAATTGGTTTAATCTATTGTTAGGATTTTTGTAGTAAATGTAATTGCCCAAAAAGAAGACTACTATGGAAGAAAAAAGGGATATAAATGCATATATATTCATAATTGTTCTCCAAGAGTAATTTTACTCTTTTTCTAATTTTTTTTAGGATTATCCATTTTATTGTAGTAATCACAAAGCTCGGTTATTGGGCAAATTTCATGTTTTGGTCCTATTGGTCTGCAGATGCTCTGTCCAAACTGAACAAAGAGATCATTTAATGGTAGCCAGTATTTCTTTGGAATAACTTTCCTTAATTCTGCTTCTGTTTCATCCGGTGTTTTAGTGTTAACAAGTCCAATACGGTTGGATATTCTGTGAACATGGACATCTACAGGAATTGCATCTTCATGAAATCCGTAGACAAGTACACAGTTTGCTGTTTTCCTACCAACACCTGGAAGACTTAAAAGTTCTTTAAGATCATCTGGTACTACATTGTCGTATTCTTCGTGTATTATGCGTGAAACTTCTTTAATTCGCCGGGCTTTAACACGATAAAATCCAGATTTTTTTATTAAAATTTCTAATTCATCAACAGGAGCATATGCAATGGCTTCAGGAGTTGAAAATTTCGTAAATAATAGAGCAGATGCTGCATCTGTATTTTCATCCCTTGTACGCTGTGATAATATGGTTCTTATAAGCACACGGAAGGGGTCACTGTCTTCAAATATTCTGAGAGTGTACAATTCCTCTAATCTTTCAATTATAATCTGGATCCTACTAGGTATACTAAACAACTCCATTGAATTTGAAATAATATAATTTTAGTATATTTTTTAAATAATTAAAATTATCAAATTATGTTTTAATCATTTTTATAAGAGTTAAAAGTCCTTCACTAACCCCATGTCCACTTGTAGCAACTGTGGGGATTATTGGAGTGTCTGGTTTGATTGTATGATGTTCTATAATATTCTTACTGATATCCTGTTTATTCGCAAATAAAACATATGGGACATCCTGTAGGTTGAGTTTGTTGATTATTGCCTCATCAACATTTGTTAGGCCCTTTGAACTATCTATTACCACAATTGCACCGTCAAGACCCTGTGATAATATTTCCCTCATAAATTCAAACCTTTCCTGTCCTGGAGATCCGAATATATGTACTTTTTCACCGTCTATTATGGTGTTTCCATAATCAAGGGCAATGGTTGTTCCTTTATATTCTATTTTCGCCTTTTTTTCACATATAGTTTCAAGGGTGGTTGTTTTACCAGAATTGTATGATCCAAGTATAACAATTTTAAGCTCTTTTTTTCTCTTCATTTTCCAGTTCCTGCAATTAATTTTTCAATGATCTCAGGGAAATCTGGGAAGGAAACATTGTAAACAGATGCATCTTCTATAACGACGTTGCCCACCTTCAATCCAATAATATAAAATGCCATGGCAAGTCGATGATCCATATGGGATTTAACAACTCCCCCATGAACTCCTCCCCTTATTATGAGTCCATCATCTTTTTCTGTGACTGATACGCCCAGTTTTGCAAGTTCAATTGCACAGGTATGTATTCTGTCTGTTTCCTTGAAACGTGCATGTTCCACTCCTGTTATATATGTAGTTCCTTTGGCCATTGCACCAAGAGCTGCAACTGTTGGTAATAGGTCAGGGGCATTTTTAAGATTTACTTCAACTCCGTTGAGTCTTCCCTGTCCATATATTTTAACTTCATTATTTTTAACATTAACCTCAGAACCCATATCCTTCACAATGTCCAGTATGAGTTTATCTCCCTGTTTACTATTTTTCATTAAATTTTGGATGGTGACTTCTGAATTAAGACTTGCAGCAGCAGCAATAAGGTATGATGCTGATGAATAATCACCCTCTACAGTGTAGTCATTTGATCTGTATATTTGAGGGTCTATGTGGAATGATTTTTTTTCCCTTTCATATTCAACTTTTACATTGAATTTTTCCATTAATTCAACTGTCATTTCAACGTAGGGTCTTGATATGAACTTATCTTTAACATTGAGATGAACTGGTGTTTCTGCATAAGGGGATGCCATGAGGATTGAAGATATAAACTGTGAACTTACATTTCCATTTATTGAAGTTTCACCACCTTTAAATCCGCCTTTTATTATTATAGGAGGTTTTCCATTGTTTTTGGTTGAAAATGCTGTAACACCAAGGGGTTTAAGTGCACTGAGTATGTCCTGCATTGGACGGGTTCTAAGTGATTTATCACCTGTTAAAACAGTGTAACCATCTGTCAATGTCGCAATACTTGTTAAAATACGTAGAGTTGTGCCTGAATTTTTAAGGTCAAGTACATTATCGGGTGTAGAAGGTTTTCCATTAATACCTGTGATTTCACAGTAAGAGCTATGTTTTTCAACCTTGGATCCAAGAGCTTTGCAGGAATTTAATGAGGCCATTGTATCGTCAGAGTACAGTGGATCATTTATTTTTGATGTGCCCTCTGCAAGGAACGCCATTATAAATCCTCTATGCGTGTAACTCTTTGATGGTGGAGCCTTAACAATACCGTCCATTCTGCTGGCTGCTTGAACCTTAAGTTCCATTAGATCACTATCTCCAATACAACATCCAACTCTTCAGAGTGTAATATTTCAACCTTCTCCCCAGAACTTCCAACAATTTCCTTACGACTTGTAACATATTCTTTGGTTAGTGTGAGACCGTTGATTACTATTTTTCCATCTCTTTCAATGGTTTCCGCTATTTCATGGGGATCATTAGATTCAAGGTACTTCACAATTGAAGGTGCATCCTTTTTAAATTCAGGACCAATCTTTGACATTACAGGTGTTAGTTCAACAACCCTCTCTTGAATATCTGGTTTTCCCATTTGAATTTTAAGTTCTTTGATCCTCATTGTACCAATTATATCAGATTCAAGGTCTTTCAAATCGTTGTACAATTCTGATTCTGTTGTGTAGATTGTTGCAGATTTTATGGGAGTGTTTAATGGTCTTTTAGTTGCTGATTTAAATCTTCTAATATCTCCAATTATATTAACACCAATCTCACCGAGTTTTTCGGCTTTACTGTCCATAAGACTTTTATCAGCTAGTGGCCAATTTTTCTTGTGTATACTTTCATTATCTTCATCAAGGTATTGGTTTACTTCGTCTGTGAAATGGGGAGTTATTGGTGATAAGAGTTTAAGTGATGTTAATATGACTGTTTTCAGTGCGTATTTAGCTGCCTCTTTAGAAGCTTGAAGATCCTCTGAATCTGCGTAAAGCCGGTATTTAACCGCTTCAATATATTCATCGCAGAAATCATGCCATACAAATGCCTGTATTTTGTTCCTTGCATCTGCAAAGTTGTAGGTCTCAAGGTTTTCAGTTACATCTACTACAAGATAGTTGAGTCTGGATAAAATCCATCTATCCATGGGGTTTAAATAGTCCCTGTTTGATTCTTCCATGTTATAATCTGCGATATGCATATTTATGAATCTGAAGGCGTTCCAGAATTTTCTAAGGAATTTATATCCATTTTTAACATCTTTCCAGTCGAATGGAACATCTGATCCGGGGACGCTGTTTGCTGACCATAAACGCATTGCATCTGCACCATATTCATTAACCACGGCCTCGGGCGCAATGACATTACCCCTAGATTTACTCATTTTATGTCCGTCTTCTCCAAAGACCATTCCATTAACAACGATCCTTTCGAATGGTTTTTCATCTGTAAGTGCTTTGCATCTTAATATGGTGTAAAATGCCCATGTTCTTATTATATCATGGCCCTGAGGTCTTAGATCTGCAGGGTAGTATTTTTTAAAGTCGGGTGACGGCCATCCAGCAATTACCATAGGTGTGATTGAACTGTCCATCCATGTATCTAATACATCGAATTCTCCTGTAAAGTTATTGCACCCGCATTCGCATTTGTTAGGGGGGTTTTCAACAGAGGGATCAACGGGAAGTTCTTCAGGTTCTGGTAGATAGACTTTTCCACATTCATTACAGTACCATACTGGTATGGGTGTAGCAAACAATCTCTGCCTGGATATACACCAATCCCAGTCCATTGAACCTGTCCAGTTTAGAAGTCTGATCTTCATGTGTTCTGGAATCCAGTCTATTTCTTCTGCGGTTTCAAGTATCTGGTTTTCAAGTTCCTTAACAGCTACAAACCACTGTTTTTTTACCAGTATCTCTATTGGTGTTTTACATCTCCAGCAAAGACCAACATTTTGGTATGTTGGTTCCTGTTTAACAAGACATCCTTCATCTTTCAGATCTTCAACAATAGATGATTTGCATTCGGGTATTGTAAGTCCTACATATTTCCCTGAAACCTCTTTCATCAAACCTCTTTCATCTATAGCTTCGATTATATCCAATCCATATCTATTTACCCATGAAACATCGGTTTTATCACCAAAGGTACATATCATAACAGCACCGGTACCAAATTCAGGGTCAACATCGGTATCTGTAATTATTTTAACAGGTCTGTTGTAGAGAGGTACAACAACATTTTTACCTTCAAGATGTTTGTAACGCTCATCTTCTGGATGTACAACAACAGCTACACATGCAGATAATAATTCAGGTCTTGTAGTTGCAATTATTACTTTGCCCTCACCATTTGTCTCTGGAAATTCCATGTAGTTCAAAAATGTTGTGTTCTCATTATAGTCTACTTCAGCAAATGCAATTGCTGTTTCACAACGAGGACACCAGTTAACAGGATGCACTGCCCTATATATCAAGTTCTGATTGTATAATTTAAGGAATGATAACTGGGTTTTTGCACGATATTCCGGGGTCATGGTTACAAATTCCCTTGACCAGTCCTGTGAAAAACCTAATGATTGCATTTGGCTTTTCATCTGCTTAATGTTGTCATGGGTAATGTCTATGCACATGTTTCTGAATTCATCCCTAGGAACATCATTTTTTCGGATATTATTTATTTCTTCAACTTTAACCTCAGTTGGTAATCCATGACAGTCCCATCCCTGTGGAAACATAACATCGTAACCTTTCATACGCATAAAACGTGCAATAATGTCAATAAATGTCCAGTTTAAAACATGTCCAATGTGAATAGAACCTGTTGGATATGGTGGTGGTGTGTCAATTATGTACCTTGGACGTGTACCATCACCAATGAATCTATGCACATGGTCTTCTTCCCATCGGATTTGCCATTCTGCTTCTTTCAAGTGATCATAGTCTGCTGGTATGTTATCTTTGCTCATCTAATTCTCCTCTTAAAATATAAGTCTAAAATAGTGTAAAATTCCTTTACTTTGTATATATATTACTTATTAATAATTTTAATAGTTTATTGTGTGATATAGATTTTATTTAATCATAATATACTTCATAAAATATTATAGACCTTAATCTATTTACTCCAAGGTATAACTTTTTTTGATAAATCATGTTTTAGTCTAGTCCATTTTGAAGTTGTTTCAATACATTAAACCGTAATCTTTCTTTAAACTTAATTATTTGTCTGCTGTAAAAGTCTTTCTATTTATATAAATAATATATTTTTTAACAATCTATTTCGACTTATTTTTTAAATTAGTATTCCTAAAAATATGAAATATCCTTAGATAATTTGTGTTAGAGGTTATTGAGTTCAAATTATCATTATTCATCTCTATTTTGAAGTAAACATTTTATAACTTAAAAAATGCTCATTTAAATGATGATATATTCTAATTTCCATATGTTTACTTCAAGATATTGGGGGAGTTAATTACAATGAGAGTGAGTGAGGGATAATGAATATATATCCACAATACTCAGATAAGAATTGGAGAATAATATAATCCTGAAATGTTCCAGGAACATGAAGAAGTCATTGTATTCATAAGAGAGGAATTTGAGTTCAATTTATAAATTCTATTAGAGACCAAATAGGACTATGTTAATAATATACAATATTTTGAGGATAATTCTTCTCTACATTACAAAATGATTATCCATTTTACACACATGTCATGTATTACAAATTTTCAACTAATTTATCAAATTTCTGATTTTTCTAAGTGGTTTTGTTAATTTCCAACTATTTGAAGATGTGATCTTTTGAATGAAATGTTTTTGAGTGTTTATCTCTTTTTCATAACCTTGATTCTTATCTTTTAGCCTTTCCAAATTATACTCTAGTTGTTGATATTTTTGTTCATATTCCTGATTTGCACTATTTAGTTGGTAAATCTGCTCTCTCAGTCCATATTCTTTGTAGGTATCAGAAATCAATATATTTTGATATTTAATCTTGTTGTTTTGTGATAATTTGTCAATATCGGACTTTTTTAAATTATTTTTTATGAAATTTTGTTTGATAATCTCAAAAAATTCTGGTTTAAATCTTTCATCTACCTGATTGTAACGTCCCAATGAGCCGTTGATTTTAAAATTTAAAAAACTTTCTAAATATTCATCGAGATTACCCGTTTCTATTAGTATCTTTTTTAATAAATCATGCATATTACAAATATCAAAAAATTTTTTATTCCCTTCCTTTATGAATGAACCTGCCCGATTAATCCGGTAATAATATAGAAAATCTCTAATTAGAGAGATTTTCTTGGCTTTTAAATAGGTTTCATAAAAAAAAATATTGTCTTCAAAATACATTTTATGAAATTTTGCACCTATTTCATTTAAAAATTGAGATTTGTAAATTTTGTTCCAACAAGTTACATTAACCTTAAAAATCAGATTCTTAGTGTTGGTATGATCGAATACTTTATTATCAAATTTTTTATCTAAACATTCTAAACTAAAATAAGGTTTTTTATGATTTAATTCAGGATTGTTATCGTCAAATACATATGCAGGGCACATTACTATGTCACTTTTATTGGATTTAGCATTTATATATAGATTTTCATACATTTTTTCGTTTATAAAGTCGTCAGAATCAACAAATCCAATGTATTCACCAGTTGCATATTCCATGCCAGTATTTCTAGCTGCCGACAAACCTTCGTTTCTTTTGTTAATTATTTTAATTCGTTTGTCCCTTTGTGCATATCCTTCGAGAATTTGTAGTGAGTTATCTGTTGAACCATCATTGATACAAATGATCTCAATTTCCTTTAATGATTGATTTACGATACTATCCACACATTGTCTGAGATATTTTTCTACATTGTAAACTGGTACTATTATGGATACTTTCACATCATTCATTTTTTAAATCCTCCGTGTGGAAATAATGTATTAAATTTGATTTGAAACAAATAATTTGAAATTTGTAACTGTATATATTTAGATAAATATTAGCTTTTAAATGTAAAATATTTTTATTAAGGGGCTGCAAGTTTTATTTGAAGTCAATATGTTAAAAGTTTATTCGAGAAGGATTTGAAGTATATGGGTTTAATAATTTTTATATTTGTTAATATTAATAATAGGATAATTTAATTGATTTTCAGTGGTTCCATTTTAAAATACATCATGTTACAACAAATTTTGATCTTAAACACAATTTTGATTTAATATTACATTTTACAAGTTACGTTATTACTTAACATATTCAACAGCTTTAGTTTTAAAAAAATTTTATCATAGTTTTATAGAACAAAGGGGTGGTTTATATTGGGATTATTTGGATAGGGATATCTATTAAGAATTCAAAATTTATATTTAAGTTGAAATATATATTATACTAATACAACTAAATACACCTTAAATAATTCTATTTTAAATTGATATGGACTTTCAAAGGTAAAAAAAATGAACAAAATCGATGTATTGTTAATAAATCCTTACGATGAAAATGCAATTAAAAATGCTCTTGGTTTCATAACCCCTCCCATGAATCTCATGTACCTTGCGTCATCACTTGAGAAAGAATCATACAAAGTTAAAATAATAGACGATGATCTGCAGCAAAATGGATATGAAAAAGTGTCAGAGAAGGCACAAAATTTTAATCCAAAGGTAATAGGTTTAACAGCAACCACATCTACCATTAAAAGTGCAGTTAAATATGCTGAGCTTATCAAAGATGCTTTACCCAATTCTTTAATCGTGCTTGGAGGACCTCATGCAACCTTCCTGCCCACTAAAACATTGAAAGAAAATGAATCACTTGATTTAATTGTTAAGGGCGAAGGTGAGGAAACATTGGTTGGAATAACCAACAAATTATCAGATGATGATAAAATTGATTTTGAAGATGTTAAGGGAATAGTTTATAGGGATCCTGATACTGGTAATTTAAAGGAAACACAAGAAAGACCTTTAATTAAGGATCTTGATTCATTACCATTCCCTGCCAGACATCTTGTTCCATCTAAATCCTATGGTGCTTCCAAAGATCAAACAGGGGGAATAATAACTAGCAGAGGTTGTGTTTATTCGTGTAATTACTGTACTTCATCTCTTATCATGGGTAAAAAGTTTAGATCACGCAGTCCAGATAATGTTGTCGATGAAATTGAGGAATTTGTATATAAATATGGAATAAATGATATTGGGTTTATGGACGATACATTCATGCTTAATAAAAGAAGGGCAAACGATATTGCCGATGAAATAAAGTCCAGAAATATTGATATAGAATTTGTTGCATCTTCACGTGTTGACAGGGTAGATCAGAGTTTGCTTGAAAATCTCAAGACATCTGGAATGAAAACCATATATTATGGTGTTGAATCGGGTTCACAGCGCATCCTAGATTTGATGAAAAAGGGTATAACACTTCAAAATGCTGAGGATGCTGTTAAATATGCGAAAAATGCCGGGCTTGGAGTTTTAACATCATTTATACTTGGCTATCCTGGTGAAACCGAAACCGATATGGAGGATACAATAAAATTCTCAACAAAACTTGACCCAGATTACTGTCAATACTCAATATTAACACCATTTCCAGGAACACCCATCTATGATGAGCTAAAATCAAAAGATCTAATTGACAATGAAGATTGGCAGGATTACACAGTGCTCAAATCAATTATTAAATACAATGAAATGGGTTTGAACAGTAAGATGGTTGAAAATAAACTGGCCAAAGCATATTTAAAATTCTATTCAAGACCAAAATACCTATTGAATCATCGCCATATGTTCAAGGTCATATTACAAACTGTTTTCAGAAGCTTTATTATTCCAAAACTCACAGGAAGTACAGCTAATGGATGGTATCAGAATTTGGATAGTAATTCTTCTTCAAAGTAAAAAAAATAATTATTTTTGATTTAATTAATTTTTTTAACATTCACAAAAAATTTATAATATTGGATGTATATCAGATATTATAAGTTGAATTAGGATGTTGATTATTTATCGATGGATTATATGAGTGAAAAAACAGGTGAAATTAATGGAAAAACTAAAGAATTAGAAGGTGAAGTTAAGGGAAAGACTAAAGAAGTTGAAGGAAAGGTTAAAGGAAAGATTTCTAGTAAAAAATAATTATTCCGGAGGGTGAATTAAAATGGTAGATAAAGACGTACCTATTGCAATGGGAACTGGTGAAGAGGAAGAGTTTGAAGAAAAAGAAACTCCAACAGAAAGTATGTTGACAGATATAGTGAATACCATAAAAGAAAAACAAGAAGAATTGGGGAAAAGTCTATCAGAGTATACTATGTCCTTTCAAAAGCCATTGGTTGATATTATGGAAACTGACGATTCCATTATGGTAATTACTGACCTTCCAGGTGTTAAAAAGGAAAATGTAGATGTTGACATTTCTGAAGATACAATTGAAATTGTTGCAAAGTTTGATGAAGAAATTGAAGAAGAGGGAGCTAATTATCTCAGAAAAGAGAGAAGTTATGGTGAAACAAGACGGTCCATGGTATTGCCTGCCAAAATTGATGTAAAAAAAGCCAAAGCAAAATTCAAAGACTCTGTTTTAACAGTTGATCTTCCAAAAATAATGGAAGCTAAACATAAAGTAGAGATTAAATGATCTTTTACTAATTTAGGAGATGATCCATTTGGTGAATATAAGTGCTATCATTAAAGGATTTATATTGGTCATTATATTCACTGTAATTATCTCCATACTAGGTTTTGGTTCGGTATTGGGATTACAGGGGTTTCTTTTAGGATTTCTCCTTGCAGGAATAGTTGTTGGTTACATTTCATATAGTGGAATAATTGATGGAATGATTAATGGGGCATTAATGGGTGTTGTAGGTGCAATAATTCTTTGGATATTAAGCCTGTTTAAAGGTGCTATTGCATCATTTTCTTCACAGTTATCAACATATGTTCCAATTAACACTCCTCAAGAACTAATCATTGCAATTGTAATCGGTGCAGTTGGAGGTGCAATTGGTGCCATTATATTACTGATTGTACGAACCATCCAAAAAAAAAAGAATATAGATTTCCATATAATCCAGATTTAATAATTGTTCCAAGGGATTTATCAAAATATTTTTAATAAATCTGAATAAATTAAATTTTTTTTCTATAAAAAACCATTTAAATTTCTTTAAGATGTCCAAAGATAATATGACAACAAATGAAGAACCCAACATGGGAGTTCGAGGAAGAATTTTAGATGAAAATGGCAAACCTATGATGGGTTTGGTTGTGGTAGCGGAAGGGAAGACAGAAGCTTCGATAATGAATAACAAACTAGTAAAATTAGCAGATAAAGTTTCACCTGTTTCACTGATACCTGATCATGAACTTGGTAAATCCAGAACAGATAAAGATGGGTTTTACAGGATAACATATTCAACAAACAGTTATAAAACTATTATTGATGAAAAACCTGATATTTGGCTGGTTGTTAGAGATATGTTAGATGTTGCAGAACTTTATAAAACAGATAAGTTCTCTGTTGTATCTGAACCAATAAAAAAAGTTGAAGATATCCATATAAATCGTAATTGGGCAAATGGCTGGTTTATAACATTAGGTGGTACAGATAAGTCAAGATTTACATCTGATAATGATTTTGAAATATTAATTGATAATGAAAAAGAATTAAAATGTATTGTTAATTCGATCAATAATGCTAGTTCCTATGTGTATCTATCGCAAATTGAATTTGACCCGGATTTTGTTGCTACATTTAATTCAGATGATGATCTATCTCCAAAGGATGTTCTTGTTGATGTTTTAAAAAATGCAGATGAAAGAGGGGTCAATGTAAAAATAATTTTAAATGAAAATCTTGCACTACCTGATTCATTAAAAAAAATTAAGGACAAATTCAAATCAACAGGGGTTGAAGTCATGGGATTTAAGTCCAGTGGTCTCCATGTGATGCATGCAAAAACCTTGATTGTTGATGGTAATGAAGCATTTGTTATAGGATCTGCATTTATTCCAGATTATTGGGATACTTCAATGCATTTAATTAACGATCCAAGGCGGGAACCTGAACTTGTAAGACCAGTTCATGACATATCTGTGAAACTGAATGGCGGATCAGTATATTATGTTGAAGAATTATTTGTTGAAATGTGGAATTATATCTCATCTAAAGATTACAATGGAAAAAATAAACTCAATATAAGTTTCCACCCAATTAGCTCTGGCGAAGACCAAATTCAAATTGCCAGATCTGTAACAAAAGACACATTAACTAAAAAGGGAGAGTTGGGAATATTTGAAGGTTATAGAAAGGCAATAGCACAAGCATCGGATTTTATATATCTTGAAAATCAGTATTTTACCAACAACAGTATATTGAAAGCATTAAAAAATGTAATTAAATTCAACGATGATCTTCAAGTTATATTTTTGATAAATGAAGATCCTGAGTTACCCGGATATAAGAAATGGCAGAATAAGGCAATTAAAAAACTTGGAATTAAAAATACCGAAGATAATTTGAAACATCCACAGATAGGTTTTTTCAGTTTATGGTCTTCAGGATGGGGAGAGAATCAGTATGAAATACAACCAATCTATGTGCATACTAAAGCTGCTGTAGTTGATGATATATGGGCTACTGTGGGCACAGCAAACTTGGATGGTACATCTTTAACCCATGTAAATGAACTTAAAGGATTTTTTGATTCAAAATTTCAAAGAAGTATGGAAATAAATGTTATGATCTTGGATGATAAAGGTTCAAAAAATGCTATTGAAAGTTTTAGAAACTCATTATGGAATGAACATCTTGGATATGGAAAAACATCTCTAAATCAACCAATAAATGGTTGGCTTGAACTCTGGCAAAAAACAGCACAAGATAACATAAGATCAATGAACCAAAAAAAACCTTATATAAATGGTCAGATATTACCATACAGCCCTAAAAATTCGGTTAAAGATCAGCTTGATGATATAAACATTAATACTGAAAATTGGAATGTTTTAGATTTGAGGTAATTTATTTTTTTCCAATAGATTTTTGAATTAAGGTATTAAAAGATTCTTTCTAAAAAATAATAAAAAAAGAGTATAATTCCTTCTTTTTGGTGCTATTCCACTATTCTTACTTCTTGTACAGGTGGTTTTCCAAGTGCTCTAGCAATAACTACGGTAGCAACAACAGCTATTATAGTGATGATAATGGCATAAATTAACAACCCTAATATATCATTTCCTTTTGGAAATAACTGGCTCACAATTGCCTGAATAGCTGAGTTCCAAGCCAATGCAGCAATTAAACCAAATGCCACAGTCATCAAAGTGGAAATGGTCCCAGCAACTTGTGATTTAACTTCTTTCGTTTGTTCTTTCATCATTTCACCCTCCTAAACAGTTAATATATAGTTTATAAAGGAAAATATATAAGTATTTTGGCTATTAACCAATAAATAAACCTAAAATTTATAATTAATGAATAAAAACTGTTTTAAAAATGGTATTTCTTTAAATTAAATTTTCGAAATTTTTTATATAATATGAAGAATCAATTATTTTTAAAATAAAATTATTTAACACTGATTAACCAACATTGAAGTATACTTGGCCTCATTCAGCCTGTACAGCTCTAGTGAAAACATAAAAAGTATTACTAATAATTTTTTAATCTATAAAAATTCTAACAATCATATTTAAATGAAAAATTTTTCAATTCTTTTGTTGGGATTGATAATAACAATTAATTTTATGTTTTATTAAATATTTTTCCCATTAATCATAAATTTTCTATCCACATATTTGAATGCAATACTCCAAATAGTTTCAGCGACATCAATTAAAAACACCTCCAAATCAGTTTAATAAAAATGAAAAAGTTATTTAAGTCTTGAATAATGAAAATAATAATTGAGATAAAAAATGTTAAAACATATAAGTACAGTAGAACTGCCAAAAGAAAACTTAACAAGAAGCTTTTTTATGACTTTTATTGAAGATGAAATAGATGAAGATAATTTGATAGGTATATTAACAGATTATGAAAAAGAAATGTCAGAAAAACAATATTTATGTGATTATAAATGTGATTATAAATTTGAATTTACAGTAAAAGGTGAACGTAGGGATCTTGAACAGAAATATACATTAACCTTGTATATAGTGACTTGCAATTAGCAGATGAAATGAATGAAGATGTATTAAAAAATCAAGAAAAAGATTTCATGGATTTCTATAGATCAAGAATTAAATAATAAAGAATTTATCTTTTATTATAATGATTTAACTCATGAATTTCATTTCAACTAATTTGAACCTGGAGTCTCAATATCAATACTCATAGATAAAAAGTTTTCAGGACTGCTAATTGTTTTTTTATGTGTTATATATTAGATTTCTATTTTTAAGATGTTTATATAATCTAAAATATATCTTATAACATTACGATTTTCACAGGATTTGTTGGTCTTCTTGATTTTCAGATTATTCAATTAATTCCGTAGGGTTTTTATTTGTGAACACACAATATTGATTTAAACTTTTAGCATAATCATTAATGCTAGATTTTCTTAAGTTTTGTGATATTATTAAGTCCTGGAAAATGTCGATCAGATCCAATATCCATAAAGTATAGTTTTATAAATGTTGATATTATCATTACATATCAGTTGAGAAATAATAAAGATTGAAAAGGATGGTTTTTTAATTGGAAATACTTTGGTTCTACATAGCAGTTTTTCTTGCAGTTAGTGATGAAATACATAGCAGGATAATGTGGGGACTATTTGCAGATTTCTACATTCTCCTGGCAGGTGTTATCAAGGAAAGTGTTGCTTCAAATATCAGACTATGGATTGTACATGAAGGATTGGAAGCATTATTCCACTTTGTGGTCTTATCTCTGGTTTTCCTAGCAGCAGGACTGGGTTTAGTAGCGTTAGAAATAGGTATACTTGCAGCACTTATACATATGACAGTTGATATGTATCATGAGTATTCTGGAATTGAATTGAACCCATTGGGCCACAGATGTTTGCACTTTACAATAGAATCAATATTCTTTATCCTTGTTTTCGCAGCGGGAGTTCCAACCTAAAAATATTTAGACTAGGAACCGAACCATTGAAAACAGATTTATCAAAAATAAAAAAAAGTTAGATACATTATTTGGGATTTATAAAAAAAAATTTATGGATTTGAAGATTAGGATTTGAATAACATGCCCGTTATAAACTTCAGCTACGAATATTTTAACCAAGTTTTAGGTCAAGAAATTACAAAGGAAGAATTAATTGATATGTTACCAATGATTGGGAGCGATATTGAGCATTATGATGATGAAATGATAAAGGTAGAGTTTTTCCCAAACAGACCAGATTATTACAGTGTCGAAGGAATTGTTCGAACAGTCAAGGGATTTCTTAGAATAGAAGAAGGACTACCAGAATATTCCATATCAAAATCAGGCTACAAGATGATAGTAGATCCTGAACTCATTAATATTAGACCATATACATCTTGCTGTATTGTTGAAGGAATTTCAATTGATGAAAACAGTCTTAAGGGCCTCATGGATTTTCAGGAAGATCTTCACTGGGTTTTAGGTCGTGACAGAAAAAAAGTTGCAATTGGAATCCACAATTTGGATGTTGTTAAACCACCATTTACATATAAAGCAGCTAAACCCGAGGAATATTCCTTTGTAGCACTCGAAACAACTGAAAAAAAGAATCTAAATGATATTGTAGAGCATCATAAGAAAGGTAAAAAATATGCACATCTACTTGATAAATTTGATAAATATCCCTTAATAGTAGATTCAGATAATAATATACTTTCAATGCCCCCAATAATTAATGGAGAACTTACAAAATTAAATGAAGATACTAAAAATGTTTTAATTGATGTAACTGGTACTGATGAAAGGGCTGTGAACTTTGCACTTAATATAATTGCTTGTTCCTTTGCTGAATCTGGAGGTAACATAAAAACAATGGATATTGTCTACAAAGACAGAACAGTAGAAACTCCTAACTTAACCCCTAAAAAGATGTATGTAGACCTTGGAAATGCTCAAAAAATCCTGGGAGTTGAACTTACAGCACCAGATGTAGTTGATATGCTTAAACGTGTGAGATTAGGAGCAGAATCAGAAGCAGATGATAAAATAGCTGTTACTATACCGGCCTATAGAATTGATATTTTACACGAAGTTGATATAATTGAGAATATTGCAATAGGTTACTGTATCCGTAAGATCCAACCCGAACTTCCTGAAATTGCAACTATTGCATATCCTGATACTGGTAAAATCTTCGAAAACAGGGTTAGGGACATAATGATAGGTATGGGTTTTTATGAAGTTATGAGTCTGATGCTTACAAGCGAAGATCAACACTACACAAACATGAGGTTACCAGAGGATGAACATGTAATCGTTGCACAGCCAATATCTCAAGATCGTACAATGATAAGAAAAAATCTTATTAATGGTTTGATGGAATTTTTAGAAGACAACACACATGAAGAACTTCCACAGAGAATATTTGAAGTGGGGGATGTGGCTTACCTTGATACAAACTCAGAAACAGGTACTAGGATCATTAAAAAACTTGCCTGTCTAGTTACACATTCAAATGCCAACTTCACAGAAATAAAATCTATAACCGATTCTTTTATATCAAATATTGGATTGAAAATGAAGATTGAATCAATAGATCACCCATCATTTATAAAAGGGCGATGTGCAGCTATTATAGGAGAATATGAAGACGTAGATGGGAATATTAATGTGAAAAAAGGATCTGTTGAGGGATTTTTCGGTGAAATTGACCCAGAAGTTATAACCAACTTTGATCTTGAATATCCTGTTATTGCCTTTGAAGTTGAATTTAAAGGTAAATAATTAATATTTCTAAACTTTTTTTTTTATCTAAAATCATAAATAGAAACTTAAACGATGGTGACAGTAACCTTTCTTGTTCTTGGCCCATCTAGTTCAACAAAAAATATACTCTGCCAGGTTCCAAGATCTAGTTTTCCATTGTTCAAAGGGATTGTTTCACTGTTACCAATTAGAAATGATCTTATATGTGAATCTGCATTGTTATCTATGATATCATGTTTGTAATTCTGATTTGAAGGTACTAAAGTTTCAAGGGCTTTTTGGAAATCTTTCAAGAGTCCTGGTTCATCTTCATTGACAACAATTCCAGAAGTTGAATGTTTACTGTAGATGTTTACTAAACCCGTTTTAATACTGCTTTTTTCTATAATAAAATTAACTTCAGTTGTAATATTTATAAGTTCCATTCTATTATGGGTCTTTAATTCAAATACATCCTTTAACATTTATTCAACCTTTTTTTAATTTTAAGTTTGAAAAAATTTTTTGCAATTTTTAATATTTATTTAAATTGTTCTTCTATATCTTGGTTGTTCATGATACGTTCACAGTAATAGCATCTTAGCATTAGAGGTCCTGTGTCAATTATATTGAATTTGCTTTTAACTGGTTCATTTGTGTTGGTTATGCAGTTGGGGTTGGGGCATATAAGAATTCCATTAACATGATTTAAAAGTGTGACCTTACCCTTTTCAATAATTTCATATTCTCGGACAATGTTTATGGTGGCTTTGGGTGCAATTAAGGCAATTTTATCCACTTCACGCGATTCAAGTTCTCTTCCTTCTACCTTTACAATATCCTTGGTACCCATCTCCGAAGACTTTACATTCATTGCAATTGTAACAGCAGCTTCTTTACTGGGTAATCCTAATATTTTAAGGACATTTAAAGCTTTATTTGCAGTTATATGATCTATAACTGTTCCGTTTCTGATTGGTTTAACCTTCAGTTCCCTAGGAGCTTTCATTTTTTCCCTTTTATTAAATTTTAGATTCTAGAACTACAAAATAATTAATAGATGATATTCATTTTATTCAATATAAGATTTACCTAAATAGTGTGAACTACCCCTCCCTTTCGGAAGGGGTTTCTTCTATCATTGAATCCACTTTTGTGGTTTTCTCAAAGAAGCTTTAAATCCCGTAGTTCCTACGGTACTGGTGAGATTTTGTTTATCCAGTGCAAAATCACGTATATTAACTACTGCATTAACATCACGATCATGAATACTCCCACAATCAGGGCAAATCCACATACGATGATGTAATTTTAGATTACTGTTATGGTGTCCGCAATTGCTGCATATTTTACTTGATGGTTCGAACTGTCCTATTTGGATTAATGTTTTACCATACCATTCACTTTTATATTTCAGTTTTTCCATGAACCTTGCCCAGCTAACATCACTTATGCTTTGTGCGAGGTTATGGTTTCGTAGCATGCCTTTAATATTCAGTTTCTCTATTGCTATTGCTTGGTTCTCACATACAATAGTTTTACTAAGTTTATGCTGGAAATCTTCACGAATATTCATAATTCGTTCATGAATCTTACTAATCTTTAAACGTTGTTTATTACGATTATTACTGCCTCGTTTTTTACGTGATAACTTCCGTTGTTCACGTTTAAGTCGTTTCAGCTGTTGTTTAAGTGGTCGTGGATTATTAACCTTAACACCGTTACTTGTAATTAAGAAGTGGGTTAAACCCATATCTAATCCTACGGTGGTTTTGTGATTGAATTTTACCTTTTCAGGTAATGATTGTTCATCATCAATTAGGATACTGATATAATATTTACCAGTATTTGTCATGGAGATTGTTGCTGTTTGCGTTTTACCTTTGAATTGTCTATGTAATTTTGTTTTCACCCATCCTATCTTAGGAAGGTATATTTCATTGTTATTGAAATCAACTTTATAATTCTGTGGTACATTGAATGATTGTACCCTATTTTTCTTTGATTTAAAATGTGGGAATCCTTTTTTCTCTCTATAAAACCTTGCGAATGCATTATCAAGGTTAAGGGTAGCTCCTTGTAATGATTGACTGTTAATTTCTTTGAGCCATACTTCACTTTGTTTGAGTAATGTTATTTCTTTGTTAAGAGCGAAACGGGATATTGATTTACCCGTTTCATAATATGTTCGAACTTTATATTCTAATCCTCAATTATACACGTATCGACATGCTCCAAAATGTTTGTTAACCATTTCTTCTTGGTTTTTAGTCGGATACATTCGATATTTAAATGCTCTTAACATAATATTATTTATTATTAAATTATTATTAACATGTTGTGGTTGAATTCATCCCCACCCTCACAGATGGGGTATTCTCCAACATTAGGATAAAAACATTTCGAAAGAAAAATTAAAAAAAGAAATTAATAATGGAATTTTAATTAAAAAAAGGTTAAAATAAGAGAATAAAAAAGAAATTAGATAATAATATTCGGGTTTTATTTTTTACCCTTTTTACCTTTTTTCTTTCTCCCTTTCTTGGAAGGTTTACTTGTTCTTGCATCTCGAACAGTTTCTTTTTCTTCTTTTTTATCCTTTCCAAGTAGTAGTTCTATGAATTTAGCATATACAGGTCTTGTTAAGAAGATTCCTATCAAAACACCTATTATGGTTGTAAATGCAAAACCGGATAGAACACCTATTCCAGTGACTCCCCTTGTTATTCCAACATATGCCAGAGGTAACATAGCTGCTATTAAAGTAGCTGCTGAAGCAAATATAATGAAGAATGCATTGTTAATTTTGAATTTAAGTGCCGTTGCTGTTCTTTTAGTAGCAACACCTTTCTTCAATACTTCATCGGTTATTATTATCTGGTCATCCACACCAGTTCCTATGGCTGCCAGAATACCCGCTATTGCCGGTAGATCAATTGTCCAATGTATCACAGAAGCAACACCAAGAATGAGTACAAGCTCGGCTAAACTGGTGATAATAATTGGAATTACCAGTATAGGGGTTCTATATCTGATAAACACAATCACAGCAATAACTAGGAGTGCCAGAATTCCAGCAATAAGTGCACCATTTTTAAATTGGCTTCCAAGTTCTGCAGATACAGCATTGACTCCAACAATTGAAACACTCACTGGAAGTGCACCTGATTGTAGAACAACCTGAAGTGATTTTGCTTCCTGTTCAGCAGCAGTTTTTGTTTGATTTGTTCCACTTACCTGTACATCTGTGGATGGAACACCGTTAGCAAGGTCAGCTCCAACTTCGGGTGATGAAATCAAATTTCCGTCCAGATACATGTCAACAGGTGTTCCTGCTTTTCCTTGGGCAATTTGTGCAAATTTATTTGCTCCTGCACTGCTTACAGTAAATGGAACTTCCCAATTATTTCCAGTTACTGTATATGGTTTAACAGTTGTAATGTCAGACCCTACCAGTACTGTTTGATTATTTATTTTGGCTTCAAATTTACCAGGAGTTCCAACGATATTTGCAACATCTTCCGGTTTTACTCCTGCAATTTGAACAATAACGTCCTGATTTCCACTTGCACGTACAGTAACATCCGTTACACCGAATGCATTCAAACGCTTATCAAGTACAGCTGTAACAGTACTCATGGTGGATGCATCAACAGGTTCAGCAAGGTGAATCTGAATTGTAGATCCTCCCCTTAGATCAAGGCCCTGTGAAATTCCATAGGTGGATATTGCTCCAATACTTCCAACAATAAGAACAATTAGAAGGATAACTCTCCAATCTTTGATAAATTCTTTGAAGTTCATCTGCGACCCTCCATGTACCATCTAAGAATTCCAAGGTTCATGAGCCACGTTGCAAGAACATCTGCAATCAATCCAATTATGAGTACAGCTGCAATTTGTTCAAGTATCTGGGCGTATGGCATTAAGAATCTCACTGAAAGGTACAGTGCCACCATTGATCCTATGGCTGCTGCAGCCATTGTGAAACCAGTTTTCATGGCATCTAATGCTCTTTCATTTATAGTACCTTCCCTTCTCTTTAGTACTCTAGTTGTCAGAAGTATATCTGTATCAACACTGTATCCTATGAGCATTAAAAGTGCACCTACAGTTGCAACTGAAAGCGGAATTCCAAATAGTGACATTCCACCTACTGCGATTATTATATCACATAATGCCGCAGCAATTACAGCAAGCGAAGGCACCAGATTTCGGAATATAATAAAAACTGTTATGGACATGAACAGAAATGCAAACGCAAGTGCAAAATAAACCTGAGACAAGGCTTTTGAACTTAAAAGAGGTCCAACCGATTCAAAGCTTTGTATGGTGGCAGTTCCTGCTATGGCATTAGAAACTGCTATCACATCTGCTGCTTGACCAGGAATTTCTACTGTCATCTGATTTGCACTTGATGATGTAACAGTTACACCTTGAACCCCAGTTGCATTTTGAACTAATGTGGTCATCTGATCGGTTGTCACAGGTTGCTGTAGCTGTAAAACTGCTACAGATCCTCCTTTCAGATCTATTCCCTGTTGTAACCCATTTGTTGCAAAGAGTGCAAGCGCAATAAGAGTTATAATCACAGGGATTATAATTAAAGGCTTATAAGAGTCTAATATTTTGTCTATCATTGACATTGAATCACCAGAAATAATTTATTCAAATATTTTAAATTCCATATATTTTAAGATCCATTTCTTCAGAGATCTTTTTGGTCTCATTATTAATATCTTCAATTTCTTTTCCACCGGTTTTAATTGAGAAGGAATTTACCAATCTTCCACCTCTAGCTTCTACCTTTTCCCTCATTCTTTCGATGGCTTTTGATCCTCCGCTACTTCCCATGGTAGAAAACAGGATTATATCTTTACCTTTTAAATTGCACTTGTCAATCATGGTTATTATAGCAGGAGCAGGTTTTGCTGCCCATGTAGGTGTACCAATATAGACCAGACCATACTCACTAAGATCAAATGTATCAGGTTTAATTATGGTTTTATTTTCTCTTAGGGCATCAATAGATGAACCAAGGTAATTTACTACTCCCATTCTATCCTTAAGATCCATAACTTCTGTTATATCTGCCTGAATTTCATCTGCCAAAGTTTTAGCAACATGGGCAGTTTTCCTGGTGCGAGAGTAATATAAAATTACAGTTTTCATGGGACACCTCATTTAAGATTGATTTTTATATTCTAATGTAAAGTAATTGATTTAAAATTTTATACTAAATTATTATTTATTTAATATCTTATAAATTAATTTTTTTTATAAATAATTACTATTCTATTACCCATTAAAAAAATTTTTAAAAAGAATTAAATTTTAATTAATCTTCATTTCTTATAAATTATCCAGCGATACTACGATAACTTATGGATGAAGGCCAACCATGTCAATTGATTCTGTTTCTTTAAATCCAAACATCAGATTCATGTTGTGTACTGCCTGTCCTGATGCACCCTTAACAAGATTGTCAATAGAAGATGCAACAACCAACCTACCATTATCATCAATATCAAAACATCCTATATGGCAGAAATTGGAACCACGTACAGAACTCAATCTTGGAACTTCTCCCTTATCAAGAACCCTTACAAACGGCTCTCCAGCGTAGAAGTCATTGTAGAGTTCCCTTACATATTCTGGACTCACATCTTCTGTTATGAAGCTGTGTACCGTTGTCATTATGCCCCTGATTACTGGTACAAGGTGTGGTGTGAAAGACACTCTTGCTTTTCCAAATTTATTAAGTTTTTCCATTATTTCTGGACCATGTCGATGTGTTGTTACAGCGTAGGGAGAAATGCTGTCGCTGCAGTTGGGGTAATGTGTTGATTCACTAGGCTTTACACCTGCACCGCTCACACCAGATTTAGAATCTATAACAATTGTATCAACAATATTTTCTGATACAATTGGCAAACAGGCCAGTATGGCTCCTGTAGGGTAACATCCTGGATTTGCAACAAGATCTGCATTTTTTATAAGTTCACGATTAATTTCAGGTAGACCATAAACTGCATTAAGGGGATGGCTGTGTTTATATCCATACAACTTTTCATATGTTCCTATATTATCAAACCTGTAATCTCCGCTAAGGTCTATAACTTTCATACCATTTTCAACAAGTTCAGGAACTATTTTCATAGATGCTCCGTGTGGTGTTGCGGTGAAAACCAGATCTGCATCGATTTCATCAGATTTAATATCTTCAAATTTCATTTCCAAGTCCCTTAGATGTGGGTGCACTTTGTGTATGGACTCTCCTTTAAACTGTCTGCTTGTGGCAGCTACAATATCTATTTCAGGATGATTTTTAAGAAATCTGAGAAGCTCTCCGCCTGTGTAACCGCTTGCACCTATTATGCCTACTTTGATCATTTTCTCACCATACTCTTCTTGTTCATCATTCTATTAAAAAATTACCTTATTTATGAAAGTTCAAAACTTTTTTTAGGACATATTATGGTATAAATTTTCTTTAAATATTATAATATTAAGTATATCTAGGTATATGGTTAATAATTTATAAATTTAAGAGTTTATGTGATGTTAATAGTGATATAGTTTTTAACTGTTTAATAATAAAAATTTTTTAATATTATTTAAAATGGGACCTATTGTAATGGGTTTGATTGGTTTTAAATGGAAAAATCCTCTGTTAAATATTAGGTTTTAAGAAAATTAAATCAAAAATTTTATATACATTATTGTATTGATCAATTAATTGTCCAAAATATAGTCTAATTGACAGCTTTGGACACGGAGGCAGTATAATTTTGTGGAAAATCTGTATATACACTGGTATGTACGGTTATTTACACCAGTGTATTTACCATTCACCATATTATAATGTCTCTTAAAACAGCTTTTCTAATTAAAATAAACTTTTAAATAAGTTATATCCATTATTATTAATTATTCCAACTTATTTCCAAACCATATTTATAATTTTAAAAAAAAAAATATTTAATAATTAGGGAATAAACCCTAATTATCTATTTATAACATTTTTAAACCTTTAGATATTGCAAATTGTGTCATTAAACTGCTTGGTATAACAACAATATTTCCTTTAGAGTACTGGTCTAATACTGTCTGGAACAATGCTGGTGCTTTAGTAGGATCTTTTACTCCATTTAGTACAGGTTTCATTAGGAGTTCTACTGCAGGGCCTCTATCCATGGTACTGTTTTTCTCTTCTGTCATATTCCTTATGAACTCAACAGCAGTGTTGGTTCCATTACCGGTGTAACCAGGCACGTTTATTGGTCCAACAGAATTTAGTATGGCTTGAACAGCGTCGGGTGTTACAATTACCACTGCATCGGTTTTTATTCCTGTATTATACTCTACAATTTGTTGTGCTAACACAGAATCTTTCTGTGTGTCTGCATCCCATAGTGAATCGTGTAGAAGCAAATGAATATTACCTGCATTTGCGGCAGCAGGTTCCATTGCTGTTGGGTGTTGCATACCTCCAGGGTATATAGGTGTCATATTGGTTACACTTCCATCTGTAACATGGATTGCAAATGCCATATCAACAGCCCCTATACCTGGTCTTTTCTCAGTTGGATCAGCTGTCAATAACAAGATGTTATGATCTCCCTTCATTATATTGGAAGATGCGGGTTGTTCATATTGATATATTACAAAAGCAGCCACTGCAGCTAGTAATATCAATATAATTATTAATAAAATTTTTACTATTCTTCTCATTATTTCCACCTAAATTAAATAAACATATAAAATACATTTATTTCCTGTAATTCTATTAAAATTGATTTCTATTCTACTTAATTTGAATTTTTTGTATATATATTTTTCGTAAAGAATTGTTCAAAATTATCTTAATAATTAGTTTAATTATGACTAAAGTATGTATATTTCAAGTTTTTTGTTAAATATCTAATTTGTTTATAATAATTTAATAAAAACTAGAATATTCTATAAAAAAAAATTTAAAATATAAAATAAATTATTATTTAATATAGTTTATTAAACAAATTTAACGTGTGATCATTGTTCCTATACCTTTTTTTGTGAATATTTCAAGAAGTACGGAGTGTTTGACTCTTCCATCTATAATATGGGTTGATTTAACCCCGTTTTCAATGGCATTAATACAGGTTTCAACCTTAGGAATCATTCCATTGGTTACAATTCCTTTTTCAATTAACTCTTTTATTTCGTCTATATTCACTTTTTTAATGAGAGTTTCAGGATCCTTAGGATCTTCAAGTATTCCCGGCACATCTGTGAGGATTATGAGTTTTTCAGCGTCTACTTCTGCTGCAATATCTCCTGCAACAGTATCTGCATTCAGATTTAAAGTATTTGAGCTGTCGTCAACACCTATTGGAGATATTATTGGTATGTACTCGTTGCTGGTTAGCATTTCAACTATCTCGGGGTTAACATTTTCTATTTCTCCTACAAGCCCCAGATCAATTGTTTTTTCTTCACCTGTTGTGTTATCAACAATTATTTGTGGTGCTCTTTTCCTGGCTTTGATGAGATGGTTGTCTTTACCTGAAATTCCAACACCTTTACCACCGTGTAAACAAACTTGGGATACAATATCTGTATTTATTTTTCCAACAAGAACCATTTTAACAATATTCATTGTTTCTTGATCGGTTATCCTGAGTCCTCCAATGAATTTAGGCTCTTTACCCAGTTTATTCATGGACCTTGAGATTTCGGGACCTCCTCCATGAACAACCATAGGTTTCATACCAACATACTTCAATAAAACAGTATCACGTGCAGTGGAACTCATTGCTTCAGAATCTATCATAGCATGTCCACCATACTTTATCATAATTTTCTTCTTGTGAAATTTCTTTATATAGGGTAAAGCTTCAATTAAAATGTTGACAGTTTCCATTTGCTCTCCTCAAATACTTGTAAAGGATTCTATTATTAGTTATTCTATTTTTAAATAATAAGTTTTTTATTATTAGATGTTTAATCCAAAAATAGAAAGTATATTTTCGATAACTTTTTTGTATTTTATATTAAAGTTCAGGTTGTGTACTCAGCATTTATTCGTACATAATCGTAGCTTAGATCACAACCAAATGCAGTTGCTGTGCTATTTCCAAGTCCCAGATCGATTATTATTCTTATATCCTTTTCTTTCATAATATTTTCTGCATCTTCAAGTTCTATGGTTCCTTCAAATGCATTTACTACACCTTGTTCAACAATTTTAACATGATCTTGATTGGATGCTAGTGATATACTGATAATTTTTTCATCCATTTCAACACCAGAATAACCTACAGCTGCAACAATTCTTCCCCAGTTTGGATCCTCTCCAAAAAGGGCTGTTTTTACCAGTGAAGATGATACAACGGCTTTTGCAGCATTTCTTGCATCGGTAGTTGTGGCTGCTCCATTAACTTCAACTTCCATAAATTTGGTTGCACCTTCACCATCCTTTGCAAGCATCCTTGTTAGTTGGGAACAAACATATTCAAGTGCTTCTTGGAAGTTCTCATCAATATTGGCCTTTGATCTTCCATTGGCCATTATCACAACCGTATCATTAGTACTTTCATCACCATCAACTACAACCATGTTAAAGGTAGCATCAACAGCTTTTTTTAATGCCTTTTCAAGTTCCTGTGATGTAGCATCAATATCAGTTGTTATAAATGCAAGCATTGTTCCCATATTAGGTGCAATCATACCTGATCCCTTACATATACCGCCAATTCTAACTTTTTCACCATTTTTAAGTTCAGTTTCAACTGAAAATTCCTTTGAAAAGGTATCTGTAGTCATTATTGCTTCAGCGGCATTAGTTGAAGCTTTGGGCGAATTTTTAAGTCCTTCTAATGCATTATCCATAAGACAATTAATTATATTCATTTGAAGTTCTCTTCCAATAACTCCAGTCGATGAAACAGCAACATCATTAACTTTAAAATCTAACTTTTTGGCAACTTTAGAAGCCATGGATCTTCCATTATCCATGCCCTTTTCTCCTGTAAAGCAGTTGGCATTTCCGCTGTTTGCAACAATTGCCGATAATTTACCATTTTCAATGGCTTCCTTTGTTATTATAACTGGAGCTGCAACAACTTTATTTGAAGTAAAGACTGCAGAAGCGTTGCTGTCTTCACAAACAATAACTGCAACACCGTACTCATTTTCACATGAACCTGATGCAAGTACTCCTTCAACTGCACAAATCCCGCCTTCTATAGGTTTCATATTATTCTCCATGAATTTTTAACTAGAAATAAATCCTAAAAAAAATTAAGTCTGAATATAGAATATAATTGTGAAATTTATAAATTATCTTTTTTTAGGAGATAAAAAATATTTTATCAAGTTGTATTACCAGTTTTGTTGGTTACAGGTTTTGTTGGTGTCTCTGAACTGTTTTGATGTGTTGTTGGTGTTTCTGTTGTAGTTGTTTTTGTTGGTGTAATCTGTGTTGTGTTGGCTTTGTTTGTTGTGCCAACATTATTTGGAGTGGTGTATATAGTTGGGAATTCCCCCTGATTTGTTAGGTTCAATACACCGATACTGTTCAGTGGATTAGCACCAATGAAAATTCCGGTTCCAGTTGCAAATCCAAATGCAAGTACCGAAATTATCATTCCAACAAATATTTTTCCTTTAGTTTCCTGTTTCATCTAATCACTTTAAATATAAAATTTTAATAAAATTTACAATCATTTTTATGTTTCTAAGCAGTTAGAGCATAAATAATTGCAAGTACAATAGCTACAATACCGAATAATGGCTGTCCAACATTCCATCCAATTAGTGTTGCTATAAACACAAATATGAATATGATTACAATTTTTGACTTTTTTTCTAGTAAAAAGTCAAGTATGGTTCTTGTGAATTCTGATGGTATGTAATATGAATAAATTCCATCAGCCAGATCAAAGACCATTACAGGATTATTATTCCATATTTTGATACCGTCGGCCATTTGAGCTCTTTCACCTGCTTCTCTTCTGCTTTTACCAATTCCAACTCTTAATCTTACCCCATTATTTAGAGCATGCCATGCACTGTCCATACCTGCACGAAGCGCAGCATTTTTTGTTGGTAAATTGGCTATTAAATCGTCTCCGCCTTCTCTGTAACCTTCAATTTTACCTTCACAGTCCTTTTCTATGTATGCTTTCACTTCATTCATTATTTCAACGAGTTTATCTCTTCCATTTTCATCAATGAATTTGGTTGAATCAATTGCATCTATGAATACATAGTTATCGTAAATAGCTGGTGAACCCTCAAGATCTCCCATTTTGGATGAGAACACTATTGCAAATTCTCCTCCTAATTTGGTGAATCCGACTCCGGATGTTTCTCCAATTTGCTTATTTAAATTTATTGATCTTTCAATTGCAGCAGCACCGGTCATTCCAACTGCAACCCTTACATCCATCTCTTTGTCCATTCCAATGGATATTAATTCTATTCCTACTCTTATTGCATCATTTTTTGATAATAATTTTGATACTATTTCTGTTGAGCTTTTTTCAACAATAAGACCATTTTCTTTCTTTATATGGTCAACAAATTCATCTATTATTTTTCTATCGCTTTTAAATACTTCAACATAGAGGTATCTATCGCTACCCATGATTATATTGCTCAAAAGAGCATATTCATTAACCTTATTTTCTGCGGGTTCTATTTCAAGAAATTTCCTGTTTTCAGGGATATTTCCTACCCCTACTTCGCTTAGAACATTATTAAAAATATTCTGTGTGGTTATATGAGCCGTTTCGATTTCAAGGAGCATTGTACGGGTATAATTTATCATTGAAACGTATTCCCGTTCCATATCGTTCGTTGGATAATACTTGGTTCCAATGCTTAAAACTTTGTTTTTAATTAAAAAACCAAATATGGCTCGTGAAATGTAATCCATAACCATTTACTTTTCTCCTCTCTTCTCTAATGTTATGTCAAAGTGTCCTGGTTTTTCCATTAGCATACTGGGCTTAACAGATACTATAGGGAATTTCCATGTTCCGAGCCTTGCTGCCACTGTACTGGCAATATTTCTCGAATTTTTCTTTACAAAGGAGTAATCATGGTCGTTTATGGTTATATTAACATTGTAGGGAGATTCTTCAAGTATTTCATCAGAATAGATAATGTTGAGTTCAAATGATCCTGGTTTAGTGAAGAGATCATTTCGAACAGCAACCAGGGGGGCATGATCAAGTTTTAACCTGTCACCCACTGTTACTGCAATATTTCCTGCGTTTTTTACAGCGTCCTTATAGTCTCTTGGACTTACAAGTACGAATATGATAAAGTCACTCGTTTTTTCTGCATCTTCAACCATTCCCATTACTTTATCAAAGAGAGGAATTTTCAAGAAAATACCTTCAATTTTAGAATCAAAACCATCTTCATTGGTTTTTGATATTCTATCAATAGCTTCTTTAGCAACTGCAATTCCACTTAACTTCTTATTTTTTTTCAGTTTATAAGAATCCAGACCCTTTTTTTCGAAGTCATTAAGCATTTGGGTGCATATCTTTTGAAGTATATTTTTTACCTTTTTTGGCTTTGATGATGATCCAATAGATATATTACCATCAATGAAGTTGAATGGAATTCTTCTGTTGTTAATATCATGGAATTCATCGTGGAACTCCCTGAAATTATCATTTGAAAGTATTTTTGTATCCTCTTCATCTGCCATTTTGAGTATGAAATGATCTGCATTTGTTCCTGATGGAACTTGATGTACATTACCTTCATCAAGGAGATCATTGAACTTATCTTTTTCGTCTATCTCATGCCTCAGGGATGCATCCGCTATAGGAAATGGTTCATAACCTAATTTGTCAAGGGCTTCCACAGCCTTTAGAAGGTTTTCTAAACTCGGTTTTTTCCCTTCCTTATCTTTTCCAAAGTGTGCTACATTTGATGCATCTATAATAACTTTCAATTAATCACCTAAACAAGTGTTTTCATATTTTGCAAGACATTTATGTGTTCCATCTGCACGGTTCAAGATTATTTCAATGAACTCATCTTCTATGTTTATTGAGTTAAATGAGGAAAGTGTTTTTCCTCTTAACCTGAGTGATGACACAGTTCCGGCAGTTATAAAGGCTGAATTTTCCATCATCCAAA
Organism: Methanobacterium sp. SMA-27; assembly: GCF_000744455.1. NCBI lineage: Archaea > Methanobacteriati > Methanobacteriota > Methanobacteria > Methanobacteriales > Methanobacteriaceae > Methanobacterium > Methanobacterium sp. SMA-27. The sequence goes on along the minus strand of NZ_JQLY01000001.1, from coordinate 1,428,176 downwards.
CATGTGGCATATGTTTATGTCCCGAAAGAACTAAATCAGCTCTTCCTTTCATAAGTGATAATAGTATATCTCCAGCATCACTTAATACATTTCTTTCCCGACCAGTTTTTGGCACTGGAATTATGTGGTGATGGAGAGCTATGATCTTGTAAAGATTTTCTTCATCTGCTTTTTTCAGTTCATTTTCCATAAAATTTTGCTGGGATCTACCTACTCTACCATAGTCAAGGTCTGGTTCGCTACTATCAAGACCAATTACTTTTAAGCCATGTTTTTTGTCTTTTAATGTTCCGTATCTATTTTTTATTATTTCTTCAAAGCATTCATCCCCTACATGTCGTGCATCATGGTTTCCAGGCACAACCATTATTGGGGATTTTATTTGATCCAGGTATCTAATTGCTTCCTGAAATTCAAGGTAGTATCCATTTTCTGTTATGTCTCCGGTAATTATGGTTACATCTGGATGGATGTTGTTGAGCTCGTCAATTGCATTTATAAGGAGCTCTTCCTTGAAGTTGAAGGATCCAACGTGTAAATCGGATATTTGTGCAATAAAAGGCATTTAACTTAACCTCAATATGGCCTCCGCCAGATCTCCCTGTGTTTCTTTCAAAGTTTCAAGAGCCTTTTCCTTTGATACTCCTGTTTGTGTACTTACAAGATCAATATCATCGTCAGGGATAATTAATTCGGATTCTATCTTTTGTTCGGTTATCTTACCAGTTATCTGGTAGGTTTGTTGTCCCATAAAATCCATTAAGTTTACTTTAGGACTGTTTATAATGATTTCTTTATTTTTAAATTTAATGACAACCTCTGTAACTCCCTTTATGTCCTTTTGATCCATTCCCATCTGTTTCATTGCTCTTTGCATCTGTTTTAATTGTTTAGGGTTCATTCCTGCGCCAGGTAACATTAAATTCCTCCTTTCCTTGTCTTTACAGCTTGTCCTGTGTTGAAATCCATTATTTCATGACCGCATAAAATTGACTTACCAAAGGCAAGTAATTCATCCTTTTCATTAACGATCAAAACTTCATCATTAGATCTTATATTTATATCACAATCTATAACGAATTTAGCAAATATACTTTTTCCTTCTCTTGCAAATGGGTCGGCATCAGCATTCACAACAACCCGTTTTTCAGGATAATCAATATGGGAATGAAGCCTTCTTGCACCATCCATGTCAAGCACAAAAACACTATCAGTAGCTCTTAAAGTTGCTATTAGAACATCCTCTTCGTATATATGTCTTATTTTACCTGTTTTCCGACTTTTAACTATTTTAACTTCACCAGGGAATAGAGCTTTTCCAGATCCGGCTCCAAACTGGTAATCTGCAATACAATTAATTTTTTCCCTGTCATCCAGATCTATTTTAAATGAATCTAATTCATATTCTTCGAGACTGTATACTCTAACAGGGTTTTCAGATAAATCCCTTCCCGGTTCAAGTTCAATAGTGTACATATCAAACCGATCTAGAATCTTTGAACTTATAACAACATTATCAAAACCATTCATATACTTTTCAAGTTCTTCTTTAATAAACTTCTTGGAGTCTTCATCGGTTATTATAGGGGCTTCATTCTGTGCAAGCGGATAAACCTCGTCGATTTCAAGCGGTATCACAGCAAATGGCACATCAACAACTGCGACTTGAAGATCATTGAAAAGCTCGTCAGGATCCACTATAGTATCCCCTTGGATATGTTTGGTGTAAAATTTGCCCAAATCATTTCGGATATGTTTTGAGTAGGGTTTTCTGCTCCTTGGAAGTAGTAGAAGATTCTTTTTTTTGGGAAGTCTATCGATCCTTGATAGATGTCTTAGAATTTCCGCTCTTGCAAGGGATTCTGAACCTGAATAGAAAAATGCAGAATTTTTACTAGAAGGATCATACTCCTCAATCAAAGATGTGTAATTTTTAAGGTTTCTTAAAGCATCAAGCAGGTAAGGGTGGACTCTGCACCTCTGCTCAACCAGTTCCATCAAAGTTCCATCAACTATGGACTGTTTAATTTTACGTATCTCTGCAAAGCTTATGTGCAAATTATGCTCTGCAATTAATTTCATTCGATCATTCTTTTTCATACCCCTCAAATCTTCAGGAGTGTAATTGATACATACTGGACATGAGCATGGCATTTCAACAAGATTTGCAAGTTTAAATGTTCCTGTTGGCATCATTAACCTGTCATCCTGTGCATACAGTATGTATGCTGCCGAATCGAATAGATCGCATCCCATACTAACAGCAAGTGCAAAGACCATTGGATGACCAGCACCCATTAGATGTCTTGGTTTTGAATCTGGAAGATTTTTAACAGAAGCCATAACAACATCAACAAGTTCTGAATATCTGTAAGATTCCATCAATGGAACAACAGCACCTATGGGATAAACATCAAATCCCATGGCTCCAATTGTTTCAGCACACTTGGATCTCAGATCAGCAAAGGTTGAACCCTGAACAACAGAGTTGAGCATTAGATCACCTCGCACTTCAAGTGCTTCTATTGCCCTTTCAATTGTAATTTCGAGTTCTTTTTCCGCTCTTTCTCTTTTAACAAATGGTGGTGTTGGTATATCAAGTGAAGTTCCAATATCTGTTCCAATCAATGCTTGAAACTCTATTATTTCCTGATTATTAACATCGATATCACCATACTCTGAAAGTTGGAATGATCCTGAATCAGTTACAATGGGTCCTGGGAAGTCTATGAGTTCATGAACACCTTCTTCAAGCACTTTGGCCCTAAGATCTTCATTTTTATACATTATATATGCATTGGTGATTACAATTTCTGCTCCATATTCCTTTACATCAATGGTTTGTTTTCCAGGATGTACAACAGGCATGAGTGCAGGTGTTCTAATCTTTCCATGGGGTGTTGTGAGTATTCCAATCCTTCCCATTGCATCTTTATTTTTTATTTCGAAGTTCAAAATTCTTTCACCTTTTTTGGATGTAATTATAAAATTTATTGGTAATACATTATGATAAATAGATTTAAACAGTTAAATAACAGGCGAATCATTCTAATAAATCTCTTTCCTGTTTAATTGTAAAATTCTATTTTTTTAATCCATTATTTCAAATTAACTACTGTGAATTTCAGTCAATAACTATGAAGATTATTTTTGTAAAAAATTTTTAATGTCTTAACATAATTTATAAATTTTCTAATTAGATTTTAGTGGTATCTGTTGATCATCTATTTTTTATACTATATTTATTCATTTAAAAAAAATTATTAAGGAACTTTTTTTTGATATAATCGATTTACTCCGGAATATTACCATATTCCATTATTTTATTTAATCTTTTCTCCATTTCAATCACACGTTCGCTGGAATTTTCTAAAGGTTCACATTTACTACCACATATACATTCTCTGTACTGTGGGCAAACAATATATTTAGATTTTTCAGATTCCAGATCTTCAAATCCAAGCCTTCTTATGTCTTTAAGAACTCGACGCATTAAACGATCCTCAATTTTTATGTCATTACAAAGATAAACGGGACTTTTGACTGTGGATGCAAATTTATAGTCTTTTCTAGCAATTTTACGTTCATTTTGCCTTCTTTCGGATATTTCAATACTCGAATCATTCAATGTAAAATCTCTAAATGGAGTTCCAGCGTCTGATAATGCAACCATTCTTTCATCTTTAGATGATAATGGTTTTTCAATGTTTACAAGTAAAGGTGATGCAAGTGTTCCACCACTTCTACCGAATCTTGGACCCTCACCAACGTATAAACCAGTTTTTATTATGGCATATCTCACAGCTGATGCAGCAGTATATGTTAAGAACATACCATCATTTTTAAGCATGGATTTAAGTCCTTTTAAAAATTCTAGGGAATATAGTTCTGGTGAAATACCCGGTGAAAATGGTGCTAAAAATATTGCATCATATTTTGTATTTGATTTATCAATTGATTCATTGCTATTCACACTTTCTTTAGCTGGATTTTGTGAAGTTTCTTCTGTAAAACCGTAATTTTTAACTAGTTCCCTTGCATCTGTAATGTGAATATTTAATTTGATGTTATCGGGAATTTTTTCTTTAATAGTTCTGAATTTTAAAAATCCTGTGGAAAATAATTTATCTTCAGTTGCCTTTTTAACAATTTCATGTGATTTAACAGGGCTTGGAATAATCAATCCAGTTGCAAGGGTTAATGGTGATATTTCAACCATATCGATACAGATTTCAGGATTTGTATCGTTGTTTAGATAATCCAGACAAACTGCTGTTGTATATCCCAGTCCACTGCATATGTCTAGTACATGAACATCTTTCTTTCCTGTTAGATGGGAGGGTTTAACATATTTTTCAAGGGATTCATCAAGCCCACCATGATGTGTATGCATTGTCTTGGATGATCCTTCTGAACCTTCAGATTTAATGGTGTATGAACCATCACCCGTTTCAATTAAAAATTCCTTTAAATCATCGAATGCAACACTTCTTGCATCCATGTCCCTATTATTTTCCTTCTTAAAACATTCATCAACTATTTCTAGAACCTTTTTTTGGACCTTAAGAGGTTTGTATACACTATTATTTTTCATTTTTATCCTTTAATTATTATTATTCATTAAAATTTTTAGTAAAAGAGAATTAAGAATCAAATTTTCCTGTTTACTATTTATTAATCTTTCTAATTTAGAAAGGTCTCTATATAATATTTAATTATCAATTGGATTAATAGTATTGGATAGTAAATTTAAAAAACCTATTATAAATTTATGAATTTGTTATGGAGGCATATTATATGGTTAAGATTATAGGGATCTCAGGAAGTCCAAGAACAGATGGAAATACATCTTTCCTCGTTGAAACAGCTTTAAAAACCGCTGAAGAAGCAGGAGCAGAAACTGAACTTATAAATTTGGGAGCATTAAATATTGAACCTTGTGTTGCTTGTGATATATGTAAGGCAACTGGAGAATGTGCAATATACGATGATATGAGGGAAATAACAGAAAAGTTAATGGAATGTAATGGAATGATCATCGGAAGTCCAGTTTACTTTGGAAGTGTAACATCACAGTTGAAGATGTTTATCGACAGATCAAGACCACTAAGGGGATCTTTTAAATTAAAAGACAAAGTTGGAGGATCCATAGCTGTGGGTGGTTCAAGAAATGGTGGACAGGAAAGTACAATCTCAGTTATTCAAGATTTTCTCTTAATCCATGATGCAATTGTTGTTGGAGATGGAGCACCAATGGCTCATTACGGGGGAACAGGTGTTGGTGGCCCCAAAGGTGACACCAAGAATGATGAAATTGGAATTGAAACCTCTAAAAATCTAGGAAAACGTGTTACTGAACTTGCAAAACGTTTGGAGTAAGATTTTCAACAATATTTTTTCTTTTGTCAATGATTTATATTGCCATTTAACTTCTTGATTCATTAAGTTATTACTCAAAGATTTAACTTATAAAAGACAATATTAATGATAAAGAGTTATTCATTAAATGGGAGGTTTCAATGAAAATATTTGTTGTTGTACCGGCCTACAATGAGGAAAAAACCATAACAAAGGTCATTATAGATCTCATTGAGATGGGATTTGAATTTGTTGTGGTTGATGATGGTTCTAAAGATGATACCTACAATATAGCTAGCAATATCATTAAAAAATATAATAAAGGATTGATCTGCAAACATCTCCTAAACAGGGGTTTAGGTGCTGCTTTAAAAACGGGAATAGAAGCTTCTCTAATGGAAGATGCCGATGTAATTGTAACTTTTGATGCAGATGGTCAACACGATCCAAATGATATATTAAAAGTTTCAAAACCTGTAATTAATGATGCAGCTGATGTTACTGTGGGCGTAAGAGATTTTAAGGAGATGCCTTCTTCCAAAAAATTTGGAAACAGGGTAATGAATTTGATAACTCTTATATTCTATGGTATAAATGTCAATGATTCACAATCTGGACTCAGAGCATTTAACAGGAAAGCAGCTGAAACAATAATAATAAATGCAAGAGATTATGGGGTTTCATCTGAAATAATTGGCGAAGTTAAACGTCATAATTTAAGATTAATAGAAATACCAATAAAAACCATATACACCGAGTATTCAATGACCAAGGGCACAAACACTGGTGAAGGTCTAAAAATACTTGTAAAACTTATAATAAACATATTAAAATAAAAATAAATTTAATAAAACTAACTTATTCATTAGATAATGGAATACGAATTAATAAATAAAAAAAAATGGATAATATAATAATATCCACTGGGATTTAAAAAAAAATGATAGAAATATACCAGATAATTGCAATTTTTCTTGGAATATTAGCCATAGTACTGAGTATTTTAAGGTTTAGAGACGGAAAAATGTCTTTAGGCATGCTTTTTGTATGGATTATTATATGGTTGATCATTATTTTCATTTCAATATACCCTAACACAACAAATTATTTTGCATTATATACAGGTATAGGTAGAGGACTGGATTTTGCACTGATACTTGGTTTACTCCTTAGTTTCTATTTGATATTTAAAATGTACAATAAGATCGAAACAATTGAAGAAGAATTAACAGATCTTGTGAGGGAGTTAGCTATTCAAAGAAATAATATTAAAACTGATGATAAGCAGGATATTGAAGATGATTCAGATTTAAAAAACAACATAAAATAATAATCTCTTTTATTTACAAAATCTGGTTATGATTTATAATAGATATAATTTCAATATTATTCATAATAATAGGTTCTTAACATGAAAATAGGATATTTCATTGGACATTTTCCATATGTTAACTTGGTTAATACTCCAGATTATATTAAAAAGTATGCTCATGGAGGTACAGAGATAGCAGCATATAATTTGGCCGTTAATATGGCAAATAGGGGTAATTCAGTTGATGTTTTTACAACATCAATTGATTCTATTGATTCATTAGAGATTTATCCAAACATGAAAATACATCGCAATGCAACCAGTTTCAAAATTGCAAGTGCCAATGCTTCTTTTAAATTAATTTATAAACCATTAAAGTATGATTTAGATATTGTACATGCACATTCACCAATTCCCTATTCTGATCTTCCTGCACTGCTGTATGCCAAACGAAAAAAGGTACCGTTTCTATTAACGTATCAGTTTGATGGGCAGGAAACAGGTGGTAGTTTCATGCGCAATACAGGAGTATCTGTTTATAATAAATTATTTATTAACAAAGTACTGGGCTCTGCAGAGGTTATAATTGCCACTACTAAAGCATATGCCAATGAATCACCCTTTTTAAGGAAATATAAGGATAAAATAGTTGTAATACCCAATGGAATCAATATATCAGAGGTAACAACCCCCTACACAAAGGAAGAATCCAGGATTAATTTAGGACTACCATTGGAGGACAATATAATTCTCTTTTTCGGAAGTTTAGTCCAATATAAAGGTCCTGATATATTATTAAAAGCTTTTAAAACCGTTAAAAAGGAATTTCCAAATAGTAAACTAATTTTTGCAGGCAGAGGCCAAATGTTGGATTATCTCAGTGAACTGGCTAAAAAATTGGGTGTTGAAAACAATGTGGTTTTCACAGGATTTGTTGAAGATGAAAAAAAGCCATTATATTATAAATCAGCTGATATATTCTGTTTACCATCAACAACAATGGCCGAATCCTTTGGTATTGTAAATTTAGAGGCCATGGCAGCAGGGATTCCAATTGTTGCCTCTGATCTTGGAGGTATACCCGACATTGTAAAGCATGGAGAAAATGGTTTACTTACAAAACCATGCAATGTTCAAAGCCTTGCAGATGCTTTGACATATCTACTAAAAAATGAAGATATAAGGAAAAACTTTGGAAATAAAGGAATGGAAATGGTAGATAATTACAGTTGGGATAAAATTGCAAAGGAAACTGAAGAGCTGTATAGGAGTATACTTCAAAATTGGTAGAGAACTATTCATCAATACTTTTGACACATGGTAAAGTAATAAATAATTCTTATTGTATCAACATTTAAAGGTGAAATTTTATGCAAATAGACTATATTAATGGACCAAAAACTGAGAAGATATTTGGTATGTCTAAATATCAAATGGAGATACATAAAAGGCTCGATGTTGAATTGAATATCATTGAATACGAATCTATTATGCATAACCTTGAAAAAAGATATAGTCCTCCATTAGAATCAAATTTAGATAAACAAGATACTGAAACACAGGAATACTCACAACTAAAAAATTTCTTTATTGAAATAGGCAGAACAACTTTTAAAAACATTGACAGGTACAGATACAAAATCAAGGTCCAAAATAATATAAAAAAGCAGAATATTAAACATATCACCTCTCAGGAAAACGCATATCTGTTAAATTCAATTAAAACGAACAGATCTGTTGTAACGTGTTACGACCTAATTCCATGGGCCTTTGAAAAGAACCATTCAAGATTATGGAAAAGTAATATGTCAGGATTAAAAAAAGCAGATCGGATTATGACAATTTCAGAATTTTCCAAAGATGAAATTGTTAAATATTTGAACTATCCTGAAGAGAGGATACATATTGTGAGTGCTGCTGTTGACCATGATCTCTACCATAAGAAAAGGAATAAAGATATTCTAATACAACACAATATTCCAAAGGATCAGAAATTCATACTCTATGTTGGTTCAGAAACACCAAGACAGAATCTGAACTTCCTGTTAAGATCACTAGTAAAACTTAAAAAGAAATTACCCGGTATTAAACTGTTAAAAATAGGAGATCCTCAAAGTTATGGGGCTAGAAAACAGTTATTGAAAACAATAATAGAGATGGGTCTTCAAAATGATATTATATTCATTGGATATGTATCGGAAGAAGAACTACCCAAGTGGTACAATGCATCAGACCTTCTTGTTTATCCATGTTTATATGCAGGTTTTGGGTTGCCTCCTCTTGAAGCCATGGCATGCGGTACACCTGTAATAACTTCCAATACCAGCTCCCTACCGGAAGTTGTTGATGATGCAGGAATAATGGTAGATCCAAATGATGAGGAAAGCCTGGCATTAAATATGTACAATGTTCTAACACAGGATGATTTAAACAAAAAATTAGCAGAAAAGGGACTTAAAAGGTCTAAAATATTCACATGGGACAATGCAGCCAGAGAAACCCAGGAAGTATACAACTCAATATCAGGTGATTAATTGGATAAAGATAAAGAAGTATGGGAAAATATTTGGGATAAAACAGAAGAAACCCTAAATTATAGGGATGTTTTTTATCTAATGGATGAAATAAAACTTTCCTATTTAATACCATTATTACCATCAGGATCTGATATAAATATATTGGAAGTTGGATGTGGTTCTGCAAGGTTATCCTGTTTCTTGGCATCAAAGGGTTATAAAACAACTTGCTTGGACTATTCTGAAAGTGCTTTAAAAGTTGCTAGAAAAAATTATGAATTAACCCATAATAAAGGTAGATTTGTTGTGGGGGATGCTAAAAAACTTCCATTTGAAGATAATAGTTTTGACATAGTGTTATCAACAGGTCTTTTAGAACATTTCAAAGATCCTCAAATTGTAATTAATGAGATGACAAGAGTATTAAAACCAGAGGGAATATTCTATTCAGATATAGTACCAAAAAAATTTTCTACATTCCGTGCTCACATCACTTTTATTAGAAACTTGGGTAAATTAATGAAAAGGGATGGAAAAGACACATTTTATGAAAAAAAATTAAATTCAAGGGACATTCAGAATATGCTCCAATCAGCAGACTTGAAATCCATTAATGTTTTTGGAGCAGGAGTATTTTTGCCACAAATACCCTATGGGAATCAAGTTCCTTCATTAAAAAGATTAGAATATAACTTTTTATCAAAAATCAAACCATTAATCACGGTTTGGGATAATACAATTATAGGTGAATTGTTTGGGTTTTATTATTTTGCATATGCAAGGAAATAAAATTATATACTATTCTTAATATTTATTTATAAAAAAACTTTAAATCAGCCCTATTTTCTGGAAAAATTATTTAATATAATATTTATTAACAAATATCAAAAATTAATCCAATTTTTTATATCCATAATTTCCTCTAAGTCCATCATTAATTGCTTTTAATACTGTTAAAGATTCTTTTCGTTGGCCTTTTAATATTAGATATAGTGCTAAAATGAATTTATTAAATAATAATTGGGAATAACAGATTAAAATCCCAATTGAATCCCTGTTTTTTTTAATTAATAAAAATGAATTCCTGTTTCCGTAATAGTATAGGCTTATTGATTTCCTTTCAAGTGAAGAAACTTTATGCCATATCCTAGCTTTGGGCACATAAAAAACTTTATAACCCTGCTTTTTAGCCCTTAAACACCAATCAACATCCTCGTAATATAGAAAATATTTTTTATCAAGCAGACCTATATCATCAATTACACTCTTTTTAATTAGTAATCCACAACCAACAACATAATCTAATGATATGGTTGAAGATGGAATTTCCTCCAAATTATCAAGTGGAGATGATGTTCTAGCATTACAAATATTGACATTGTACCCTATATTATCAATTTTATCAGGTTTGTTGTAATGATAAACTCCAGGTCCTACAATGCCCACTTTATGGTTAGTATCGGCAAATTTCACAAGTTCATTTAAGAAATTCTTATCAACTACTGTATCAGTGTTTAGAAGCAGAATATAATCTGTATTTAAAAATTGCAATGAAAAGTTTATACCAAGGTTATTACCTTCAGAAAAACCTGAATTAACTTCATTTTTAATTAATATTAGCTTATTATTTGAATCTGAATTATTAAAATTTTCATTAATTATCTGCAATGATTCCAATTCATTGCCAAAAAATTCCAAGATTTTAATAGGTTTGTTAAATTTTTTATATTCAAAAAAATCTGATTCAATAGAAAGTTCTCCTGAGGCATAATTCTTTATCATTTCAATAGATTTGTTTTGAGAGCCATTATCAACTAAAATCACATTATAATTTGGATAGTTGATCTGATAGAGAGATTCAAGGCATTCTATCGTATCTTTCCATCCATTCCAGTTGAGAATTATTATAGAAACTTTTTGATTCATATTTTCCCTTTCCAATACAAAATCTTGATAGAATTGAAATATATTTAATTGTTTATGAATTATTTTCTAAATTTTTTTTTAAAATTGTTAAAGTTAGAAATTTGATTTTTTATCTTCTGAATCACTTATAATTGTATAATTTAATTTCATATTTAGATTTATTATTTTTAATTCAGCTAAAATACACAATTAGCACTTCCTAAATATGAATTATTTGACTCAACTCGATTTATTAATATTTTCTAATTTAAAACAAATTAAAATTACAATTTTTATTTATATAAAATAATTTTTTGAGTTAATACAACCCCATTGATTTGCATATTTGGATCAGATTAAAACAAGTTTTTAAATTTAAGATAACACAAAGAAACTTTAATGAATCCGATGCAAAGATTTGTAAAAAACATAGGTTCCCTATTCACATCCCAAATTTTAAGCTATCTAATCAGTTTAATTTATACAATATATCTAGTAAGGTATTTGGGAGTTGAAAATTATGGAATACTTGCTTTTGCATTGGCTTTAACAAGTGTGATAGGAATATTTGCTGATTTCGGGTTAAATATTCTCATGACAAGGGAATTATCTAAGGAAAAGTCCTTAACCAATAAATATCTTAATAATATATTCACAATAAAACTATTGCAAATTTCAATTTTACTGGTCTTTGTTATTGTTATTGTAAAAATATTAGGTTATCCAACACAAACAGCTTATATTCTCTATTTAATGATGATATTTTTAATTTTTACGACTTTTTCAAACTTCTTCGCCTCGATATTTCAAGCATACGAAAGACTTGAATATCAGTCAATAGCATCTGTTTTAAATAATATATTGATGTTAATTGGAATTTTCATTTTAATAAACTATAATTATGGAATTATATCCTTCACAATTCTTTATGCTTTGGTAGGGGGATTAATTCTAATATATTATCTTTTTATATTAACCAAAAGGTTTGAACTCCCCATACCAAAAATAAAGATTGATTGGGATTTTTGGAAACCTACAATTAAGACAGCTGCACAGTTTGGTTTAATGGGAGTATTTGTAACAATTTATATTTGGATAGATTCTGTTATGCTCTTTTTTATGCAGGGAGATCAAGCTGTAGGATTATATAATGCAGCTTATCGAATTGTTTTACTGTTGTTATTCATTCCAACTGTGATTAATGCTGCGATTTTCCCTGTGATGTCCAAGTTGTATGGTTCATCAAAAGATTCTTTGAAATTAATTGTAGAAAAATATTTTAAATATATGATCTTGATCGGTGTTCCACTGGGAGTAGCAATCACTCTTTTATCCAATCAGATAATAATTTTGATCTTTGGACAGGCATTCTTAGCATCCTCACCTGCACTTCAAATACTTGTATGGGCTACAGTTTTCACATTTGGAAATGCTGCATTTGTACAATTGTTCCAGTCTACAAATAAACAGTTACTATTGACTAAAATAACTTTTATGGGGATGATTATAAATATCACACTTAATTTCATATTAATTCCAAAATTTAGTTATATTGCTGCGAGTTTCAATACATTGATAACAGAATTTACTATTTTAGCATTGGTTCTAATAATGGCCCTTAGAACAGGATATATAACTCAAAGAAAAAAATTATTAAACGAAACAATCAAAATAGTTATTTCTTCAGTAATAATGGGTTTATTCATCTTGATATTCAAGGATCTTAATTTATTAATATTAATATTAATATCCGCATTTCTATATGTGTTTGTTTTATTTATTTTAAAAGGTATAGATAAGGAAGATATCGAGGTAATCCGGAATATACAGAAATAAAATGTTTAGAATTTAAGATTATCCGGTTTATAGTCCTTAAAATAATATATTTCTTATGGATTACTAACTATTTTTTTATTTCCAAGTACAATGAAAATTTGATCACCAGATTTTTTTTGGTTTAACACTCTGGCTATTTCATTAAAATTTTTTATTTGATCCTTGGTGAAAATGCTCTTTTTTGGATTAATTAAATAGGAATTTTCTGACATCAATGGAATATCCATTTTGTATTGTTCACTACCCCAGAATTGAAAAGCATCAGAATCGAATATTAAATTTTTTATCTCAAGATCTGTATCTTCCAATAGAACTTTAAAACTCTCTAGTGTATGTATAAAAAAATGGCGGGGCGCATCAATTTGAACCCAGTTAACCCCATATCTACTCCAGATATATTCATTTTTAAGGGGTATTGTGATTATTGAAATTCCATTTTCTGTTAAAAGCTTTGAAATTTTCCTTAGTGTTTCAAGTTGATCAGATGTATGTTCAAGAACATTTTTCAATATGATAAGATCATACGAATCTTCAAGTTCATGAATTGTTTTTTTGTATATGGAAATTTCATTGTTATTTACAGTTTTATCTATAAATGGATCAATGCCTGTTAGATTTTTGAATCCTAAAGCTTTAAATGAATATAGTAAACGACCAGAACCACATCCAACATCTAATATTTTGAAATCTAGATCTATTTCCAATTTTTCAAGTTTATCAAAGAAATAAGGAGGATATCTATTGAACATGAACTTACCAATTAAACCTCTTTTAAAGTAGGCATATTCATTTCTTTTCATCCTCAAATATCTTTTTATAGGATTTTCTAATAAATTATCTTTGAATGAATAGAAGTCAGAAGGATAATATTCTGCAATGTTCTGTGGTATTTCTGCTATTTGAAGACAACCACATTTAGAACATTCAATGTAATCAAATTCATATTTAGTTCCAAACATCATTTCTTTAATTTGAAATTTTTTATTATCAATAGAATTGTTACAAATCTTACAAATCATTAATTGACCCCTTTAATCCAGTTAAAAAGAATTAATTATATTAAATTAATTAATAGATAATAAACATATGTATTTAATTATAAATTTAGAATTTAAATCAAATATATAGATTATACACTGAATTTGATGATTAACACTTAAATTGTAGTAAAATAGATTTTATTTGGTTATAAAAAATGTCTGTAATGATAACAGTTGGAATAATTGCAAGAAACGAGGGAAAAAATATAGAAAATACCCTTGAAAGTATTTTAAACCAAAATTTTGAGTTAAGATCCTATGAAATAGTTGTAGTGGATGGAAACAGTACAGATAACACTCGAGAAATTGCCAGAAAAACATTGGAAGGATCGGATATTCAACATAAAATTTTAAATGAAGCAGATTTTGGTTTTTATGGTCATTGCTTTGCTAGAAATCTAGTTATTGTTAATTCTGATCAAAATTCTAAATACATAGCATTTACAGATGCTGACTGTATAGTAGATAAAAAATGGATTTCAACACTTTACCATGCAATAAAAGATACAGATAAAACGATTGCAGGTGCTGGTGGCCCTCGTTTAGTAGCAAAAACCAAAAATAAAAAGGAACTGGTCATTAATACATTATTAACCTCCCAAATCGCATCAGGAGGTAATCCTGCCTTTGCCATAAGAAAGACTAAGTATGCTAAAAGCATAGCCAACTACAATGCGATATACAAGAAAGATATTTTATCAAAGTTCAGATATGATGAAAAACTCATTATGTCTGATGATAATGAGTTAAATTTTAGATTAAGAAAATCAGGGTATAATTTTATCAATGTTCCAGAGGCCATGGTATGGCATCATGAAACCAGTTCAATTATGGAATTTGCACGAAACATGTTCAAATATGGGGTAAATATAACAAATACAGTAAAAAAACACAGGAATATCATCACAATAAATGTTCCAATTACAATTGCATTGATATTATACCTAATACTCATGTTACCATTCTATTATGTGTTAGGTTCTTTTGTTTTCATTCCATTGTTACTGTACTTCCTTTTTATAATTTCAGTTTTCATTGAGGTGAGCCTTAAAACAAAAACCATCTATTCATTGATGACTTTTATACTGTTACCGTTACTACATATCTCATATGGATTGGGTGTTATATGGAATTTGATTCATAAAAAAAGGACTTAAATTTTAATTTCATTAACATGATTTTTTTTAAAATAAACAGATTTTAGATGGATAAAAAAATACTAAACTAGCGAGATATATAACATTGTAATAAAATTTTCATAATAAAAAAAAAATTCGATGATTTATGGGTGCAAAGAAATATGATGTATTTTAGAGGATGCGTTGTTAGAGAAAAACTTACTAACATCGCTGATGCCACAGAAACAATATTAAAAACAGCTGGTTTAGATTATACCATACTTGAAAATGAACCATGTTGTGGATCATTTTTAATGAGAACAGGGTTTGAAGATGAAGCATTAGAAGTAATGGAGAAAACTCTTAAACAATTAAATAAAAATGAAGGTGAAGAAATACTTGTATCCTGTGCCGGTTGTTATAATACATTAAAAAATGATTATAAAGAGTTGTTTGGAGTTGAACTTAATGTTAAACATACATCAGTGCTTTTAAAAGAGCTAATATCAGATGGTAAAATTAAAGTTAAAAAAACTCCAAAAAAAGTTACATACCATGATCCATGCCATCTTGGTAGACATTCAGATATATATGAAGAGCCCAGGGAAATTATTAATGAAACCAGTGTTCTAGTTGAAATGGATAGAAATAGGGAGAGATCAAGGTGTTGTGGTGCAGGTGCAGGTGTAAAATCAGCTTTCCCTGAAACTGCATTGAAGGTAGCATCGAAGAGAATTCAGGATGCAGAATCCACAAATGCCGAAATAATTATCACATCATGTTCTTTTTGTATTTTAAACCTAGAAAATGCTCTTAAATATACATTGGATAATGAGAATAAAGGATCTGTTTCAAGTGTATTGGATATAACAGAATTGATTTTAATGGGGCTTGAACATGAAGAAGTCTGAGATAAACGCAATGAACAGGTCCTTTGGAATACTCGAAGAAAGAAGGGCAAAAATATTGGATGATGAGCGCACATTAAATCTAAAGAAACGTGTTAAAGACATACGAGAACATTCAATAGGTAATATGGAAGAACTCATTGAAAAGGCCACTAAGAAACTTGAAGAAAATGATGTTGAGGTTATATACGCTGAAAGATCTGAAAATGCACTCGAAGCAATATATAATATTGTTAAGGATCATCCTATGGTTGCAAAGTCCAAATCAAACACAGCCGGTGAGATAGGACTTTCAGAGTTCCTTGAAAATAAAGGAATTCAAGTTGTTGAAACCGATTTGGGAGACAGGATTGTACAGCTTGATCCTGATACACGACCATCCCACCCCATTGGCCCAGCTTCACATTTAAGAATGGAAACCATAGCTGAAATTATATCAAACGAATTTAATATAGAAGTAAAACCCGAACCACGCACTATTCTTAATATAATCAAGGAAGACGTGCTTTTAAAACTTTCCAATTGTAGCATTGGAATTACAGGCGCAAATTCTGTTGCAGCAGATGATGGTTCAATTTTAACTGTACATAATGAAGGAAACATAAGCATGGTGTCAATGCTTGATACACATATCGTAATTGTGGGCATAGACAAACTTGTAGAAACAATAGAAGATGCAGTTTCAGTAGTGAAACTTGAAACAATATTTGCATCGGGAAAAACAGTTCCAGCATACATGAATGTTATTTCATCCCCATCAAAAACAGCGGACATAGAACAAATTCTCCTTAAAGATATGTACGGTGCAAGAAGGGTTGTTATAATACTTCTTGACAATGGCAGACGAAAAGCAATTGAAGAAGATGGAGAATGTTTTTTGTGCATTGGTTGTGGAAGTTGTATAGTTACCTGCCCCATTTACAACGCAGTAGGATATGAATTTGGATATAAAAGGCACCTTGGAGGAAGGGGAGTTGTTTTAAGTAGTATCATTGAAGGTAATAAGTCATGTTTTGATTCCGGACTTTTCACATGCACACTATGCGGTCTCTGCACAGTGGAATGCCCAATGGGAATAAAAACAAACCAACTCATTAATAAATTGAGGAATAAATCAGTTAACTCTGATCTAGTCTGTGGGGAACATGAAATAATCAAAGATAAAATAAAAAAGAAAGGTTCACCATTTTAATTAATTAATCATCTCTTTTATTTAAGTTTCATTATTCTATAATACAGCCTACAATCATGTTAAATATAATTTTATTCAAATAAGGTAAGCTAAAAAAATTTATCTTAATGTTGGAGAATACCCCATGTGTGAGTGTGGGGATGAATCCAACCACTACATATAAATAATAGTTTAACAATAATTAATATTATCGTATGCGATAACCAAGCATACTACACTTAATCTAATCAGTACCGTAGGAACTACGGAAATTAAAGCTTCTCTGAAAAAAACCACATTAGTGGATTTAATGAAGGAAGAAGCTCCTTCCGAAAGGGAGGGGTAGTTCACAATGATTATGTTTAATTTAATAAAAAAATAGTGAATATTAAGATTATTAACAGATTTATTTTAGATATTTTTGAAATAAGATGGACTAGGAAATTCAGTTTTAATCGTATACTATGAGTTTTATAATATGTGAATAAATTTAAATAAAAATTAATTTGATTTATTAATTTGTTTTAACAAAATATAGTGTATGATAGATGAAGATCTTGATGAAGATGTTGAAGAAACAATACAGCATTACGCTCGAAAAAAGAGAGAAAGTTCCAATTTAAAGGGAATTATCGCAGCTTTTGTTATTATTGTAGTGGTGTTGGTTGCAGTGTATTTTATATTATTTTTGAAATAAAAAAAAAATATACTTGATTAAAAAAATTTCAAGGATAATCCAAATTATTTAATCCTTTATTCTGTAAATTGACATATTTTTAGAAATTTAAATTATCCACAGTTTTTATAAATTCATCAGCACGATCTTTAGTTGTTTGATATGGTTCTTTTGAGTAGGTTTCATATATTACCGATGGAACACCCGAATTTATGAGAGGAATTGTTAGATATTCTGGACTGGTTGGATTAGGCGGAACATAATAAGTTAACCATGGAATCTTGCTGCTTATTTCTTTTCCAATGGCTTCAGATGTGCTTCCACTAACAGGGGCGAAAATAAATAAATTTTCTGCCCAACTACCTGCATTTCTGTGTACATCAACAACAAGTTGAAATTTTTGCTTTACAGCATCTGGAACAATGATATCTCTGGCTAGTAATTGACCATTATACCGTCCATTAGTATAATCATCTGCATCCTTTGTAACATTAACATGATAAATATAGTAACGGTATTTAAGGGAATTGTTATGGGCCTTAATTGCTTCAACAGCTGCAAGATGAGCATTGGACTCTAATGGATGTACTCCAACAACATAAGCAATTGTAACATTCGAACTGGTATTTCCTAAAGGTCCTTCTTTAACAACATTTCCATAATCTGTACTTCCAAGAAGTACCGATGTTGTTTCTGAATTGTTAGATGTAATGGTATTAGGGGACAATAAACAGAATGAAACTGTTAAAGTTGCAATGAATATAATGCAAATTGAAATTATAAGTAAAAGCTTTTTATTTCCCATTATCATTTTTAATTTCTCCAAATAAACGTGAAAATCGTTATTATAACCTTTAAACTTTCTTATCATCTATATTATTGGTGTATTAATTAATAAACATATCTTATGTTAAAATAGAGTTTTAACCACCAAATGAACGTCTAAAACCACTAAAAACATCCTTTGCAGATTGTATTAAGGGATGTTTAACTTTTACTGGTGTTTTCATTTTATCCAATCTCTCTATTCTAAAGTATAGAGGTGGGTGGGGGTCCCATGCAAGCCAGCGTAGAATATTGGACGATGATCGTTCCATTTGTAGTCTGCTAAAACCAATTTTTCTGAGGGATTCTGCAAGTACTTTGGGTTGTCCAATTTTAATTGCAGAAACAAGGTCTGCTCGTGTTTCAAAGAATTTGGCAACAAAGAAAATAATGGCCATAACAACAATAATGTAAATAATAGGATTTATTATCACTAACGGGAAAAATATTGTGAATCTCAAAATAAATTCACCAGATATAATGGAGAATAATACTATGGGATCTCTTCCTTTTAAATGTCCCATTTCATGCCCCAGCACACTAAGTATCTCATCTTCTTCCAGTTCAACTAATAGTCCTGTTGTTATCATGACAAGGCCACGGCTGGGACTTGGTCCTGTTGCAGCTGCATTGGGAACCATTGTATTTGAGATAACAATTTTTGGTATAGGAAGTTCAAATTTTTCTGCTGCAGTCTTCACTATACTGTATACATCAATCACTTTGACCAGTTTACTTTCGGGGGTGCATTGAAAGCCATAATTTTCGAATACCTGTTCTCCAAGTTCGCATGTTGGCTCTTTACCCACTGCAAGTGTTTTGTCATATATTTCCTTTTTCATCTGAACAACAACTTCTTTACCAAATTTTTCTCGGAACTCTTTAAACTCCTCAACAGGGAGTTGATATTCTATTATGTGGACGTTAGGGTTTGATGGTGTGATTCTCCAGTTGTTTCTTGCTGTATAAATTTTATCTGATAGTAGTACAATTACCAGCTGCAAGCCAATTATTGCAGCTACTGCAAAAACAAGACCCAATAAAAGGAATAAGATGATATTAACACCGAAGAATAGTACATAAATAAATAGTAAATTACTGCCGAAAAGACGATCAGAAAGCCTTTTACTAGCTGTTGGGGGTTGTTCTGGAATTATATCTTCTCCTTCAACCCATGCAAAGTATAGTGTGGACTGGCGTACAGTTTCATGATAAATTTGCACGGCAAGTATAAGATCTTCCTTGATGGAAGTCACAAACTCCTGAGGAGTACCCTCATCCGGCTCCAGCTCCACTTGAATTGGTGCGCCTGAGATCAGTTTAGCATTAACCTTCCATGATTTATCAGCTATTAAAGCAGTAAATTCAAGTGTTGAACCAAACTTCTCATTTGTTCTTCTTATGTTATCAAAATTTTCAGGTTTTGGAATCAAGTAGAATTTGTATATAAATTCTAAGATTTCATCCATATGTACAGGTGCTACTGCAGTGTCAATTGTGAAATTTATAACTTCGGTCATTTTTATCAACGCTAATTTTTATAATATTTCTATTTTAAGGGTATTGTAAGTTAATATTCTTTGTTAAATTTTATTAGCCATTTCCAAGTTATTTTAGAATTCTAGTATGAATCAATTTCTTACTTCAGCCCGAATTTGTGCTAAAATTATAATTTTCGCTAAAGAATTAAATATTTAGGAGTACAATAATTATTTACTGTACGAGTAAATTGTTAAACTTTTTTACTCCAATATTTAATCAATTCAATAAAAATGTTATAATAAAAAAAAAATTTAAACGAGAAAAATATCATGATGCGGTATGGTCGACATTTACAACCTTTAAATGCAGAGATAAAGTATGTAAAAACTGTTTATGGTGGTAATGCCAATAAAGTGAAGAGTATACAGCGTAAATTATCCAAAAATAAGTAGAATATTTTTTTTTATCATATTGAAGTTATCATGTTAATTAAAGAACAGAATTGTTGGTACTTCGAGGATAGTATAAATCCCACAAAGGGCAGACTAGTTCGTGAAATAATGGATCTGTATACAGATCAACAGTTCATTCAGATACATCTTAAAAATTTCTTGAAACTTAACATTAAAAGAAGAGATTTGAATACACGGTTATTTTTTATGGCATCTGTACCTGATAAACCCCATAAACACGATTATGTAATTTTTAATGTTAACCTGGGGGATCTTAAGAGTTATCCTAAATCTATTGATTATTCAGAAAATCATTTGAGACATGTAAAACTTGAGATTGAGTATCTGGATCCAAAACCGGGATTTGAAAAGAAAGATTATACCTTTGGCCAAAATCCAACAGGATACACATCCACATCACGTGTTGATGGTCCAAATCAGCATGAATACTCCATAACTCTCCCTAAGGGTATGAAACTGGATAAAAACCATAACAATCCAAAACTTTACTTTGATATTCATGGAGATGTTGGAGAACTTTTATTAAATATTCAGTACATTGAAAAGAACAATGGAAACCAAATCAACCATCTATTAATAGATGAAGACGACTATGAAAAAAATTATAATATTATTAGGAACCCTGATGTTGAGTTTTTCCTTCACTACAGTGTTTCAAACAAACTTAAATACATAGTATTTTTCCCAATTTTTGCTGTTTTTATGTTGGTTTTTGTATTAATACTCTTTTTGCCCCTTTTAAAACAGTTTTTAGGCGGAAGTTTACCATTAAATTTTACACTTGTTGATTTCTTTAATATTTTAATACCTCAAACAATTGTTCTTTTCCCTTACACATACTACTATGTTGATTCAAGACGTCGAAATTTCGAAATACCCTATAACAAAGTTACAGAATATTCAATATTAGCTGCATTATCAATTTTACTCGTTAATATCATCCTATTATCCTCTAATTATATTAAACCATTTGATATAATACAGTTCATAGTAAATAATATCTTCTAAAGGATTTTACGGATTACAAAATGAATATCAATAGAATATTTTTTTCTTAAGAATAATTTTCATTTTGTTAAAGTTGGTCTGAAGTTCTAGATATCTTGGTGGGGGAACATCTTTATATGCCAACTGCTAATAATCTTAATAATCAAATAATTTTGATGGGACTCATAAGATTTAAGTATGAAAATGGGTTTATTATTGAAAAGTAGGAGGTATAAAATTTGCTTCTCTTAATTAGTCCAATTAACACTGAAGAGGCACTCGAAGCTATAGAAGGTGGTGCCGATATAATAGATGTCAAAAATCCCAAGGAGGGATCTCTGGGTGCAAACTTCCCATGGGTAATCAAAGATATTAGGAAAATGACTCCTGAGGGAATGCATGTAAGTGCAACTTTAGGTGATGTACCTTACAAACCCGGTACAGTATCTTTAGCAGCAACTGGGGCTGTGGTTTCTGGAGCAGATTATATAAAAGTTGGGCTTTATGGAACTCAAAATTATGATGAAGCTTTGGAAGTAATGGAAAATGTTGTTAAATCTGTGAAAGCATATGATAAAGATGCCCTTGTTGTTGCATCCGGATATGCCGATGCACACAGGGTAGGTGCTGTAGATCCAATGGAAATACCTCGAGTGGCTGCAGATTCAGGAGCAGATCTAGCAATGGTAGACACTGCTGTGAAAGATGGTAAAACACTTTTTGATTTTATGGATAAGGTTAAACTTCAGGAATTCAACAACATGATTCATGATTACGGGATTAAATCAGCCCTTGCAGGTTCTGTTAAGAAAGATCAACTCCAATTACTATATGAAATTGGTTGTGATGTTGTTGGTATTAGAGGAGCAGCTTGTACCGGTGGAGATAGAAATAATGGAACTATACACCGCACTGCTGTACACGAATTAAAAAATATGATAGAAAACTTTTAAAGTGTTAAAATCCAATATTAAAGAAATTTAAAAAAGATTTTTTTAGGAATTATTAAGAATCCTAAAAAATTCTGGGTTTAAAGATCCTTTTGATCAAACCCTAATTCTTATTTGAACAACCTTTTGAGGGTTGGAGGTATTTATATGTTCTCTGAAAAACTAAATAATGCACCAATGGGGTATACATTCGATGATTTTTTAATGTTACCATCTGTATCGTCTGTTGAACCGAAGGATGTTAAAACTACGACCCAAATTTCAAGAAATTATAGAATAAACATTCCAATAATAAGTTCAGCAATGGACACTGTAACAGAGGCTGAAATGGCAATAGCACTGGCACAGGAAGGAGGTCTAGGTATAATACACCGAAACATGACCATTAATGAGCAAATTAATGAGATTAAGAAAGTAAAAAGATCTGGAGACCTTACAATAAGGGATGTTATAACTATAAGTCCCGAAGCTTCAATAAAAGAAGCACAAGAAATTATGGATGAGGAAGAGATAAGCGGACTTCCTGTTGTAGAAGAAGGCATTGTAGTTGGTATAATAAGTAGAAGAGATGTTAAACCTATTATAAATTCTGATCCACAAGGTAAAGTTTCGGATATAATGACAGAAGATGTGGTTACAGTTTCAGAATCCACAACACCAGAAGAGGCCCTTGATATTGCCTACGAAAACAAAGTTGAAAGACTTCCAGTTGTTGATGATGGAGTAATAGTTGGTATACTTACAATGAGGGATATTCTGGAACGTAAAAATTTCCCAAATGCTTCACGTGATGGTAAAGGTAGATTTTTGGTAGCAGCTGCCACAGGTCCATTTGATCTTGAACGTGCAATGGCTCTTGATGATGCAGGAGCAGATATAATTGCAATAGATTGTGCACATGCCCATAAACCAAGTATTATAAACTTTGCCAAAACAATGAAAGACAATATTGATGCAGACCTGATTATGGGTAACATAGCAACAAGTCAAGCAGCTGAAGACCTTTTGGCAGCAGAAGTTGATGGTCTAAAAGTGGGTATTGGACCAGGATCCATATGTACAACCAGGATTATAGCAGGAGTTGGAGTTCCCCAGTTAACAGCCATATCTAGTGTAGCAGATGTTGCAAAGGAATATGATATTCCGGTAATTGCTGATGGTGGTATAAGATACTCTGGAGATGTTGCTAAAGCACTTGCAGTAGGTGCAGATGCAGTTATGCTCGGAAGTTTACTTGCAGGAACTCATGAATCACCAGGTGATGTTGTTATAATGAATGGTAGAAAATTCAAACAATACAGGGGAATGGGTTCATTAGGAGCAATGACAGGTGGTGTTGGTGCAGGAACAGACCGTTACTTCCAGGAAGTTAAAGGCCCAATGAAACATGCAAAACTTGTTCCTGAAGGAGTAGAAGGAGTAGTGCCTTATAAAGGTCCTGCAAATGAAATACTTTTCCAGTTAATAGGAGGAATTAAAGCTTCATTTGGCTACTGTGGTGCAATAGATATTAAAGATATGCAGAAAAAGGCGAAGTTTGTTAGGATAACATCAAGCGGTATGACAGAAAGTCATCCACATGACCTAACCATTACCAATGAAAGTCCTAACTATCCAACAACAAGATTAATGTAGGAAAAAGACTTCTTATTTTTTTAGTCTAAAAACTCCCACTAATCACATTATACTTAATTTTAATATATATTGTCTCGATGATGAGTGTTATGAAGTCATTTATAATATTGTGTGGGGGAATGAGCACAAGAATGGGTCAAGATAAAGGTTCGATGAATCTTTATGGAAAACCAATGATCATCCATGTGTTAGAAACAATTGCAAAAATAGCAGATGAAATTGTACTTGTTTTACGTGATGAAAATCAAGTTGATGTCTACAGAAATCTTTTAAAAGAATTGAAAAATAATAGATCTACTTTTAAAATCTGTACAGATATTGTAAAGGATCAAGGACCACTTGAAGGTATTTTAACTGGTCTAATGAATACTGTTTCAGATAAATCTATGGTAATTCCATGTGATTCCCCATTTATATCTGAATCATTCATAATTAAAATGTTTGAACTATCAGAAGATACGAATTTTGATGCATTTGTTCCAACATGGTCTGATGGTAAATTAGAACCATTACATTCTATTTATAAAAAAGATCTGAAATCAACCATCAAAAAACTTCTAGATGAAGATGTTAAAGATGTTAAAAGTTTATTATCTAAATCAAATGTCAAATATATTGATGTTCAATTTTTAGATATCAGTGGTAAAAGTTTTTTAAATATAAACAAAATGAAAGATATTACAAAATTCGATTAACCATAAAAAATTAATATTGATACAAATAAAAGTAGTAACAACTCAAACATATTTATACAAATAAACTACATTACCGGAGATTATATTATGTACACATTAGAAACTGATCTGGCTCATTATGCATGGAAATCTATTTTAAAACAGATTATGGAATATGGTGAAGATGTGGAAGATGAAAGGAATCTACACACCAAAGAACTTTTAAATGTGATTGTAACTATTCTAGATCCTATAACTTCAGAACCTCCTGAAGGATATTTTTCTTCCACTGAAAGGTATAAAAAAATAGAAAAACAGTTATTAGAAACTGAAAATCATGTTGATGGTATTAATTATGGTAAAAGGATAAGGGAACACTTTGGATTTAAATTGGGTAGTGATATCTATAGCGTGAAAATAGATCAAGTAGAATCCGTTGTAAACAGACTTAGAAAATGTGAAACAAGTCGTAGAGCAACGATAACAGTATTTGATCCCTCAATTGATCAGTATATGGAGGATATACCCAGTATGATAATGGTTGACTTTAAAATTCGTAAAAACCGACTGTATACCACTGCAGTTTGGAGAAGTCATGATATTTATGGGAGTTGGATCCAAAATTTCTATGGTGTTAAAGGACTATCTAAATATATTGCAGATTATTTAAATATTAAATTGGGACCAATTACAGTACATTCAATAAGTGCCCATATATACAAAACAAAATATAATGATGTTGAAAATCTTTTTATCTAAAAATATACGTAAACAAGAGGTTATACAAATTTTTTTATATTATCAATGTTTTCAAAGATGAAAATAAGCTCATAATTTTACAGCAATAAAAATAGAAGTGTTAAATAGAGTTTTATACTGAATAGGGAATAATGTTCTTTTTGGGTGGATTAGAATTTCATTATGTTACAATTCATATCCGTTGTCTTTCCAATTTCCACAATTTCAGGGTTACGGCCCATTTCAAGCAGAAACTTATTTGCAGTTTCTATCATGTCGACGTATACACTTTTAGTGATTTTACATCCGTCAACAATTGTATAGGCTGGCATTTCTCCGTTCAACTTTTTGAACTCGATTACTTTTGCAACCATTTGTCTGTATTGTTTGAGAGTTAACCTCTCCATTAAATCAACCACATTTAGTTTTTTTATAGTATAGTTTTGAACACTTAAATATTTTGCGAATAAAAGTACACTATTAGCACTATTTTGTTTATTTTCCTTTTTATTTAGTTTTAGTCATTGATCCTAATGATTCATGGATCCTTTAATTCAACTCTTGCTTCTTGATCAAATGGGTTTGTTCTCATTGCAAGGGAAAAGAGGTAGGGATAATTTTTCATCAAGTATTCCATATACTCCACCCACTCATATATCATAATGTTATATGCTCTTTCTGTATCCAATTTGAGATGTTGATAATCTGCATTGGACAGATTAGATATATCTTTCCTTTTTTCGAGTTCCTCTGTAAGGTGGAAAACAGCCCTTAATAGGTCTGTGAATGTTTCATGTTCAAGGAGGTTAGGATTTTCAAGTAATGCTAATAAAAATTTATGTTTTCCCTTAAGAAATTCCTTTGTTTCAATTAAAAATTGAAGTGAATCATTGTTAGTTCCATCGATATCAAGGAAATAATTACTGTTTGTTATATCCTTTTTAACATTGATAAAATCTTCATCAACCCAATTTTCATTAATAATTAATGTTTTATTAGTTTTTCGAGATTTTGAATCGAATTTAGATATTTCTGTTAAAAGTTCTGTTCCTACTTCGCTGAAAAATGTGCCTATAACCATGTTGAGTTTTTCAAGCATTATACTTTTTTCACGTCGGCTGATTACAGATTCTATAACCAGAACAACCAGAAGAACTTCAAGAGGCACAAATGCCATATCTATACTTAGGTAGAACCATACCTTTTCTGCGTCATGAAAAAGTGTGAAGTTTAAAAAGTATAGTATTGCCGAAAGTATAACTAGAAGTATTCCAATCCGTACTTTCCAATCAATATGTTTCAACATATTCATTTTTATCATTTCCAAAATTTTTTATAAATATAATATTACAGATTTTTCATAAGAATCAATTAAATATAGTTGATCTGGAAATTCTAAATTTTTAACTTTTATGAGCAGAAACAATGGTCACAGGGTTATTTGCTAACATCATGGTTCCCCTTTCCGTTAATTTACCCTTTGAAATAGAAACATTAACAACATCAGGAGTCATACCTAGCATTTCAATGGTTTTAACAGCTTCTAAACAGGTTTCAAGGAGTATTGATGTTACAAGAATTCTTCCACCAACATTAAGTTTTTTATATCCCTTCTCCAATATATGTTGAAGTTTACCTCCACTTCCACCTATCATGAGAATGTCGAAATTTTCTAGTTTTTTCAGTAGATACAAACCATCTCCTTCCTTAACCACCACATTTCCTGCAACTCCATGTCTTTTAATATTTTCAACAGTTGTTTCAATGGCTAGGGAGTTCTGATCAATTGCATAGACCATTTTTGCCCTTTTTGCAAATTCAACTGTAAGACCTCCGGTTCCGCAGCCAATATCCACAACAATATCATCACAGGACACCTCTGATTTGCACATAACAATGCATCTTATTTCTTCTTTAGTTGGACCAGGCACATTGATGTTTTTGATAAAATCTTCGTCCCTGATCATTTAAATTTCTCCAGTCCATCTTTCGAATAAATTATTCTCTATACCGAGAACATCTAATATTTTGCCTGCAATAAAGTCTACTAATTCTTCGATACTTTGAGGGGTATGGTAAAATCCTGGCATTGCAGGTAGAATTATTCCACCTTCATTACTAACCTTTAGCATGTTCTCAAGATGTACAGATCTAAGCGGTGTTTCTCTTGGTACAATTACAAGTTTTCTACGCTCTTTGAGGGTAACATCCGCAGCTCTTGTTACTGCATTATTAGCATACCCATTTGCAATTGCAGAAAGTGTTTTCATTGTACATGGAACAATCACCATAGAATCGAACTGGAAGGATCCACTGTTAATAGATGATGTAAGGTCATCGGGATAATAATATTCTGTAGCAAGTTTTTTTATTCCATCTTCCTTAATTCCAAGCTCGTATTCAAGGATAATTTTTGCAGGATCAGATACAACTACGGCAGTATCTTTTCCAATATCTTTTAAAACTTCAAGAAGTCTCTTACCATAAACCACACCGCTTGCACCTGTAATTGCTACAACTATCATTTTTGTCACGTTTTTATTCAGATTAAT
The DNA here is from genome assembly GCF_000744455.1 of Methanobacterium sp. SMA-27. Classification (NCBI taxonomy): domain Archaea; kingdom Methanobacteriati; phylum Methanobacteriota; class Methanobacteria; order Methanobacteriales; family Methanobacteriaceae; genus Methanobacterium; species Methanobacterium sp. SMA-27. Next base: position 1,400,020 of record NZ_JQLY01000001.1, on the reverse strand, counting down.
AGACTATTAATTGATTAATCAGTAGTTTTTCAATATTTACTATTAAGTTAATAAATTATTTTGGAATTTCAATATAATCTTGAAACTGGAAATCCTTTATATTTGAATTTTCTTCTGGTAGATAAACACAGAGATCTGCATGATTGAACCTTGCATCTCTTAATGTACTAACTATGGTTGATATTTCACTTAAATTTATTAAGTCTCCATTGGAGGATACCTGTGTTTTCATTTCATCAAAGGAAGGATAATCAGGAACATCCACTATAACGTACTCCTCAGGAATATTAAGCTCTTCTGATATTTCCATTTCAAATGATTTAATTTTATCGGGTTTAATTTTAAAAACTGCATTAGGATTTTCTAATTCATCAAGTTTAAGGGAATATACGCTCTTGAAAAGTTTTCTATTATCCAGTCTATGCATCATATCCCCTATAAATCCCTTTTGATATCTTGCTTTAATTATGATATCTAGATCATCGTATTTGTAAATATTTTCAGGGTTTATGTGTCCTTCTGTAAATAAGTGGTTGATACATCTTCTAAACATTGAATTTATTATTCTGGTTGTATGGTGTTGATAAACACTTGGATACATAAAGTATCGTGCAAGCAGCATGGATTCGGCTGCTTGAACACCTTTGGACTTAAGTATTAAATTATCTTCAAGTTTCATATTATAAATAAGCCTTTCGACATCTATAACTCCGTATGCAACGCCAGTATAATATGAGTCTCTTAAAAGGTAGTCCATTCTATCAACATCGAGATCTCCAGATATTATTTGTCCTAGTCTACCTTCACCACTTATTAATTTAATTATTTCTTTTGGATCAAATTTTTCTTCAAGGATATCCGATAGATGTGATTCCATTATAAGTTTTGAGGTCAATTCTTCGTGTGATTTTTCCAGAACTGATTCAGATACATGTGAAAATGGTCCATGGCCTGCATCGTGTAGCAATGCACATACACGTAGCATTTCCTTTTGATCATTTGATAGATCCAAGTTATGGGTCAGTTTGGAAGCTAAGTACATTGCACCAATTGAATGTTCGAATCTTGTATGATTTGCACCGGGATAAACAAGATATGTAAAACCAAGCTGTTTAATCCGCCTTAACCTTTGAATTTGTGGTGTATCAATTAATTTGACTTCAAATTCATTTAGCTGCAGATTCCCATGTAGGCTGTCCCTTATAAATTTCACTTAACCACCCGACATTATTATATTGGTACCATCTTCTGTATGTTCTTCCTTTTTAAAATCAAGTTCGTATTTAACACGTTCTATAACATCATTTAAAGCAGCTTTTGTTTCCTGCCGATGTGCTCCGGCAACAACTGCAAGAAATAAAGGATCACCGGGTATGAATTGTCCAATGTAGTGAACAACTGCTATTTCAACAACGCCATGTTTTTCTTTGATCTGCTCAACTATTTCTTGAAGTTCATTTTGGGTTTCCTCAAGATTTGGAGTTGTGAGATCCATTTTTATAGTATTCTTTTCAATGTCCTTTCCCCTTACAATTCCTTCAAATGAAAATATGGCTCCACATTCAATAATTCTAGGATTTTCTTTTACACTGTCTATCAAATCATTGATTTGGATTGTTTCTACTCTTTTTTTTATAATTTTAACCGTCATTTTTTCACATCACCTATGACATGGATATTATTAATTTAGAAATTATTAATATTTTTCATATAAATTCATTCATTCACTTCTTTACGAGATAGATCATGTAACCTTGCAACACCTTCTATTTCGTTTATAACATCAACAACTGATTTTGGAACCAGAGATTGCCAATCTTCACTTTCTAGCATCCTTCTTCTAACTTCGGTACCAGAATAAACTTTCCTGTTGAATAATGGTGGAACTTTAACAGGATGTCCATCCTCTTCAAATAACCTATGGACAAGCGAGTTTCCAGAGTAAACAGTGGTGAATGGGGGTGTAAGCATCTTAACATGTGCAACCCAGATCGAATTGCATGCAACATCCTGTATCGGTATGATATAATATTTTGAGGCAGGGATACCATTTTCTGTAAGGGCCTTGGTAAGCATCATTACCCTTTCACCTGCAGTGAAGGGATCTTTAATTGTATGGCTTAATTGAGCACTTCCTATTCCAATAATAACTTCGTTAACATCATCAAGTATCCTTTTTATTACTTCTAGATGTCCATCATGAACTGGTTGCATTCTACCAACTAATAAACCCCTCATAACTATCACCATTTTTCCAATATTCAATTAATAACCTGAACTATTATTACAGATTATATTGACTTTAATATGGTTATATCTCTCAAAATAAATATCTTTTATTATTTCAAAGAATTATTAATTCAATTCACTAAATTATACTGACACAATAAAATTTTAAAACTACCATTCTTTATTTTTAATGGTGAAAGAACATTTGTTATCACCAAGTGCATAGCATTTTGTTTCATTAACAACTTGTTCATCATTGAAATGAGCGGAAAAAACTGCTTTTAATATCCCTGAATCAAATGCACAAGCAGGTCTTCCTATTGGTGGTAGACTTTTGCATTCAAAACAATCTGTAACATTAATTGTAAGGGGTTCAAGTTTCAAAACTTCCACATGCCCTAGATTATGGCTTTCCCAGAACATTGCAATGTTCTCTGCTAGTTTGTTTATATCCGGGTTTTTAACCTTTTCGTAAAGTGTTTCTCCAACTTTAACACCTGCTTCGTAGAGTATAGGGTCTATGTCTATTCCCTGTCGTATAAGAGAAACACGTATTGTATGGAATATAAGCCTGAAAAATTCGTACGGATCTCCTTCCCCTTCAATATAACTAGAAACATACTTGCCAATATCTTCTTTAACATCTTTTTTACCCGATAATTTGCCCAGATACTCTGATTTAATAAAAAATATCTTTTTACGGGCATCTGATGGGTTTGTTTTTGAACCAATAATCCCTTCGTCTACCATTCTTTTAAGATGAACAGATACAGTTGATTTTGCCTTTCCAGAAAGTTCAACCAGCTGATCAAAACTGAGTTCCCCTTTCCTTAACATAGATAATATTCTCACTCTTACTGGGCTGTTAATTGCATAAATTCCCTCAGATGTAGAGAACAGCTCTATATACATTTCTTTGAAAGGTTCTTTTTTAACCATTTAATCACTTCAATACATTCAATATTCCATTATATTCTGTTTTATCACTGCAAATACTATGAACACCGTAACTTATATATACTCTTGTTCGTATATAAAAGAACATTCGTCTATGAACGAACATTGACAATCGTTATCAGCGAAAAAAATTGTGGAGGAGAAATTTATGCCAGAAAAATTGGATATGTTCTGTTACCAGTGTTCTCAAACAGCATTTGAAACTGGATGTACTGTTAAAGGGGTTTGCGGGAAAGAAGCAACGGTTGCAAGACTTCAAGACAACTTATTATTCTCAATGAAAGGAATATCAGCATACCTTTATCATTCTAGAGAATTAGGATACACAGACCCTGAAGTGGATGCATTTCTTGAAAAGGGATTCTATTCGACCTTAACTAATGTGAATTTTGATGCAGGAGAGTTTGTTAAACTAGCAACAGAATCTGGAATGATGAATATTAAGGCAATGCAGCTATTAAAAAAAGCCCATATAGAAACTTATGGGGAACCAACACCAACAGAAGTCAAAGTGGGCTCTGTAAAAGGTAAAGGGATTATAGCCACAGGTCATAGTATGAAAGCATTAGAAGAACTATTGAAACAAACAGAGGGAACTGGAATCAATGTATACACCCATTCTGAACTTTTACCTGCACATGGATATCCTGGACTCAGAAAGTACAAACATTTGGTAGGACAGATAGGCGGTCCTTGGTTTGACCAGAAGAAAACATTCTCAAAATATCCTGCAGCAATAGTTGGAACATCAAACTGTGTTCTCCTACCTAAAGATGAGTACAAAGAAAGAATGTTCACAGTTGGAGTTGCACAGTTACCAGGAGTTAAACATATAGAAGATTACGACTTCTCACCTGTAATTGAAATAGCAAAATCACTACCAGATCTAGAAGATGAACCACGTGACAAAGTCTTAACAACAGGATTTGGAGCTTCAACCATACTATCACTTGCAGGCAAGATCAAAGAGCTTGTAGAAGCAGGTAAGATTAAACACTTCTTTGTTGTTGGTGGATGTGATTCACCTAAACCACAGGCAACATACTATACCGAATTTGTTAAGAACCTTCCCGAAGACACAATCGTATTAACATTGGCATGTGGAAAGTACAGATTCAATGACATGGAATTAGGGGATATTGAAGGTGTACCTAGATTAATAGATCTAGGACAGTGTAACGATGCCATAGTTGGAATAGATGTGGTTGTTGCTTTATCAGAACTCTTTGGAATGGAGATTAATGACCTACCATTGACTTTTGTTTTAAGTTGGATGGAACAGAAAGCAGCAGCAATACTTTGGAGCCTCCTAGCATTAGATATCAAAAACATGTACCTGGGACCAATAATACCAGGATGGGTTAACGAAGATATTTTAAATGTCTTGGTAGAAAATTATGGATTAACACCTATAGGCGACCCTAAAGAAGATATAAAAAAGATGTTAGGTTAAAATAAGAATTAACCTTTTTATTTTTTTTTAAATAAATTAATTTGGGATTACTGAATTTGTATTCATGATTCTTGAGGGATATATTTTTTTTTAAATTTCATTAGTTTTCTAAACTTTTTTTATCAGCATGTTTATGGCTAAAAATCCAACCCAGGCAATAGACGCGAAAACAGCAGCCCATTCGAAACCTGGAACTGGATTTGTTTGTTGAAAATTAGCCAACAAATTATTTCCCTTTGATATAAACTGGAATATGATGTCAATTATAATGGGTATAATCCCATAATAAGCAATTAAACGTATGAATTTTGGATGGTTAAAGAGCGCGACACTTAGAAGTATAATTATAATAAAGAGTGAACTAAAAACACCCGCTGCTGCTAGCAAATGTTGTTGTAAATGTGTTTCTGGAAATATACCCACCATTATTAATGATACAGATGCATAGATTCCAAGTAACATTCCAAGAATTAACAATATTTTACTCAATTTTTTAATTGGCTTCTATTCATAGAGACCTGCAAAAAATGGAATCATTATAATTCCCGATAAAAACAGCCTAAGTTAAAAAAAATAGAACCTGAAGGATTTAAATAAATATTACCTAAATTGCTGAGCCAGGCATACAATGGGTTGTAAGGTGTAGGATAGAGTACAAGTGATGTAAATGTGAAAACTGTGAATACAATAACTGCCATAAGTCCAGTAATTGAACTTACTGAATAATTTCTGATACGGAATTTCATGTTAACCACTCGCAAATTCGATTTTATTTTATGTTTGTTTATTTAACGAACTATAATCTTAATAAATTACTCTCAATTATCCATTAATCAACATATGTACATTATTCAAGTTCTTTACATTAGTTGGAACTTAAATTTTACTAGATTTATAGATAACTTATTATTGATCTGAATACAAAGGTGCACTTATAAAAAGTAAAACAAAAAAAATTAATATAATTCTCATTTAAGGGTATACTATAACGGTGATAGTCAATGATTAGTGTTAAAAATGTTTCTAAGACTTATAAAATTGAAGATGGTGCAGAGATTAAGGCTTTGGATAATATATCAATTGACGTTAAAAAAGGAGAAATACTTGGAATTATCGGTGTTAGTGGATCCGGGAAAAGTACACTTCTAAGAATTTTAAGGGGTGTTGAGTCTTTTGATTCTGGTGAAATAGATTTGGATGATTTCCATGTTAAATTCGATTCAACTCCATACTACTCCAGAAAGCTCAAAGATGCAACTGCAATACACCTCCAAAGATCATTTGGATTATGGGCTGAAACTGCTTTACAAAATGTTGTAAGAAAATTAAACGGAGTTAAATATGGTGATGAAGGATTAACCAATTTTGATTTCGCATACGACGAATTTGGAGAAGAAGCAAGGGAAATACTCAGGATTGTAGGTCTTGAGCACAAGATTGATCACTTCGCACCAGTTCTAAGTGGTGGAGAGAAACAAAGGCTTATAATGGCAAGACAACTTGCAAAGAAGCCTAAAGTATTGTTATTAGATGAACCAGCCACGATGTCATGTCCTAAAACGAAACAGGATATACTAAACGCTATAAAAACTATAAATGAAGAGCTGGGTGTAACTGTTGTTATTGTTTCACATCTTCCTGAAGTACATCTTTACCTTTCGGATCGTCTTATCTTTATGGAGACGGGTAAAGTAATTGGAGAAGGAACTCCTGAAACCATAATTCCTAAATTTATAATGGAAATGGAAGAACCAGAAACTCCAAGGGATCCAGATACAATAGGAGAATCCATAATTAAGGTTAAAGATATCAAGAAAAAATTTGTACTCTTAAAGGGAGGAAATGTCCTGGAAATGGAAAATATTAATTTTGATGTTAAAAAAGGCGAAATAATTTCTTTAATTGGACAAAGTGGAGCTGGAAAAACTGTTTTACTCAGGATAATGGCAGGATTAGATGTTCCTGATGGTGGGGATGTTAAATTCAAACTCAACCATGATTGGGTTGATATGCAGGAACCCGGTATTGTACGAATGAATGTAAGGCGTAAAATAGGATTCATGCATCAGGAATTTTCACTTGTACACCATGCAACAATAAAAGACCAGATAGCTGGAAGATTAGGTGTTAAAGGTGAAAATGTTATTGCACATGCAAAAAAGGTTGCAAATGAATTGGGGATAAGTGAAGTTGTGCTTGATTTACTTTACCAGTTAACAGATCTGCCTGAATCCGAGGCAAAAAGCAAACTTGAGAAGGTGGGTTTAACACATGATATCCTTGAAAAACTTTTCCCAAGTTTTCCTGAAACAGAAATTCAAAAGTATGCCGAACCAGTTTTCAAGGCACTTGATCTACCAATGGAAATACTTGAAAGACGTTCCTATGAACTTTCTGGTGGCCAGAAGGTCAGAGCTACATTGGCATTGATCTTAACTTCTAAACCCGAAGTTCTGATACTTGATGAACCCTTTGGAGACCTTGATCCTATTACATTACGAATTGTTTCAAACTCTCTTAAAAGGATTAACAAAGAATTTGACACAACAATACTTATGGTAAGCCATCATGTGGATTTCGTTGAAGAGGTTTCCACCAGAGCAATTCTTATGGATGATGGAGAACTTTTAGCTGATGGAGAACCACACGAATTATGTGAAGAATTTATTAAAATGTGTAATGCAGATTATCTCATAGGTTTTGAAGAACTAAGAAAACAACTTGCAGGTATTTAAATGAAATTCCAGCAAACAGGTCCAGAAAATGCATATAGGTTGTTAGCACCCCGACCAACAATAATAGTCACAACCAAAAGCAAAAATGGAAATGTTAATGCTGCACCATTTTCTTTTACAATGCCTGTTTCCATTAACCCACCACTTTTAGCCTTTGCATCTGTGCCCACACATCACACTTTTAAAAATATAGAAGAAACAAAAGAATTCGTTGTTAACATACCCAATGAAGATATTCTGGACAAACTATGGATAACCGGTGAAAAATTTCCAGAAGATATAAATGAGATAGAAAAGGCAGGTTTAACACAGATCAAATCATCTAAAGTATCTCCCCCTAAGATTGGTGAATGTGTGGCGCAATGGAATGTAAAATGTATTGGATAAAGGATTCAGGAGATCATAAACTAGTTGTAGGCGAAGTTGTTGATGCGGATGCATCCACAAATGCCATTAAAGAAGGACTTCTTGACGTTGAAAATATCAAACCCATACTTCATCTTGGTGGAGTTAACTTTGTTGTTGGAGACCATCTAAGGCAGGTTTAAGTAATAAAGATTTTTTATGGTTTAACGATCAGGTATAAGATTAATATTGAACATAAAAAATATTATTCTAATAATTTTATGAATATCAACGAGGAGGGATGGATTTTGTTTGAGAGGATAATGGTTCCAACGGACGGTTCAGATTTTGCTGCAAGATCAGAGGATATTGCAATTGAAATAGCAAAGAAATTCAATTCAACAATTGTGGCAGTCCATATTATAGATGATAAACTAATTTACCCCTTTGAAGTTCTTGAAGACGAGGGAAAATCTATACTGAAAAAGGTTAAGGAAAAGGCTGAAAAAGAGAAAGTAACTATTCAAGATGTTCTAATAGTTGGCAGTCCAACCCATGATATGGCAAAAATAGTTAAAAAAACAGAGACAGATCTTGTTGTTATTGCTACACATGGAAAAACCGGTCTTGTAAAACTAATTTTGGGAAGTGTGGCTGAAAGCGCCTTGAAAAGTGTAAATAAACCAGTACTTCTGGTTAAAAAAGAGTAATAATTTATTCAATTTACTTAGAAGAAATATTTAAATCAATTTATTGTATTTATAAAAATTAAAAATTAGGAGTGTAAAATATGGAAATAATAACAATGATCAAAGGAAAAATAGATGAAACTGTATCACAGGATTTTGAAGATGCTTACGCTGCAATAAAAGAAGAAGGAATAACTGATGGATTAGTAGCTTCATATCTATTGAAAGATTTGGTTGTGCCTGATTTATATAAAATTGAAAGTGTATGGGTAAATGAAGATATCCTAAAAAATATGATGGACAACGATGAAACATCTACAGAAGTGAAGTTATTTGAAAAATTTGGTGTTGATCCAACAGTTGAGGTTTATGAAGTAAGAGATAGCTTCTCCCAGTTTGAAGAATAAATAATTTTGATTTTCCTATATTTTTTTTAAATAAATTTATTTCAATTATTCAGATGTATAATAATATCATCAGATGAGTCTTTTTATAATATGTTCATGGTGGTTTAATGAGGTTATGGAGCATTCATCCTAAATATCTGGATTCAAAGGGACTGGTTGCACTTTGGAGGGAAGGACTTCTTGCAAGAGCTGTTCTTCAAGAAGAAACTAAGGGTTATAAAAACCATCCCCAGCTTATTAGATTTAAAAATCATGAAAATCCTCTGGCTGCTATTAACACCTACCTCTTGAATGTATACAGAGAATCAGAGAGAAGATCTTATAATTTTAACAGAAACAAAATAGGCCTTGAATTCACTGAAGTAAGGATTAATGTGACACAGGGACAAATCATTTATGAACTCAAACATCTCAAATCTAAACTAAAAACAAGAGACCCAATTAAATACAGTGAAATTGAAAAATTGACCATACCAGATATTAACCCGATTTTTCATATTGTTGTTGGCGATATTGAAACTTGGGAAGTAGTAAAAAATTATTAATCGGAAATTAATGAATTTCTAAATGTTTCTTTTTTAATGTTTATCTGAATATTTTATATTCAAACAAAAAAATTCTTATTCTAATACAACCAAATAAATATTAATAACTGAAATCGATTTTTGTACATTTCATATAAAAGAGGTGCCATTACATGAAGAAATACAAATGCAAGGTATGTGGTTATGTATATGACCCTGAGGCCGGTGAGCCCAGAAAGGATACGGCTCCAGGAACACCATTTGATGATCTAAAAAATAACTGGCGTTGTCCTCAATGTGGTGCAGGATTAAACAGGTTCATTCCTAAATAGATTAGTAAAGCATATTAATATTAGAAATAAGTAAAAAAATATTAATTTATAAAAAAAATTCGAGGAGATGTAATATGAAGAAATTTCTTTGTACAGCATGTGGATACATATATGATCCTGAAGTAGGAGACCCTGATGCAGGAATAGACCCTGGAACATCTTTTGAAGATCTGCCTGATGATTGGGTATGCCCTCTTTGCGGAGTGGGTAAGGAGTTGTTTGAGGAAACAGATTAATCTAAATTTTTTTCTTACATTTTTTTTTAAAAGTTCTCTAAAAGGAGGGAAAAATAATGGATGAAAAAATGATTAATGCTTTAAACAGCCAATTAAATGCAGAGATGTACTCATCATATCTTTATCTTTCAATGGGAAGCTATTTTGAATCTGAAGATATGAGTGGATTTGCAAATTGGATGAGAGTACAGGCACAGGAAGAATTAGTACATGCAATGAAGATATATGATTTTATAATTCAGAGAGGTGATAGGGTAACACTCACAAGGATAGATTCACCTCCAACAGAGTGGAAATCTGCACTTGATGTATTTGAACATGTTTATGCCCATGAACAAAAGGTCACGGAATTAATAAACCAGCTTGTTAATCTTGCAATTTCTCTTGGAGACCATGCAACAAACAACTTCTTACAGTGGTTTGTTTCAGAACAAGTTGAAGAAGAAGAATCATCAAGTGGTGTTCTTAAAAAGGTTAAAATGGCCAATGAATCACTAAGTGCACTTTTAATGTTAGACAGTGAATTAGCTCAACGAGTTTTTAATCCTCCAACCACACCAACCAACGTCTAATCTACATATTTTTTTCATTTTTTTTTAGTTCAAAATTACAAATTATTTTTTTTTTATAATTACCTCTAAATAAAACTATTATTATTTCCATTGTAAACTTATTTAAAAAAGTTTTTAAAAGAATTAACCATCTATTTTCATTTTCCGAAATTTTTAAATAAAAATATGAACATAATACTGTGTACTACATTTATTAAAAAATGGTGGTGTAATTAATGGGCGAAAAGGTTTATATGGTTAAGAAAATGAAAAAAGAAGGATGTGGAATACCATTAATAGGTGATGAATTCCCTAAAATGAAAGTTCAAACCACAAAAGGGATGATTAAACTTCCCAAAGCATTTAAAGAAAAATGGTTTATTCTTTTCAGCCATCCTGCCGATTTTACACCTGTCTGTACAACAGAATTTTTTGCTTTCCAAGCTAGATATCAACAATTCAAGGATCTAAACTGTGAACTCATTGGCTTGAGTGTTGACCAAATATTTTCACATCTTAAATGGATTGAATGGATAAAAGATAACCTTGACATTGAAATAGAGTTCCCTGTAATTGCAGACACTGGTGAAATAGCAAAAACTCTTGGGTTGATCCATCCTGCAAAGGCATCCAATACTGTTAGGGCGGTTTTTATAATTGATCCAACTGGAATAATAAGGGCAATACTTTATTATCCACAGGAACTTGGCCGTAATATAGATGAAATCCTCAGAATGATCGAAGGATTCAACCAGATAGAGAAAAAACAGGTAGCAATACCTGCAAATTGGCCAAATAATGAAATAATAGGTAAAGGACTTATAATTCCACCAATACCCGATATTGAGGAGGGTAAAAAACGTTCAGATAAATATAAATGTTTGGATTGGTGGTTATGTTACAGAAATTACTATAAATGGTAATTAATTTGTTTTCAGGATAAATTTTATTGAATATATAATATAAGGAGGAGAAAGTATGGAAACAAAATATTATGAATTACCTGACCTACCATATGGATACAAGGATCTTGAACCATACATATCAGAGGAACAATTGAAATTGCACCATGATAAACATCACCAAGCATATGTAGATGGTGCTAATGCAATCTTGAAAAAATTCGATTCAAGAAAAACTGCAGAATTTGACATTAAAGCTGTTGCAAAGGAATTAACCTTTCATGTAGGCGGTTTTATTCTTCATAACTACTTCTGGCAGAATATGGGTCCTGCAAATAAATGTGGAGGAGAACCAACAGGAACCATTGCAGAATATATAAAAAAAGATTTCGGAACTTTTGAAAGATTTAAAAAAGAATTCACACAGGCCGCTGCAGGTGTGGAAGGTTCTGGCTGGGCTGTAGTTACTCTATGCAGGAAAACTAATAGAATATTCATAATGCAGGTAGAGAAGCACAACGTAAATATAATTCCAGGATTTAGAATTATGTTTGTCCTTGATATGTGGGAACATGCATACTACCTTGATTACAAGAACAAACGACCAGATTATATTGAAGCATTCTGGAATCTTGTTAACTGGGATGAAGTAAACAGAAAAACAGATATATGGTTGAATTCACCACAACCATAACTTAAATTTTTTAATTCATTTTTTTTTAAATAATCAAAATTCTTACAAAAAAAAATTAAAATTTAATTAAAAAAAAGTTTTTTTTCAATTAAGGTCTTTTGGTAATTCTAAACCTTCTTTTTGCTGTACCGCAAGATGGACAGAACCACATATCAGGCAGATCTTCAAATGCAGTGCCGGGATCCGTTTTGTTTCTTGGTTCGCCCCTTTCTGGATCGTATATATAACCACATATTCCACATCTATATTTATCCATAACAAAATCCTCCTTAATCTACAAATTCAACATCAATTTGGAATTAAGATATATTAGGAATTCAAATTCTATTACAATAATATGATGTTTAATTCATAAAAAATTTTCTCATAAATCTATTAATGTTAAATGTTGGAGATTTAACTTGGTTTTAATAGAAATATAACTAAAACATGGTTAAAATGATTTTTAACTCTATAAATTAAATTGTTATTAATTAGATAGGAGTCCCACATCACAATCTTTAATTAGTTCCATTATTAAACTAAATTTGAAGTTAATTTTATTTGTTTATGATCAAATTGGTGGGATGATATAATGATCTGGAATAAAGAGGCGGAATGTATGTCTGCAGATGAAACTGAAGAACTGCAGATTCAAAGATTACAGGCAGTTGTAAAACGGGCCTATGAAAACGTTCCTTATTATAATAAACGTTTTAATGATTTAAAAATTGAACCTGAAGATATTGAGACACTTGCTGATATTGAAAAACTTCCTTTCACAAGTAAAACCGATCTAAGAGATGCATATCCATTTGGAATGTTTGCTGTTCCAACAGATGAAATAATTGAGGTCCATACAACATCGGGAACAACAGGAAAACCAACTGTATCGGGTTACACAGAATTCGATATTGATCTATGGGGAGAAGTTATGGCAAGGGCCTTGACAATGACTGGGGTTCGGAAAAATGATAGGATACAGAATAGTTATGGTTACGGGCTTTTTACAGGAGGAATGGGTGTTCACTATGGTGGACACAAGATAGGGGCAACTGTTATACCAATATCTGCTGGAAACACCATGAGACAACTTGAAATCATGCAAGACTTCGATACAACAGTGCTCACATGCACCCCATCCTATGGTTTGTATCTTGCAGAGGTAGCTGAAAATGAGGGTATAGATACTGAAAAACTCAAACTCAAAGCAGGTTGCTTTGGTGCAGAGATGTGGACCGAAGAAATGAGGGAAAAACTTGAAAAAAGGTTGAATATTTCTGCTCAGAATATTTACGGTTTAACAGAAATAATAGGTCCTGGAGTTGCAATGGAATGTCCAGTAAAAACAGGTCTACATATTTTTGAAGATCATTTCTATCCTGAAATAATTGATTCACAAACAATGAAACAATTACCAACTGGTGAAACTGGTGAACTAGTTCTAACAACCTTGACAAGGGAAGGAATGCCGGTAATAAGATTCCGTACAAGGGATATAACTGCTCTTAATAAGGGGATATGTGAATGTGGTAGGACACAGGTTAAAATGGACCGTATCACCGGTAGAAGTGATGATATGCTCAAAATTAGAGGGGTTATTGTTTTCCCATCACAGATTGAGAAGGCACTTCTAAAAATTGAGGGACTTGAACCACAGTACCAGATCATTGTTACAAGACCACATCATCTTGATGAGATTGAAGTACAGGTTGAAACATCACCTGCACTATTTTCAGATGAAGTAAAACATGTTGAAGAGATAAAAAAGAATATTGAAAGTAAGATCCACAATGAAATAGGATTACGCGTTAACATATCTCTCGTTGAACCAAAAAGTCTCCCAAGAAGCGAAGGAAAAGCGGTTAGAGTTATTGACAAAAGGAATTTCTAGAAATATCCGTTATAAATGAATATGAAATAAGATGCTCAAGTAATTTTATCTAAAATATAAAAAGAGGGAAATGGTATGAAGTTAAAACAAATATCTATATTTCTTGAAAATCGAAAAGGTCGATTATTGAAAGCTTTAAATATACTTTCAATGGCTAAAATAAATATTAGGGCTCTTTCAATCGCTGATACTTCTGAATTTGGTATTTTGAGGATGATAGTACCTGAACCTGAAAGGGCTAAGGAAATACTTGAGGAGGCTAATTTTGTTGTTAAGGTGAACGATGTCATAGCCGTTGGGGTATCAGATGAACCAGGTGGACTTGAAAGTATACTTGAAGCATTAAACAAGTCAAATATTAATATTGAATATTTATATGCATTTGTTGAGAAAAAAAGAGATAATGCAATTGTGGTAATCCGAACAGAAAATATTGACGATGGTATAAAAGCATTGGAAAATGGAGGTATTACTGTTCTTTCATCAAAAGAGGTTTACACTATATAAACCCCTTAAATTACCCTTCTTTATCCAAATATCCTTTATATACAAATATAATCTTTAATTTTCCAAAAATATAAGATTTAGTATTATATGAGTTCTATGTACTTTTTCTTGATGTTCTCGAATTCTTCAGATGTAATTGCACCTATATCCAGCAGTTCTTTGGCTTTTTTTATTCTTTCAACTGGATCTACTATATCTGTATTTTGCTCTGATTTTTTAGACTCAATTTCATCTGGAATATTATTGGTATTTTTTTCATTATCAATTTCTTCGGTTTTTCGAGTGTTTTTGAGTCGGATTATATTTTCTGGAACCTTAATCTCTGAAGAGGGTGTTTGGGTCGAAGATTTTTCATTTATTTCCTGTTCTGAGTCATTTACATTGTCAGTTAGAGAGGGTAGCTCTTTAACGGTTTCATTTTCCACTACAGGGGATTCAGTTTCTTCTTCATCAAATTTTTTTCCACATACAACACAGAACTTGGCATTTTTCAGGTTTTTACCATTGCAAGAAGGACATGTTTTCTTCAAACCTGTTTTTGATATAATATTGTGTTCTGGAACACTAGAAGGTACACCTGCTTTTATTGGTTTTTCCAGTTCATCTGATTCAGGTTTATTGATAATATTTTTGGCTGATGATTTTGAATCTTCAATAGGTGAAGATTTTTCTTTCATTTCGTCATCTTTAATGACTGTGGTTTCTGATATTTCTTTTTCCTCTTCTTTTAATGTTTCCCCACATCCTACGCAGAATTTGGCTGTTTTGGCATTTTTAATACCGCATGATGGGCATTGAATATCTAAATTTTTATCCAGCTTTCTTCCACAGTGTACACAGAACAATGCTTTTTCTGGATTTTTGGTTTTGCAGTGAGGACAAATTTTATAATTCTCAGATTTAATTTTATCTTTTTTTATGTCAATTCCTTTTCTTTTAGCATCAAGCATTTGTTTTATCTCTTCATTTGTAACCACTCTACCACCTCAGACCTATATAATTATCAATGGGTATTCCATTATAATATTGCTTCATAAAGATTTGAATTTATACAACTGATTTAGTGTTCCCCATTCACCTTTAATAACACTATTTTTAACAAATTCACCTGCAATTTCAATGGATTGTAATATGTCACAACCCTTTGCAAGTGAGGCTGTAACTGCTGCAGAATAGCTACAACCTGTTCCATGTGTATTTTTACTCTCAATTATTTCTCCTTCAATAACCTTAATTGAACCATTGAAAAATACATTACAACCATTGAGATGTCCTCCAGTAATGATAACATCGCATATTTTACCTATTTCCTCTGCAGCTTTAACAGCATCTTCAATGGAGTGAATATTTATTCCTGATAATTCTTCTGCTTCCTGAATATTTGGTGTTGTAAGAATTGTGTTTGGAAGCAGATATTTTTTTATTGAATCTGCAAAATCTCCCCTTGAAAGTAGCGCTCCACATCCAGCAATCATCACAGGATCAACAACTAAATTTAGATCGTGTTCAACAACCTTATCTGATACCAGTTTGATAATTTCTTTGGAGTAGAGCATACCAGTTTTAGCATATTTAACTGGATAATCTTCCAGAATAGTTTCCAGCTGTTTTTCAATAAAATCTGTTGAAACAGATTCTATCCCCACTACTCTTCTAGGGTTTTGTGCTGTAAGAACTGTTATTACTGCAGTGCCATAAACTCCAAGTGCATGAAATGTTTTAATGTCATTTAATATACCAGCTCCACCCGATGGATCATAGCCAGCTATGGACATTGCAATCATTTTTCTGTACCCCTTTTAATATGAAGCCGTTCTTTCCCATGGTTTGCTCTAACTTCAAGCCCTGACGATTTTAAAAATTTCCTGGTTTCTGTATCTATTCCATGGAGCATTATTTCACCTAGATCTTCTGCTGTGTTAACATCTAGGGACATATAAAATGAATCATATATTGCATAGGGCCAGTTTTTTGCTTCTGCTTTTTTTATATGTTCAAAGAAACTGCACTTTCCAAATTTCATTTCCATACCCTTTACAGGGCAAAGTAATGCATTGGTCCCTCCACCTTTAGCAGGCGCAATTACAAGTTCATATTTTTCGCCCATTTTAATTATATTATCAACATGTTCAGATTTCATTAGAGGAACATCTGAAGGTACCACTAAAACCTGATCAGAAAATTCAGAACAATATTCAACTGCCTGCATAAGGGCACCGTTTAGATCAGTTTCACCCTTCTCAATCAGGGAAATAACACCCATACCCTTTACATAGTTAAGAACATCTTCATCCGAACTTATCACAACTACATTATCAATCCTTTCTTTTAAAACCCCTATAACGTCCATTAGCATTGATTTTAAAAGATTTTCCCGTTCTAAAGCTGTTAAAGTTGGTGAAAGTCTAGTTTTTGCATGTGTGAATCTAGATACAGGGATAATTGCAGTTGTCTTCTTCATGGTTTCAACCTGTTAGTCATGGAAATATTGTTGATTTCACTTGATTTGATGTATAATTTATTGCATTTTTTAAATAATTCTAGATTAAATTCCTGTTGTTGATTTTATCCAGTTTATAAATCCACCAACAATACCCGTTGAGTTTGATGTTCCATTTTGGTTTAACTTATCAATATTATCCACATTTACATTAAATCTTGTTGATATAGCTGTTTTTGCATCTGAAACTATTTGTCTTAGTTTGGTGTAGTTTATCTTCTGTGTTTCAACCACTGCAACTGGTTCTCCGCTGTATATGTTGAAGTCAACACCGGATGTGAGTATCCATATCTGTACCTGTGCATTTGTTGCATTATTAAGGTCATTAATATTTGAACCCATTATTACTTGTTTAACCGCATTTGTGGAAGTTCCATTTACTTTGAGTTTAATACCAGGTATGGCCCTTTGTGAAGGGTCAAGACAGTAAGCAGATATAGTATCGGTGGTATTTTTCTTTATTGTTTTATTCTCTGCAATAACAAGATCCTGAGAAGATTGGGCAGTTAAAACATCCCCAACCTCTACCTTGACAGGATCATTTCCATTATTAACAATATTAACTTGATGAGGTACAGTCCCAGCACTAGTATTCTGTGTAATCACAATATTTCCTGTGCCATATGCCTCATTAAGAGATATTCCTGTAGACTGGGAATAGCTAATAAATCCAAATCCTGCAGCAAATACAACAATCAAAAATATTAAAAATACCAGTCTCATATTCATTTCATAAACCCCCTAGTATGTTTTTGCCAGTAATGTAATGTGTTTGGAAGGTTTATCACAATTTATGCACATTGAATTATCTTTTTCAGATAATTGAACACCAAGGATATCTACCTTAACCTTTTCTTCTATATCTTTACCACATTCCCTGTCTCCACACCAGTCAAACGTAACAATACCACCATATTTGGACATAATATCTTCTGCTTCCTCAATGGAGTCAACACTCCTGATGTTGTTTTCCAATTTTTCCCATGAATTGTCCTTCATTTTAAGACTTACATCATCCATAATTTCGTTTATGGTCTCGGAAATTTTAGATGGGTCGTAATCAATGATCTCCTTTTCTTGAGTATCTCTTCTAAAGGTTACTACTTTCTTGTTTTGAAGATCCCTAGGTCCTACCTCTATTCTGAGAGGTATTCCTCTCATTTCCCATTCATAATATTTTTTACCGGCCCTTATATCCCTATCATCAAAGTAAACCCTTAAATTAGCTTCAAGTTTCAATTTTTCCTCAAGATTCTTACAGAATTCAATTACTTCTTTTCCACCTTTTTTAAAGATAATTGGAACAATAACTACTTGATATGGAGCAATATCTGGAGGTAGGGAAAGTCCTGCTTTATCACCGTGTACCCCAATAACTGATGCAATAATCCTATCTGACAGTCCATAACATGTCTGATAAACATATTCATGTTCTCCTGTAGCTGTTTCATAGGTTATGTCAAATGTCTTAGCAAAGGTCTGTCCCAGATTATGTACAGTACCTATTTGAAGTGTTTTACCATCGGGCATTATGGTGTCAAATGCAACTGTATATTCTGCTCCAGGGAATTTATCCCATTCTGGACGTTTACTTACTGTGTATGGTATTCCAAGTTTGTCAAAGAATTGTTTATAGATCTTTACTGCATCTTGAACCTGATTTTCAGTTTCTTCTGCTGTTGCATGGACTGTGTGGGCTTCTTTAAAAGTTGTTATCTCTCTGACTCTTATAAGTGGTCTTGTGTGTTTGGTTTCATATCTAAAAGTGTTAACAACCTGATAATACTTCATTGGAAGATCAGAATGATTTCTAACCCATAATGAAAACATTGGATACATTGCAGTTTCACTTGTAGGTCTTAATGCAAGTTTTTCGTTAAGTTCTGTTAATCCACCATGTGTTACCCAGTAAACTTCTTCTTCGAATCCCTTAACATGTATTGCTTCTTTTGCAAGTTCATCTTCAGGTATTAAAAGTGGGAAGAGTACTTCCTCATGGTCTTTGTCTAAAATTTCTTTTAATATATTGAGAGTGTGTTTTCTAATTTTAAATCCCTGGGGAAGCCAAACATGCATTCCCTTTACTGGGTATCTAGTATCGATTATCTCTGCTTCTTCAAGGATATTGTGGAACCATTCGCTGAATTCTGACATTTATTCACCAGTTAATATTTATAAATCAAATAATCTGTATATATCATTAAATTAAACATTTATTAATCCTTTCAGCATGTTTAAATAATTTTTTTAAACCCATGTAATAATTATCAACTTCTATACGGATTTATTTTTTTTAATAAAATCTAAATTCTATAACATTTATTCTTACATGATATATTTACTGTAACTTTGATGTTTTTAAGCTTTTAATATCTTTAATGTAAATTACAATTTTTTTAATATAATTGAGTCTATCATTTTACAAGGATTTTAATATTAAAAAATTAATATCTTACATGAATACTTATAATTTGCATTTATTTAATGTTACACTATACAATAACAGATCTAATGGATTAACATAATAGATTATCAAAATTATTTTATAAATGCTGGAACTAGATAGAAACGAGTAAGGGAGTAATCGATAATATGGATGTTAGAAAGATTCAGCTGCCAAGGGAAATTCATACAGGTGCTGGTGTAATTGAAGAAACTGGGACCATATGCAAAAATTTGAGACTTGAAGGTAGGGTACTTGTTGTCACAGGTCCTAATACACTTAAAATAGCTGGAGAAGCTGTAATTGACAGTCTTGAATGTGAGGGTTATGATGTTCACAACATTACCATAGATAGTCCTTCAAAGGAATCTGTTTTGGAGGTTCAAAATAAAATTGATGGCTGTTCCCTTGTTCTGGGTGTTGGTGGTGGAAAGGTTATTGACGTTGCAAAATTAGCTTCCACAAGATCTGCAAATAATTTCATAAGTGTTCCTACAGCTGCTTCACACGATGGAATAGCATCTCCAAGGGCTTCAATTAAAAATGAAGTAGGTACTGTATCTTTAAAGGCAGAACCTCCTATAGGGGTAATTGCAGACACCAAAATCATAAGCAAGGCACCTTTCAGGTTACTCGCTGCAGGATGTGGTGATATTGTATCAAACTACACAGCAATACTTGACTGGAAACTAGCACACAGGCTTCTAAATGAAGATTATAGTGATTCTGCAGCTGCATTATCTATGATGACGGCCAAAATGACCATAAAATCTGCAGATGCTATAAAAGAGGGTTTAACAGAAAGTGCAGGCCTGGTTGTAAAGGCTTTGATAAGTAGCGGAATAGCTATCAGTATTGCAAACACTAGCAGACCAGCAAGTGGATCAGAACACAAGTTCAGTCATGCACTGGATATAGTAGCACCTAAACCTGCCCTTCATGGTGAACAATGTGGTGTAGGTACCATAATGATGATGTATCTACATGGGGGAGATTGGAAATTTATCAGAGATACACTCAAATTAATAAAAGCACCTACTACTGCTAGGGAGATGGGCATTGAACCAGAATATATTATCGAAGCTCTTAGAATTGCACATACTATTCGTAAAGAGAGATACACTATTTTAGGAGATCGAGGACTTACTGAGGAAGCAGCAGAAAGTCTGGCAGAAAAGACTGGTGTAATCTGAAATTAACCATCTAGATTAAAATATTCCTATATGCGAGTTTGAAACCAATTGTAAAAATAATATCCGAGATTAACATATCCCAAAAAAAAAAACAAAAAAAGGAATTAAATATAAAAATGTCTACTTAACTTATAGGTAACAAAAACAAGGGTGATATCATGGAAAATAAAGAAAAGGTAATTAAAGCTTTCAAAGACTCTGAAGAACCTTTAAATGCAACTAAAGTCAGCCAGATCTCTGGAGTAGAGAAAAAAGAGGTTGACAAAATAATGAAAGAACTTAAAAAAGATGAAACAATTTACTCTCCTAAACGTTGCTACTATGCATTGAAGGAGTGAACCATTACCATCATTTTCATTCAAACTAATTTTTTTTATTATTTTGGTCAAGAAAATAAAGTTATTCTCAAATAAATAACTAAAATTTTAATTATTATTATATAACACATAATATTTTTTTTATCTTAAATTTCTTTATATTCATTTTATATAATCTGAATGATATACAATTCTTATGAAATTTTAGATTTTCATTGAATTTCATTGATTTATTGATTAACAAATTCAAAAATGGGTTTAAAATCCATATTATAAAGGTGATAATAAATGATAACGCTAATAGGCAATTGCCTAGCAAACAAAGGACTTAAATTTATGCATTATGGTGCCACATCTGAATGTGAATCCTGCAGATTTAAAAATACCTGTATAGACACCCTTGAAGAAGGTAGAATGTACATTATTAAGAATGTTAAAAATGGTGAACAACCTTGTATGATTCATGAGGGCGGTAAAGTAAGAGTTGTTGAAGTTGAAAAGGCATATATTCGAGGAGTCATAGATTCTAAACAATCATTTGAAGGTTCAAAAATAGTTTTCAACCCTCCTGAATGCGATGAAGATTGTTCGCTTAGGGATTTGTGCTTTCCAGACGGTTTATACAGAGAGGATAAGTGCAAAATCATACGAAATATGGGAAAACCAAGAGAAAAATGTCCTAAGGGCAGAGATCTGAACATGGTACTTTTAAAATATTGATTGTATAGAGGTAATCTTATGGAACTTAAAAGAAATGTTGGATATGAAGCGGCCAACCTAATAAAAGATGGAGATGTTGTAGGGCTTGGAACAGGTTCAACTACCCACTATTTTATTGAAAAATTAGGGAACAGAATTGAAACAGAGGAGATCAGCATCATGGGAGTGCCAACATCTTATCAATCATTCTACCTTGCAATGAACTCCAAAATCCCAATCACCACACTGGACGAACACAACGTGGACATTGCTGTTGATGGTGCAGATGAGGTTGACCCTGAACTGAATCTTATAAAGGGTGGAGGAGCAGCTCATACACTTGAAAAGATAGTTGACGAATCTGCTAATCAATTTATTGTAATTGTTGATGGATCCAAAATAGTAACAGAACTTGGAAGTTTCCCTGTACCTGTAGAGGTAATACCACATGCAACCAGAACTGTGAAAGATCATTTGATAGCTATGGAAGGCTTACCAACATTGAGAATGGCAGAAAGAAAGGATGGGCCTGTTGTAACAGATAATGGGAATTTTATATATGATGTTAAATTTGATATAAAAAATCCTAAGAAATTGGAAACAGAACTCAACACCATTCCTGGAGTGGTTGAAAATGGTATATTTTCACAAATTGTTGACCAAGTTATTGTTGGAAGGGATTCCGGTATTGAAATATTAAAGAAGTAAATTTGAACAATTATGGTCACATTATTTTTATTTTTTTTACAATCATTTTTATTCAAATCATTTAATGTAATATGAAATTAAAAATCCCGCTGCCAATACAAGGACAATTGTTGCACCCGATGAAAGATTGAATATGTACGACAATAACAAGCCAAGGGAAGTAAAGACCATACCCACCACAGTTGACATGAACATAAGTCTTTTCAGGTCGCTTGTGTACTGTTTGGTAATTGCTGCGGGTATGGCTAATAATGCTATAACAAGGATCACACCAACAACTTTAATAAGAACAACAACACTCAGTGCAACTAAACTAAGAAGAAGTATATAAATTAGTTGTGAGGGTATTCCCAAAACCTTTGAGTACTCCTCATCAAATGCTATTGATAAAAACTCTCTTTGGAACAGGTACACAATTCCTATAATTAAAATGTCCAGTATGATCATTATGAGTATATCGGAATTTGATACTGTGAGAATACTTCCAAAAAGATAACTGAAAAGATCTGGAGCGTAACCAGGAGTTAAATTGATAAATATTATTCCTATGGCCATACCCACGCTCCAGAGTATGCCAATAGCAGTATCTTCACTTATGTTAACCTTTTCATGAATTGCGCCGATTCCAATGGCTGAAACTATACTGAAAGGAATGGCTGCTAAGATGGGGTTTAATCCTAAAAAGTAGCCTAAACCTATTCCGCCAAATGCTGCATGGGAAATTGCACCGCTTAAAGATACTATTCTCTTAATTACAACATAGGTCCCAACAATTCCACATGCAACACTAACAAGTAGTGCAGCAATAAATGCTCTTTGCATAAATTCATACTGTAGTATATCCATCATTTTAAAAGTATCCTAAAATTTTTTTTATATTACGATAAATATTAATGGTATTTTAATATTTGATGGAATATTAATGATCCTTAAGTACTCGATGTGGAAATCCATGGGTTATCATTTCTATTGGGCATTTATATAGCTCTTCGAGACCTTCTGCAGCATCTTCAACAGGTCCATGGAAGTATAATGTACTATTTAAACATGCGATTTTATCCACTTGAGTTGAAACTGTTCCAACATCGTGACTAACCAGTATAATAGTCATTTTATTCTTAAGCCTTGATAATAAACTGTAAAATGAGTTCTGCATTTCAGGGTCAATGCTTGCCATTGGTTCATCCATCAGCAGAATCTTTGGTTCTCTTACAATTGCACGTGCAATGAAAACACGTTGCATCTGTCCTCCAGAAAGTCTGCTGATCTGTCTATCTTTAAGGTCAAACATGTTCATATCTTTTAAAGCTTTGATCACAGCTATTTCATCATCTTTAGTATGTCCCTTAAATAATCCACGGTACCTACCAGATAGAACAGTGTGATATACATCTATTGGAAAATCATGGTCAAATGAAACTTTTTGGGGTAGATACCCCATTAATTGTCTTGCATCTTCAGGTTTCTTCCCAAATATTAGAACTTCGCCTGAATCTGGTTTGAGTATCCCAAGTATTATTTTTAGAAGTGTGCTTTTTCCACCGCCATTAGGACCTATAATGGCCATGAAATCATTTTTTTCTATTGTAAGGTTAATATCCTTAAGTACAGGATTTACATTAAATTTAATATTTACATTCTTCAATTCTATTGCCTTAGAGTTCATGATTTTTACCATTAAAATTTTTTATTTAATTAAATAAAATCTCTTAAACACTAGAAAATGTTTTTGCTACATTATTAAGATTTTCAATATAATTTTCAGCAAGATCATCAATTTTTACTACTTTTCCATTAATTTCAGCAGCAATTACGTCCGCACTCTTTGAACTGTACTGTGGTTCAACAAATATTACCTTGATATTATTCTTTTTAGCCAAATCAATTACAGAAGCTATTTCCTGTGATGTTGGCTCTTTTCCACCCGTTTCGATAGGTATTTGGGTTAAATTATAGTCTCTGCAGAAATATGCCCATGCAGGGTGGTAAACAATTATTTGACTGTTTTCTTTCCCCTTAAGTGAGTTTGTAATATTCATATTTAATTCATCTAGTTGTTTTAGATAGTTGTTTCTATTGTTAGTGTAGTATGCGGTGTTGTTAGGATCTAACTGTACAAGACCTTGATATATGTTTTCAACCATCACTTTAGCGTTTTTTGGAGAAACCCAAACATGAGGGTCGCTATTATTTTCATGTTCTGCAGTGTTGGGTATTAAATCAATTCCCTTTGATGAATTAACAACCACCATATGGGGGTTTATGTCTTTCATTTTATCCATATAGTTCAATTCAAATTCAATGGGTGTTCCAACTTCAATGTACATTTTAGAATTTGCAACATGATTCAACTGATCAGGGAGTGGTTCGTAGGTGTGCGGATCTGCACCAGGAGGTACCATCAATGTTACATCTACTTTGTCTCCCCCAACAGCTTTAACAAATTCTACTTCTGGACCGACAGTTACGACTACACCAATAGCATTGTTTGTTGTTTCAGTTTGTAGAGAGGCTAAATAGTACAAACCTGTTACTGTGAAAATTAAAATGATAAAAACAATTATTATTCTATTTTTGTTCATCTACCATGCTCCATTCCATATTTATGATGTTAATAATATTTATAAATTATCTTAATAAAAATTAGCAACATTTTTATATAAATTATTAAATAATAATAAATATGGTAATTGTGAGTGTTTCTCTAAGTAAAAAACTTCTTGAAGATATCGACTGCATAAAAGATGAAATGGGCTTTTCCGGTAGATCAGATTTAATAAGGGCAAGTGCGCGCATGTTAATTGCAGATAATCGCGAAAAAGCTGAAATGGTAGGTGATACCAATTCCGTGCTCACTTTAATACATAACCAGGATGTTGAAGATAAGGTCACAGAAATAAAGCATGATTATGAGGACATAATAAGCACCCAGATACATAGCCATCTTAAGGAACACAAGTGCCTGGAGATATTTATTTTGGACGGAGATGTTCATAGAATGTATCAACTAGCTAAAATGTTCCAAACTAGCAGTAAAATGGACTATGTAAAACTCACAGTAGTTTGATATTGAATTAATCAACTATTAATTAAAAAAAATATTTTTTAATTAATCTTAATAACTATTTTATTGTTCCAATAATTTCAGCATCTCAACAACATCGGTTGTTGGTTTTTTACAGCTGCCCGAACTGCATATATATGCAGTTGTTTTATCGTCGATACTATTTTTAAACTTCAAGGATTCGGAGATTTCATCCAGTTCACCAGGATTATCCGGATCTTTAAGGATCAAAACCATATTAGGCAGGTAATGTTTGTTTAAAGAGTTTAACATTTGTATTGTTTCAGGGTCTGTGGGTTTTCCAACTATAACAACTTCATAGGAAGGTCCAATTTTATAATCAACAGCATTAATAAATTGGGTGTGTCCTGTAAGCGACCTTAATATGTTCTTTGAAAATGTTGTTTCCATTTTAATTGGCATTGATTCAAGTTCATAGTCTTCAGTAAGCCTTGCAATTCGTATTAGATTTAACAATTCAACAGAGTTTCCAGATGGTGTGGCACTGTCAAATGTTTTCTTTTCACGGATAAGAACTTGTTTAGCATCATCTGATGTGAAATAAAATCCACCATTAGAATTATCCCAGAAATGATTTAGTAATGTTTTATTAAGTTCTATTGAGGTTTTTAAATATTTAGTATCAAAAATAGTGGAGTAGAGCTCAAGTAATCCCCATATCAAGAAGGAGTAATCATCCAAGTTTCCTGTTATATCTGCATCACCTTCTCGATATCTGTGCATTAATCTGCTGTTGGTGCACATTTTTTTAATTATAAAATCAGCAGCATCCTTGGCAGCCTCTAAATATTTACTGTTCTTAAACACTTGACCAGCCTTTGCTAATGAAGTAATCATGAGTCCATTCCAGTCTGTGAGTATTTTATCGTCTTTATGGGGATGAATACGCTTTTCTCGTTCATTATAAAGTTTTAAACGAATGTTTTCTATTTTTTCCTGGATTTTATCAGTTTCCATTCCTAAAATATCGTTTAATTCATCAAAGCTATATTTTAAATGCAAAATATTCTTGTTGTTGGATTCGTGTGAGTAATCATCGCTGAAGTTTCCATCTTCTTTAACATCAAAAACAGTTGATACAAACTTTGTATCTTCTTTACCCAAAATATCTTGGATCTCTTCCATTGTCCAAAGATAAAATTTACCTTCAACACCTTCACTATCAGCATCTTCAGCTGAATAGAAACCACCTTCAGATGATTTCATATCTCTTAGAACATAGGTTAGCACTTCTTCTGCAATTTTTTTATAATTTGGTTTTCCAGTGGCCTGGAAAGCCTCTGTGTACACCATTGCAATTAATGCCTGATCATAAAGCATTTTTTCAAAGTGGGGTACAAGCCAGAACTTATCAACCGAGTAGCGATGGAAACCAAAACCCAAATGGTCATATATGCCACCTTTTGCAATTGAATCCAGTGTTTTTGTTAGCATGTAAAGAGCATGTTTGTTTGCAGTACGTTTCCAGTATCTTAAAAGAAAGATAAGGGTATGTGGGGTTGGGAACTTTTGAAAATCACCAAAACCTCCGTTTTCATTGTCAAATACTTTTGAAAGCTCATCATAACATTTTTCAAGTACATTTTCATCTAATTCTGGGCCTTTAACAGTTTTCGAAACATCCTGGAGAGCTTTAAATATCTGATCACCAGAATTTAATGCCTCTTCTCTATTATCGTTCCATATATCCTGAACATTTAATATCAGGTCTTTCAAACCTACTGCTCCAAATCCACTTTCCCTTGGGAAATAGGTACCAGCAAAGAATGGTTTCTTATCTGGAGTCAATATTATGGTTAGTGGCCATCCTCCAGTACCTGTCATGATCTGGCATGCAGTCATGTATACACTATCAATATCGGGTCTTTCTTCACGGTCGACCTTAACAGGAACAAAAACATGGTTCATAAGAGCTGCAACTTCATGATCTTCAAATGATTCATGAGCCATTACATGACACCAGTGGCATGTTGAATAACCAATGGATAAAAAAACAGGCTTATCTTCTTTTTTGGCTTTTTCAAATGCCTCATCACCCCAAGGATACCAGTCAACAGGATTCTTGGCATGTTGAATTAAATATGGACTTTTTTCATTCTTCAGATGGTTGTAGCTATTTTTAGAAGTACTTCTTTTTGGATTGTTCATGGTTTATTCACCTAAATTCCATTAAGAAATTAATTCTAAGTAATGATCTTTTGAATATTAATTATTTGAAATCAATTAAAATAATTTTAATTTTCAATTACAAATGAACAGCAGTCATTTCCCATTGCATAGCATTCCGTTTCAACGGTTGAAACTTCCTTTTTAAAATGTTTAGAAAATATTGAATCTAAAACTCCAGAATCAAAAGCACATGCAGGTTCACCAATTATAGGGAGATCCTTACATTCAAAACAATCATAAATACGAATTGTTAATGGATCCAATTTCTGTATATCCACTCGTCCCAACTGTTTATTTCCCCAAAATTCTGCAATATTTTTAAGGAGTTGATTAAGATCACTATCCTTTAATTCTTCATAAAATACATCACCCACACGTTTGCCTGCATTACGAAGTATGGGGTCTATGTTTATGCCTTCATTCCAAAATTCTGCCCTTAGAGATCGTAAAATCAGCCTATAGATTTCGAATGGATCTTTTAATTGTGGAAGTTTGGAGAAATAATTATCAATATCAAATCTAATTTTCTTTTCCTTTGATACATCTCCTAAAAATTCTGCGTTTATACAAAAAATTTTTCTACGTGCATCATTTGGATCCTTTTTAGATCTTATTAATCCTTCATCAACCAATTCACTCAGATGTTGTGAAACTGTTGGTTTGGCTTTTCCGGTTAACTCTACAATTTCATTGAAGCTCATATTATTATTACGAAGTGAATCAAGTATTGTAACCTTAACTTGGCCTTTGACAACTTCCACCTTATCATCCGATGAGAATATTTTGTACTGTGGAGATAGTTTTGATATATGTTTTTTTGTTGTTGTCATGTTAAACTAGTTAATATTCTCTAGATTATATTATAAAAAAGTTCTGTATACACCAAATTAGAATTTTTGGAGTTCTCTTGACCTAGGGGAATAATTAGAAAGTAAATAAAATAAAATCATAGAAATCGAATACCCAACCAGTCCAGCTCAATCCAAATATTTATAATGGATTTTGGAAGGGTTTTGTATTGGTTGAGTAATTTTTCGGACATTAAGGCTCCTTAAATCTATTTCTATAATTTTTAATTAATAAACCTAAAAAAAAAGATTTTTTTTTATCTATCGCAAAGAAGCATATTTCCTACTCCAACATTCTCTCCTTCAACTTCCCTTATTAATATCACCATGGCTTGTACTGGTAGTCCCATTATTTCGCTTGCTGTTTCAGCATATGATTTTACAAGTTTAGCTTTTTGTTCTTTACTCATTTTTGGCCCGTCAACTGTTATTACTGGCATTATTAACCCTCCAAATAATTATGTCAAGAATGGATTTATATCATATATTGTTTAATTTTTATTGATAATATTATATTATCGTGACGGACTCAATTTAATGAATGTATGTGGAATTTCTAGGTTCGTGTACTTTAATAGCACAAATAAAAAACGAAACCTTTATAGTAACCTAAGGTAAATATAATCTCGACTCAAAAAATGAGGCGAGAAAACATGAAAAAAGGAATGGATAGTAAAGGATTAATAGATAAAATGCTGGAAGACACTGCAAAAACCATAGACAGCATCAAAAATGACATAGAAAAAACAATAGTAGACTACACATTTGTTCCAGGTAAGGATATTATTGAAACAGATGACTCAATAATTGTTCGGGTAGATCTTGCTGGAATAAAAAAGGAAAATATTGATCTTAACCTTACAGACACCAAGCTGAGGGTTAAGGCCGAGTTTGAAGACGAGCATATAGGAGATCTTAAAGGCAATAACAGACGTCCAACATTGATTAGAAGGACTGTTCGTTTCCCGAAAAAGGTTGTTCCAGAAGAGTCTGAAGCTAAATTTGAAAATGGTCTTTTAACCTTAGAAGTGTCTAAATTAGAGAAAAAAGAGAGTTACACTGTGAATATTAAATAAATTCACTATTTTTTTTTATTTTTTTTCATACTTAATATTTTTCAAATCTAAATATTGTTCACAGTTACTTTTCATGGTTACAAGTTGATCTTCTTGTTTTTTAAGTCCCAGTGTTAATAAGGTCATTACAATTGCAACACAACCTATTAAGAGGTATAATGATTGATATCCCATTGTTATACCTGATTGTGATGCTATTACAGCGCCTATAAGCGCCCCACCAATAAGCTGTCCCACACTGGAGTTTATGTTTATGAGGGCTTGGCCAGCTGCTCTTTTACTTGTTGGACTTTCAGAAAGCATTATGTACTTAATGGTGAACCAATACTCTAAAAAAAAAGAATATAGATTTACATAAATAAACCAATTATCCTATATGCTATTCCTCCAACAATTAATGCAGTTACGATATTGGCTAAAGCAATACTTGATGTTGCTTTCCAACCAAATTCACGAAGTAGAATTGTTAGAGTTGCTAAACAAGGGATAAACAACATACTTACAAGTGCTAATATTATGAATTGTATTGGTGTTAAAACCGCTGCAAGATTTGTTCCAAATAACGCAACTAACATAAGTAGGGTGAATTCTTTTCTAACTGCACCAAATATAAGAACTACACCAGCTATTACAGGAAGACCCAACCAAACAACTGTGATAGGTGCTAAGAAATTGGCTACTGGTGTTAAGAATCCATATGCGTACAAACCTTGAATCAAAGCACTTCCTATAATATAAACTGGGAATACCACAAAAATTAGTGATTTAGTTCGGGACCA
The DNA here is from genome assembly GCF_000744455.1 of Methanobacterium sp. SMA-27. NCBI lineage: Archaea > Methanobacteriati > Methanobacteriota > Methanobacteria > Methanobacteriales > Methanobacteriaceae > Methanobacterium > Methanobacterium sp. SMA-27. Next base: position 1,369,769 of record NZ_JQLY01000001.1, on the reverse strand, counting down.
TGTTTGTTTAGCGGCAACTGAGATAGATGGAACTTTAAATGTATGCATTTCCATGATCAATCCACTAGTTTCTCCAGGCACTATCTTCAAAGCAATTCTGCCCAATAGGAACATTATTACTATATCAATTACATATAGGGCAATTGCCCACCAAACACTCACAAATACGGCGACTAAACCTAAAATAACAATGGTTCTTGCTGCGCACGGTGCAAATGTAATTGCAAATGCAGCAAGTAATCGTTCACGTCTAGTTTCTAAGATTCTGGTACTTTCAATGGCAGGTACATTACATCCATAACCTAGGATCATGGGTATTAGTGCTTTACCATGCAATCCTATTTTATGCATGGCACTGTCCATCATAAAGGCCACTCTTGTTAGTATTCCTGAATTCTCAATCAGACTCAACATTAAATAAAAGGGAATCACAAATGGAAGAACAAGTGTAACTCCGGCTACAATACCTCCAAATGCTCCATTCCAAAGAATTCCAACTATCGGCCCACTAATTTGTGGATCTACTGGTTTAAAGAACCCAAATGCTTGTGTGAGCAAACTAGAGAAGAAATCTCCAACAATAAATGTCCATAGTAATAATCCACCCACTACAAGTGCAGAAATAACATAACCAAATATTCTATGCGTTACTAATTTATCTAATCTTTCAGCGAATGTAATTTTAATATCGCTTTGTAACTGTGCTCCATGTGCAAATTGATTGGCAATAAAATATCTTTCAGAAGCAATCACAGCAAATGATGGTTCATTATGGATATTCTCTATCTCTCTTGCCATATCATAAGCCAAGTTAACGATTTCCATGGATTTGGATTCAATTAATTTTCGGATTTCTGGATCATTTTCAAGTAATTTAATTGCTACCCATCTGGAGGGATATCCTAAATTGAGATTCTTTGATTCAATTAATTCGGTAATTTTTTGAATTCTATCTTCAACTTCGGCACCGTATTTTAATGTGGTTATTTTGTTTTTGGATTTATTTAAGGCAACCTCTGTAGCTACTTCCATTAACTCGTGTAAACCTTCCCCTCTTATGGCTACTGTTGCTACCACTGGAACCCCTAAAGCAGCTGAAAGTCTTTCTGTATCAATAACTATTCCCTTTTGTTTGGCTAAATCAATTTGATTGACACATACTACCATGGGTACTTTCATTTCTTTTAGCTGAATTGTAAAAAATAGGTTACGTTCCAATACTGAAGCATCTACAACGTTGATTACTACATCAGGTTGTTCAAAGGCAATATACTCTCTTGAAACTATTTCTTCCATGGAGTATGTAGAAAAAGAGTATATTCCGGGCAGATCAATCACAGTAATGTCTTTGCCTTCAAAAAGTAGTTTTCCTTCTGCCCTTTCAACTGTTTTCCCAGGCCAATTTCCAATGATCTGATTGGATCCTGTAAGTTCATTGAATAATACACTCTTGCCTACATTGGAATTACCTGCAAGTGCAATTGTAATGTCCTTTTCTTGACCTTTTTCATCTGATCCGTTAAATTTTTCTGTTTCTGTTGTTTTTGTGAGTTTTTTAGATTTGTTAGTGGTGGCATTACTCATAGATATTTATCCCTTTATATCGATTTATTATCTTCAATTAATTCTACGAAAACATTGCATGCTATGTCACGACCTATAGCGAGTTTTGAGCCACGTATAGCAACTTCTACTGGACAGCTTAATGGGGCAATTTTAATTACACTGATAAATGCTCCTATGGTGATGCCCATGTCTAAAAGCCTTCTGATCACCTTGTAATCTCCTCTAATAAATGATACTTTTCCCTGTTGGTGATTTTTAAGCTCCATTATAGGAATCAAATTTTCATTACGCTTTCCTACTTCATTAACCTCTTCTTCCTTTCGGTTCATGCATTCTTCACATGTAGTGAACTTTAGATCGCATGCAGGAATTACACTGTCTCCTGGACATTTATCAGGATGTTCTAATACCTGACATAACGCTCTTTCAGCTTCATCAGATAGAGAATGTTCCATTTCACAGGCTTGATCGTGTAAAAAACTGTCTTTAAGCTTTAAAATGTCGTGAAGAAATCTTTCTAGTAATCGATGCTTTCTTGTTATTCTCTTTGCATTTTTGAGTCCTTCTTCGGTTAATTTAGCACCTTTATATTGTGAATAATTTACATATCCCATTTTATCAAGTTTTTTGAGCATTTCTGAAACACTTGCAGATGTTATACCCAAATCTTTTGATATTTGTGTTGTTTTTACACATTTTTCGTTATTGCTGATTTTATAGATAGCTTCTAAATATTCTTCGATATTTGCGCTAAGTTTTTCATTATTTGACATTTAGGTTCACCTAAAATTATCTTTGTGCATAGTTGTATAATGTCATATATAAATGTTAGGTTTACCTAATAAAAATTTATTTCAAATATTCAGGATATTAAATTTTGGTGTAAAATCATATTATTTTCGTTGAAATGTGTTGTTAGTAATAAAAATGTAATAAATTTAAGTACTGAAATAATGTTATAGTAATAACAACCCATATATTTATATTATAAAATATACACATGTAAATGTGATTTAAAGAGGTTACAGCACGATTAAAGGAGTATTACATTCTTCCCTTAAAAACGTGACATAGTATTACCATGTGATACATTTATAAGCTTTCATCATTCAATAAAAATAAAAGGAGGATTTTAATGCATATACCCGACGGATTTATACCTTTGTTACAATGTGCCATATATGGAATAATAACTGCCATTATTTTGATAATATCACTTAGGTGGGCAAGAAAAAACCTTGACGAAAAAATGGTTCCATTAATGGCCGTATTGGCCGCAGGTATATTTGCAATTATGTCATTGAACATTCCAGTTCCATTTGGAACCAGTGTCCATATGGTTGGTGCGGCATTAGTAGCAATCATATTCTGTGCACCCGAAGCAGCAGTTATCATATTTACATTGGTACTCCTTGTACAAGCTTTATTAATTGGAGATGGAGGAGTAACAGCTTTAGGTGCAAACATTCTTAATATGGGGATTGTAGTACCATTTGTTGGATTTTATTCATTTAAAGCCCTCAGAAGACCTGTAGGGAAAGCTCCTGCTATATTCATAGCTTCTTGGCTTTCAATATTCATGGCATCGGTGATGGTGGTTATAGAACTTTGGTTTGCAGGTAAATTATTAACATTAGGATTAGCCTCACTCTTTTTGATCATACAATCACTTAGTGGAGTTATAGAAGGTATACTTACAGTTATAATTATTCTTGCAATTGAAAAGACCCGACCAGATTTACTTGCATGGAACAGAATCAAGAGGGATAATATTAATAAATCCGATGTTAGTGAGGTGAGCGCATGAAACCAAATGATAGGAATCTTATTGTTGTTGGAGTGACCATCTGTATTATTATCGCAATCATGGCCCCATTTATAGCTTCAACTAATCCTGATGGTCTTGAAAAAACAACAGAACAAATTCCAACCAATGGTGAATCTGGAATTTATCAAGCACCCCTTACAGATTATAAGATCCCGTTTCTTGGTGATGGTCCTTATTCTGGTGTAGCTGCACTGGCATTAGGTGTTTTAATTGTACTTGGTCTTGGTTACTTGGGTGCGTTTATAATTAAAAGGAGAAAACCACCAGAAATTTCTAAATAAAAATTCTGGTTTAGAAATATTTCAAAATAAATAAAAAATAGAAATAAATGGTGAAAACTCACATGAATGGTGCAGGATCGGTTAATGAACTTGAAAAACACACAATAAAATCCAGTGTGCTTCATGCTTTAGATGGCAGAGTTAAATTAGTAATTTTACTAGCCATTATCGTATATGCTGTATACACAACCGATTTAATAGTTCTTGCAATAATGGAAATCTACTTAATTGCAATGATTCTGGTGTCGCATCTTTCATTTAAAGAATCATTCAAAAGAGTACTTTTTATTTTACCTTTTGGGGGAATTATAGCTCTTTTCCAACCATTTATAATGGCCGGTACCGTTATCTACACTGGACCACTTGGAATACATATCACCTATCAGGGGCTGATGTTTGGTGTGCTCTTAATGTCGAGGCTGGTTGTATCTTTAACATCAATTGTAATATTATCCTCTTTAAGTCCTATGCAGGAAGTTGTAAATTCTTTCCGAAGACTTGGAATGCCAAGGGAATTTGCAATGATATTCAGCTTGTTCATAAGATATCTATTCATGTTCTATGATGAACTTCACAGGATAATGCACGCCCAAAAAAGCCGAAACTTTGATATATTTAACAAAAAAACTTCCTACATGTGGAGAATGAAACAGCTTGCCTACACAATAACTATGATGTTTCTTAGATCATATGAAAAGGGCGAAACAGTATATTTCAGTATGTTAAGTAGGGGTTACTCAGAAAATTCAGAAATATACACCGATAATAAAAAATTAGCTTCAAGGGACTTTTTCTTCATAGGAATTACTTTATCATTTATAATATGCCTAGAATTAATGAAGTATACTTTGGTTATATAATAAAAAAAATAAATTCATAATAAATTTTGAATAATTATATAATACTCACAGATTTTTTATATATTTTCTTCTTATTTTCTATAATTTTTTAATTTTATTGTATCTATATATTAAAATTAGTTTTCATACAACTTGTAATACGGAATAAATAGATATAAAAATTTTAAAAAAGAAAAGATGAATCATGGAAATCAGTGTGGAAGATGTTAAAAAAATATCAACTTCTGAGCTAATGGAAAAATTATCCACCAGTTCTAATGGACTTTCATCTGACGAGGCCTTAAAACTGCTTAAAATCTATGGTTCCAATGAGATTGAAGAAAGCGAACAGAATCATTTAAAAAAGTTATTTAGTTATTTTTGGGGACCAATCCCATGGATGATTGAATTTGCACTTATTTTATCATTATTAATACAGCACTGGCCAGAATTTACTGTAATTTTAGTGTTACTCTTAATAAATGGGCTTATAGGATTCTGGCAAGAAGATAGGGCAGACAACGCTATTGAACTTTTAAAAGAAAAACTCGCATATAATGCCAAGCTATTAAGGGATGGAAAATGGACTAAAATCCCATCAAAAAATGTTGTACCCGGAGATGTTGCTAGGATCCATCTTGGTGATATTGTTCCGGCTGATATCAAACTTACAGAAGGAGATTATGTAACAGTAGATGAATCCTCACTTACTGGAGAATCATTGCCAGTTGATAAAAAAGTAGGAGATATCTGTTATTCTGGATCAATAATTCAAAAGGGTCAAATGAGTGGTATTGTATTTGCAACTGGAATGAATACATTTTTTGGAAGGGCTGCCGGACTTGTATCCAAAGTAAGTACAAAAAGCCATCTACAAAAGGCTGTTATAACAATTGGAGATTATCTGATCCTACTGGATGTTATAATGGTAGCCCTTATATTCATTGCAGGTTTGATTCGTCAAGAAAATTTCTTTGATATTTTGGGATTTGCTCTAGTACTAACTATAGCATCAATACCAGTTGCTCAACCTGCTGTACTTTCTGTAACACTTACTGTTGGTGCAATGGCTCTGGCTAAAAAGAAGGCAATTGTAAGTAAACTCTCAGCAATTGAAGAAATGGCTGGTATGGATGTACTTTTTTCGGATAAAACAGGAACCTTAACTAAAAATGAAATTTCCATAGCTCAAATAGAATCATGCAATGGTTTTACAGATGAAGAGGTTATCTTTTTTGCAGGATTAGCATCTCTAAGATTGGAACAGGACCCACTTGATAAAGCAATATTGGATGAGATGGAAAATACAGAAACCCTTTCTAAGAAGTTTGAAAACTATAAAATGCTAAAATTCAACCCATTTGACCCGATACGCAAAAGTACAGAATCTGAAATACAATATAAAGATGAATGTAAATTTAAAGTATCAAAGGGAGCTCCACAAGTTATTCTCACATTAATAAATAATGAAATACTAAAATCTAAAGTTGAAAGAAATGTAAATCATTTCGCTGATAAGGGTTACAGATCTTTGGGAGTAGCAAGAACAGATAAAGAGGGTATTTGGGAATTCATGGGATTAATAGCACTTTACGATCCACCTAAAAAAAGTTCTAAAAAGACAATTGCCGATGCAAAATCCATGGGAATTGATTTTAAAATGGTAACAGGTGATCATATTGCCATAGCTAAACAAATTGCCAAGGAATTAGATTTAAGTACCAATATAAAGTTGCCTATAACCTTTTTAGATCAACCCAAATGGAAGGCTGTAAAAACAGTTGAAGATGCAAGCGGTTTTGCAGAAGTATTCCCAGAACACAAATACAAGATAGTCGAAATTCTACAGGGCGCAGGGAAAATTGTTGGAATGACTGGAGACGGAGTCAATGATGCACCTGCACTAAAAAAAGCAGATGCCGGGATTGCACTATCCAAAGCAACAGACGCAGCTAAATCCGCAGCAGACATAGTACTTACAAAACCGGGACTTTCTGTAATAATTAATGCAATTAAAGAAAGTTATAAAATTTTCCATAGAATGAAGAGTTACTCAATTTACAGGGTTGCAGAAACAATAAGAATACTTATTTTTGTTGCAATGGTTATATTGATCTTCAATTTTTATCCTGTAACAGCTATTATGCTGGTTTTCATAGCATTGTTAGACGATATTCCTGTAATGACCATTGCATACGATAAAACTGAAAAGATTAACAGCCCTCAAAAATGGGATATGTATCAAGTATTGGGAATGGCAACATTTCTCGGTATTTTAGGAGTAATATCTTCTTTATTACTATTCTATGTGGGTAAGGTAATTTTAAATTTAGATGCAGGGGTTTTACAGTCTTTAATATTTTTGAAGCTTGTTGTTGCAGGTCATTTAACTATGTTTGTAACACGTAATACAGGACATTTCTGGTCAACAAGACCTAGTGGTATTTTCTTCTGGTCCGTAATATCAACAGACATATTTGCAACCCTGCTGGTTATATTTGGAGTATTCCTGACTCCGATTGGATGGCAACTTGCACTACTTGTATGGGTATATTCACTTGTAGCATTTTTAATAGAAGACCAGTTAAAAATATACTTTGCCAGGGTACTTGAAAACAATGAATTTAAAAACCTTAACATCCGTTTGTTAAAGAATATTTTAACAAGGAAATAATTATTCTTCCATTATTTTATATTTAAGATATATTCCGGATGTGTTTGTTGGATAAACTCGATACAAATAAATAAATAATTTGTTTAACACAGTAATAGTAATGAAATTTAATTTTAATAGTAATTAAAAAACCAGAAAAAATGGATCATATGCAAGGAGGAGTTTTTTTATGACCAAAAAAATATTGTTACCAACAGATGGTTCAAAAAATGCTGAAAGGGCAGGTGAGTATGTTATATCACTTGCAGATATTAGTGGTGCAGATATAATTGTATTAAATGTTATAGACACCAACTACCTTGACGCACTCCCACAACCAGACCTCAGGAAAAGTTTAGATATAGAATTAAGAGCAGACGGTCAAAAGGCTGTTGAAAAATTCCAGAAGAAACTTGAAGAAAGCCAGTGTAATGGTGTATGTAAAAATATAAATTTTAAAACCTTAATTAAGGAAGGTAAACCCGCAGATGCTATTCTTAAAACCATTGATGAAGAAGGTGTTGATCAGGTTGTAATGGGAAAATCGGGTAAACATGGATTGGAGAGAGCTATACTTGGAAGGACCACTGACAGAGTGGTTAGGGATGCCAATATACCAGTTAATGTAATAACATAAATTAGAATTTTATATTTTTTAATTTTATGTAATACATCTAAAAAAAAGAGAATATAAATCCCGAAATTATTTTTTTTATCAATATTTTTTTTATTTTCTAATGGTATTTTGAACTGCAATTGCCATTAATAGAAGTATGGGCCATATTTCAAGTCTACCTATCCACATATCTATTATGAAAACCAGTTTCACAACCACGGGGGATGTAGATGTAAGAAGTGCTGATCCCAATCCAACGTTACTCAGGCCAGATGCAACTTCAAAAAGAACTTGTGGAAGGTTCTGATAATAAAATAGTACAATTATCACACTTATGATATAAACAACAATGTAACTGAACACAAACAATCCAGTTAATCTTAATAAATTCTCATTAATTTTAATATCACTCACATGGTGAATTTTACGTGATATAACTGCACTTTGGGGGAGTAATAATGATTTAATCTCCCACCACATACCTTTAACAAGTATACCTATTCTTAACCATTTGATACCTCCACCAGTTGAACAGGCACCTGCACCAATGATCATTAACAGAGTGAGTATAAATATGCCCAGACCTTCCCACTGAACTGGAATATCAGAGGGATTTGCTGTTTGAAGTCCCGTGGTTGTTAAAGCTGTTACAACCTGGAATGCAGAGTATCTTAGCGAAGTAAATATATCGTGTCCATATACAGATCCATTGTAGAGGAATAATGCAACTAGCAATGTTCCTCCAATTAATAATGCCCATGAAACCTTGGATTCAATATCTTTAAAATATTCTCTCCAATTACCCTTGAGCACGGTGTAGTGAAGTGCGAAATTGGTTGCTCCAATGATCATGACTATTATTGCAACTATTTCAATCCACATATTATTGTAAACAGCTATGCTTGCATTTTCAAGTGCAAATCCTCCTGTAGAAAGGGCGGTAAAAGCATAGAAAATAGAATCAAAGACAGGCATGCCTGCGAGTTTAAAGAGAATTATTGAAATTGCAGTGTATAAAAGATAAATATACAATATTATACGTGAAGTATGCCTAATGCTGGGGGCCAACCTTTCTTCCCTACCCTCTGCAGAGTACATCCTCATTATATTAACAGCTGGTGATGATAAAATAGTTAACGCCATAACAATAATACCGATTCCACCAAGCCACTGTGTGAATGCACGCCAGAAATTCATAGTGAAAGATGCATAATCAAGGTTGTACATACTGAAACCAGTAGTTGTAAAACCTGACATTGCTTCAAAATAAGCATTAAGATATGATAAATCTCCAGATAAATAGTATGGAAGGGCTGCGATAGCACTGCCAATAAGCCATATAAGAGTCACAAATATCATCGCACTTTTTATCGAGATTTCCTTTTTGTTATCAAAACTTTTAAAAAGTAATACTCCTATTACGAGACTTACGATAGATGAATAAATAAATGGAGTTATATATTTATATTCTCCGTAAATAAGGGCCACAATTATAGGTACAAGCATTACAAGCCCTAATAATATACAAATATAACCAGTGTAATGGATAATTGAATATAATTCTATTTTTTTTAATTTGTGAACAGATCTCAATTAATCAAACCTTCCTTACTTTTATTTTAGGAACTTCTTTACAACATCTTTGATATGTTTAGTTTTTATAAGAATGGAAATTTTATCCCCTGCTTCTAGTATAATCTCTGGTTCTGGCATACGGATTTCATATTCTGGACCTTTATAAATGGCACATATAACATAATTTTTTGTTGGACTTATTTCTCCGATTTTTTTCCCCATAACTTTACTGTTTTCAACGGGAATATCTAAAAGTTCTGCATTACCTTTACCAAGAATAACCATATCTGCAATTTTTGGCCTTATAATCAGTTTTTCAAGATAAGCTGCTGCTGTGAGTTCTGGACTTACAGTTGCATCGATACCAACTTTTCTAAAAGCCTCTTCATGAGTTGGATCACTTATTCTAGCAATAAGTTTTTTTGGATTGTAATCTTTAACCAGGATACATGCAAGTAAGTTAGCTTCATCATTTCCAGTTGCTGCAACAAATGCATCTGCTTCAGATATATTAGCTTCTTCTAAAGATTTTAAATCTGTACCATTTCCACATATAACAAGGGCATCTAATTCACTTGCTGCTTGGTTGCAGAGTTCTTGATCCTTTTCTATGAGAGTAACGTCAAAACTGGCTTTTATCATTGCTGAAGCAAGTGTCAGTCCAACTCTTCCACCACCCATGATAATCACATACATCAAATACCCCCTTTAAACCATAAACAACCGGATGATTGTATAAAGTTAAAATTACTGTGTAATGTCTTTAAATTTTAATATGGTATTACTAAATTTTTAAACCCAATAAAGATCGTTGAATTTAATATATAAATTTACCTAAAACTCGATTAGATAATTGCAATTAAATCATTAAATTTAACTATTGTTTAATTCAACTAAAATCTAATGAATTTCAAAAATAGTAAAAATATATTATTTGTGTGTGTTGCTGTAATGGTTGTTACCGTTGCATTTTTATTGTACTTTACACAGGACATGATTTTTTACAGTAATGGAAACTTGATTAATACTGAAAAAACAAGTAGTGAACTTAAAATAGTTGATTCAATTGAAATTCAAAATAATGCATTGAACAACTACATTAATTCATTATACAATTCCCAGGTAACTATTATTGAAGATAAATACAGTAAGGGAAGTATATCACTTGAAGAGAAGAACAAACAATTAAATGCAGTGATTAAAAATCGTGAATTGGCCATTAATACTTTGAATAAGATATCAAATGCACAAAAGAATATATTCACGGGTAATATATCTAAACAAGACATATTAATACGAATAAATTCATTTAAGGACATAAATTCAGATATTAAAACAGAACTGAATGCAACCCATTAATGGTTATTAAAAATATGTTGGGTGTTAAACTTGGATTATATAGAATTTTTGGATAATTAATTATTTTATTCTATTATCCTTTAACGTATAAAAATATCCTAAATAAATATTTAATTAGTTTAACTATCTAAATTTTTTTTATATTTTAATCTTTTTTTGGACTGATTTTTCCGGTTATTGCATCGATGATAATGTTAGAGTGGCAAGGATCAGGGTAGCAGGAGCATAAAAGATTCAAATCTTCTCCATCTTCATGTATTTTTTTTAATTCAACGATTCTCTGCCATTCAGGGCTCTCACTTGATAGTTCAATTAAATATTTTCTGTATTGATCCTTTAATTTTCTTCTACAGCCGCTTGTATATGGATTTTCAAGAACTGAACCCTTTCCAACGTATTCAACAAATTCATTTTCTTCGCTTTCCCAAGTGTTTTCATTTCTCACTCTTATTGTCATATTATCCTCCAATCATTTTTTTTAATTTGATTAAATCTTGTTTTTTAGAGATTTACTCAATTAACCCTTAACAATCTAATGAATAATCCAGTAAAGGGTGAGATTGAACAGAAAAATTAAATGAAAAATCGGTTAGGTCATACTTTTTAAAGTTATCCCAACTGTAAAATGACAGATATAATATCGTAATTGTTGATATTAATAACAATATGGCATACATTCTGTATATTTCTGTCATATACACTCCTTATTAAAAATTTATGAAATTTTTATTTTAAGAGAATATCAAAATACCAATTCATCATTGCATTTTAATTGCTTGTGAATATTAGTTGGTTAAATCTAATATTATGTTTAAGGTCATATTTTAATCTTTAGATTTGTATATTCCAAATATTCCATTTGATTACACAATTAAACACTAAAATGAATATTGCTTAATTTGGATTAATTAAAATAGAAAAATTTTCAATTTTTTTTCATGATTTTTTTAATCATTCAAATTCTTATTTTTAATTCATTTCAATGTATAGAAAGTTATATTTATTATTGTGATTAAAGATGTAATAAGGTGCAATAGAATGAAATATAACAATGAAATTAAATATTCGTTCACATTAGATTTGAAAGGGGATGCTGGGGAGGTTTGGGCTGTTGTAAGTGTAATACCATCAAAAGATATCGGTAAAAGAGATATCTTGCTTATGGATGTTTGTGAAGGTAATTTTTCTGTAAGAAGTATTACAGAGTTGTTAAACTCGCTTATGAAAAAGGATGTATCTTTCGATGAGAGAAAGAGAGTTTTGGATTTTTTAGCAGAAAGTCTTTTAATTCTTGAAAAAAATGATCTTTAAAATTAAATTAAAAACGGATAGGGGGATGCAGATGTCAGCAAGGATAAATTTCAAAACTAATTATTATGAAGAGAAAAATTTAGGAGATACTTTATTATCCAATAAATTTGAACCTGTACATTACCCTACTATTTCATCACCTGAAACATTTGATTTGAATTTAAATATTTTATACGCAAATTATTTGATACCACAGATAATTACGATTTAAAAATGGGATTAGAGATAATTACAACCCTTATATCCCATGAAAATAAGGAAGTAGTTGCATCAAGTCTAGGAAGGCTATATTTGGTGATTCAAGATGAATGCATCCGTAAATTCATAGTTAAAGAACTCAAGGAAATGAAATGTTGCAATGATGCTTCTTTGAGAACATCTGCAGAAGAATCACTTGACATTATAATTGGTGATATAAATAAATATGAAATATTTGATTATAGCTTTAAAATTTTTATCATCTCATAAATAATTTAGAGGATAATGTTTTTCATAAATCCAATATTTTACCATTAAATAAATATTCAATAAAAAAATTTAATTCTAGATTTACATCCATTTTTAAAGGTTCTAAATTTCTTTATTCATGGGAGGATATGATTTATAGTATTTTGAAATTGTTAATTGAATTGGATAGGGGTCATGATATAATGCGAATCAATGAGTCAGAAGTTGATGATTATTTTCTGAATCCTCACGAACCTGAAATAATACCATATTCCAAACTTAAAAATTTAAGATGTAACGGAAGAAACCTATTTTAAAATCAATTATCAAATATTTATGCTTTGACATTTAGAGAAAATGGTCATTTAAGCCATTTAAAATCTCTTTTAAATGATGGATAATTATAAAATACGTAATATGGCCATTAATGGTTCGATTTATGCTTTAAATAATCTTACCGAGTTTTATTATGATAAACCCCATGGAAATTTAATATCCCAAACATTAGATGAGGGTATCCTACCCTTTAAACACATATTACATTTGGGTCATAGGCAGAATAGTAAATAATTTCAAATTTTTATAAAAAAAATAATTAAGGCATATTAAAAAATTAAAGTACTTTATCATTTCCTGATGTGGCACATTCTTCTTCGAATGGACATACATGGATTATGGCCATCTTTATTGCAGATACATCATTAATTATCCGTTTTTCTACGTTATGTGCTATTTCATGTGCATCTTTTAATTTTATATTTCCATCAACTTCAATATGGAGTTCTGCAGAGGAATATGGGCCCATTGGATTTATTTTTATACTATGAACTCCTTTAACATTATCAACTTTTTTTGCTGCAGATCTAACTTCGTCTAAAATAGTATCGGATGGTACTTTTCCCATTATAACATTTACATTGTCTCTTGCAAGTTCAAAAGCTGTTTTAATAACAATTATGGAAATGAAAATAGCTACAAGAGGGTCTAATATTGGAAAACCTAATTGAGCCCCTATTACTCCAACTAAAATTGCAATACATGAAAATATATCCACTTTTTGATGCTGTCCATCAGCTATTATGGCAGGACTGTTAATTTTTTTCCCTGCCCTCATAAGATAAGTTGTCATAGCCAAGTTTATGAATATACCAATAAATGCCATTAAGGCTGCAATTAATTCTGGAGGTGCTAAAGGAGTGGTGGATGTAAGTTTTATATACACACCACTCAAAATCTCGTATGCAACAACAACCAAAAAGACAACTATTACAAGTCCAACCAATGGTTCCGCTCTTCCATGCCCATATTGATGATCATCATCTGCGGGTTTCATTCCAATTTTGAAACCAATAAAAGCAATTATGGATGTTAAAACATCTGATAGAGTATGTGCTGATTCAGCAACCAGGGCACTACTTCCAGAAATTAAACCTATTATGAAGTTGAAAATAGTTAGAAATGTATTTCCAGAAATTGCAACAGCTGAAGCATTTCTACCGATTTTTTGTCTTTCATCTGTTTTATCCAAATTGATCACCCTTTAATTATTGATTCACTAGCATGTTCAATTCCCATTCTTAACATAATATTGATATGCTCATCTCGGAGGGAATAATAAACGTTTTTACCTACTTTTTTGAATTTAACTAGATTGCTATTTCGCATAATTCTCAGTTGATGTGATATAGCAGAGTGTGTCATTTCTAGTAGCGATGCTAGATCACAAACACATAACTCTCTTTGAGATAATGCATAGAGAATTTTAACCCTTGTGGGGTCGCTGAAAATTTTAAAATCTTCGGAGATCTTTAAGAATATCTCGTTATCTAACATTTTTGATTTTACTTCTCTTACAGCAGTTTCATCAGCTAGATCAATTTCACAATCATGACTAGTCATATGAATTAATGTTCAAACGAACATAGATAAATGTTTTGGATTGAATATAACTTGAAAAAAAATTTATAATTAAAAAAATTATTCATTTGGATCGTAATATTTATTAATTATGGTGTATGAAGATGTAATAGGATTTAAAATTGTTATGTAGAGAAGGGGAATGTTCAATGCCTAGATACTATCCATAACTAAAAAATTTGAGGGTGAAATTAATGGTTGAAAAAGATAATGTAAAACTGAAATCAAGTAAAATGAACACAGAAAAAATTGAAAATAAAAATATTTCTATGGATTTACATAAAAAGGCAGATTCTAAAAAATATGAAACCTCTGACACATCATTAAATGATATAATAACTTACATCAAAGACAAACAGGAAGAATTCAACAGGGTTTTATCTGATTATACTATTTTTAATAATAAAACAATGGTTGATATAATAGAAACTAATGATTCAATTATTTTCATTGCAGATCTTCCTCGGCTGAAAAAAGAAGATGTAGAAATTGCAATTGGAGAAGATATAGTGGATATATGTGCTGAATTTGAAGATGATGTAACTGATAAAGATGTTAATTACATTCAAAGGGAACGGAGCTATGGTAAGATCGATAGATCTTTTACACTACCAACCAAAGTAGACTTTGAAAAAGCTGAAGGTACGTTCAAAGACTCAGTATTAACTCTAAAAATTCCTAAATTAGAGAAAAAAAGGTTAAAGCTAAAAATTGATTAAAATTTAGAATAGATTGAATGTAAAATATGGATTAGACTATTTAAAAGAATATTAAAATATTTGAAAAAGCTATTCTTAATCAATTTAATCTAAATATTCACTGTAAGGATAATTCCTTTAAATTTAATTCGATTTTCTTCCTAACGTCCTCTATATTTTTAAGAGTACCACTCAAATCCAATTCTTTTATTTAACTAGATCATCTTCCATTTCCAGTAAACTACTCATAAATGTTGAAAAACGTTTTTCAGAAACAACTAATGACTTTAACTCCCTCACCATAATCTTTTAGCACCTCAGGTTCACATACTACTTTACACCCTTTTAACAATTCCTTTAACAGGTTCTGGTTCCAAAATAACACCTCAAAAAAAATATTAATTCTCTACAATTAATAATTCATTAAACAAATTTTCTGTCCCATTTATTTATGTTAATAAAGTAAGAAAAATTTTTGGAAAAAATTGTTGTTATCTAAAAATATTTAATCCAAAAATAATTTTTAACCCCATTAATGTAAATAATGTGAAGTAGATTGCTGTTATAACAACCACAAAATATCCTGAGAGAATTAAATAACCATCGCATTCAAGTATCCCTGTAGATAGAAAGAATATTCCCAATGCAGGTAATGTGTCTGTCAGCGGAATTGGTAATGGGATAATAAAAAGAACAGAACTTATAACTAGAAAAATATTGTTTGATATACTGCTAAACTTTTTATTTGTCATTAATTTTAATCGTGGTTTCATATATTTTCCAAGAAAAGATAAAATTCTGATACAAGCATTCAGCACTTTAACAAGGTTAGTATACGACATTTCACGATTTAATAATATATCCGGCACTAAATAGTATTTATTGAGCATTATACTCAAACTGATTATCAAAATAATAAATCCAACAACAACCCCGGTTCCAGGGATTGATATAGGTATCAAAAATGGTGCTGCAAGTACCATACAGGTTATTAATCTGCCACGTTTACCTATTAATTCTAAAAATTCTCTTAAAGTCATTCCTTCTAGAGGAATTCTTCCGGATATTTGGGTGATCGTGTAAGAATAACCCTTTTCACAATCAGATATCTTAACCACTATTTTAAACCCCTACTCCAAATAGTTAACTTGTAGTTTGTAACTATTTTAAAATTGTAATATAGATTATTATTCAAAATTTAATGATTTTAATGTGTTTAATATAAATTATTAAAATTTCTTTATTTAACTCTTGAACATTCTGTTGATAGATACTTTTAATTGAAATTTAAACATGTGGTTCATCAAAAAATTTACTTTTTCAACTTTAAAAAAACGAAGCATTAATCCATATAAACTTATATATAGTAATTTATCATTCAAAGTATTTTGCTCAAATATCCGTATTTGTTATAAATACGTCTTTATTAACATGAAGAAAAAGATAATAAGAGAAGGAGAAGGCGTAAAATGATGTCTGAAAAGTTTTATAAAAAATTAATGGAAATAACAAAAGTTATGGAAGAAAAAGGCGAAGGAATCAGCTATATTCATAATGAAACTGAAAATTACACAATTGGAACCAAAAAATACAATGAAGAAATAGCCCATTATCTTGACAAAACAATAGATTCCTGGGAAGGCAGTGAAGCTCACGTTAAAAAGAAAAAAGGAAAAAATAAGCAAGAGAAAGGAAAAAAAGTTGGATATCTCTGGAAGATTCCAATAACAGACAGCTAAAAAATTAAATTTTTTCTATTTATTCTTTTTTTTATTTCAAATTTTTGATTGAACAAGGTAAATTAATAAATAAATAAACCTTCTACTTTCTTACGTTCAATTGCATATTGAATAGCCCTTACCAATAATTTGCCGTTAAATTCTCCTTTTACTAAATAATCCTGAGCACCATATTTTATGGCATTAATTCCAGTTTCTTCGTTTGCCAAACCAGTCAGTATAATAATTGGAATTGACGGATGTTTCTTTAATGTAACCTGAAAAGATTTTAACCCCTGACAATCAGGTAAGCCTAGATCTAAAAGTATAATGTCAAATATATCATTTTGGAGAACTTTTAATCCGGTAGATAATCTTGGAACATGAGTTAGTTCAACTTTAGTATTTTCACTTTTATCGAGCATTCTGAGTATTATTTGATAATCACCAATATTATCTTCGATTAATAATACTTTTATTGGTTTAGTGTCCATATGTAAAAACTCCTTGAATTTGGAAATATAACAAAAATTACTAACTTAAAGTCTACATATTTTATTATTGTTTTTATGTTAAATTTATTTTTCTAGATTACTATTATCATTATTGGTACTACAGAAATTATTATAGAATTAAATACAAAAATAAGACCAATAAAACTTTTAAGCTTAAAAAAGATTTGAAATAGAATTAAATTGAATTAAACATATTAAGAATTATTTTCAAGCATTTCTTTCATCGGACCGAGATAATATTCATCCCATCCAATATCAATGTCTTCAAACTGTTCATCCGGGACGTTAATTTGCTCAAGTTCGAGAATTGTTCCGTTTTGATCTTTTTTAATTGTAAATGAAACTTTTGATGGTTTGGGCCAGTTACCACCATACCACTCTTGAACCAGTTTTTTTCCAGGAATAACTTCTAAATTCTTTCCAAAAATATCACCATTCCAAAGCTCAAAATTTGTTCCAACCTCAGAATCCATCTTATTTGAACTACCACTCCACTTATCTATCATTTCAGGATCAACCAAAGCCTGCCAAACATCATCTGGTGGAGATGAAATTTTATATAATTTTCTAATTGTCTTATTCATGAGATACCCCCAAATCCTTTATATAATATATTATCAAGGAATAATAAAAAATTTGTTAAAACAATATAAAAAATGGAATTTATAAAATAAAAAAATAAATAAGTTTGAAAGCTTAAATAAATAATTATGGGTATAATTAACACTCTTTTTACGGGTATAGGTGCTTTGTTTATTGGAATTCTTTTAGGGTTTATTATTGCAGGGATAATAGGGGATAATATATGGTATTATAAAACTCAGAGAAAGATTACAAAAAGAATGAATTTATTTTAACCAGTTTAACCTGTTAACTTTCTATGATTTGAATTGGAGTTAGAAATTGGGTTTAGATAAAATCTTTTATCAATCGTTTTTTGGGATGCTAAAGAAAAATGTTGATCCTTTACCCACTTCTGATTTAACCCATATGAATCCTTTATGATTTTCAACTATTTTTTTTATAATTGACAATCCAATTCCTGTTCCATCGTATTCATCGATTGTATGCAATCGCTGGAACATCTTAAATATTTTCTTTTGATATTCTGGATCAATACCTATTCCATTGTCTTTAACAGGAAAAACATATTTATTTCCTTTATCCTCTACTGAAATATGAATTTTTGGCGTTTTTTTACTTCGGAATTTTATTGAGTTGCCAATTAAATTTTGGAATAATTGTACCATCTCTGTTCGATTGATAAATAGCATTGGTAGCTTATCATATTTTATATCTGCATCACTTTCATCAATTGCAATTTTTAAATTGTTAATAATCTCATCAACAACATCATCGATTTGAATCTTTTCATATTTTTTATCTGCAGTTGTGAGCCTGGCATATTCTAAAAGATCATCTAACAAACGTTGCATACGTTGGGCACCATCAACTATAAATCCAATAAATTCATCAGCATCTTGGTCAATCTTACCTTTGTATCGTTTTTCAAGAAGCTGAGTGAATGATGAAACCATTCGCAGTGGTTCCTTTAAATCATGGGATGTGATATATGCAAACTGCTCTAATTCTCCGTTTGATCGCTCTAAATCCTTGACAAGTGCTTCCATTTTCATTTCAGCAATTTTATGGTGGGTTATATCTATGAAAACAGAAACGGACCCATTAGGGTTACGATTTTCATCGTACAATGGTGTTGCATTTCCCATCATATGCCTCATTTTATTGTCGTTATAAACAATATCGAATTCAAAATTTCTTATTTCATGACCTGCAGATGATTTTTGAATGGGCATTTCTTCTGCTTTCAAATCAATACCATCTTTAACTATTTTAAATGTTTCAGGCCTATCTCCAGGTGGTAGTGATTTAGATGCATTTGCACCAGGAGGAATATTTAGATAATCATAAGACAATTGATTTCCTGTTATCAAATAACCTTTATTATCGTGTGAGATCCAGACAGCAGCAGGAACAGCATCTAAAACCCTTGCAAATTCTTCTGAACGGCACTGTTCACGTTCCTTAATTGCACGAAGTTTTTTATCGGTTAATTTGTTGTCTTCAATTTTTTTCTCCAATTTCAAGTTGATTTTCAAAAGCTCTTGTATACGTGCTTCCATCTTCTTATTTAAATTCTCATTCTTAGTTTCTAATTCAATTTCAAAATTTTTAATTTCAGTAAGATCATTTATAATTATTTCAAATTCCTTGAAATTCTCATTAGCAGTAAATAATGGTTTGATTTGAATATTTGCATATATTGGTTTTTTTTCAATGAATTCAATTTTGCAGTATTGAATTTCATTTGTATCAAAAGATTTTAATGAAGCTTCATTAAATTTTATTTTGAAATCATCTTTTATAAATTGAATAAAATTTTCATTAATAACATTTTCAGGATCAAAGCCTAACATGGCGGCTCCTGTTTTATTAACTTCTTTGATCTTTCCCTTTTTATTTAATATGAGATATCCTATGGGCGAGTGGTGGTAAAAATTAGAATATCTATTTTTTAATTCCATTAATTCATCTAAGGAATTGTTCAATTTATTATTTTCATTTACCAATTCAGTCATTAAATTATAAACTTTCAGATGGAGATCAGAATTTTTATTTAAATTATCATTTTTCTCGGTTAACAGCAGTTCGTCTATTGAGCAAAGTTTATCGATAATCTCATCGGTATTGGTGTTTTTTTGCATAAAATCACTTATTAAATTATATTTTATAGTTTTCCTTTATTTTTTAGAATTAGATTGGATTTTACCATTTTAAACTTCATTATCTTACATATAATTATTATTTGTCTTATTATTGATATTACTTTCTAAATTAGCATTAAGAATTTGATTTATTAATTTGATTTTTGAAGAAGAATTGGTTGAAAATTTATGTGGATTATAAAAATCAAAAAATATATATCTTACGATGTATTAAAGTGTAATAGGATGTTATAGTTGGAAAATTATTTATAAATTTATTATCAAAAAGAAAGATAGTCTAATAATTTGAATAAAATAATGCTTTAATGTCTTTAAAACTTGAATAAATACATTAAACGGTTTAAGTGGTAAATATTTTTAATATAATTCCATAAATACAGAGAATAATAATTTCAGTATAATAAAAATGAAATTAAAAAGTCATTAATAATTTTAGAAAGAATTTAATGGAGTGGTATTATGGAAGTTGGATATAATAAGAGAAATCTTGAAAGGTGCTTGTGTAAATCATGTCCAGTACAAATAGACAGTATATGTGCAAATGAAAGGAAATTAAACATGTTGGATACGTTAGCTAATATGAAAGAGGGTTCTTTAATGCCTGAACCTGCAAATATGGCTGCAATTTACTGTTCAATAGGTAAATCAACATGTGCGGATATAAACACAGATGAGATATGTCAGTGCAATAAATGTCCAGTTTTCAGTGAAAATAATCTTTCAACACTTTATTATTGTAAATTAGGAAAAGAAGACTAACTTCGAAGTTATGTTTATAAATAAAATTAAAAAAAAAGGTGATAAAATGGTAGATGAGAATTGTGAAGTACCTAAAAAGAAGAAAATTACTAAGGAAAATAAATTCCATGACTCCAGTAATCCCGAACTCATAGATGAACCTGTAAGCTTTCATTCAGAAAGAATCGATAAAAACGAAGACAAAGATATAGATCCCTTGGCACACAAAAGCGGACCAAGCGACAGTAATAAAGAAGCAGCTCCTAGAACACCAGGAGTAACCAAGAAAAAACATCCTCGAAGTTAAGATTTAAAGATTAAATCAAAGAATTTTGGAACATTCTCAAAAATATTGGGCGGTAAAATATTCTAGTTTACAAATTGAATTTGAAACTAGATTAGGGTAATTATAGTTCCGGCATTGCCCTTTAATGCATCAAAAACATTTTCTATAGATGTTATAATGGCTTTTTTACCCCCATTTTCGAGAAAATTGATTATGGATTCTATTTTTGGTCCCATATTTCCTGATGGGAAATGCCCTTCCTTAAGATATTTCTTTGCCAATGAAACTGTCATATGGTCAAGATCTTGTTGGTATGGCTTTCCATAGTTAATTGAAACCTTATCAACATCAGTTAATATAAGAAGTATCTCAGCACCAATCAAAGAACCTAGAAGGGATGAAGTATGATCCTTATCTACTACTGCCTCTAATCCCTGTAAATGGCCATTTTCATTTTTAATAACAGGAATACCACCGCCACCAGATGCAATTATCAATTCCCCTTTTTCAAATAATGATTTAATTGAAGATTCTTCTATAAATCCTATTGGCAGTGGTGAAGGCACAATCCTACGATATCCCTTTCCACTATCATCAACCATTGACCAACCCCTTTCACGAAGTTTAGATACTTCTTTAGCAGCATAATAAGGGCCTATAGGTTTTGAAGGAATTTTTAAACGTGGATCATCTTTATGAACAAGAGTTTGGGTGAGAATAGTAACAACAGACTTTTCGATATCCTTGTCTTTTAAAGAATTTTTTAATGAAATCTGCAACATGTAACCTATCATTCCCTGTGATTGGGCCACACAGACATCTAATGGCATTGGAGGTAAAATTTCCTTTGCAAGATCGTATGACAACAGAATATCACCTACTTGTGGTCCGTTACCATGGGTTAATGCAACATGATAACCTTCCCTTAACAATTCGATGATAATGCTGCTAGTTTGCTTCGTGTTTTTTAGTTGTTCTTCAGCAGTACCTATATCTGTGTGTTTGAGTATTGCATTTCCACCCAATGAAACCAATATGTTTACAGTCATAATTACACCAATTTTTATATCTAAAATATATTTTTTGAAATTTATTAATAATATACAAATGCTATTAATTTTTTTAGTGTCTTCTAAGTGCACATGTCATGCAGTGGGCCCCTCCATATCCTCCTGTGAGATTTATCAAGTTCAGTGGGTAAGCATCAATATCATGTTGATAAATCTCTTTTTTATGAGGGAAGAACTGACCTTCATTACATAGATATTTATAATCCTTTTTTACCTGCATTAAAAGATTTCCATATATTTCAGGATTATCAGCTGCTTTATCCTTTAAACTATTTATCACATCTTTCACAACACGATCAACTTCAACAGAAACAATAGTACCATTTTTCACACATAGGAAGTTAGCTGCATAAGCAAGATACTCGAGGGTTGTAATGTCAATGATTTCAAAACCCTTGGCCAAAATATAATCATGAAGATTTGTTTGCTCTTTTGATTTAACATATTCTCCCTGATTTTCCCTATAATATATCTCAACTGGGGCATTCTTTAATAGTGGTTCACATCCAACAACAACTCCATCGGAAGCAACATTGAAATAGGTGTCTAAATGCATATTTATCATCAAATCATTCTTTACAGAGGGTAATAATGGATGTTTGGGTTGTTGAACCACACCAACTTCGTTGTAATTTAAACCCTCATGGAGTATTTGTTCAACACCAGACATATTAGTACGATCTCCAACACCAATTAAGGAAAATTCTTTCATAGGAATAAAGTCTCCACCTTCAAATATGCCAGGATCCTTAATTTCACAGGTGATAGGCATTTCAAGAGAATTCCATAAAAATTTGGTTAGCTGCGGTTCTCTTCTTCGCTGGGGTTTGGACATTTTTGAAATTACTATTCCTTTATCTGTAACTGCCTGTTGGTCCCTCATGAAATAAAGATTTGTTAGAGGTTCATTTTCAGTTACATGTAGTTGTATCATCCGCGTGCCTGTACTTGATTTCAATTCAACATTAGGATTTAAAAGTATTGTGTTGAAGTAGTAATTTGAATCTAATATTTTCTTATTTTTTTCTGCTTCTTCTTTAGCACGATCAACTTCAGTAATGTCTCCTGTATAATGCAGATTTTTAAATGCTAAACTAATAAGTTTGTTATGAATTGGGGTTGATTTATCGGCTTGTTCAATTATAGTTTCCTTTAGTGGGATTATATCAATCTTGAATTCATGTTTTAAGGTGTAAGTAAGTAGTTCGTGTTCTTTTAATGCATCTTTCATGCCGAAGGATCTTTCATATAGGGATGCAAATGGATCTAAAAGTCCAAAGTACATTTCTATTCCAGGAGAATGTACTGCAACTTTACTTAGATGATCCCATTCGGCGTTTATTTTAGCTTTCATCAAAACTATTCCTTTGATTTTTGATATGTAAATAAAAAAATATCCAAATTATATAATTTATAACATCTTAATACATCTTTATTCAGCATAAATTATATAGTTGATGTTTAATATAATAAAAATGTGAATTTAGAAATTGATAATAGGTTTTGGAGGTTTTTTTGTAATGATTCCAGAATTAATTAACAAGTTTTATGAAGATAAATTGATTTCAAAGAACCAGTACCAATCACTTTCACCATTAAAAAAAGATTATGATAAAAAATTGGGAAATTTTTTAGTAGACGGTGGATTTATTACACAAAAAGATTTAAAAACCTTTTTCAAGGAAAATCAAGACTTTCTTTTTCAAATTTTTGATAAATGGATGAAAGAAAATAGTAAAATAGCCAATGCTATAATATGGCGTTCGAAAGATTCAAATAAATCTCAAAATGAAGCACAAAACTACAATGTCTGGATTGAAGATAAAAAACATGAGCTTTCCAATACATTCTGGAAAGCTCTTCTTGATATTTTGCCAGATTTAAAAGATGCACCTGAATGTACATTAAATATATCCGACGATGGAACTGTCTTGTCAACAGATCTTAATCCTGATGATGCTTGGATTTATTATATTAATTATGTTGCTCACTCAATTAGGGTTGAAATAGATAGACTTGTGCACTGGTCAATTTTAAGATACAATTCTGAGCAGCTAGAATTTTTATTAGACAGTCGGACATTTTTCGAATATTCAGAATCTCGGGATGTTTATTCGATATTAAGATGGCATGAATCATTATTCAGCCATGGATCAGCAACTATTGGTGATCCAGTTAGGATATACGATTTTTTAGATAGTGGAAATCTCATCGGAATAACCAGATGGGGAACAATAGGACGTTTTTTAGGATGGATCCGTAATAATTTATACCATTTTGATAATGGAAATACTCCTGAAAACTATGAGAAACACTGGCAATACCAAGGTTATCCTCCTGTTGAAAGAATAATTTCTGGAACCACACATCCAGAAAATGGATTTAAACACTTCACTGCAGGATGTTGGGGTACAACAGGGTTTATAAGAATCATTTTAAAAACAATCAACATTCCAGTTCTATTGGAAGAGCGTTGTGGCCATGCAACGCCACATTTTGTTTATGATAAAACACACGAATTCTACCTTTCACATGCTGACGATCCTTACAACTCTCTGTTTAAGCATAACACCCCACAATTCATTCCATTAGAGCTTATTATTAATCGTTATAAATTTGATGAATGGTTTAATAAAGATTTACCAGAGAAAACTATTTGTAATAATGTGGGAAGACGTGCATTGGAACTTGCTGTGGAATATATTCCCAATGAAATCTTAAAAATATATTGTGATGATATATCCAAGGGTAAAACACATGAAGAAGGAAGAATGTACAATGAAATATTTAGAGAGCATATTCCTTTAGTCGACCTTAATGCATTTGGTTTTTGGGATAGATTGGAAAGTAAGATAAAATCACTGGGTGGATGTGAATACATCCTTAAAGAGATATGATAAATTTTGAGTGTAAAAGAACATTTTCATTTAAATAATTTGTCATGAAATGTTCTCTGTTGTCTTCGGTTATACCCAAAATAATAGATTTGAAGTTATTATCCCGGTTTGTCCGGTATTCTATTCAAATTTACGTGGATATTTATGTTGTTTCATGGATTTTTAGGTATAATTGTTTATTTGTTGAATAAAGGCGTATTGTGAGAAAACTGATGATTGATTAAAAAATACATGTAAATTGGGTGATATCTATGAAAAAGTTATTAGAGAAACTTTCAAATGCTCCAGGAATTTCAGGTTTTGAAGAGGAAATTAGGAAAATTATTTTCAATGAACTTGATGGAGTTGTTGATGAGATTAAAATTGATGATATGGGAAATCTTATTGCAGTTAAGAATGGGGATCCAAACGGGAAAAAAATCATGCTTGCTGCTCATATGGATGAGATAGGGCTTATGGTAAGATATATTGATTCGGAGGGATTTGTTAAATTTTCGAAAATAGGGGGAATCAATGATCAAATGCTTTTAAACCAAGATATTTACATACAGACATCTGATGGGGATGTAAATGGCGTTATTGGATCTAAACCCCCACATAAAATGAAAAAAAGTGAAAGAGATAAGGTTGTTGAATACGATAAAATGTTTATTGATATAGGTGCCGCCAACAAGGAAGAAGCTCTTAAAATGGTTCAAATAGGAGATCCAATAATTATTAAACAGAATTTCCAGGATTTAGGAAATTCATTGGTTAAAGGAAAAGCATTAGACAATCGTGCAGGTTGTGCAGTACTTGTTGAGGTTTTAAAACGGGTTAATAGCAGTGCTTACGATTTATGGTGTAGGAACAGTACAAGAAGAAGTGGGATTAAAAGGTGCAAAGACATCAGCATTTAGAATTAATCCAGATATGGCATTTGCATTGGATGTTACTATAGCAGGTGATCATCCGGGAATAAAAAATGAAGAAGCACCATCAAAATTAGGAGAGGGTCCAACAATTGTTTTGGCAGATCAAAGTGGTGATGGTATAATAACCCATCCAAAAATTAAAGAATTACTGATAACAGTAGCTGAAAAAGAAAATATCCCCTTCCAACTAGAAGTAAGTGAAGGAGGAACAACAGATGGAACTGCCATACATCTCACACGCCAAGGAATCCCAACAGGTGTAATATCCCCTCCTTCAAGGTACATACATACTCCTGTAAGTGTTGTAAATATGGAAGATATTGAAAATACAGTTAAACTCATAGTAGCGGTTTTAGATGGTATTTAAAAGATTTTTGGGGTGATTAAATGACTAAATTTGAAGAACTAAATAAGATATATACAAATGCAGAAAATGATTTCAAGGAGTACAGGTGGAATTGTCTAAATTTTGCTGTGCAGGTAGGTAAAGGACTAGCAGAATATTTGGAATGTGACTATGATGAAATACAATATTACCGGCCTCCTGATAAGGACAATAAATCTATAGAGGCACATCCACGCGATGCTCTTTTAATTGATATTGATACTTCATGGCATTATGGAATGGGAGTCAACCTTTATGTTGAAGGAAATATTGATAATCCTGCAATGTCCTACATATTTGATTTAGCACTTAAAAAAGAGGATGGAAACTTTGGACTTCGCTTAATCAAAGAAAAAAAAGAATTCACGCTAGATCCTAATGATCCAGCTAGTTTCACTCCATTCTATGATCTGATTTACAATATTATAAAGAACAGATTCGAACTAGAACTTGAAAAATTTTTAAATAATAAATCTACTGAACATTTTCCAGAGTATGGATAGTTCACATGAATTTATAACAGGATGTAACAAAATTGCAAGATAAAAATAATTTGAACATAAATATCAATGAAACTATTTCAAATTTAAAAAAGGTAAAAGGAGAAAGTTTACTGAGCTTTGAAACAAATGATATTAAGGGAGTTAAACAATTTAAATTAAAATTCAAGGCTTTAAATGAAAAAGATAAAATTAATGAGGTAATATTACAAGCTGATAACATAACCTTTGTAAAGCATAATAATGTACTTGAAAATGTATTTACAGCTGTTGATGTTAAAAAAATTGTAGGAAAAAGGTTCCTAGAATATGAGGATTGGCATGCAGAAAGTTTAACAGACACTGGTAATATAACAGCACCACAATACAATTTAACCTTGACATTCGAGGAGGGATATGTTATGGAAATAGAAAATTATCGATAATAATTTTAATTTTATTTAATTTTAACCATAATATAATTCATTTAGATCAAATTTTTAATGGGACAAACCTTTAAATCATAAAAAGATAGAAATTGTTTCTATGTATCTTAATGGAAACAATCAAATATTGTTTTTACTGTTTGTAGGTGTTTTTATGGGCTCACTAGATATAGGAATCGTCGGGCCTGCACTTCCATCAATTCAAACATATTTCCTTATAAATGAAAGAGTTTTATCGTGGGTCTTCACAATATACATCCTATTTTTCATGATAGGCACGCCATTAATGGCTAAACTATCAGATATCTACGGACGTAAATCAATATATATTTTAGATATATTCCTTTTTGCTTTGGGTTCATTAATCACAATAACATCTTTTTCATATGATATGCTACTATTAGGAAGGGCTATTCAGGGTATTGGTGCAGGGGGAATATTTCCAGTTGCAAATGCATTTATCGGGGATATTTTTCCTCCAGATAAACGTGGTGGAGCACTTGGAATATTGGGTTCTGTTTGGGGTCTTTCCAGTGTACTGGGTCCAGTATTGGGAGGTCTTTTACTTAATTATAGCTGGCAATTACTATTCATTATTAATTTACCACTGGCAGGAATAGTTTTAGTTGGAAGCTTTTACATACTACCTAAATCTCAAAAGAATGGTAAAATAAGATTTGATTGGGCTGGACTTACAGTATTAGGGTTTATGGTGATTGCTTTAGCTTATGGTTTAAATCAAATAGAGACCAATAATTTTATTGCAAGTGTATCATCGTTAGATGTCTGGCCGTACATTATTCTTAGTGGAATACTGCTTCCAATATTATGGTTTATTGAGAAAAGAGCCAAAGATCCATTGATACAAGTTAATCTTTTCAAAAGCCTTGAAGTTAAACTTGTAAGCAGTATATCAATTGGAACAGGCTTGGTTCAAGCTTCCACTGTATTTGTTCCTGCATTTGTTATTGCTGCGCTGTCATTCAGTACTACCAAGGCAAGTTTAATGCTGATGCCAATAGTATTGACCATGGCATTGGGAGCTCCAGTAATTGGAAAGCTTCTTGATAAATTTGGTTCAAGAAATATAATGGTTATAGGGGCATTTTGCATAGTCATTGGATTGTTTATGATGGGCTTCTTTTCTAAATCTTTTTATCTGTTCATATTAGCCGGTATTCTTGTTGGAGTGGGTATGAGTACAGCCATAGGTTCTCCACCACGTTATATTATGCTGATAGAAAGTCCACAAAAGGAAAGAGCTTCTGGCCAGGCTCTAATTAATATTATTACCAGTTTTGGTCAACTTATTGGTGGTGCGCTTATAGGGGCGGTTATTGGATCTTATGCTGGAGCAGTTAATGGTTATCAACTTGCTTATATTGCAATGGGATTTGTTGCAATATTAATGACAATACTTGCATTGGGACTTAAGAGTAAAAAACAGCAGCTTAAAACCATGATAGGATAATTGAATGTACTTTATTTAATGTTTGTATATTTCAACAAAGAAGAAACAAAAAATTTATTGGTACAATTTAGATTTAATCAATCTTGGATTTCCAACCTTTAAATCCCTCTTTAATATTGTAAACATGTGTAAATCCTAATTTTTTTAGTATTTCACATACTTTAACACTTCTCATCCCGGATTTACAGTAAATAATATAATATTTAGTTTTATCTAACTTTTTGATCTGTTCATTGAAATCTGGATCAGTATAATCAAGATTAACTGCACCTTCGATATGATTATCAGAAAATTCCCAAGGAGTTCTAACATCCAAAATTACAAGGTTTTGATCATTTTTATGTTCTTTAATTAATTTCAACGCATCTGATGGTGATATAGTCTTAAATGTTTGATATTTTTTATTTTCTGACATTATAGGGCCCCATTTAATATATTTATGAGTATTTACAATCTTAAAATTATGGGTCATGCATATTCTCATAGTCAAAATTATACCTTTCGAAGATTATAATTAAACTGCAATACATAATATTATTGAGGTAATTTTATGCTTTCGAAAATACCAATTGATTTAGGAAGAGTAAAACAAGAAGATATAGACAAAGAAATACTTCGTGCATCCATAATAGCTGAACTTGATGCAATAAATCTTTATGAAGAATTTGCAAACATGACAGATAATACGGATATGAAGGCAGTTCTACAAGATATTGCTGAAGAAGAAAAAACTCATGTAGGCGAATTTCAAACCATGCTCTTGAGAATGGATAAAGAACAAGAAGTCGAGTTAGAAAAGGGAAAAAAAGAAGTTGAAGAATTGACAGGTAAAAAATAAATTAAATTTTCCATTTTTATTTTTCAAATTTTAATATTAGTAAGGTAGTGTATTCCTGGTGATAAAAAAGTTTGACTGGGTTTAATTAATATTATTTTTAAATAAAAATTCCTATTTTGTAAAATCACGAATGGTTAATAATATTCAATTACCATTTAAAAATAAAGAATTTATCATCTATTTTTATGAAAAATGAATTATATACGTTCATATGGAATAAAACAAGGCATTAACAAAATCTATCTATTAGAAAAAACAGATCAATTATAATTTAAATTTACTAAACAATCTACTAAAAAAAAATACAAACTCATAGAATAATAGGTTTAAGCCATCTAAAAAAATGAGTTTTAAAATTTATCCTTCTCAATAATATAGAAAAAATATTAATCGGTTAAAAAACTCCCTTACTTTAAATAAATTTATATATTTAAGTTGACAAATAATATAATGTGATTGGGTTAGTGCTCTACTAAATCCATGATTATACCCTATTCTATTAAACCATTGAGCATATTAATTAGGGTCTATGAATTTTTGAACATTAATTAAAAATAAATTTGGGATATTGGGGGAGTGTTCATTAATGATATTTAGAAAATCCACTGAAAATGAACTGAATTCGAAAGAAATCTTAAACCAAGTAAATAGATGTAAACCTGAAGAATTAGAAAACCTGTTAAACCAAATTGAAACAAAAATAGAGGAATCTAAACACGAAGATAGAGATCTCCTATTTGCTAAAACAATGACTACTAGTAGATTAGCTTCTATGAGGAGTAATGATCAAATATTTATTTGATAAATATTTGATTAATCATTCTATACAAATTATATTTTAGGAGTTAACCTATAAAATTATTATTTTAATAACTGTTATTACAATATAGTTGATGATGGGCCGCAGATTTTAAAAAAAATTTATTAGATTACCTTTAATTAGAAAAAAATCTATATGAATTATCTTATCCTATTTTGTTCTGCAAGGTAATTTGCAAAGTTTAAAGCTCTAGTATACCTCTCTGTTGATTGGGATCGTGATGTGTCAATGTATATTTCATCCATTCCAAGGTTATTGCACCAAAACTTTTAACTCCAAATACCAGTACTCATTATACAAAGAATTATGGCTTTTCAAGGTAACATTCTAGAAATATTTACAAAAAGATACGAATATATGAACTTAAAAAATCGCATTAAAAATAATAAGGAAAAATAATAATGATTATGGAGAATTAATATGGGCGCCCAATGTTTATTGGATAAATTGGATGAAGAAACTAAGGATAATATAGCTAAAGCATTATGGATGCGAGAATTTAATGCTGAAGAGATTTCTGATGAACTTTTCAGAGGATTGGGATCTGAAAAAAATAGTAATGAAAATTTTGGAGATAGAATGCAGTATCTTTTAAAAGAAAAGATAAATAATCCTGATTCTTTCACACCAAACTACAAAGATGTCTATGGGACTTTAATTAAAAATTCTTCATCCCTTTCACCACATCAGGCATATGCTATGACTTTTTTTCTTGGAATGGATAGTTCTAAAGGTTATAAAGCAATACCTGGGAAGGCAGATTTTAAACTTCTACAAGATGATGCTCCACAATGGGATTATCAACTAGGATGGCATTTTATTGTTGGAAGTTGTATGGGGGATAATGGAAAAGAATATGGTGTACAATTCATGTTCTGGCAATATGCACTTCTACCACCAGAAATAGCTAAACATTTTGGGCTTTCTGACATTGAAAATCAGATTATTGAATTACATCTAGCTGTAAGTGAAGCTGGCGGAGAACATTACCGTTCCAAACCCATATTAATTGCAGGTACAACTGGACTTGTGGATTTCAAAAACAACCCCTTTGAGTATACCTTTGGAAAGAATAAAATAAGATCTTTAAGTGAAGACAGTACTTTTCCTATGCAAATTAAAGGGTGGGGTGTGGATTTAGATCCAGATTCACAATCAGAAATTGAGGTGGACATCACACTCACACAAACTAAGGAATATTTACTTCAGGGCAAAGATGGATGCGATCCATGCTGTGGTGGAGTTGGAACATTATACTATTCTGTACCAAATCTTAGAGTTGATCCAGATAAAAGTACGCTAAGAATCAATGAAGAAGAAATTGCCTTGAAAAGTGGTAAATTCTGGTACGATCATCAATGGTGTAATGGAATGATTCCTGCAGGTAATCCTCGAGTAAAAGTTTTGAGAGCTGCTAATAATATGAATGAAAAGGCTACAGGTGGATGGGACTGGTTTATGGCTCAATTTAAAGGTAATAGGGAGTTGACAATGGCATCTGTACATTCACATGATATGCTACAATTTCTTAATCAAACAGGACCTAATCCTCCAAAAATAATGGAAGCTGAAGTTTCAGGAAAATATATAGATGAAAATAACAACTCTAAAAAGATTAAAGGGCAAATAAAAATAACTGAATGGATTAGAAGTGTGAAATCACAAGATCCAGATTTATATCCTCCAACAAACACATGGTACCCTCAAAAATGGGAATTTAGCTTTGGTGAGGATATTCCCGAAGATATTCAAAATTTTGTTATGATTCCAATTGTAAGTGGAGGCCAATCAGGATTTTTTGGAAATGGATTGCATTATTCTGAAGGTGCTGTATACTTAAAGGACAATGAAGGAAATTCACTTGGCAGAGGTTTTGCAGAATCAACAGGCTATGCTGACCCATTACTAAACAGACTTAAATTAGCAGGACTTCCAGCAACAGAAGAAATGCGTGATAAATTGGAAATACCCCAACCTCAACGTTTTTAAAATTAATTAGCACTTTATATATTTTATGGCCTTCAAACAAGTCCAAATTAAAAAAATTACTTACAAATTGTGTTGATGCGTTATAAAACAAGCTTTACATAGCATGTTAAAGGGAAATACGAATAATTTAGATTTATAACATCAGAAAGGGTTGATGAAATTTGATCGATGTAGAGAATCTTACAAGGAAATTTGGCGATTTAACAGCAGTAGATAATCTCACATTCCATATCAATGAAGGAGAGGTTTTCGGTTTTCTAGGGCCAAACGGTGCCGGAAAAACCACTACAATGAGAATGCTTAGTTGCCTCATATCAAAGACAAGTGGAGAAGCTAGAATAGCAGGTTATGATGTTAGTGATGAAGCTGATTCCTTGAAAATCAGGAAGATCATTGGTTTGCTTCCTGAAAATGTTGGTCTTTATGATGATTTAACCGCTTATAAAAACTTAGATTTTTATGGAAAACTCTATGAATGTTCTGAAACTCAACGGAAGGAAAATATTGAACATTTTCTTAAATTGTTAGGACTTTGGGATAAAAGAGATGTAACGGTTGGAACCTTTTCTAAGGGAATGAAACAAAAACTAACTGTTGCACGAGCACTTATTCATGACCCTGAAATTTTGTTCTTAGACGAACCAACAGCAAATTTAGACCCCGAATCATCAAAAATTGTAAGAGATTTCATACTAGATTTGAAGAAGGAAAAAAAGACCATTTTTTTAAATACACATAATCTCGATGAAGCTCAAAGAATCTGTGATAAAATTGGAATATTTAACACTAAATTAATGGCAATAGGCTCTCCTGAAGAATTGGAAGGATCTATCTGGGGTAATAAAACTGTAATTCAGTTAAAGGAAGTTAATAATAAAATATTGGAAGCAATAAATAATTTATCAATTGGAAATATGGTACACGATAATAATAAATTAACCATTGACGTGGTAGATCCTGAAAAAGAAAATCCAATCATAGTAGATGCTATAGTAAATGCCGGTGGACAGGTTCAATATGTTAATCGACTCAGTCCATCCTTAGAAGAAGCCTATCTGAAAATTGTGAGGGGAGATTAAGATGAAACTTTGGAAATCATGGGTTATAGCAACCAAAGACTTCAGCATATTTCGTAAGAAAAAACGTATTCTATATACATTAATAATTCTCCCACTCCTTCTTTCAATAGGTTTACCTCTAGTTGTCAGGTCCTTAACAAGTCTTGATGATGCAGCAACAGAGATTATAACCTTACTGAATGCATTTTCATACTTTTATATTATCTTAGTTTATATACAATCAACAACACTAGCATCCTACAGTATTTTAGGTGAGAAGATTGAGGAAAGTTTAGAACCTCTCTTAGCAACACCCACAACTGATAGTGAACTTTTATTTGGAAAAACTATTGCTTCATTCTTACCTTCAATAGGGGTAATATATGCTACATCCATAATTTTCATGGTGCTTTCTGATTTATTCACATATAACACTCTGGGTTATCTTTTTTTCCCTAATTTAAGTATGGCATTCATTTTACTCTTAGCAGTCCCTCTCTCATCTATTTTAAGCATTCAATTAAATGTTATCATATCTTCGAGAGTAAACGATGTGAGAACTGCAAACCAGCTTGGATTCATTCTATTTGTACCATTTATGGGTGTTTATATCCTGCTTGTAACAAATGCAATCTCATTAAACATTACCAATCTGGTTATAATTACCATATTCCTCCTTGTTATTGATGTAATTTTATTCTACCTAAGTAAAGCCACTTTTAGCAGGGATAAAATACTCACAAAATGGAAATAACTTTAAATATCCATAAAAAGTTAAACTGATCATAAAAATCATTTTAAAGAATTATACAAAAATTTATCTTTTTTATTTATAATTCTAAAAATTTTTTAATCCTGATATTGTTAATCATATATGCATTTTTCGTAATGATCTATATTTGATATTAATGATTTGGAAATATCTTATTGGAAAAAGATTTATAACATAATTACACCTTAATTCGGTGAATTTAAATAAAATAGGGTCTATATTATAATTAGGTGATAATATGGGTGAACTACCAATAGCTCCAATAGGAAGAATAATAAAAAATGCAGGCGGACTTAGAGTTAGTGAAGGTGCAGAAATTACTTTAGATAAATATTTAGAGGAATATGGTGAAAATATTTCACGACAAGCTGTTAAACTTGCAAAACATGCAGGAAGAGTAACAGTTAATGCATCGGATATTGAACTAGCAGTTAAAGAAATGCAATAAAATATTTATTCTTTTTTTTATTTTTTTTAGTTCTCAGTTAAACCTAACAAAGTTTTGATTTAATCTGCTGATCTAAATAACTTGTTCAATAATTATTTACTTGAATTGAACTAATGTTAATATGCAAATCATGTAAAAATAATTTTTATTTTAAAATGGTGAAAAAATGGTGAAAAAAACAGAATTAAAACAAAAAATCGTAGGAATTGGTTTCGAAGATGATTTGATTGTTAGATCACAAAGAGGTAAGATGTACAGTGTAAAATTAGCAGATGACCTTGAAATAGATATTAATGAGTTATTAGCTAAAGAATCTGATAAAACCATCTGGGCCAATATCGACACAGAGGCAGATATTTGGGTAATTACTGATGTTGAAACAAACGATGATTAATCCAGTTCATCGTTATATAAATTAGTTTTAATAGTCATCATAGTATTTTTAGCAAGTCTTAATCTATTGATTTTATCGACAATGTTCACATTGTCCATAATATCTAATGTGGCATAAGTAACATTGTATTTAGCAGATTCAAGCATGGATTTTTCATTTGAATCTTCCATGCTGTCTGTTATCATGTCAATTTTATCTAAAACAATATTTAACTCATAATTTACATTTCCAAGATCGATAACCTCTTGAGTTGATACAAACATAATATCGATTAATGCATCTAACCTATCGATTAGAATATTTATTACTATTGGAATGTCTTCATACTTCATTTTATCACATTTTAGTATTTATTAAATCATAAAATGGTTTTTATTTATCCTAAATTATTTTTTTGACAAGTAAAATAATGCTATTGATCTATTGAGATATATGTTGAGATATGGATATATAATTAAAGAATTTAAGATTATACTTACAATAGGGTTTATTATTGAGAAAATACCTGTTATTATGGCCCCTACAAGAGATATTATTATATAAATAGTTCCAGTAACAAGGTACCATAGTATTAGATTTCCCCATCCTATGGTTCCTATTTTATCGATTATTTCATGAAATCTAAACGCGGCCATTATTGTACCATTATTGTTTGCCATATGAGCTATAGCCATATAATTTATAGGAAGAATTATGAGTATGTATAACAATGCAATAAAAACCAAAATCGCTGCAGTTAAAAAGCTTAAAATTGTGTTGGCACTAATGGAAGAAATATTTGATCCTAAACTCATTAAAGTGGGTAATAAAGGGGTTGTAAAAAATCCTGTTGTTTGTACTATAGAAGCAACATTCCATACAAAACGGTGATTTTTTTTGTATAATAAATTAACAGATATTGGTGATAAATTAATTGGTGAAAAAATTTTTACACAATTTAGAAACTTTGAGCCAAAAAAGGAACCAAAGGAATATAAAGATGGCATAAGAAAAAGTTATACTTTGAGTACTATGGTTGTTTGTGTAATAGAGAAACCTGTGAGAAAAAAACAAAGCTAATATCTATAATTATTTTCTTCCTTTAATTATTTTATTTAATATCTATTTTATCATTCTGTTTCAATAATCCTTTAATTTTCTACTTCATTTTAACACTCATTTTGATGTCATTTATGTTTGATTATATAATTAGAAATTTGTATATTCAATTTAAATAAGTAGATTAAATTGGAAGTGTTTGTTGTATTGGTATTTTTCTTTTAGATCTTGCAACATTCTTATGAGTACTTTGAACAGTATTATATAAAGTTGCATCTAGATAACACTGTAACGGCTCTTTTGTTAGTATTGAATCTATATTTTTTTCTAGGGGGTGTATTCTTTGTAGGATTTGGGGCCAGTATCCTATTAGTTTCCAGTCTTCATTTCTGTCCAGGTATAGATCTATTTTATTAATATAGTTTATTTGTTCCATCATAGAAGTGTAAAATCGATTAAATTCATTTCTTGTAAATACAATGACTTCTTCATGTTCCTGGAATATTTCAGGATTTAATTTCTTTTTTTAAATTTTTTTATATTAAAGAGGGTAGGGATGGGATTTTATCAAATTTCACGGCACAAAAATGTATAAAGAGATAGATTTTTTTGGGTGAAACATGTAATATACATTCCCCTCCCTATTATTATATTGGTTGAATATTCTATATGAAACTTGGTTTAATATTATTTTGGATGTCTAATTAGATTGGATTTATTAATATTACCCATTGAATTTGAGAGCTGTCCAAAAGATCTAGTTGTTTTCCTGTTAGTTTTAGGTTTAATTTGTTTCATCTTCATTTTTTTTTTCAAGTTTAACCCTATTGATATACATTAATATGGTTACATAGTTTGTAATATGGTGAAAATGGAAATCGATTATATAAACGGGTCCAGAACAGATAAAAAATTTTGGATATCTATATCTAAGTACCAGATGGAGATCGTTAAAAGGTTAAATGCTAAATTGAACGTTATTGAATATAATTCATTAATGCCACTCAGATCAGACTCATATGAAAATAAATCACTAAAATTTATCACAGATATAGGAAAAAAAACTTTAAAAACCATTGATAAATACAGGTATATCCACACAGTCAAGAATGAAGTTAAAGAGGGCAATATCAAACATATAACCTCACAGGGATTTGCATATATCCTGAATTCTATTAAACTTGAAAATAATATTGTAACCTGTTACGATATTATCCCTTGGGTATACGACAAAGAAAGGTCTTCCATATGGAAAGAAAACATGAAAGGACTAGGACTTGCGGATATTATAATTACAATCTCTAAGTTTTCTAAGGAGGAAATTATGAAATATTTAGATTATCCCGAAGAAAGGATTAGAATTGTTTATCCCGCTGTTGATCATTCTATTTATTATGAGAATCGGGATAAAAAGATTTTAAGTAAACTTAATATTTCAAATGATCAGAAAGTTGTGCTTTATGTGGGTTCTGAAACCTCGCGACAAAACGTTCCTGTTTTGATAAAAGCTTTTGCACAACTTAAGAAAAAAATTCCAGGCATTAAAATGGTG
This sequence comes from Methanobacterium sp. SMA-27, assembly GCF_000744455.1. NCBI lineage: Archaea > Methanobacteriati > Methanobacteriota > Methanobacteria > Methanobacteriales > Methanobacteriaceae > Methanobacterium > Methanobacterium sp. SMA-27. Next base: position 1,332,104 of record NZ_JQLY01000001.1, on the reverse strand, counting down.
AAAATAGGAGAATCTCAAGGGTATCGTGGACGTGAAAATATTTTAAAATTGATCAAGGACTTCCATTTACAAGAAGATGTTATTTTTGTTGGATACATACCAGAAGAAGACATGCCCAAATGGTACAATGCTGCAGATATACTGGTTTATCCATGTGCCTATGCAGGTTTTGGTCTTCCACCATTGGAGGCAATGGCCTGCGGAACACCAGTAATTACCTCAAACACAACATCATTGCCTGAAGTTGTTGGTGATGCAGGGATAATGATAGACCCACAAGATATTGAATTAATGGCCGATAAAATGCATGACGTGCTGACAAATGATACCTTGAAAGATAACATGATAAATAAAGGATTAAAAAGAGCTAAAATATTTAATTGGGATAAATCAGCACATAAAACTTTAAATATATATAGAGAATTTCTATGAACCTTTTTGATTCTTTTCTTTTAGATCTTTTTATGTGAACCATAAGTAGATCCAAAAACAGAACTAAAAATTACACAATTTTACCAACATAAAAAAAAGGTTCCTTTTTGGTAATTTTAGAACCATTATTTGTACATTAAAAAGATGGAAGACCCTGTAGAATATTAACTACAGGGTTAAATGGTTTTAGATTGTAATATGTTTAAGGTGGTAAATAATGGTACATTCAAAATAAACCATGTGATCGCTACTTGTATCTATGGATTAAATAAACAATTATTATGGTGGTGGTAGTTTATGCCAAAAGATAAAATAGGTAGAAAGATAATTAAAGAAAAAGGTTCTATGAGATTACAAGATGTTAGGAATTATAATGGGGTTCTAACAGGCCAAACAGTTAAACCAGCTGAAGGATGGGAAAATGAACTTAAGCAATTTCAGAATGGGGATCGGGTAGTAGTCTTCCACTTTGAGGATTTCAATAAGTTTTTACACGATCTAGAAAAGTAGAAAGTTAGATTCATATTGTTTAATCTATATAGTAATCTCTATTATTCACATTAGTATGCCATACTTGTATTAAGGTTTACATGACCTAATCCTGTATCATTATTATAGAAAACATCCTTTTTCATAATGTGTTAAGTTTAGTACTACTCTAATAAATCATTATATTTCATTATATATTCAGTTATTGCTTATTCTAATTAAATTTGATTTACTAACATTACTCATTGCATTAAATAGGCTTTCAAATCTTCAAATAAAATTAAATCCAAATAAAATCTCTAATATTCCGAATACAAAGAATAAAAACATAAATATCATGTTGAATGTTGTTCTTTTAGCTTTATTTTGATGGAATTGATATAAATTTACAAACCCAATACCTATGAACGCTATTCCAACTATAACAAATAACACATTATTCATATGATTTCTCCTTACAATCAAATTACATTATATTACAATAAATCCTTATTATTATCATTAAATATTCCGTTATTGCTATCCTAATTGATTAGATTTACTATATAACTCAATTGCATTATATACTTAGATATATGACCAATATTCCAACTATAATCATAACCAAAAAAATTATTGTTGTAATCAATCGTATAACACGTGGGATTTGAAGTAAATATTGATGATAAAATGGTGTAGGTTTGTATTCTAAATAACAATTAATTAATCCCATAGTAACAAAAAATATCCCGAAAAGTAAACCATTCATAAACATTACTAATCCTCTTTTAATAGTACTCTAAAATTTTAATACATATTCAGTTATGCTATATTCCTTTCCTTTTAATGAGGGTATAATAACATTATGATAGTCAAATAGTAGTCAAATCTATAGGATATGGATTAATTGAAGAAGTGTATTGTGCTGTAATTTAGACACTTTATTTATTCTTTGTTGCTATCTACAGCAAAATGGTCATGTATTTTCTGTGCAAGATTTCGGCTTATACCATTAACACAGGCAATATCATCCACACTCGCATTTTCAATGTTTTTAATATCATTGAAATGTTTTAATAGTTTTATTTTCCGTTTGTGACCCACTCCAGGTATATCATCTAACATTGATCTTTCAAATTCCTTTGATCTTAATATTTTATGGTAATTGATTGCGAATCTGTGTGCTTCATCACGTATTCTTTGAAGTAAAAGTAAAGCATCTGAATCACGTGGCAGAATTAACGGACTAGGTGTTTGTGGTATAAATACATGTTCAAATTCCTTTGCAAGACCTATAACCGGTACATCGTGCACATCAAACGATCTGAAAACATCTGTTGCAACGTTTAACTGGCCTTTTCCCCCATCAACCAGTACCAGATCTGGTGTTGGGCCTTTGTCATCTGAAAGTTTGGAGTATCTTCTTTCAAGCATTTCTCTCATCATTGCATAATCATCAGGACCTTCTGTTTGGATTTTATATTTTCTGTAAGAACTTTTTTTAGGGGCACCATTCTCAAATACAACCATTGATCCAACAGCCATTTTACCGCCTATGTTGGATATATCAAATGCTTCTATTCTTTTTGGTATTCTAGGTATTCCAAGATATTTTTTTAGGTCAACAAGTGCTCCTTTAACCTCTTTTTGATGGTTTAATATTATCGAGGCGTTCTTGGAAACCATTCTAACAAGTCTGTATCCAACTCCTTCAATTGGTACTTCAATTGATACAGGTGCATCTCTCTTCTCAGATAGCAATTCTTCAAGGAGTTGTTCATCTTCAACTATCTTTGGAATTATTATTTTAGCTGGAACATGTCTTGGGCCTGTGTAATACTGTTTAAGAAATGCTGATATTATTTTCTCTTCGGAGGTGTTTTCTGCTCCGCTCATTAAAAAATCATCTTTGCCAATTATCTTACCCTCACGCACAGAGAAAACAACTACACATGCAAGTTCACTATCAGATGCCGATGCAATAACATCTTGATCAAGGCTACGTGTAAATTCCATCTTCTGTTTTTCAAGAACATCTTCCACAGAATTTAATTGATCCCTTAAAACTGCTGCCTTTTCATATTCATGTTTTTGAGCTGCTTCTTGCATTTCTAACTTCAAAGCATCCATGATTTCATCGTATTTACCTTCAAAGAAAAATGAGATATTATCAACTAATTTTTTATATTCCTGCTCTGTGATCCTTTTATCACAGGGAGCGTTACAAAGTTCAATCTGATAGTTCAAGCAAGGACCATCCATTTTTTTACAATCCCTTACTTTAAATAGTCCTTTGAGAAATTTTACCAGTTTTCTAAGTGCAAATGCTTCTGGAAACGGTCCATAATAATAAGATCCGTCGTCAAGAACCCTTCGTGTAATAAGGACTCTGGGAAATGTTTCATTGGTAACTTTAATATATGGATATCGCTTATCGTCCTTTAATCTTATATTATAACGAGGCATATGTTTTTTTATAAGATTAGACTCTAAGATAAGTGCCTCTTTTTCCGTATCAGTTACCATATACTCCAGATGATGAAAATGATTCATTAAGACCCGGGTTTTAGGATCTAGATCGTTTCTAAAGTAGGATTTAACCCTCTTTTTAAGGGATTTTGCCTTCCCAATGTATATAATCCGATCAGCAGAGTCCTTCATAAGGTACACTCCAGGTACTAGTGGAAGATCGTCTGGATCATTACTTTTTATAGCCAAAACTTTTCATCTCACATTGTAAATACTATAGCGTTTCATCTGATTCTCATTAAAATTAATATAATTTAGATAGAATTGGTAGGTTTAAAATCTATTTCATTTTTCATACATTATGACTTGATATCATTTCTAATATTCGGATATGCAACTTCGGGCCTTTTATTTGCGAATGAATCGTCTAGATCATTACACATATCCCTTGCCATATCTATTGGTATTCCCAGTGCCATATAATTGGTTGGAAACCATGAATTGCCCGTTGGATCAACAGGACCAATGAAAGCTGTGTTTTTAGGTGCTTTTTCGAACATTCCTGCAGGATATGTTACAAATGTGGCACATGAAGGTCCGAATGGAGCTATAATGGATTTGAAAGGATCTTCTAATCTGAAGTGTATGAGACTGCATAAGTTTCTGATCTGTTCACCGCTACCAAAGCATAGAACTGATTTAACATCAAAATCTTCTTCTATTTCTTCTAGAGGACTAATAACTAGGTATTTTCCGGGAGGTGTTATTTTACCCACTGCTTCCTGTACTTTTTCCATGATCTCTGGACTGGCCTTTAAATATTCGGCATCACCATTCCTGAATTCTTTTTTCCAGTAGATACAAAGTATTTGATGAATGGTGAAATTCTTCCAAATCCAAACCAAGTGATCCCTCCAAGACAACAACCCTTAAGGGATTGTTTGCCCAGGAAGAGTTTTGGAATATTATCATCAACAGCAGCCATTAGAATGGTTTTCGCTGTGCATTGATCAATTGATGACATGGACACTGAACCTTCCGGGATGGTTTCTGAACCATAAACTGCTAAAGGTCTAGTTTCAAGACGTCCTGCTTTCTTTAAAGCATTACCAATTTCAATAAGAGTATTTTTGGAATTATTAGACAAGTTAACTCCTCCATTTTATTAATTTTATATTATAAAATTATGTTTTTTATTCATTTCTGAAGATTTATATAACATGAGGTTATATTAATAGTATAATATAAAAGGGATTTTACTTTAAATTATTTAATGAAACTTAAATAAATATCAAAATTTCAGAGAAAATTATTTAAAATTTTACGTTATGTTCTTAAAGTCTATTTCTAAATTAAACCGAAATTTCTTCGTTCAATAGGGAATATTATTTTTATTTTTATGAGAGGATTTAAAATGTCAGAATTTAAACTATCATCATCTTACAAACCTTTGGGAGACCAGCCAAAGGCAATCAAATCTATTTCAAATGGGATAAAAAATGGTCTGAAACATCAAACACTGCTAGGTGTGACTGGTTCGGGAAAAACCTTTACAATGGCTAATGTTATTAAGGAGGTTCAAAAACCAACCCTTGTAATTTCACACAATAAAACATTGGCTGCGCAGTTATACGAAGAATTTAAGGAATTCTTCCCTGATAATGCAGTTGAATACTTTGTTAGTTATTATGATTATTATCAGCCAGAGGCATATATAGCACATTCAGATACCTATATCGATAAAGAAGCTTCAATAAACGATGAAATTGATATGATGAGGCACTCAACAACGCAATCATTACTTTCAAGGGATGATGTTATTGTTGTGAGTAGTGTGTCATGTATATATGGTATAGGATCACCCGAAGATTATGGTGGACTTATATTGTCTGTTGAGGTGGGGGATTCTGATGGAAGGGAAAAGATCATAGGAACCCTTGTTCAGATGCAGTATGAAAGAAACGACATAGATTTTACAAGGGGTAAGTTCAGGGTAAGAGGAGATGTAATTGAAATACATCCCGCCCATGGGAATACAGCCATACGTATAGAGTTATTTGGGGATGAAGTTGACAGAATATCAACAATTGATCCAATTCTTGGCAGTGTTAGAAGGGAAATGGATCGTATAGTTGTTTTTCCAGCCAAGCATTTTGTAACCAGCAAGGATAAGATCCAGCGAGCTGTTAAGGATATTGAAGAAGAACTTGAAGAAAGATTACTGGTACTAAATTCACAGAACAAACTAGTTGAAGCTCAGAGACTGGAACAGAGAACCAGATTTGACCTTGAAATGTTACAGGAAATGGGATATTGTACAGGTATTGAGAACTATTCAATGCATCTGTCTGGTAGGAAATGGGGAGACACACCACAAACATTAATTAAATATTTCCCAGACAATTTTTTAACAATTATCGATGAATCACATGTAACTGTACCCCAGATTGGTGGAATGTATGCAGGAGACAGAGCACGTAAAGATAATCTCGTTGATTATGGATTTAGATTACCATCGGCACGAGAGAACAGGCCATTAAATTTTTCTGAATTTGAAATGTTACAAAATCAGGTGTTATATGTATCAGCAACACCTGCCAAGTATGAACTTGGAATGAGCCAGAACATGGTTGAACAGATTATAAGACCTACAGGTCTGGTTGATCCTGAAATAATAATTAAACCAGTTGTTGGGCAGGTCGATCATCTACTTGGAGAGATTAAGCGGAAGATTAAGGATAAACAAAGAATTTTGGTAACAACACTCACCAAAAAGATGGCAGAAGATCTAACAGATTACTATGCAAAGGTTGGTATCAAGGTAAGGTACCTGCATTCAGATATAACAACACTTGAAAGGATAGATATTATAGACGAACTCCGAAGAGGTTCATTTGACTGTCTAGTCGGTGTTAACCTTTTAAGAGAGGGGCTTGACCTTCCAGAAGTATCCCTTGTAGGTATACTCGATGCAGATAAGGAAGGATTTTTAAGATCCCAAACATCACTTATACAGACAATAGGAAGGGCATCACGTAACATAGATGGCCAAGTATTGATCTATGCCGATAAAATCACTGATTCAATAAAAAATGCTGTTGATATAACAACCCAAAGAAGGAAGGTTCAACTTGCATACAATGAAAAACATGGAATAAAACCTAAATCAGTCGTAAGATCTGTTAAAGAGAAAACTAAAAAGGATGTTAAGTACAAAGATAATGTTAAAAATATTCCAAAGGATGAATTGATTCTAATAATACAAGATTTAGAGGATGAAATGAAAAGAGCATCCCTCAAACTTGACTTTGAAACAGCTGCCAAGATAAGGGATCAGATACAATTTTTAGAAGGAGCCTCAAACTGATGAACAACATAACAACTAAAAAAGGAAGTATAAATATAAAGGGAGCACGTGAGCACAACCTTAAAAATATAGAGCTCACTCTTCCAAGGGACAAGTTCCTTGTTATTACCGGACTTAGTGGTTCTGGTAAATCATCTTTAGCATTTGATACTATCTATGCTGAAGGACAGCGAAGATATGTTGAATCTTTATCAGCTTATGCAAGACAGTTTTTAGGACAGATGAAAAAACCAGAAGTTGATTATATTGAAGGACTTTCACCTGCAATATCCATTGATCAAAAAACTACACGAATGAATCCCAGATCCACTGTTGGTACTGTAACAGAGATATATGATTATTTCAGGCTATTATTTGCACGTGTGGGTATTCCTCATTGTTACAAATGTGGAAAAGAAATTTCACAACAAACCGCAGGGCAGATAGTTGATTCAATTCTCACAGAAGAGGAAGATACCAAAATACAGGTACTTGCACCTGTTGTTAAGGATCGGAAAGGAGAACATCATAAGGTTTTTGAAGACCTCAAAAAGAAGGGTTTTGTACGTGTAAGGGTTGATGGTGAAATATCTAATCTTGATACAGACTTTGACCTTGATAAAAATAGAAAACACTCTGTTGAGGTAGTTGTGGATAGACTGGTTATTAGATCGGATGAGGACTTTAAACGAAGATTAGCAGACTCTGTTGAAACAGCACTAGAATTAGGTGAAGGAATTGTGGTTGTATCCTACATGGAAGAAAATGGGAAATCAACTGATAAAGTATTCAGCGAACATTTTGCATGTACAGAATGTGGAATAAACTTCGAAGAGATAAGTCCCAGGATGTTTTCATTCAACAATCCACATGGTGCATGTCCAGAATGTAATGGTCTTGGAAGTAAATTAGAAATTGATACAGACTTTGTTGTACCTGATAAACATCTTTCACTCAACAATGGAGCCATACTTCCATGGAGCAAATCAGGTAACAAGGACAATTATTATTATCAGATGCTCCAGGCTGTTTCTGATCACTATGGCTTTAGCATGGACACACCATTTGAAGAGCTACCAGAAAAATATCAGAGATACATACTTTACGGCACACCCGATAAGGTACAATTCATCTTCAGAAGAAAAAACAGACAACATAAGGTTAACCGACGTTTTGAAGGTGTTGTAAAAAGGATGGAACGTCTGTTTATGGAAACCCAATCAAACTACATGAGAAGTTACGTTGGAAAGTTTATGAGCGACAGAAAATGTCCTGTCTGTAAAGGTACCAGATTGCGTCCCGAAGCCAGATCTGTTACAATTGGTGGTAAATCCATATCAGAAGTAGTTGAAATGCCCATAAAAAATTCAAAAAGTTTTTTCGACCAATTAGATCTGTCTGAAATGGAACTTTTCATTGCAAAAGAGATTTTAAAGGAAATACAGGAGCGTCTCAAGTTTTTAGAAGACGTTGGTCTTGATTATATCACCCTCGACAGATCTTCCGGAACACTTTCTGGTGGAGAAGCACAGAGAATACGTCTTGCAACACAGATAGGCTCTGGTCTTGTTGGTGTGCTCTACATATTAGACGAACCAAGTATTGGATTGCATCAAAGGGATAATGCAAGACTTATAGAAACACTAAAAAGACTTAGAGATATTGGAAATACACTCATAGTTGTTGAACACGACGAAGAAACAATAATGAGCGCTGATTATGTTGTTGACATAGGACCTGGAGCAGGAGAACATGGTGGAAAGGTAATAGCCGAGGGAACACCCCAGGAAATAATGGAAAATACAGATTCAATAACAGGAAGGTATCTTTCAAGGGCAGAAACAATACACATACCAGAACACAGACATTCTCCAGATGGCAATTACCTAACAGTAAAGGGTGCAAGACAAAATAATCTCAAGAATATAGATGTAACATTCCCACTCGGAGTATTTACATGTATAACAGGAGTTTCAGGGTCTGGTAAAAGCACACTCATTAACGATGTGCTTTACAAGGGGGTCAATGGAAAGTTGAACAGGAAAAATATGCTTGCAGGTAAGCACGATGATATCATAGGTATTGAACATTTGGACAAGACAATAATTATTGACCAATCTGCAATCGGTCGTACACCACGTTCAAATTCTGCAACCTACACAGGTGTATTCACATATATAAGGGAACTCTTTGCACAGACATTAGCTGCTAAAAATAGAGGTTACAAACCCGGAAGGTTTAGTTTTAATGTTAAAGGTGGACGATGTGAAGCTTGTAGTGGTGACGGTATTATTAAAATTGAAATGCACTTTTTAGCAGATGTATATGTGCCCTGTGAAGTTTGTCAGGGTAAAAGATACAACCGGGAAACATTAGATGTGCGTTATAAGGGTAAAAATATTGCCGAAGTTCTTGATATGACTGTTGAGGAATCCTTAGAGTTCTTTGAAAATATTCCAAAGATACGTAAAAAACTTAAAACACTTGACGATGTGGGTTTAGGATACATAAAACTGGGACAACCTGCAACAACACTTTCTGGTGGTGAAGCTCAACGTGTTAAACTAGCCAAGGAATTAAGCAGACAAAGCACTGGTAAAACCCTTTACATACTCGATGAACCGACAACTGGACTCCACTTTGCAGATATTAAAAAGTTATTAGATGTACTTGGAAGATTAAGAGATTCGGGTAACACAGTACTTGTAATTGAACACAATTTGGATGTTATAAAAACTGCAGATTATATAATCGACCTCGGACCCGAAGGAGGAGACGAAGGCGGCTTTGTTGTTGCTGAAGGAACACCTGAGGAAATTTCAATGAGCACCAGTTATACTGGAAAATATCTAAAGGATGTTTTAGATGGTGTTACACCACATATGCGGGGACAAATGATTCCAGAGAAAGAATTAGTTAATTCATCAACAAAAGACAAATAATAGAAGGTTTAAACCTTCTTAAATTATTTTATTTTTCCATAAATGGTTTAATTCAATATAATAATTATCTAACTAATAATTACGCTTTAATCATTCAATTACAGTAATTTAAAACAAAAGCAATTATATATTATGTAAATTATAGAATAAAATCATATGTACAGTGATTGTAATTCCCAATTGATAACTACTTTTCCACTAACATTACACATTTTTCTAATCAATTTAAGGAATATTAACTACCTATCACTGAATTCGTTTTTTTTTAACGATATTATTTACTATTTCCATTTAAAAAATATAGATAGGGGGATCTAATTGATTTTAAGTTCTGTTCTTTTAGCCATACCATTTTTAGAATCATTTTACAATGGAGTTCTACAAGCTGGAGATTATTTTATCTTATTATTGTTATTATTAGTTGTTTTAATGGTTGCATTATTAACAGAAAGAGTTGAAAAGGTAAGAACATTAAAAAACCTTAACAACGAGCTTAAAAAAGAAGCAATCAAACTTGAAGATGCAAATAATGAATTGGAAGCATTTGCATATTCTGTGTCTCATGATCTTCGTGTGCCCTTAAGGGCAATTGATGGATTTTCACGGATAATGATTGAAGATTATGAGGATAAATTGGATGATGAAGGAGTTAGACTTCTAAATATAATAAGGGAAAATACCAAAAAAATGGGACAGCTTATCGATGACATACTGTTATTATCAAGAGCAGGACGTCAAGAAATGACAATTTCAAAACTAGACATTTCTTCACTTGCAAAAAATGTATACGGGGAATTCAATCAGGACACCCAAGGAAGAAATATTGATTTTACTGTGGAAGATCTACCAAAAACCCAGGCTGACAGGGCACTTATAACACAGGTTTTAACAAATCTTATTGGCAACTCTATAAAGTTTACAAGAGAAAAAGAAAATGCGAAGATTAATATAGGTTTTAAATTGGATAATGAAGATAATATATACTATGTCAAGGACAATGGAGCTGGTTTTGACATGAAATACTATGATAAGCTTTTCGGTCTTTTCCAGCGATTACACAGCCAAGAAGAATTTGAAGGTACAGGTGTGGGACTATCTATTGTACAACGCATAATAAGCCGACATGGTGGTCGTGTATGGGGTGAAAGTGAAGTTGGTAATGGAGCAACAATATACTTTTCAATTCCAAAAAATTTAAAGTAAAAATTAGTACTTAATTGGAGGATATTTTTATGAGCTTAGATGAAATTGAAATTCTTCTGGTTGAAGACAACCCAACAGATGCTGAACTTACAATGAGGGCCTTAAAAAGGAAAAATCTCATAAATAAATTAGTTTGGGTTAAAGATGGGGCAGAAGCACTAGATTTTTTATTTGCAAAGGGTAAATATTCGGATAGAAATATGAACGACCTTCCAAAATTGATACTCCTTGATCTAAGGATGCCTAAGGTTGATGGACTAGAAGTACTGCACGAGATCAAAGCAGATGATAGAACTAAAAGAATTCCAGTAGTTGTTTTAACATCTTCAAAGGAAGATCGGGACATTGTAGAAAGCTACAAATTGGGTGTTAATAGTTATGTCAGCAAACCAGTTGAATTTGATGAGTTTATAGACGCTGTTTCAACCATGGGATTCTACTGGATTTTGATAAACAAACCACCATCAGAGGTAAGTCATGGAACAGATTAAAATTCTGCTGGTTGAAGATGTTGAACTTGATGCTGAACTCACTGAGCACGAATTAATAAAAGCTAAAATTAATTTTACATCCATACGTGTTGATGAAGAGCATGATTTTCGTAGAGAACTTCAAGAATTCAAACCAGATTTGATACTTGCTGATCATTCACTTCCACATTTCGATGGAGTTTCAGCACTTAATATTGCAAAGGAGATATCTCCTGACATACCTTTCATATTTGTAAGTGGTAAAATAGGTGAAGATTTTGCTGTTGAGATGCTAAAGAAAGGAGCAACTGACTATGTGCTTAAAAGTAACCTGCCCAAACTTAGCCATGCAGTTCAAAGAGCATTGAATGAATTTAATGAACAGGCTGAACATAAAAAGGCCGAATTATCACTTTTGGAAAGTGAAAAAAAATACAGAACCCTGTTTGAAAAGAATAGAAATCCTATAATTGTTTTTGATGAGATGGGAAATTTCATTGATTCCAATGAAGCTGCATTAATGTTTTTGGAAATAACCAAAAATGAACTATTAACCAAAAACCTTTCAGATTTTATATTATATGAGAAAGACTTGAAAAACATTGAAAATAAGGATTTATGGAAAAAAAAGGATATATTAGAAGTTAAATTTGATATTAATGGTAAATTTAAAATTCTTGAAATTACGATCACACCAGTTTATTTAAAAGATAAATCTATAGTATTTGGCGTTGGTAACGATATTACTGAACGTAAAAAGGGTGAAAATGAAATTTTCAAGTCATTAAAAGAAAAAGAACTTCTTTTAAGGGAAATACATCATAGGGTAAAAAATAACCTGCAGATTGTTTCAACTCTACTCTCACTTCAATCATCCCAATCAAATAAAGTTGATGTAAATGATCTTTACAGGGAAAGTCAGAATCGTATACAGTCCATTGCACTTATACATGAAAATCTATATCAATCAGAAGATCTTGCCCTTATTAATTTTGAGGTATATGTTAAGGGACTGTTATCAGATTTGTTTGATTCATACGGAGTTGATTCATCTAGGATCAAATTGAATTTGGATATAGAGGATGTTACGCTGGGGATTGAAACAGCTATTCCATGCGGACTCATTATAAATGAACTGGTATCAAATTCCCTGAAACATGGATTTACAGGAAATGAAACCGGAGAAATTAATGTGGAAATCCATAAAATAGCTGATGAAGAATATTCCTTAATTGAAAGTGATACAGGAGTTCCATTTTCTGATAAAGTTGATTTTACTTCGAGTAAAACATTGGGTTTGGAATTAATAAAAAATCTGGTTAAACAAATTGAAGGCCAATTGGACTTTAACAGAGAAAATAAAGAATTTAAGATCATTTTTAAGGAACTTGAATACAAGGAGAGACTATAATGGGTAACGAGAGAATTATGGTTGTTGAAGATGAAAGTATTGTTGCCATGGGAATTAAGTATAAATTAGAGGATTTAGGTTACATTGTTGTAGGAATAGTTGCAACTGGTGAAGCAGCTGTGGAAACTGCTTTAAAAACTAAGCCGGATCTTATACTTATGGATATTGTTCTTAAAGGTGATATGGATGGTATTGAAGCTGCACAAAAAATACACCAGCAACAAGACACTCCAATCATTTATCTGACAGCTTATTCTGATGATGAGGTTTTGGAACGTGCAAGAATAACCGAACCTTACGGTTATATATTAAAACCATTTAAAAAGAGTGAAGTTAATGCCAATATTCAAATGGCCATATATAAACATGGATGTGACAAGAAAAAAAGTGAAATTATCAAAAAAAGAGTGTTAGCAGATTTTTATGACTTTATTTTAACAGCAATGCCAACTAGTAGCACCGGTACTGATATCGAAATGAGAGAGTTGCTATTGAAGGTATTTGCCGAACGTTTAGACGAAGATCTTTACCCTAGATTTGTTGAAGAACTCTCTCCTGAGGATATTGAAACTAATGATCAGCTTTTTGCAGATTATATTGAATGGCTTTCTGATATTTTTAAAGACTTTGGTATTAAAACAATTGTACACCATAAGGGCAACAGATCATATATAGAATTTTTGAATTGCCCATGGCATGAAGATGCTTTGAAGAAGCCTATTTTCTGTTTGAATTGTCAGGCAATGATGAATAGAAGCTATAAATGGACAGGTCTTTCTGGAGGTATGGAAAGAAGGTCAACCATTGTGGATGGATCACCGTCATGCAGATTTCAGTTCAAACATCTGGAATGAGTAAGTTTTAAGCTCAAATGAATTTGGCATTAACCATTATCCAAAATGCAAGATTAAATTAACCTCTAAACACATATTATAGTATTAGGGTGGTTTAATGTCAAATGATATTGGAACAGTTTTCTTGTTGAAAACCGATAAAAGGGAAGAAGGTATAGAAAGACTGATTGAGAATTTTGATATTACAGATTTCAAATCCAAAAATATTGCATTGAAGGCTAATTTTAACAGTGCAGATCCATTTCCTGCATCAACACATCCAGATACACTAAGAACGCTTGTTAGATCCATTAAAAAAGGGGAACCTGAAAAAATTACTCTTGCAGAGAGAAGTGGAATGGGTGATACTAGAATTGTGCTTGAAACAATGGGTGTAATGGATATAGCAGAAGATGAAGATTTTGAAGTCAGGATTCTGGATGAAGAAGATGCTGATGACTGGGTAAAAGTTGAAAAAAATGGAAATCACTGGATGAAAGGTTTTTATATATCAAAGATATTTAAAGACGCTGATAAGGTGGTTCAAACTTGTTGCCTTAAATCCCATAGATTTGGTGGAATTTTCACTCTATCGCTTAAAAATTCTGTTGGAATTGTTGCAAAGAAAGTTCCAGGAGGAGTCTACAATTATATGGGTGAGCTCCATATATCACCCTACCAGAGATCAATGATTGCGGAAATAAACAATCATTATAATATGGATCTAGTTTTAATGGATGGAATCAAAGCATTTGTGGATAAAGGTCCTGAACAGGGACATGTTGTTGAACCTAATCTTCTTTTGATGTCAAATGATAGAATTGCAATTGATGCAGTAGGAGTTGCAGTATTAAGACATTACGACACAACAAATGACATATCTAAGGGTAAGATATTTGATTTGGAACAGATCAAAAGGGCTGCTGAACTAGGTGTAGGTGTACCAAGTGCTGATAAAATAAATATTGTTGGAATTGATGCTGAAAGTGAGGCTGTTGCAGGAGAACTGGATCAAATACTAGAAACACAGGGATAAAAATCTATTCTAGTTGTAAAAACTATGAAACAATAAAAAATTATCAATCTAATCAATTCTCTGCAAATCATCTTTAATCTTTTTTGGACCAATTAATATTGAAACAATAATACCAAACCCGCTTAATACTGCAAATACTATAAATGCCGTTTTTAAACTAAAGAGAAAAGCTGGAAAGTTTGATTCTGTGATTTGAACATTGCCTAGGTACACAGCAAAAATATAAAGCATAATACCAAGACTCATTGTTTGACCAGCATATGTCATGGTTGAAAGTACACCCGATGCCATTCCATAGTCTCTTCCTTCAACACTTCCAATAAATCTATTGGTTGTTGGGGATGAGAAAAGACCTAAGCCTATACCTACCAGTATCAAACCTATAATTGGTATTAATAGAGTGCTGTTGGTTGTTAATTGTGATAATATTAACAATCCTATAGTTGTAACTATCATTCCAATAACAGTAAATATTCTGTTTTCAATCCTGTCAGAGAGTCTGCCAACCGGGGTGGATAATAATGCAACCATCAATGGTTCGACTGAAATTATCAAAGCTGTTTGTTGAGGATCAAGATGCATTATATCCTGAAGATAAAGACTTAAAAGTACCCACATTGCCGAATTTGCAATGTTCATCAACAGAATAGCAAGTGCAGATAATGATGATACCTTTTTTCTTAATATACCTAGCCGTAGTATTGGATTTATAGATTTTTTTTCGTTTAAAACAAATATTACAAGACCAATTACACCTGTAAAAAGTGATAATTTACCAAAACTGCTGTTAAGTGTTGAAAATCCATAGAGTAGTGCAACTATTGATAGGCTGTAGATCAAAGATCCTCTAATTTCAAATTTACCTCCCAACCCCTTCCATTCTCCATGAAGTCTCATTTTAATAAGAATAAAAAGAAAAATACCAAACGGTACGTTAAAAAGGAAAATACTTCTCCAACCAAAATTTTGGGCCAGGAAACCTCCTAACAATGGACCTAAAAATAATCCTATGTAGACAGCTGTAACAAATAATCCGAGTGCTTCACCTCGTTGATTTGATGGGTAAACACTGCTGAGAAGTGCCACACCAGTTGCAAATATCATAGCACATCCAAAACCCTGCATAAAACTGAATACGATTAGCATAATACCCGAATTTGATAAACCAGCTAAAAGAGATGCAGCCGTATATATAATCACACCATAGGTGTAAATTCTTTTACGGCCAAATATATCCCCTAAGCGTCCAAATGGAAGTATTAATGCCGCATTGGCCAAAACAAAAACTGTTGGTATCCAACTTAGCAGTATTATATTTACTGCTAGATCCTTCTGTATTATAGGAAGAACAATGTTTAGGGATGATCCCATAAACGGTATAAGGAAGGATCCTAGTGCAACTACCAGTAGTGCTATATTTCTAACTTTCTTTTCTTCAATTTTATCAGAATCCATGTGATCAGAAATATTATAATGTTTCATACACTTAAACATTCATAAGAATGATAAAACAAACTTTAAGTTATATATTGTAATATCATTCTAATTCATAGCCGTATTATTAAGTGGTTTTTGTAAAACCAGTTAAATAACTGATTTATAAGAAGAGAATTAAAGATTAAATATAAAATATACCTTGATTAACGTGGTTTAAATGAGTCTTATAATAACTTATATTGGAAGCAAAGGATGCGTAATGGCCGGAGATAAGAGGAGAATCGGATTTTTTGGCCCGGAAGGACCTAGGGAAAATCTTGAAGAAAAACTCTATTCTGGATCCATCAACACAAAGGAAGAACTGTTAAAAAAAGCCGATGAACTTGGAATTAACATAAAAATTTCTGATGATGCAGATAAAATCCATGAAATTGGGGATGTTGTTGTTGGCGAAGTAAGGTCTAAAACTGTATATGAAACCAAACGTAAACGTATCTATGCCACTACTGGTGCTTACAACATTATTGAATTATTAGGATCAGACTTGAAGACAGTAAAAAGCGGTGGAAGTTCTATTATTGTTTTTGGAAATAAATATACCAAGGAACTAGCTGAAAAGACCATTAAAAGATACTGGAAATCAAAGTTGAATCTTGTAACAATTAGAAAGATTTTTGAAAGTGTAATGGAAGAAGTTGCTATTGAAACACCTACTGTAAGCCCAGAATATGACGTTATGATGAAATATCCTTCAATTGATACAAAAGAAGCAAAAGAGCTCTTGAGAGTTACCATACTTCAGGATGTTAAGGATCTTGAAGAGTACAGAACCCAGTTGAAGGAAAACCTTATACAAACATCCCAAAATATTCAAATGGCTACCAAGATTGTTATTCAGGGTGCTATTGGAAATGTTGCATATGTTAAGGGAAATGAAATTGGGATTATCCTTGATAAAAGTATTGAAGCCTTAGACACCGATTGGAATACAATTGCAAAACCATCTGAACTCATAGAAATGACAGCACAGGATGGATCAAAAGTGTCTAGAGGGGATTTAGCAGTTATTGAGAATGAAAATCTATGTATTAATAGAACAAAAGAGCCATTAAATTGTGACTTTATTCTTTGTAGGGCTGATCCAGATAATAAAGAGAATATTAAATAATATTAATTTGAGAACAACTTATAATAAATGATCGTATCAAAATTGGATGGTAAACATTTAATATAAAAAGAATCTTGTATAGTTGTGAGGTTAAAATATGAAACTAATATTTTTAGGAAGTGGTGGTGGACGATTTCGCGACCATTACCCAGAGAAGGATGACCGGCGGATTTAGGATAGAAAATATAGATGGAAAAAATATCCATGTTGATCCTGGTCCTGGAGCACTTGTTAGAACTTACCAATTTGGATTAAATCCAATGAAAGTAAACATTCTCATGGTATCACACTCTCATACTGACCATTATTCCGATGCAGAGGTAATGCTGGAGGCCATGACAAACGGTATGACCCGGAAAAAAGGTACTGTTATTGGTAGTCGAAGTGTTATTGATGGTTATGAAACTTGGGGTCCATGCATATCCAAGTACCATCTAAGCAAACCAGAAGTGGTTGTATTGGAAGATTGTGACCATAAGCGGTTTGATAATTTAGATATAACAGCTACAAAGACTATACACGGTGATCCTAAAGCTGTGGGTTTTAAACTGGAGTATGATAATTTCACAATATCCTATACAACTGATACAGAGTACTTTCCCGAACTTCACAAGCATCATGAGGGTGCAGATGTTCTAATTGCAAGTGTTATTAGGGCAGGAAGTGAAAGAATTAGGGGCCACATGTCTGTTGATGATTTTGAGGTTCTTGTAAAGGAAGTTAAACCTAAACTCGCAATTATGACACATTTAGGAATGAAGTTCATTATGGAGTATCCTGAAAGGGAGGCTCAGAGGGTTGAAAAAAATACTGGTGTTAAGATAATAGCTGCACGTGATGGTATGCGTATTGATCTTGATGATTTCCAAACAAAACAACCCACACTGGATGAATTTTAACCATATTTTCATTATTTTATAAATTATATTATATTTTTTATCTATTTTTAATGGATTATCCCAGTAAATTATGAGGGATAGATAGACTTAAATTCATTTACAGTTATATAGTAAAAAATGCCTCGGTGGCTCAGTCTGGTAGAGCGCGTGACTCGTAATCTCGTGGTCGTGGGTTCAATTCCCACCCGAGGCTCTACTTTTTTAAATGTTTGGGGTGATTTAGATGGTTTTTAAACCAAATAAAGCCCGGAATAATAAGATAGTAAATGATTCTTTATTCAAAGAGTATGTGCATTTTCGTAATCTGAAATCAGAGACCATAAGAAGCTATTCAAGAAAACTAACTATCTATTCAATCGTAACTGGTCTCACACCAACAGAATTAATCGAAGAAGCGGAAACAGATGAAGATCAGGGCATTAGAAAAAGACTTCGAAGGATCAAAATACATCTGACTGACTTACAGGATCATCTTATAACAAATGATTTCAGTCCCCAAAAAATTGAAGATATCATAACTACTACCCGAGGGTTTTATGCATATTATGAAATTGAGTTACCTAAACGCACATATCATGCATCTGTTCCCGATCTACAACAAGAAGCTATTCCTTCCAAAGAAGATATTCTAAAAGCATTGAGTTTCTGCAATATTAAATATCAATCTATTATCCTTTTAATGGCTAGTAGTGGTATTAGCTTGGGTGATGTATTGAAACTCAAGTTTTCTGATTTTTTAAACGGTTTAAATGTTCCACCTGAAAATTATAGAACAGAAATTTTAGATTATATTGCATGGGATCAATTATATCCGAAAAATAAAGTTCTAATGTGGCATATTCAACGTATTAAGAGCGGTACATCTCATGTAACATTTAATACTCCTGAAACAACTCGGAATATCATACATTATTTGATAGAACATCCTCCACAAAAGATTGATGACCCATTGTTTAGAGGTAAAACGGATAAAGGGTTGAGAAGTGATGTTTTCCAACGTTTTTTAAGGAAACTTAACAAAGAATGTGGATGGAACAATGTTGGGAGACAAATTTTTTTCCATAGCCATATACTTCGTAAATTCTTCGCTAACAGATTGGAAGAAGCAGGAATGCCCCATCATTACATACGCCAATTAATGGGACACAGGAGGGATCCACTTACTCGAACTTACTTTTCCACTCCCAGTGAAAAATTGCGGGAAGAGTACCAAAATTTTATGAACAATCTGAATTTTGATCATCAAACAGGACACAATAAAGTTGAAACTGTAAATAATTCAACGTTAGTCAAAAGTAGCATAAACAATCGATTAATCAATGGTATGTAATAATTCAAGTTGTATCTCAAATTGCACATATAACTACATTAAGAATATTATATTCCATTGTGATTTTTTTTATTTAACAGAATCTTTGTTATTCCAATATATAGCAATGTAGGGCAGTAAAAGTTTTGAAATACAGGTCAGAAAGTGTAGGAGTCATATAAAATGAGAGAAATGATCAAAAACTACTGAGGGAATATGTAATACTCATTTATTTTATTATTGTTTAGGCTCATGAAAACATCAAATTCATTATTAAAATTATAGAATTTATAAGTTTTAAGCTCATATAAATCTTTTCTAATGAGATATATCAGCGATGTTAAAAGATGCCTAGTTAAATTTAATCCAATATAATATTATTATATAGTGAATAAAAATTTGATCTATCTGGAAACCACCTTTTCATCGAAATTCAAGCGTTATTAAGGATTATAAAAGATTCCTTCTTTTCTATTATTTCTATGTTAACTCATTAAATAAAATGGAAAACAAGTCATATTTCGTTGTGAATCTTAAAAAGATGCGTTCTAAGTTTTTTCCAATTTAAAAAAAATCAATCTCTTAATAATCCTCCTTTTCTATTAATTCCATGCTTCCACATATGATCCAGCTTCTAGGATTTTTCTAATATGAAGGAAGGATTATACGTGTTTGTTTTTCATCATCTGAGTAGTAAATACAATATTTAACAAAATTTATGAAGTCTTTATCTTTTATAAGTGCTTGTTTTTTGAGTTTTTTATATTCTTTCTCAAATCCTGCAATGGTATGAACTCCTTTTTTTATTAAATCGTTGATCCGATTTACTTCAGTAGTTTTTATACCATTTCGAATGTAGGTTATAAAAGGAGTATTGTAATCTTTTCTATTCTCTTTATAGAGACTAAATGCCTTTGCAACATCCAAAGAGCCATCTTTTGGATTTTTGTAACAATAATGTTGTATTGATCCAACTAATATTGAAGGGCAAACACCTTTGAAATCTTCCATGAAATACACCTTTGTGTTATCGTAACGTACGTATAATGTATTGAATTCATTTTTAATATCCAATGGGATATATCCAAAAACATAAATCGGAATATCCGGATTATTAATAGGTCTTGCCCGATGAATAGCTTGATAAATCTCACTATCAAATAAATGTTTATCATAAAGATTAATCGGGAATAAAACTTCGATATCAACTGAACCTTTTTTCAGAGCTTCTTTCAATTTAAGCTCATTAAGAATAATAACATTAACACACGATTCATTATAGGCTTTTAATTCAGGTATAAAAATATGTTCATCTTCTTGGAGATTTTTATATTTTTTTGGAACTTCTTGTACAGGTTCAGGGTTTTTTTCATCAAACCCTCCAGGAATGGTAAGATTGAATAGATCTCCATTTATTTTCCATTCTTGGTAATAATCACCTTGAAACTCTGAATCTTTAACATTCGTTTCAATATACCTTGGTCTCCATGTATCTATTCCTATTTCATGATTCGTTAAGAATAATGCATTGTAATCATTTACAATTGCTTCGTGGTTTGTGAGATATGATCCTATGATAAACATAGCATCTTTTTTCTCAAAGGAATTTAATCCTCTTAAATTACCAAAATATGTTGATTCATCTTCTTTATTAAATAAACCCAAATGTTTTTTATATGTAATAATCCCTATATTTGGGTGTTTTCGTCTAGTTTGATCAATAAAATACTGGAGATCATCTTTATTTCTACGTAAATGTTCTTTATAGAAAGAATTTTCCCCCCACATTCTATAAATTGTCAAGTCATCATTTTTAATGTGGCTACTGTAAAGCTTAATTTCTAGGTTTTCTATTGGTTTAAGATCTTTTGTTTTTAATAATTTAGAACGTGGAATTAACTTATCTTCGTGTTGATATCTTCCTAGTAATGATTGGAATAATGAAAGATTGAAACTTGCATCTGCAAAAACAACTTTGACTCCTTGTCGTGCAAGATCAAATATTCTGTATATGTAAGGATCACCATAGATTCTATCTTCTTGATAAATTGAATAATAATAGAGCCATTTGATGATATCATATATTTTGAGTTTATTTATGGTTTTAATATCAGAATCCTTTTTCTGATTAAGTGCTTTTTGAACGGCTTTTCGTTGATCAGTAGATACCAAATCAATAATAGCTTTACCATGTTCTAAATTTATATCATATAAGAATAATTCCTTCTTTTCAATAATGTCCATGAAATACATTTTGATTTGAGGATTATCAATGTAATCATAGATTAAATCAATGGATTTTCGAATTTCGTCTTTTTTGAGTTCTAATGGTTTGTGTCCTTGGAGACTTTCATCTATTATTGCTATATCAAACCTGAATTTTTCTTTGTCATAGAAATATTGTGTATTATGATATGCTGATACTGTAATGATATTTTTTGGGTTTTTGAATTGTTTTTTGTAAGGACATTTTTTCTGTTCATCTTTAGTACATGCATTACTACAAATTAATCCTGCATTAAACCCATACCTATCCTTAAGCTTTCTAACATGTGTATCTTTGCCTATATATTTCGGACATGCTTTTGAAAATCCCTTCCACGCGTTAACACCCTTGATTTTTTTTATTTTCCCATATTCACTTTCAATTAAGGTGTGATTAGGAACTGTCAATACCCATTTTTCATCTGTTGCTTGGAGATATTTTTTTAATAGGGTGGATTTACCAGTTCCTGGTTGTTGTGAAAGGATTGTTATACCTGGTTCAAATACAATATCATCTTGATTTTTCCTTACCTCTTTTAAAGTATCTCCCAGGTTGATTTGTTTTATTTGAGGTAATTTATTTGGATTTATCTTCATTGTTAGCATTCATTGTGATGTTTAAAACAGCTAATGGTTCTTTATAACCAATATGTGTTGATTCAATTTCAAAATTTGTTATGCAATATCCATTTTCCTTCATTATAGAAGCAATATAAATTGCTTTAGATGTGTTTGATCCTCTAGCAAGGATCTGGATCATATTCGAAGGATTGTGTTTAATGTAATCTATATATGATCCTGACTTCTTATTTCCAACTTTAATTTCCATTATAACCACTCAATTCAATATAAATAGAGAACTTGTATTTACAGTTTATACAATATGTTAGGCTATCATAGTATTTAAAAGACACACATTGAAAGTATAACAGCATATACTAGCTTTGTTATACCCAATTACCATATTAAACCCTATCTTAATGGATAAAACTATGTGAATTTTATAAAATCTCAAAGAATAGAGGAACATTAAAGCTGGAATTATTATGTATAGTTAAATTTAACAAGTGCAGAATTCGTTAATCATATCCATGCGGTGCACGCCCATGCATAAAGCTGATCAAACCATCCCTCTTTGCTAAATAGTTTATAAAATCCTTTCATTATTCCAATACACAAAAAAAAGTGCATCAAACCCTGCAAACTTATATCAGTTAGTGTATATCAAATCATCAATATATATAAACTTTTTTATGTCTTTAGAATAGATTACAGATGCTTTAATTATATTGAATGTAGAAATGGTTCTTTAATATGCGTGGTTGTTGCTGTGATTATAGTAAGGTATGTTTAAGGAGGTAACACAAATTTTATTATATCTATGAACTGATACATGATCAGAAGTTGATGTTGATTTGTGAAAATGATTCCTGAGCTTCCATTCTGATAATAAAAACTATTAAAGGTTAATTCAAAAAATTGAATGCCCGTTGTAAATTATATAGGTATTGTTTTAAGCACTTCTTATTCATTTGGAGTTATAAAATGGTTTCAAATAGAGATATTAAGCAAAAATTGGACTCAAAAAGGGGAATAAAAAAATCTGATGAACCTAAAAAAGATTTGATTATTAAAAAAGGGTCTAATGAAGATATAAAAAGAAGACTTAAAGCTACACGAGAAGGAAAAATCATAGATGAAAATAAAATGGAATATCAATCTGAAGAAAGTATTTTGAATGTAAAAAACGAAAATAAAATTGAAACCATTTCTAAACCGCCAGAACCTTTAGTAACCCAGTCAACCAATCAAAAAGATAAATATAGGGGCGCTAAGAATAAAAACAAGAGTTTAGACTTTAATCGTGATAATTCAAAAAATGAAGTATTGAATACTCTATATTCACAAATGAAAGAACCAAAATTAGTCAATAATTTCAAAAATACTTCATCAGATAGAATTTGTCCTAAATGTGGAACTTATAACTATATCACTTCCATTTATTGTCTTGAATGTGGGGAAGAATTACCTTTGATGACTCAAACGAACGAAAAGAAAAGTAAAAAAACCCAAAAATATACAGATAAATCCTCTAATAACCGTAATAAATCAGTTGTTTATGGAAAATTCGAGGGAATTGCTACTATACCTGATATCGAGATAACTGAACAATATATTGAAGTTAAAGATAACATTTCAGAAGAGATTGTTCGTTATTATAAAAATAAGATTAAAAAATTGAGAATAAATCATATAACAATTAGTTTTAACTACAATTCTAAGCCAGTAAGTATAATTTTATCAAATTTAGAAACTTCAAAAAAAGCCGTTGAAGTATTAAAGTCAGCTAGTTATGTTATTGAGGATAGATCAACTAATGTTGTTAAAAGTAAATCAAGCAAAAATAAAATACTCTATAATTCTGGCGATCTGAAAAAAGTAATGAGTAAAAAACAAGGAAATGTGATGAGAAGACCCGGAAATGTGATGATGAATAAACAATTTAATTTACAAATTCGTGAAACTACAATTGGAACATTTGGTCATCATCAAGAAAATTTTGATACTGCAGTTGTTGAAGTTGCTTCAGATGAATTAAGAATCATAAAAAAGGGAATATGGACTGGACGTGATCGAGGCAATATAACTTTAAAATATTTGGATATAATATCAATCGATGAAGATCGTGGGTGGGTTTTAACAACGGTACAAATCAGAATGGCAGGTAATCATACAGTTAATCTGCGAGCTAAAAAAGAAGGTATGAGAAACTTCTTTACAGTTTTAAAACAAGCTGTAAATACATGTAAAGAACGTGAACGGACAAGAGAAACTAAAGCTCGTCAAATTGAGACTCAACCAATGCAAAGCAATAATACCTCCGAAGATCCAGTTGATAAATTAGTCAAACTCGCTAAATTGTTGGAAGACGGATTAATTGATGAAAATGAGTTTGCAACTCTGAAAGCCAATATATTGAAGAAAGGATAAATAATTTAAAACTAAATAAGAATATAAACGTGGATACTTCATACTTCTTTATATAATTGATAAAGAGGATGAAATTATGGGAATACCTGGAGCAAAATTAGAAACATGAGCAACACAAGGGGCAATAATTACTTCTCAATCAACACATGAGGCTGTTAGAAATGCATTAGCTGTTCTAAAGACTTAAAAGAATTGATTATAAAATATATCTTCAAAGCCTCATGCTGTTGATACTATGCACATACATGAAGGTACTGGATGGGTTACATTATCAGAAGATAGAAAAAGTTTTGGTGGTAGATATTATAATGGCATAGATAGTGAGAATCATGGTAGCCTAAAATTCGATAAAATTTAATACAGGAGTATATGATGGAGAAAGATGAAATAATTGAAATAGAAGAAATGCAGTCTCTTGCTATTGAGAAAATTAATGTCGGTGAGTATAAGAATGCTTTAAAAATTGCTCGTGAGATAAAAAAGAATTTTGAACCTCATTATCATGTTTCTCAAGTTGTTGGCAGTATTCTGATAAGTGTAGGAAGAAATTT
The DNA here is from genome assembly GCF_000744455.1 of Methanobacterium sp. SMA-27. NCBI lineage: Archaea > Methanobacteriati > Methanobacteriota > Methanobacteria > Methanobacteriales > Methanobacteriaceae > Methanobacterium > Methanobacterium sp. SMA-27. The sequence goes on along the minus strand of NZ_JQLY01000001.1, from coordinate 1,306,874 downwards.
AAACAAAGAAAATCTTACTCGTGAAGGTATTGATTTGATTAAACCGGATTTAGAGAACATTGTAAAAAATCAGAAAGATCCATCAGGTGTTTATTATAATATCGCAAATGGATATTATGACCTTTTTTTGTTCAAATGGGATAAAAAACCATATTATAACAGATTTAAACACACCGGATTAGATGAAGCGAAAATAAATTTTAGACTATCTTTGGAATATAATTCTAAAAAACCAGATACGTTTGTTAATTTAGGTAACTGCTATGATCATTTAGGAAGAACAATAGATGCTTTAGAATGCTACGAAAAAGCTTTAGATCTAAAACCAGACTATGCTATGGCATTAGGCAATAAAGGAATAGCATTATGTAAATATTCATTTTTACTAGGTAAAAAGTATAAAACTCTCCTAATCGATGCACATTATTTTATATCTAAAGCTTTAGAGATAGGAGTAAGTTCAAAATCAAAAAATTCATTCACAATATGGTTAAAATGTATTGAAAAACACTTTGATGATAAGAAACTGTCGAAAAAATCTCCTAACTTCCCGGGATATAAAATCGAAGCAAAATCAGATTTAAGCCAACATCTTAAAGAACAAACAATGGAAAATCAATTATATTTAAATGTATGTTCATTCTGCCAGAAATGTGATGCGTCTATTGGAGATACTATAAATATTGAACGAATGAGAATTAAGATTGATGAAGATTATTCAATAGATAATGACCCTTATCTCCGTTTGTCCTCACATTTAAATCATATTAAAGAAGATTACATTTCTGCAAGATTTTTACTCATTTTATCTGGATATAATGATTTAGACTTGAATTTTGTATATGAAGATGCACGATTTATAGAAACATTAGATTATAGTCTTCATAATATGGATTTACAGTTACTTAGACTTTCTTTTAGAAATTTTTATGATATCCTTGACAAAATTGCATTTTTTATTAATGATCATCTTAATCTAGAAATTGAAGATACGAGGATAAATTTCATGAAAATCTGGTATTCAACTTGGAATTATAGCCCAAAAAAGCGTGAAATTAATGAAAAAATAATTGAAACTCAAAGTGATGGTCTAAATGCGTTGTTTGACATTCATTGGGATTTTGAAGAAAATGGATCATATTACAATCTTAGAAAAACTAGAAATGCTCTAACCCATCGATATGTAAATATAAAAATGTTTTGTATTGAAGAATCTGATGTAGAAATGACACCAGAAACCTTTTTAAAACGAACATTGGAATTAGCAGGAATAGTAAGGAATGCAATTTTTTATCTAATGTACTTTGTCAATGAGATGGAGCGAAACAAACTTAAACAATAATTCAATGTTTCAATCGTACAGATTAAATTGATTAAAAATTTTACTCTATTTCTCACTGAAATAAGTCTATGAATTATTATAGTAGAATTGATTATTCTATGATCTTCCATTAATGTCTTATAATTTTTTCATCTATCTATGGAATAATAGAACAGTACTATTCTATTTTTAAATTCTGCTCTCTTGGCCTATATGGTCTTTGTTATACTATCTACTTATGTATATTAAGTTTGTTTGATAATTTTTTTTACAAGTGACATTTTTTTATCGTATCAAACAACTTAATGCATTTCTCTCTTCACAAACACAATAATCGTTCCTAATGTCATTCCCAGACTGGACATATTTCCAATTACTCCTGCAACAACAGGACTTCTGAAATATGCGAGTGAAAGTGTAAAAATTGCTATGGCAATCAATTCAATTCCCATTATTAAACCTACCAATCCAATTATTTTATCTAAGTTGTCAATAAACATGATTATTCTCCTAGTTTAAGATTGCAATAATAATAAAGCGATTTTTTTATTAGTCTATCCTCTGAGTAAGTGATATTCTACCACTTAAATATGCTGATGTAATTTCACTCTGTTTTATATGATATCCACATATGTTACATTTAATGCTATCATCCTGTTTTTCCATGAGACCCTTATCTTTGCTGTGTATGAGTTGACTCATGTTGGATCTCCTTTTGTTAATGGGTAATGTTTTTCAACAGTGTTTTTACATATCTTGCATTTTCCAGTGTAAATAAGTTCTGAATTATCCCCTGAATCATATATTTTCATGATATCATCCAATGTGGTTCTATATCCACATCGAGAACATATAGCAAATTCAAGCAATTAACCACCGGAAGTATATTTCCTCTCACAGTATATGAATTTTTGTATTTATCGGCACATTCTAGAATATTTGGAAGTAATTTTTATGTACTGGAGATTTTGTTATAGCATAATAACATTTGGAATATTTTATAGTAAAATAAAAATGTATAAAAAGATCGATAAGTGGATACTTAACTGATCATAAAAGTGTGTTGCCTGCACACCTGATTATTCCATAGCTCCCAATAAATCCATTCTAATCCTTCATTAACAATGGAATAAGAGATAAGGTGTCTATTACATACCTATATATACCAAAACATGCATATATACTATTAAACACAAAATGGAGATGGTATATTATGACATTTGCTTATTGGCTCAGTCTGGTAGAGCGCGTGACTCGTAATCTCGTGGTCGTGGGTTCAATTCCCACCCGAGGCTTTTTTGCCACGTGTTTAACTTGAAAATAGTACTATTAACAAAATAGTTATGTCATTATTTTCAACCCAAGATAGTTATTATAGTATACTAAAACTAATAATATTGGTGCGAATTTCATTTTTGTTCATTAAATTAACCTCATTATTTCAATTTAAAAGTTTTAATATCAAAATTAAACTAATGCTTTCCTAAAATTTTTTTCATAATTATTGCCAAAAAATAATCTACAGGAAAATTCAAAATAAACTGAATTTTCCTGTTCACCCTAAAGATTTTTACATTTGCTTCGTTGTACTGCTGAACAATGGAATAAAAACACTTAAAATATTTAAGTTATTTCCATTATATTTACTTGATATAAAAGTGTTCCCTAGAATATTTAGGGCTTTAACTTGGATATTTACTATTGCAATATTGTACAATGAGCTTGTGTTGTCTTTTACAGTGTAACTAAATGTATCATTACCTAAATAACCATTTGCAGGTGTATATACAAATTTAGTTCCATGAATGGTCAAATTACCATGTTCCGGGGCAGTTACTACTATTGCATTTAACATATCACCTTCTGCATTGGTAACATTAAAAACACCTTCCCAAGGCTTATTTGATGTGGTGTTAATGGACATGTTTTCAGCTACAACATTTTTTTCTTTAACTTGGATATTTACTGTAGCAAATTTGGATAACATGCCTATTTGATCTATTACATAGTATCTAAAGGTGTCATTACCCACATAATCATTAAAAGGTGTGTATACAAATTTGGTTCCATTAACAGTTATATTACCATGTTCAGGTCCTGAAACCACAATGGCATCAAATGAAAGGCCATCTGCATCGGTGGCATTAAAAACACCATTTAATGTCTTATTCCCTGTTGTATTCAAGGACATATTATTAGCTATAGGAACATGCACCGATAGTCTCAAGAAATTATTTAAATCATTTAGATCAGCTTCTGCAGCAGCTTCCATTTTATTGGCGTCATTTTTCATATTAGTACATGAATGAAGTAATATGCCTCCCGCTATTCCACATCCAACTCCTATAGCTAAAACTGTTAAGGAAATGGCTAAAATAATACCTGTTGCAAAATTGAGAGTACCTAATGAAACACAACTAAGTATTGACAATAGGGCCATTATAAGAATACATGTGATAACAATAAACGCACAAATTCCAGCTGCCGATAATAAAGAAATATATGCTGTACCTAATTTTCTGGCTTGATTTTGTTTGTTATTTGCATCTACTTTTTGTTGTGTTATATCTTCATATTGTACATCATATGCTGCATCTACTACATCGTAACTATCAACTGCTCTATATGGTTTTAACATATATAAGATTCTATCATCTGCTTGTTGTTTAGGTATAGAAAGTAGTTGATGATTTTCACCCTGTAAAACAACAGTATCATTTATTGTGTAATTGACTGTAACATATCTATAATAATTATTATTATCTTTATATTGAACAATATCACCGATGTTTAAAGTACCATTATAAGCATCGACCTCAAAGACTACATTCATTCTGTTTTGAAGTTTATTAGCCATATTCTGGGCATTTGAAAAGGCATCATTATTAACCGTGCTTTCATTAACTTTAATGTTATTTAATTGATTTTCTGTATTTTCAAGATATTTTGCAGTAGTCTCTAACTTATCAGTTTTATCTTTGAGGTTTTTAGCTATTTTTTTTATTTCTAATGCTTTTTTGATAAGCCTGATGATCCTCCATTTTGGAATATTGTTAAGCTCTTCAATCTTTAAGTTTAAAGTATTCGTATCATTTTTTATTTCTTCTGTTAATAGTTCTATTTGGTTTTGATAGTTTTGTGATGTTTGTTTTAGTTCATTATTTAGATGTTATTTTGGATAGGAAACGCAGTTCTATTGTTTCCTGTTGCCTCACCTATTATTGCTGCGCTTGCAGGCGTTAAACTAACTATTAAAAAAATTACAAACAAACTCAAAATCTTAATTTTTCTATTTAGCATAAAAAACACCTTTTTTATTAATACTTTACATTGATAATTGAAAAGTTTTAATATATAAATTTTGTTATATTATTGAGAGGCAGAACATCTAGGGTTTCTTGGTGGGGGTTCCCTTAATTATAACTAATTTTACACTTGCTTCTTATGATTGGCTTTTTGGTGATGATGTCACTAAAATCTGGGTGTTTTTCAGTAAATATATTCATAATGGATATTAATTATGATTAAGGTATAATCATGTTAAAATTCATTAAATATGAAATATACAAGACTTTTGCTAAAGATTTATTTCTTAATTTTGAAGATATGGAGTTAGCAAAGAACAATATTCCTTTTTAAATAAACGATTAAAGAACTATGACTCTTATATCGATTGTGATTATTCAAGCACCTTCTGAGATTCAATATGATGAATTTCTAAAAATATTAACAATCGAAATTTCAATTTATAATCTCAAATCGACTAATGCCTTTAGAACTGACAAAATCAACAGATAATAACAGTTAAAATCAATAGATTCTTAAAATATTATGACGAATTAATCAATCCAATGACTTTTTTTAGAGGAAATACAGGTAAAAGAATGAGAGGAAACATCACCTGATTTCTTTTATTTTGTATATGATCAACTAAGTATTTAGTATTAATTAATCTAAAAGAAGTAATATATTATTTTTAAAATGTAGATTTACCTGATGATTTACCTGATGATTTCCATCCAGCTTCAGATAAATCTCTATTTTCTTGGTTTTGAAGTTTAATCAATATTTTGAATTGTTTTTAATTTATGTAAATAAAGCTTAACATATGGTAAAGTATATATGACATTATGTAAAAGTAATGATACAATGGAGGTAAGTTTCAATGAATCAAAAAACTTTAAGAAATATACTAATCACAACATCGGCAATTCAAACAGTTTTATGGGTTACAGGATTAATATTGGCAAATGTTACACTAGTAATACTGGCACTAATAATTACAATGGCAGTATTACCTATAGTTTACATCCACAGAGATAATATTGGAGAGATGTTTCAAAGGGACAAAGATAAAATTATGGAAGATGAGAGAACCCAACTGATCAATGAAAAATCTTCGACTATGACTTTAGGAGCATTACTTGGGACGATAATATATGTAGGATTTATTTTAGTCTCCCTGAGAAATATTTATCCTGAATTCCTATTAACAGGTTACGTTTTATTAATAACAGCATTATATGGCCTCATATTAAACATTATATCACGTACATACTATAAACGGAAATATTAATAGGGAAAATTATGAAAAATAAATTAAAAGTTTATAGAGCAATGCATGACCTAACACAAGAGGATTTAGCACAGGAGCTTAAAGTAACTAGACAAACTATCATTGCTATTGAAAAGCATAAATATGATCCTTCGTTAGGTCTGGCCTTTAAAATAGCCAGATTTTTTAAAGTACGGATAGAGGATATATTCCTTGATGATGAATAAAATAAAATTATTTAAATTATTATAGTCTAAAAAGGGGTAAATTATATGAAAATTAATATCAACTGGAAATTATTTGGTATTCTCCTTATTACAACTGTTATTACAACTTTAATGGTTTTACCATACACATTAGCTCTAAGTCCAGCTTTAGCAGAAGTTTTCACACCGTTAGTTTTAATTGCCCAATTAATTCAGACATTGGTTATATTCTCAATTGCCATATTCATTGGTTTAATTCTGGCTAAAAGAGTTGGATTTAAATTGCCTATATTGGAGGGTTGGTTGGAAGGTAAAGAAATAAGATCTTATTTTAAATCAATATTAGGCATTTCCATCGGTCTTGGAGTTTTTGCAGGTGTAATAATTATTTTAGTAAGTTTCATTTTTACACCGGTATCAAGTATTTTTCAGAATGCAGAAATATCTGTCCCACTATGGAAAGGGTTTTTAGCTTCTTTTTATGGAGGCATAGCAGAAGAAATATTGCTTAGATTATTCTTAATGACTTTAATTGTTTGGATAATTTTTAAAATTAAAAAAACCGCAGATAGAAAACCAACTGATTCTGGTATTTGGTTAGCAATAATTATCTCAGCAGTTATATTTGGTCTAGGACATCTGCCCATAACTGGAACTATAACTTCAATTACTCCTTTAATAGTTGTTAGAGCCATTTTACTCAATGGAATTGGTGGAATAATATTCGGATGGCTTTACTGGAAGAAAGGATTAGAATCTGCAATGATAGGCCATTTCTCAGCAGATATAGTATTACATGTTATTTTTCCATTTGTATTAACTCTGTTAATATAATATGGATAATAATGAAACCATCAATATGAAATTCTCAATAAATAATTTTTTTTAATCTTTGTAAAGCAATCGATTCATATAGAAAAATCATAATTTTATACTTAATTCAATATTATAAAGAGTTTAAAGAATTAAATATTCCATTTAGATATTTAAGTACTTTCACAGTTTTAAATATCTATGATTACGAATTTAATAAAAATAAAAGAACTAACTTTGGACATATAATTAAAATCATAACATCATCATTTTTATGTAAAAAAAATAGCTTTTAGGAAAATTTGGTCTTTATATATACCTTAGGCTCTTATAACACCTATTATTAAAGTAAAATTCTGAATCTTATTATTCAACGAGGTACGGTTAAAATATATGAACTATGATGATCAGGTTAAAATCGCATTTGCTCGAGAATATTGAATCAGAATATTAGATAATACTTCTTCTTGGATCCTAACCTACTTCGAGTATTTCATCTACAATAAACTGGCCACCACACATACAATGTTCTATTACATCCCCTATTGAGTAGGGAGTGGTATTTCCAGATACTTCATAGGTTTTTTCTTCTGTGCATTCATCACATTTTGCAACTACTATCCAGTCCATATTAAAATCTCCTATTTTTTTGGATTCAATTTACATGGATTTATGTAACCTGCTCTAATAAGATGGTCTGCAATGATTATGGATACAGATGCCTCTGCAACAGGTGTAATTCTCGGACAGATACATGGATCATGTCTACCATCTATCTTTATCTCTGTATCTTTCATTGTCTTTAGATCAACTGTTTTCTGAATTTGAGAGATAGATGGGGTTGGTTTAACAGCCATACGAACTGTAATTGGCATTCCTGTAGACATACCTCCGAGGATACCTCCTGCATTATTAGTTCTTGTTTTTATTGCCTCATCATCAATGCAAAACCCATCATTCATTTGTGAACCTTTTAATTCTGCTGCTTTAAAGCCTATGCCTATTTCAACACCTTTAACGGATCCTATTCCCATTAGGATTTGTGCAATATCAGAATCAAGTTTATTAAAAACTGGTTCACCAAGCCCTGCTGGAGCATTTGAAACTATAGTTTCAACAATACCCCCAACTGATTCGCCTGTTTCTTTAAGGTGAAGAATCAATGCTTCCATACGGGGTGCTGCTTCTAAGTCAGCACATCTAACCGAATTTAGACCTACATTTGCTTCAATTTCATTTAATTCCATTTTAGTGGCTTTAATATTTCCCACTTGGATTACATGAGATAAAACCTTAATGTTCATTGTATCAAGAAGTTTCTTTGCTACTGCTCCTCCAATAACATGCCCTATGGTTGTTCTTCCGCTTCCACGTCCCCCTCCCCTGTAATCGTATGCACCGTATCGTGCTTTCCATGTGTAGTCACCATGCCCCGGTCTAGGATTATTTTTAAGATTTTCATATGCTGATGAATCCATGTCTCGGTTGTACACAACAGCAGTAATTGGTGTACCATCTGTTTTTCCATTAAATAAACCTGATAAAACATTTACTTCATCCTTTTCTCCCCTTGAGGTTGTGATATTGCTGGTGCCTGGTCTTCTTTTATCGAGTTCTATCTGAATATTCTTATCTGAAATCTCAAGACCTGCAGGGCAACCATCTACAATAGCTCCTAGAGCTTTACCATGGCTTGAACCAAAGGTTGTGACGTTGAACATTTTTCCTATCTTATTTCCTGACATGATTTTTGCATCCTAACAATTTAGATCCTACTCCAATATTTCATATTAGAAATTTATTGGATTCTATATTGACCCTTTCTTAATATTATATAAGTTTCCATCCTATTTATTATTATGACAACAAAAGTGGGGGAAGATATTAAATTGATCTTCTCCAAACTATATTATCAATACGGCCCACAGGGATGGTGGCCATTAATCAATTATGAAGGTTCAAATACAACTAAAACAGGTGCAACAAAAGGGTATCATCCTCTAAATTATGATCTACCCAAAACAAGAGATGAAATATATGAAATCATTCTAGGTACAATCCTAACACAAAATACAGCATGGACATCCGCTGAAAAAGCATTGTTAAATCTAAACAATTTAAATGCAATAAATCCTGAAAAATTACTATCATTGGGAGATGATACCTTCAAAAAGGCCATAAGATGTGCGGGATTTCTCAATCAGAAGGCAAAATATATAAAAGCTGTTACAAATTTTTATATTTCATTGGAGGGTACTATTCCAACAAGAGATGAACTGCTAAGAGTAAAGGGTGTAGGGAATGAAACAGCAGATTCAATCTTACTCTATGCCTATAAACAATCCGAATTTGTTGTTGATGCCTACACAAAAAGAATTTTCATACATAAAGGTATAATCAAAGAGAATGACAACTACAATAAGATCAAATATGTTTTTGAATCAAATTTAGAACCTAAAATTAGTATTTATAATGAATATCATGCCTTAATTATTGAACATGCTAAAAGATATTACAGTAAAAAACCCTATGGAAATCAGGATAATCTACTGTAACTAGAAATCAATCTTAAATATTCTTTTATTTATAATTATTAATGAACTAATATTGTTGATATTATATATATTAAAAATCAATCTTTCTCAATTTCATTATTATTTATACTTCTAGATTCATAATCATATAAGAAATCATTAACAAAGAAAAAAGTGATAAAATGGAATTTCCAGTTACAAGAATGAGAAGATTAAGGAAAAATCATAACATTCGAACTATACTTACAGAAACCAAGCTGAATCCAGAGGATTTTGTTTATCCTATGTTTGTGAAAGAAGGACTTGAAGATGGTCAGAAGGAACATATTGACACAATGCCTGGTCAGTACAGGTACTCTATAAATGATATAGTAGAAAAAGCCTCTAAACTCGAAGAAATAGGATTATCCTCTGTACTTCTCTTTGGAATGCCACTATTAAAGGATGATAAGGGTTCAATGGCATATAATAAGGAGGGAATAGTTCAACAAGCTGTTAGAAGACTTAAAAAAGAAACGGATCTTGTTGTGATCACAGATGTGTGTATGTGCCAATATACTTCCCATGGTCACTGTGGAATAATACGTGATGACGAAATAATTAATGATGAAACCCTTAACTATCTTTCAAAAATAGCATTAAGCCATGCTGAGGCAGGTGCAGACATAGTCGCACCTTCAGATATGATGGATGGAAGAGTTGGAGCTATAAGAAAGACTTTGGATTTGAATGGCCACTACGATACAATAATCATGTCTTATTCTGCTAAATATTCATCATCATTTTATGCACCTTTCAGGGATGCTGTGTGTTCTGCCCCATGTTTTGGTGATAGAAAATCCTATCAGATGAATCCATCCAACACAAGTGAAGCACTAAGAGAAGTAAAAATGGATATTGACGAAGGTGCTGATATTGTAATGATAAAACCTGCAATGCCTTATCTTGACATTATTAAAGGTGTTAAAGATGAATTTAACATGCCCACAGCGGCTTATCAAGTGAGTGGAGAGTATTCAATGTTAATGGCCGGCATAAATGCGGGATATATTACAAAAGAATCAATCTATGAATCTCTTCAATCAATCAAAAGGGCAGGTGCTGATCTTATTATTACTCATTTTGCACCTGAATTTTTGGAAGGAAGCATTTAATCTAAAAGTTTATTATAAATTTCATTAAAAAATCTGAACATAGATTTAAAAGGAGTTAAATGAATTGGATCCTGATTTCATTGCAAAAACAGCACAGATTGCATCTGTATTAGAGGTTAGTGGACATCCTAAACCTGGTAATGTTCACAGAACACGCGATTTTCCAGATATGGTATTTGAAGACTTTTTAATAAGTGGTGTTGTAATTGGTGACACCATGAAAAAAGCTGCCAAAAGAGGATTTAAATATAATAAAAAAGATTCCTTGGATAAAATTGAGATAGGTAAATTAATAAAGGAAGGTGTGCTTGAAACAGATAAATGGATAGCCAACAACACCAATCTTGGGATTATAATGCTTTTAACACCCTTGTCAGCAGCCGCAGGAATGAGCAGCAATGTTGATGAGCTCCAAAATAATGTGGATAACATCATAAGAAACACAACTCCATATGATGCTGCAAATCTATATGATGCAATCAACATAGCAGATGCCGGTGGTATGGGAGAAAGGGAAGATTTAGATGTTGGAAGCAATGATGCCAAGAATGAACTCATTGATAAAAATATAAACATGTACGATGTGCTTGATCTATCCTCCCAATGGGACATGCTTGCATTTGAACTTACAAGAACCATGCCCATTACATTTGAAATTGGATATCCTACATACAAAGGAGTTAAAGATACCAATGGCATAAACAATGCAACAGTACAAACATTTTTAACAATACTGTCAATATATGCCGACACATTAATATCCAGGAAATATGGTTCTGAAATAGCTCAAAAGGTTTCTGAAGATGCAAATATGATAATATCTGAAGGCGGAATCTTATCAGATGAAGGTCGGGATATGTTAAATAAATTCGACCAAGATCTAATTGAAAAAAGTTTAAATCCTGGTACAACAGCTGATCTGACTGCATCCTCGGTAATGGTTGCTCTTCTTGATGAATATAATGATAATTTTTAGAATAGAAATTTTATATTTATTTGATTACTAAATAGATCAATTGGAAATGATTAATATGAACGATGATAAACTCCTGAAAATTATTGATGAATTACACATTTACGAAAAAAAGGTTTTAAAGGGCTTAGAATCTGCAGGCTATGAAGCTACACCCGAAGAAATAGTTGAATCTCAGAAAATGGACATTAAATCTGTTATGAGCGCTGCAGGAATTCTTGAATCAAGGGGTTTGATAAAGGTTCAAAAGGATGTTAAAGATATTTTAAGCCTTACAGACGATGGTCAAACATATGCTAAGCAGGGATTACCTGAGAGGAATATATTAAAAGTTTTGGGCGAGAAAAATTCCATTCCAATGACAGACATTGGTAAAGAAAGTGGATTAGAACCTAATGAAGTTAAAATTGCAATTGGATGGATTATTCGAAAGAAATGGGCTTTGATCGATAAAGGAATTGTTAAAATAACAGAAGATGGTAAAAAAGCCTTGGATACGGATTTCAATGATGAACAGCTCCTTAAAACATTGCTTGAAATGCAACAACTTCTCCTTTTCGAACCTTCAAAAATAATTAAAAATGGTTACAACCTTTTAAAACAGAGAAAAGGAATACTCTCTGTTAAAAAAGATGTTAAATATCGTTTAAAAGTTACTAAAGAAGGTAAAAAAGTATTGAAGCAAGGTGTTGATCTCACTTATACTGCAACCCAACTTACCCATGCACAATTGAAAACGGGTTCATGGAAGTCTCTGAAGTTCAGAAGTTATGACATTAATGCAGAGCATCCTGAAACATTTCCAGGTAAGATACATCCATTAACAAGAATTATTGAAGAGATTAGGGATGTGTTCCTTAACATGGGTTTTACAGAGTCAAGCGGCAATATTTTAGAATCAGCTTTCTGGAATTTTGACTGTCTTTTCCAGCCTCAAGATCATGCAGCACGTGAAATGCAGGATACATTTTATATTAAAAATCCTAAACATTCTAAATTACCCGATGATCAACTCGTTAAAAGAGTTTCAGATGTCCATGAGAATGGGGGAACAACTGAATCCGAGGGATGGCAGTACACATGGGATCGTGAAGTTGCAAAACAATCTGTTTTAAGAACACATACCACATGTGTGTCTGCAAGGTTTTTATCCGAATACAAACCTCCCCTTAAGATGTTCTCTGTTGGAAGAGTTTTTAGAAGGGAAACAATTACATATAAACATCTTCCAGAATTCCATCAAGTCGAGGGAATTGTTGCTGCTGAGGATATTAATTATAAAAATCTTCTTGGAATTATCGAAGAATTTTATCATAAATTAGGGTTTAAAGTGAGGTTCAGGCCTGCATACTTCCCGTACACATATCTGTCAACAGAATGTGAGATATACTTACCTGAAAAGGGAAGCTGGATAGAACTTGGAGGATCTGGAATGTTCAGACCAGAAGTTTTAGAACCATTAGGAGTTGAAACACCAGTATTAGCATTTGGACTTGGAATTGAAAGGTTAGCAATGTTGAAATTAGGAATAACCGATATAAGAATGCTCTACAAAAGTGATATTGGATGGCTAAGAAAACTACCAGTTACAGACGGTGTGAAACTCAATTAAAACGAATTATACACCCCATGTAATGATAAATGATTTGGAGGAATTATATATCAACGGGTCCAATGAAAGAGTGCAGATCATTGAAAAAATGTTGACCTACAAGATTTCCCTTGAAAATAGTCATGGAGATCTTGAGGAAGAACTGAATAAACATTACAATCAGATCAATAAATCTTCCACCGATGATTTGAATGGATTTAAAGATGTTGAGCATATAAGCTATGAAAATCCATACGAAGCTTATTTGATAACCCAAATTAAAATTGTTGAGATTTTACCTCCTGTAATAGCAGAATATATTCATAAATTGAATGTTGGAGAAGATATTGACCAAGTTCTAGAATTATTTGAAATAGATGTTTTCCATATTAAAAGAGATATTTACAGTGATTTAAGTGAATGGGAAATCCTTCTTGACCATATTACCGAAGAAAGGATTTCAGAGATCATTTGTAATCCCAAGGGACATGGTGATCTGATACTTAAGGAAATTATATGGATAAAAAAATATGAAGAAAAGCTGTTAAAAAAGGGAAAGTGATCTCCAAATCTATTGTAAATTTTTGTTATCAATTTCATATCTAAATATTAATTTAAATATTATAATTTAAAAACAAAGTTTATATTCTAATTTAATAAATTAACTATAATTTTCATTTGTTTGGGTTATATGGATTTTTATATTGTGGGAGTATGATAATAATGTTAAATGATCCGATTGTTCTTGAAATTTTAATGGATATAACAGACGATGAAAAATGTAGCATTCCAATTATTGAATGCATGTTAGAGGGTAAAACTTCTGCCGAAGAAATTTCAGAAGAAACTGAAATAGTCTTGACTTTAGTGAGGAAAGTTCTCTATAAAATGAACGATGCATGTGTTATTTCCTACACAAAGACTAAAGATCCTAAGACAAAATGGGAAATTTATAGCTGGAAATTTGAAGAAGATAAGGTCTATGATCTCATAACAAAAAAATATGATAAATTATCCGAACAAATTGAAAAATCTGTTAAGTATGAAGAAGAAAATATGTTTTTTGTATGTAATAATGGACATCGTTATGTATTTGAAAAAGCATCTGAAGACAACTTCATATGTCCAAAATGCAAATGTTCACTTGAATATCAAGAGAATTCAGCTGTAATAGAAGAACTATTAAAAGAAAAGGCTGCAGTGATTTAATAAATCATAAGAAAATGATAAATAATAATGATTTAAAGTGAATTTGAATTATTTATCCCGAATAGATGCCAATCTACTTGTAACCATAGTTTTGCTATTAAAAGATCATTATCAGTATCATCGGATTTTACTATTGTAGTTTCAATTAATTTAAGTAGATTTTCTAATTCTCTGTTTTACAGTTACTTGCTTTTTTTAAGAGATCTTTTGATTTTTTTTGGTTTTCTTGTAGTTTGTTTTCCGAGGATTTTCTGAATTTCATGAATAATCATGTCCTTTATTGCTTCAATATTAGATATAAATTGTTCTAAAGATTCTTCTAATTCTTCTGGTTTATCGTTTATCTCATTCAACATTTCTTTATTAATCCTTCTGTTCTCACTTGGTTTTCGTAATTTCATGAATGACACGTTCCCATTTTTTAGAATTAGGATAATGGAGGTAGTTGAAGCAAGTACTAAGTACTGACTTCAACAATTGGCATGATAATGGAATTGATTATAGTCCATAAAATCAAACTCCATCTTATTAATATTTGTTTTAATAAATATTTAAATATATCCAATATATGGTATAATTAATGATTAATTTACATTTTATTACATTTTCATACATAATTATGTGATTATTTTAAATAGAGCAGATTTAATTAAGAATTATTTCCTATTAATCCACTAAAAGGAAAACTTCCAATATATCCTTATTTTAAGTTCAAAACTTTAAAATCGATATTTAATCACAATAAATTTATAACTACTTGATTTTAACATTCTTTTTAGGAAGTTTTATTTAAAGAAAAACTAAAAAAGGAATAGGGGGTTTGGATGAACAAAAGTTATAGGTGTATTAATTCTGTTTTTTTATTTAATATCTACCTGTATCGTAATTCATCCAAATTTATTATATGGATCGAAAAATATTTCGGAAAAAATCAATAAATGAACTTCTTGAAATCACAGAAGACAAAAAGGGACTTAAACGTGTTTTAGGTACTCCTGCACTTCTACTCATGGGTATTGGTGCAATTATTGGTGCTGGAATATTCATACTTACAGGAATTGCATCTGCATTCTATGCTGGCCCAGCTATTATTATATCCTTTTTAATTGCTGGTGTTGCCTGTTTATTCACTGCACTTTGCTATGCAGAATTTGCATCCATGATTCCTATAGCCGGCAGTGCATACACCTACAGTTATGTAACCTTGGGAGAATTGCTGGCTTGGATTATTGGGTGGGATCTTATTTTAGAATATCTGGTGATTGTGGCTACTGTTGCAGTTGGTTGGTCGGGTTACCTAGTAAATATTTTCACATCATTGGGGTTAATTCTACCTGCACAATTAATAAATCCACCTGGAGTTGAAGGCGGGCTAATAAATATTCCCGCAGTGTTAATTATAGTCGGTATAACATGGCTTTTAATTCGAGGAGTAAAACAGAGTTCCTAGGTTAATACAGTTATTGTAATAATTAAACTATCTGTAATCTTGTTGTTCATTTCCATTGGTGTTAATTATATAAATCCTGCTAATTATCATCCTTTCCTTCCCTATGGTTGGAGCGGAGTATTTAAAGGTGCTGCAATCATATTCTTTGCTTATATAGGTTTTGACGCCATTACAACAGCTGCTGAAGAGGTTAAAGATTCCTAAAAAAACTTTTCCCATTGCAATTCTAGGATCTCTACTTATAAGTTCCATCCTCTATATTGCTGTTTCAGGAGTTTTAGATGGTGTTCTTCCATATTATGTGTTCAAACAAACTGCTGCTCCTGTTGCATTTGCATTAAATCAGTTAGGGATTCATTGGGCAGATATAGTGATATCAATAGGGGCTTTGTGTGGAATAACTTCTGTTCTTCTGGTAAGCTTTTTCGGTCAAAGTAGAGTATTTTTCGCAATGTCAAGGGATGGTTTACTTCCTGAATTTTTTTCAAGATTACATAAAGATTTTAGAACACCTACGAATGGAACAATAATTGTTGGTATTTTTGCATCTGTGCTAGCAGCATTTCTACCAATTACTGAATTAGCTGAATTGGTGAATATTGGTACCCTAGCAGCCTTCATTATAGTATCAGCAGCAATAATTATACTTAGAAAACAAAAACCTGAATTAAAACGTCCATTTAAAACTCCATTAGTTCCAGTAATTCCTATTTTAGCAATTGTTTCCTGTTTTTTCCTGGTTACACAACTACCGTCCATAACTCATATTAGATTTATTTTGTGGCTCATAATTGGTTTGTTTATTTATTACTTTTATGGTAGAAAAAATAGTCTTCTAAGTGGGAATAAATGAAGTTAATATTGTAGGAATACAATTTGTACCATTATCTATAGTGGAATTGTTAAGGAATTGAATTCTTCATCTATTTTCTGTTATTGTACATATTCCTAATTCTACAGAAAAATATATTACTTATATTCTCTATAAATAATAATAAGAAGTTTTTCGGGGAAGAAAATGAAAAAACAAATCATCAAAATTCTATTGATTGAGGACAATCCTGGTGATACAAAATCTATAATAGAAATGTTAAAAGACGCTGATGATAACCGTTATGAAGTTGTACATACCACCAGGCTCGATGACGGAATAAAAATTATTGTAAGGGATGATTTTGACTTAATTCTATTGGATCTAGGCCTACCCGATAGTGAAGGAATGGGCACTTTTAATATTATGAAATATAATGCCCCAGATATACCTATAATAGTTCTTACTGGACTTAAGGAGGATATATTCGCTGTAAGTACAGTTGGTAGGGGTGCTCAGGATTATCTTGTTAAAGATGAAATTGACAGTAAGCTACTGGCCACTTCCATTGATAATGCTATGAATAGTAAGAAATAATTTATTAATATCATTAATCCTATTTACAAAATAATTTTTTCTGTATTTCTGTTTTTCAAATTATTATTATTTTTAGTTTAGATTTTGCAAAAAAATAGATAGAATTTAAAAATATTATAAACGATCATTTACCAATTATTTTCGAATTACAAATAATTGATATTCAATAAATTTTTTTGATTCATTAATTATTAAAAATAAAGTTCCAAATTTTTTAATTATTATTGAACTTTAAACTTCCATGAACAATACAAAAAAATCTCTATTTTAAAAATCAACTAATACCAATATATGGATCATTACATGTATACTATGCAGTTCAAATATGATAGTTTCTCATAATTTAAAATCACTGAACATTGAAACAGACCTTATTTGTTCAATTAAGCAGAATACACAGGGTTAAAATAAATAATCCAGGTACATAATTAAATTATTTAATTTTAATCACATTGTAACAAATTTGATTTTTTTTCAAACTTTTTATTAAACTTAAAATACCTCAATAAATAATTAAAATTAAAAACTAGAAAATTGCTATAAAATAAATAGTTGCTCTACTAAATTGCCTCAAAATTATTGTCCCATCAAGATAAGAACAAAACATAGTAATAAAGAATAATAAAAAAGAATCAAATGTTTATCCAGATTCATTTATAAAATCAAAATAGTCATCACCTAAATATTTTAATAATTCTTCCGCTGGTTGATTAAACCAATCTTCAAGTTCTGCTACCTGTTGTGGGTTTAAATTATAATGATTATTTAAAAAAGTGTAATGTAAAGGAATTAAATCACGTATTTTCTTATCACTCTTTTTGTAAATTGGGTCTTCTAATTGTAATAAAAGAAATCCTGTGTTTAGCTCTTGAAACAAAGGTTTACTCGATAATTTTTTAAATTCAACTGTTAATCCTTTAAATGTTTTTGTTACTTTAATATCAATCATATTGATTCCACCTACATGAATTATATTCTACCAGTTATTTGATCATATCTCTATTAAATTATTGTAAATAATCTTTACTTCCCAAATGTAAATTAAAGTTGGATTACCCAAAAGATAGCATAATAATTTAATATATTTCATGTATTTAACTCCATCAACTAAACAATTTTAGCCATTTGATTGATAAAAAAAATCTACTTCGTTATAGGTTAATATATATAGCTATGTGGTCAGTAAATAATCGACTTCGTTATAGGACCCTATAACGAACTAAAAATATTACCTTAATAATTATTTATTATTATTTTTTATAGAGAAGTATTTATATCCATATGGTCGAGTCAAATTACTTCATGAAGCCAGGAGCAAAATAAGTATTGAGTGATACAATAATAAATTATAAATTATAGTTTTAATTGAGTATTCTTGGGGGGGGATTCTATTAGATTATTTGATCTGTGATAAATGTGAGGGGTATTATGAACTTCAATCTGGAGAGTCTCCTAATGATTTTGATCTCTCATGTGATTGTGGCGGGGAATTAAAGTTTCATAATATGTCTAATGAGTATTCAAATAAGAATAATGAATCAAAAAGAGAAAGTATAGATATTGGTAAGGGGTTTGCTGAAAAAAAGAGCTCTCGGTATAACAGCTTTTTTATCATTGGGGGAGTTATTGGTTTAATTGGACTTGTTGGTATTATTATAACTCCATTTTCTCTAATTATTCTCTTATTAGGATCCGGATTGCTTTTACTGTGTCTCGTGTTACTGGACCGTAAAATCCATCTGTTTTTATTCCTAATTTCTTTTGTAATGTTTTTATGTTCTCGGTTTCTGTACTTCCCATTTTTAAGACTGTTTTATCTGTTATTGACACGTTTTTTCCTCCTTGTATAAACTAAGACAAAAATTTAAATAAAAAAAAATAAGCCCTAAATATAAGCATTAAAATACAATAAAACCCATATTTAAAAAGAGAATTGTTCGGGGTTCATATGAACATCAAATAGATATAATAAATAGCGGTGGGGGAATGTACACTTCATTTTTTTTAACATATTACCGTCTCCAAAGTAATTGTTAAAAAATAAGAATTACATCCTCCTATCCCTTATTTTAATTAAAATAATAAACAAAATTTCAAGTACAACATTCACCCAATATAATAAATAGGGCAGGGGTTGTCTACCTCAGTTTTTTGCTCAAAAAAACTCTATCTCTTAATATTTTTGTGTCCATGAAATTTGATAAAATCCCCTCCCTGCCCGCCTTCTAATTATAAAAAATTTGTAAATAAAATAAACCAAATTATCAAATAGAACATTCACTCTATCTAATAAATAGGAGTATGGGATGGTGTTTTCTTCTCTAATTTTTTATCAATTCTCCCACGAATTGGACCCCCAAAAAATGTGGAAAATACCTCCCTACTCCTCATTAAAAATAATTTAAATTAATAATTGTGAGTTTTAATATACCATATTATTTACTAGAGAGCATTTGAGAATAAAAAAAAGTAGTTAAGGTAACTTATTATATTCATCCTTTTCTTCGTGAAGCTTTAATAATTCTTCATATTTCTTTTCCAGGCTATCTAAACGTTTTTTATCTTCACTGTCGATATCATGAACCTTTACTTTTACATTTTCTATTGATAATTCTTCGATACATTGCATATATTGTTCTTTTAAACTTGTTATATCAGGTTTGATATAAGCATCTGTAACTGCATCTACCTTATGAGTCATTAAACGGTCTATTGTGAGCTGTTGAAGTCCCACTCTTCCAAGTGTAGTTCCAAAATATTTTCGTAGTGCATGTGACCTTAATTTATTTTGTTTATAAGGTTTTCCTAATCCACATTTCTTATTTAAATAATCAAAATATCCCATAAATGCTCTAGAACTTATAGGTTTATCCTTGTATCTTCCACTTCTAAAAAGAAATCTATTGAGAGTTTTTGGTGGTTCTGATTTTAGATATTCAATTATTTTTTCAAGACTTTCAGGAGAACTGAATGTGAAAAATTTTGTATTTGTTTTTATGGCTGTAATTCTCCAGGTTGGAATTATAATTTCACTGGTTTCTTCTAATAAATCAATAACTTCATCTACACTAACAAATCTCTTTTTAGGTATCTTGATATAATCCTTTAAGGAGGTTAAAAAGTCACTGTATTTTAGAGCACGAATATCTGATGATCGCATACCTGAAGACAACATTAATAGAATTACACTTTGATATTTATATTAGAATAAGATAATGCTAATTTGAGATCATCTCTTGTAGGCAGATCTTCAATTCCCTCTTTATATACAATTTTTTTAGTTCTGGATCTTGGAAGTTCTATGTCAAAATCTGAATAAAAAAATCTTACTACTGTTAGTCTGGTTGAGATTGTCCTGGGACTTAAATCTCTTTCTGAGAGGTGATCCTTGTAATCTAGTAAATATTTTTTTATGGATCTATTTCTCATTCGGATACGTTCATCCTCTTCACTTTCGGCTTCAGTTATCCATTCAGATGGTGTTTTATTTAGGAAGTTACTATAATCTTTTATAATCTGTGAATATAGTTCAATTGTTCCAGATTTCACATCTCTATTTTGGATAAATATTTTAAACAAATCGTCTATATATATATCCATAAACAATGTTTGTTCCAATATTAATATATTAATGGGGAAAAATATATTGTGTAGTAATTTAAAGTAAATAGAATAAATATTGAATTGGACAAAGTATACTCCATAGAATAATGATTGTAGCAATAAAAAGTTAATTAAATAATTAAACGTCAATTGAATCTATAGAAATATAATAATTTATTATATCCTATTTATTTGATAATAAGAGGGCTAAGTCGTATATATATCAAAGAAAGGTAATATCATGTCGAATGTAAAAATTCTCGTTGTTGAAGATGAAAGCATTGTTGCAATGGATATTAAACACCGAGCCGAAGGTCTTGGTTATTCAGTTACAGGAATAACCCCATCTGGAGAAGGTGCCATTCAGAAAGCAGCAGAAACTCTGCCAGATCTTGTGCTTATGGATATTGTACTTAAAGGAGATATGGATGGAGTAGAAGCTGCCCAAAAAATACGAGACAGTTTAGATATTCCAGTTGTGTATTTAACAGCATATTCCGACGAAAAAACATTGAAAAGAGCCAAGGTAACAGAGCCATTTGGATACATAATCAAACCATTCGAAGATAGAGAACTTCACAGTGCAGTTGAGGTAGCTCTTTACAAACATAAAATGGAAAGTAAACTTAAAGAAAGTGAAAAATGGCTTTCAACCACCCTTGAAAGTATTGGTGATGCAGTAATTGCAACAGATGAAAATGGTAAGATCAAGTTCATGAACCCTGTTTCAATGGATATCACAGGATGGGGAGAAGGCGAAGCAATGGGAAAAAATCTCAACGAAGTTTTCAATATCACCAAAGAAGGAAGTGGAGCACCAATTGATAATCCCGTTAGCAAAGTAATTGACAGCAATCAAATAATAGATCTTAAAGAACCAACAATTCTATTAACCAAAGATAATAAAAAGGTTCCAATTGACGACAGCACTGCACCCATAAGGGATAAAGCAGGAAATATAATAGGTGTAGCACTTGTTTTTAGAGATATTACTGAAAGAAGAAAAGCAGAAAAAGAAAGGGAAGAACTTTTGAAGGAAAAAGCAAGAGGAGAACTTTCAAGTTTTGTTGTAAGTGCATTGCCTGTTTTCGCCTCAAGCATACCTCCACAAGTGAGGAATAATATTGCAAAGAGTTTTGCAGACAGTTTTGAAAGGAATATGAAACCCAAATTTGATGAAGAATTTATCAAATGTATTGGAAATTCTGTAACCAATGACATATTATTCAACTGCTACATTGATTGGCTGGCTGATTTTTTATTTAACTTGGGTATAAGCACCGAGAAAACTGTTGAAAAGGATAAAAGTTATTTCAAATTCAATAACTGTCCATGGCTAACAGAAGCAGGATCAAGTCCAATGTTCTGTCTGATATGCCGTGCAATGGTTATGAGAAGTTTCACATGGACTTCTATTAGGGGCAGTGTTGAACAAACAACATGCATGGCAGATGGAGGAAGTAAATGTGACTTTGAATTTAAATTTTCATTGGATCAAAAGGGTTAATAGAATTATAAATTATTATAACACTTAAAATTGATTAAATTTAATAGATATTAAGATTATTAATAATCTAACGTTTAAGGGAGGGTTATTCTTGGAAAGGTTAAAAAGTGGGATAGATGGAATTGACGATATAACTGGTGGTTTTCCAATTGGGAGATCAATGCTTGTGACAGGGGATGCAGGTTCGGGTAAGACAATTTTTGCTCTTCAGTTTGCAAAGAGCAGCTGTAAACAAGGATTTAAAACTGTTTACATAACAACTGAAGAAGATGCATCAGACCTTTATACACAGGGAGAATCATTTAATTGGGATCTTAAAACATTTACAGATAATGATATCTTAAGTTTTACTGAACTTGCAGGTATAAGGGCAAAAGTTACAGAAGCTGAGATGAGCATTGATATAGGTGCTATGAAGGGTAACTTCTCAAAATTTATTAATGAACTTCCTGAAGATACTCAAACAGTTATCATAGATAACATAGGTAGTTACACAGCTAAATTAACACCCTATGAATTCAGAGACCGTTTTGACCTCTTGATTTATGAACTTAAAAAACGGAACATCACAGCACTTGTAGTACTTGACAGTGCAACATCAAGCGAGTTTAATGAAATAGCTCTATTCTCTGTTTATGGTGCATTAAAATTAATGAAACGTGAAAATCCATATACTGGCCGCCGAGAACGTGTTATGGATATAGTTAAGATGAGAAGTACCAAAACACCAACACAGTTTATTAGTTATGAAATAAATTCAAATGGAATTATCATGATATAAAAATTATTAAAAAGAATTAATACAATCCTATTTTAATAAAATAAATATAGTACAGGGTGTTTTGAATTATATACATTTCACTCTTTTATCTTAAAATTAGAATTTATAAAAAAATATTAATTAAAATAATAGTGGAAGAAAGAAATTAAATAAATAATTAAATTCTTTCTAAAACTGCTAAAATTAGTTTTACTGCATTTTCAACGTCTTCCATTGCAACTACACTCACAGGGGTATGTATATAACGTGTTGGTGGAGATATAACTCCTGTTGGTATACCTTCTCTTGTAAGATGGATTGCAGTTGCATCTGTTGTTCCACCTTCGCTTACTTCTAGCTGGTATGGTATTTCCTCTTCATCTGCAACACTTATTAGAAGTTCTTTAATTTTTGGATGTGTAATGAGTCCCCTACCACTTGCATCTGTTAGTATTATTCCTGGACCTTTACCAGTCTTTGCAGGAGCATCTTCTTCTTTTATTCCAGGATGATCTCCGGCTATTGTAACATCGAGTGCCAGAGCCATATCTGGATTTAATTTAAATGCAGCGGTCTTTGCACCTTTTAGTCCAACTTCTTCTTGAACAGTTCCAACACCATATATGGTTGCATCGCTCTCAGCTTTTTTCATAACCTCGACTAAAACTGCACATCCTATCCTGTTATCAAGAGCTTTGCCTTTGTATAGTTTACCAAGTTTAGTGAACTCCTGTTTGATTGTTATAGGATCCCCCAGTTTCACTATATTCTCTGCTTCTTCCTTGTCAGAAACACCAATATCAATGAACATATTCTCGTAATCAATTACCTTTTTCCTTTCAGCTTCTTTCATTCTATGAGGTGGTTTTGAACCAATAACTCCTGTAATGATACCATTGGAAGTGTGTATGCTTACTTCCTGGTTTAAAAGCATTTGATCATTTATTCCACCAATTTTTGAAAATTTAATAAATCCATTTTTATCAATGTAACGGATCATTAACCCTATTTCATCCATGTGGGCTGCAAGCATTATCTTTTTGCCATCTGGTTTACCATTGCGAGTTGCAATCAAGTTACCAAGTTGATCAATATCAATTTTATCAACACTATCCTTTAGCTCGTTGATCATTATATCTCTAACTTCATCTTCAAATCCTGAGACCCCAGGAGCATCTGCAAGTTTTTTTAATAGATCCTTCATAGTTTTACTTCCTTTAAATTGATTAATTAAAATAATATAAGTTAAATAAAATAATAGTGAATTTAATTTATCTCTTCAATGATTTTAAGAGTATCAACAAACCTATAAGTATTATAATAATTGGTCCAGCTTGTTGTTGAATAAATGTTAATGGGATCAAACCCACATTCACACCATACCATACTGCCCCAAGTATAATAAAAATCAAACTGATGTAAATACCCCAAACATTTATATTTCTTTTTTTAGGATTATTTCTTCTAATATCTTCAGGTTTATTAACTTCAATATTTTCCTTCATAAAATTCATCCCCATAATACAATATTATAAAATTATTAATTTTAAGCCAATGTTATAAAGTACCGATGAGTTGTGCCACCCGAAGTGGTACTTGTTGTAACAATTACGGTTGTGCTGTTACTTGAAATATTAGTAAATCCTGAAGAAGTAAAGGATTTAATGATGCTACTAAAAATAGCACCACCTTGATCACCAACAGGCCTTGAAAAGTGTATTACAACATTTATATCCGAACCTCTGGTAGTACCATTTGTCATACTTACAGAAGTAACTCTAATGGGCGATTGGCTACTGTTGGTTAATACAATGTTTGCAGAAGCATTCGCAGCTCCTAATTGAGCAGCTGTTGCAACATTATTCTGTTCGTTTTCGTTGGTTATTATTAATGAAAATACAAGTACTATTGTAAGTACAATTGCCACCAACAGAATGTACTCCACAGATATTTGTGCTCGTTGATCCATTTTAACCATTCTCTTATTTTCTTCTAACTATTATAACAGGATTATAATAATATAGGCTGATTATAGTAATAAAGATTATTCCTAATTAATGAATGAGTTTTAATCTGGTATATTTTTTGCTATTTTTTTTATATTGGTTTAAATTTTTAAAATTATCCTTAATTAGTTTTAATTTTTCAATTTTTAGTGTTGATTAAACTTTTTTATAATAGGAAGTTTCTTTAATTATATTATTTTATACAAAGGTATATGTATATAGTTGTGATAAAATAATTTATGTATATTCATGGTAATATTTGGGGAGGGGGAATAAATTTGGGAGTTTTATCAAATGATTCAAGAGGATTTGCAATTTCTCTTGATCTTCTACTTGCTCTAATACCAATTACACTTTTACTTGGGTTTGTAGCTGCAGATATGGATAATATTCTCTTTCAAATTGAGGATACAGTTTTCAGGAGTTCAATGGATCGAACTGCTGGAGATGCAGTAAACACTTTAGTTGCAACCTCTGGTGATCCTAATAATTGGGAAAATACCGGAAACCCGAGTATAGTAGGACTTGCACAGTATGATACTTCTAAAGGGGCGCCCGATGAAGGACTGTTAGATCCTGTGAAGTTGGGATCTGTAACAGAAGGACAGGTTCAAGGTTTAGTTGGAAATAATTACAATTTTTACTTGAACATTACAACCATAAATAAAACTGGAACCCGCCAAGTAGTCAAAACCCTCGGAAACTCATCTTTTGGAAATGCTAAAGATGTTGTTAAGGTTGAAAGGATTGTACAAGCATCTAAATTTAAGGTTGTCTCATCCTTAATTGGACAGATCAGATATACTGGAGGTACAAGATCCTTTAACATACCATCATTCCCAACTAGTTTCAATTCAAATCAAACCTTTGATTACTGGATTTTGATTGCTAACAATGCAGGATTTACAGGTGCAACAGTTAGTGTTAACAATTTTGCAATTAATTTCACATCAGCAAACATCAATAACCCCGCTCTAATTAATTCAGGTTTTCTAAAGTTAAATGCTTCAAATCCTACATTATTTACCAATAATACAGTATCAATGAATGGTACAGGTCCTTTCCCAAGTTCAATGGATATTTACATAGTTCAAACTCCTAAGGGAACAAGTTCAGGAGATATTAATACTAACACAGTTGTGCCTAAAAATTGTACATTTGATTTTTATCTATGGTTAAAATAAAATAAGTGATATAATGGACGAAAAAGGATTTATATTCACAACAGATGCTATTCTGGCTTTGGTGGTCATGATAGTACTTACAGGTTCAATTGTTACCTATGGTCTTCTTCCAATATATCAAGGAGAAAATCATCAGCATCTAGAAGCACTTGCGGACAGTGCACTAGAAACAATGGAACAAAGCGGTGCATTGCGTGAAGCCGCTGTAGAATATTCAAATGGAAACTCTACAGGCGCTGAAACAACATTGAGATCTTCACTTGATGTGGTTATTCCAGATAATGTCGGTTATAAATTAACCATGTCAGATAATGCACCAGTACAAGATGATAATGGGGTTTTATCCGCCAATGATGTGGCAACCAAGGTTAAAGTAATATCCGGACCTCAGGAAGGATGGATGGGACGAGCATATTATAAACAAGATGAAGTTGAATTCCAAGATATTAACAGTACAGCTGTAACTACTCTCTGGAACTTCCATAATTACCTTAAAAATTTTGGACCTTGGAGCAGTGGATTGAACACATATAAATATTGGGGCGGATCAAATTCTAACCCTCAAAGCCCTAAAAATATAACATTTAATATACCGGGTCCTGTTAACAGTGCTAAATTTTTGTTGGGGGGTGCTGCAGGAAGTGGTCAGACAAAAATATATAGTGCTGATACTATTATAAACCAAATTAATCATAACGTCATACTGAACTCTAGTTTTCTTTATATTTACACGAGTTCTGGTCAAGGCCCAATCTACAACTACCAAAAGAACCTGAATGTTTCAACTTTAAACAGCGGAAAAAACAACTTTTATGTACAGTTTATAAATGCAACCAACACTCAGAACATGCCATGGTTTTCAATATTAGGTAATTATTCCACAACTATCCATGTTCCAAAAGGAATTGCGAACACCACTATACCATTTTCAGATATAGCTGGAGTTGGAAGGCCAGGACCGGGAAACACAGGTATACTTTACAATTTGGATTCAGGGACCACATCCGCCACCCCGGGAAGATCAATCACTTGGTCGCAATTAGAAGATGATTTTACTTATCCAACTAATACTCCATTTGAACTCAGAAATATGCCTACTGATATCAATCCTAAAATCCCAACTGGATCAGCAGTTGCTTCAGTTCAAGATATAAACATCCCTCCAGGTAACCGTCTTTTTGATGCGTATACAGTTGTTAATGCGTTTGGAGCAGAGGATGGTGCCATTGTTCAAGTTCAAGATTCAACCGGAACAATTACCACTGTTTTTGCCTCTTTTATTAATACATCAAGGACCGATGGAGGGTATGGTTTCGTTCCAGGAATTATTAACATTCAACCATATCTTAAGGTAGGAAACAATAAAGTAAGGATAATAACATGGGACAATGTTCCAGGTAATGATTATGATTTAGTAGGACTCGAAAGTTGTTATTCAACTATCACATATAGTAAATTCCCTATAAGATGGGATACATTCCCATTTGCAAATCACCAAAATACAAGCAGCGGTACAGTAACTACAGAAACCCAAACAAACACTTTCAGAATAGATAGCGATGCTCAAAGTGCATTATTATTTGTTGGAGTTGGTACCGCTACCAGAAATATTCAGGTTACTATTCGAAACAGTACAGGTGCCACATCTACATTATATCCTACTACTTCGCCTGTTCCATATTCTATAAATCTTGGAGACCTTGATGCAGCTGCAACTCAACCAACTCATATTATAACTTCAATAGTAGGAAATGGTTCATCGTTAAAACCTGGAAATTACTCTCTGACAATAAAAGTAACACCTTCACTTGCTTATGAATCCGGTGATGGTGCTAGCAGTCCTCATCCTTATGGATCCACTGGAGATCCATCGATTTTTTCAGGTACTAGGATTAGTGTTATATATCCTAAGTTCCTTCAAAATGTATGGGCAACAGGATTTGCAAACAATCCTTCAGATGCAGCATCTAATGCAAAAGCTAATTTAATACAAACATTAAATGAAGCAGGTTACACAAATATTGATCAGAATTTAATAAGGAATACTACACTCTACTCTGGAGATGTGCCAAACGCTGTTCCAGTAAGACTTGAATTATGGACACAATAGGAAATTGATAATATGGACGATAAAGGATACGCCTTTACACCACTTGCGGTTTTACTTTTCATACCCGTTATCATACTTGCTGTTTCATTCAGCGGT
Organism: Methanobacterium sp. SMA-27; assembly: GCF_000744455.1. Classification (NCBI taxonomy): domain Archaea; kingdom Methanobacteriati; phylum Methanobacteriota; class Methanobacteria; order Methanobacteriales; family Methanobacteriaceae; genus Methanobacterium; species Methanobacterium sp. SMA-27. Next base: position 1,278,394 of record NZ_JQLY01000001.1, on the reverse strand, counting down.
ATAGTAAATGAAGTTAACTCATTATCAGCAATTGTTATAGGTGGTGATGTAACAGCAACTGTGGCATCTAATGTAGTGGAAGCAATAAAAGAGGATACAGCAGATGCAGGTAGAAATTCAGCATTTATGGCTACTAGAACAGTTATAGATAGTTATAATCTTAACAATAATCCATTTTTTGGTACATCACCAACAACAGACAGCAGAAATTTTGTTAAAAGCCGTACACTCCAGCTTATTAATCAGAATATGACCAATACTTGCAGAGAACTGGAAAAACAAACTGGAAGAACTATTGTCATTAATAGTGTAACAATAGATCCCAATGGAACAGACTCTGCAACTATCTTCCAGGCAGCAAATATGAATATTGTTGAGAGTGATCCATATGGATTTAACATAACTTTAACATCTGTACCAGTTAGAGTTATACAAAATTCAAACACTAACAATCAATCATTTGACTTTAGTACACCACCAATGAATGTTTATGTTTCAATTGAAAAACTCGAGGATCCTTACATATGGGTAAATACATATGGACATAACAGCAGTGTAATTTATAAATATCCTTATTATACACCACCATCCAGTATTATTGCAGGTAATCCTGCAGATTCATACCATTTTGCAGATAAGGTTTCTAGCGGTAAACTACAATTTTTAAATCAAACATTAGTTGGTGCAAATTCCAGCATGGGAATAATGCCCTATTACTTCCCTGATACACATGGACTTTCATTCTTCGACAGACTGGAAAACAGAACAAATAACACTTCAGGCAGTCCTACCAGTGCTAGAATGAGTACATTTATTCTTTGGAACCCTAATTTCGAAAATATACCTGGCTACACACCATCATATTTAGACCATGAATACTTTTTAGGAATAAATGGAACCAGAATAACAACAACTCATAGCGGAGTAGTAACACCTGTTACAGATCCAACAGCTAATCCAACAGGTAACACTTTTTACCTTTCAGACACTTATAAAGGAATTCTAGGACTAGTAAACAATTATGACTATTAGGTGAAATATGTTTTCAGATGATAAAGGACAGGCCAGTGCAGAATTTATATTGATAACCATTATTGTAATCATAGTTATAGGTGGTTTATTAAGTGTAATTTCTAGTAATCAAGATAAAACCCTTACTGGAGATGTTGGAGGAGCTAGGGTCATGGGTGAAAAAATTGCTGAAACAGTTAACACAGTTTATATAAATGGAAATGGATATTCAATAGATCTTGACCTTAGAACTTTAAACCAAACATTATCCTCACCTACTGCCCCATTTACCATGACAGCCACAATTAGTAACACCGGAGGATTTGGGGTTGTTAGTGTTGCTACAGCCGGAAATAATGTAAATGTAAATCTTATTCCCAAAAGGTTCAATGGCACACTCACACTCAACAACAAAAATCTTTACCATATTAAAAATGTGAATGGAACAATTCAAATAAGTTAAAATCAACTACCAATGGAATATATATAGAAGATCTACAAGTGTTAATATGGATTTAAAAGACGGGTGGGAAAAAAAAGCACTAATTGGTGTTGGGGTTGTTGTACTTGTAATAATTGTCTACGCATATTTTGTACCATTTTCTGGAACTCCTGATAATATAACACCTAATAACCCTACAAGTCCTAGTCCTGTTGTTCCAGTGCAATATTCTATGCCTGCATCTAATAATTCAAATTCCAATAGTTCAACAAATGTAAATAATTCAGCGTCCATTATAAATATTACAAGAACTGCCTACCCCGATTACACAATAGGTACACCTGCCTATCAAAATAGTGTTAGCGTTAATGGAACCCCCTATAACAATGTGTGGGTTGTACCAATAACCAAACCTAACAATCCTTCCATAACTGTATACGTGGATTATACAGGAAGAATAGTCTTAAGAGTTTGATAAATAAGAATACAAAATTATGTCTAAAATTAGCAGAAATTTTTTTATAAACAACCAACTACTACATTGACAACTATTATTAGGTATAAGATCAGAGATTAGAACATGGAACCACTTGCAGTTATATTAATGATAGGACTATTTATATTGGTATTAGTCTTCATATTTTCAACAGCTCTTTTAACGCCTTTAATTGGTAAAAAAAATCTTATATTTGTAATTGCCTTAGGATTTACTGTAGGAGCGGTAGGTGGTGCTTTTTTTATAGCTCCAGTATTCGACGACATTCCTGATATGGCAAGGTCAGTGTACATGGTTACAACAACAGGAACCGATGTTATTGGATTAAATGTTTCAACAGATTTAAATGTAACCAACTTCATTGAAAATACCAAAAAAATTGATGGTGTACAAAGTGTTCAGAGTGATGGAATAACCCTGAAAACAAGCTATATTTCGGATGACTGGAAAAGTACTTTTCTAAATAGAATACCTGAAATTAACGAAAATATAACTTCAGTTCAGATACCAGCAAACGACACCATGATAATTCAGGTAAAAAATAATACAGATCCCCAAGAGGTAATAAATAACCTGGAAAAATGGATGCTGTATGTAAGTGGTGGAACTATAAGATACAGTATTGTACGAGTAACGTTGAATGTTGATGCACCAAAGCTTGATAAAGTAATTTCACAAATTCCACAGGGAGATGTGATAATTACAGATGTAAATGGACCTACAGAAAAAAATGTCCAGGCATTGAAGGATATACTGCCAAACAAATCAAATGTAGTATTATTCTGCGGTTTCTTGGGAATGATAACCGGACTTGCAGGATTATTTATTGACAGTATTGTAAACGTTTTCAATGGTATTCGTGAAAGAATTATAAAACTAAAAAAATAATTAACTTTTTTATCTTTTTATTAACCCCTAAATTAATTTATTAAAATAATTTACAAATTAACCCAAAGTTTTTCTTAAAATAAAAGAAGGAGTGTAAATAATTATGGATGCAGCTGTACTTTTCTCAGGAGGTAAAGATAGTACAATGGCAGTTTATAAAGCCATTGAAGAAGGGTATCATGTTAAATATCTTGTTACAATGATCTCTGAGAACTCTGAGTCTTACATGTTCCATGTTGCAAGTATACATATAACAGAACTGTCATCAGAATCAATGGAAATTCCACTCATTGTTGCTAAAACCCTTGGTGAGAAAGAAAAGGAACTCGATGATTTAAAAAAGGTTCTAATAGAATTGAAAAATAAAGGTGTTAAAGCAATATTTGCAGGTGCACTGGCATCAGAGTATCAGAAATCAAGAATTGATATTTTATGCCATGAAATTGGACTAGAATCACATGCACCTCTTTGGCACAGAGATCCCAAGGAGTACATGGAAGAGATCATAGAATTAGGTTTTGAAGTTATACTCACAAGTGTATCAGCAGAAGGTCTTGATGAGTCTTGGCTTGGCAGACATGTTGACAGTGAACTTTTAGAGGATATTATTGTTTTAAACAGAAAATATGGTATGCACATGGCATTTGAAGGTGGAGAAGCTGAAACACTTGTTCTAGACTGTCCAATTTTCAAAAAAAGGATAAAAATTCTTGAATCATCTAATGTATGGGACAGAGATAACGGCCACCTTTTAATTACCAAGGCAATACTTGTTGATAAGTAAAACCCTTAATTATTCATTTAATATATAATAATAAATTTAAATGGATTAAAATTATATTTTATTTTTTAGTCATCCACTCAATGAAAGCTGTTTCATTGTCTGTTTCAATGGTTACATCTATTTCGCCCAGCGCTGACATTTTCCTATCAACTATGTTGGGAATTGAAACAAAAGCTGCTTGTTTACTCAATGAAAAGGTTATTTTACCTGTTTCAGCCCCATTTATAAACATTCTCTCTGTTGTGTCCCGTATTTTCCTTTCTTTCAGAGAATCTCTTAGTGGTATAAGAGAATCATTTTCTCCTGTAACAACAACATAACCCTCCCCAATTTCAAGTTCATCAAATTTAAATATGTTTGAAATGGCTGTTATAACCTTATCCAGATCTTCTGTTGGATTTACCCTTGCCTTTGCTGTCATTTTGCATTTCATTTTCAAGTATACTCCTTACTATACCTTTAATTTTCTTTATTGGACCTTCATTAATAATCATATAATCTGCTGTTGCAATTACATTACCTATTCCAAAGCTGAGTTCCCTTTTATCTCTAAGCAAAAATTCAGATTTTTCCTTTGAATCATCAGGACGTTTTCTTCTTTTCAAACGTTTAAATCTGGTTTTGGGAGTTGAATGAACTGCTATAACCTTGAAGTTCTTAAAATTTTTTTTGAATATCTCAACTTCATACTGGCTTCTAATACCCTCTATCATAAATATCTTGGATTTAGCCATGATTTTATTTTTGTAACTGTCTTTGGGGTTAAAATATTTATTTATAGTTTCAACACAACGTTCAGCAACTACAAATTCTCCGTATTCTTTACGAAGTTCAACAGCCACATCTCCAGTTTTTTCGCCTCTTCTTTTGGCTTCATCCCTTATAACATCACCCATACAAATAATGGGTATACCCAATTTTTTGGCCACACGTGAAACAACACCTTTTCCAGATCCTGGAAGTCCTGTTACTCCAATAACCTTCATTGTTCTACACCGGTGTACTTTTTTGAAATTTTTGCTAGTGATTCCTGTATATTTTCGTTGTTGTTGAAGCTTTCTACTATTTGATGTAGGGTTGAAGGATCAGCATCCTTGAGTCCCTGAACTGCTTCTATTAAATTAGGTATTGCCCTCACTATATTATCTACAATTGTTATACTTGCAGTTTTAGCAGTCCTTGAAAGTGGATTAAGGTCGATAGTAATTAGGAGTTTTCCAAGTTTCACAAGTGCTTCAGCCCTATCACCATCCTCAAGTGGTACAAGAACAACATCTGCAATGTAAATTCCCTCCTTACTAGAACTTGATCTAGGGCCTTCAAGACCATTAATGGATGCCTTTTCTTCGTGATCAGTGCCTAAAATATTTTCAGCACTAGCATCCTTAAAAACCTTCTCTATGGCACAAATTCTTTCGGGTGTTCTGTAAAATAGGTTGATCTCAATTTTTGAGGGTATTTCCTTTGCAAGCTTAACAATCTCTCCAGGTACCAGAGCAGTAGTGTTACCATTAACACTTATAACAGGATTTTCAGCAAGAATAAGTGCTGCTGCCGCTGCATGCACTGCTTTTTTAGCATTACTGGATGTTTTTTCACCCAGGAGATAATCAAATGCTTCCCCTCGCCCATGTGCTATCATTCCGGAGTCAGCAAGTATTCCCCTTTTATAGGCATCAACAACCAGGGCCCTTAATTTCAATGATTCATATCTCGGATGATCCTTGTGTATCATACATTTAGATTGTTTTGATTTCATGGTATATATTCATTTTCAGAGTAGTAATCCCAATAAAAATGTATATTATTAATTCTATTTTAAAACAAAAAATAATAATAAAAATATATTTAGAGATTAGTGATTCAAGGGTTTTTTTGGATCTGAAAAATTTTTATAAAGATTTACACTTTCGATTATAGAGACAGGTTTGTTACCGTTCATACTCATAAATTTTTCTTCAAGCTGGAGCTTAACATAATCTCCTTCCACTGCACCAACAGTGTTTTCAACTATGTAAATATCGGGTTTAACATTTGATCTAATATCATATTCAACCTTAACATATGCCGTATTCTTTCCACCTTCTATAACCGTTCCAAATGTGAAATTTCTATAATATCTAAGGCGGAATATAAGGAATACAGCTAAAACTGCTATAACAGCAAAGATCAGTACTGTAAGTGAGGGTAGCATCTGGAATGAAAATGCCATTACTAAGTTTGAGTTGGTATTAATAAGCACTAGAAATATTCCAACTGCAACGTACATTAAAAAAAAGTCACGATAAGCATTGAAATCAGCACGATACATCAACTTTACTCTGTAGTACAGTAAATATAGAATATATAGAATTATGACCACACTTAAAGGAAGATAAATGTAAATGCTTATGAAATTAAATATGCTCAAAATGGAAATAACAACAAATATTGCCGACAAAACTTGAAGTGTAAGAATTGTTCTTTCCTTCTCTTCAGAGGAGAAAACATTTCCTATCATTATAGTATCAGAATCAGAATCTTTCTTTTCGGATCTTTTAAAAATTTCAGATCGTTTTTCATAACTGGTTATACGCGATATTTTTTCATCCAGTTCAATATCATCCCTAATACGTGATATATTATCTTTCAGATTATCTGTGTCTATTTTATCTTTTATGTCGTTGGAATTAATGTTTCGAAGTTTTCCAGGTATTTTGGGTATTGATAAAATTAGCATTCCAGTTATAGAAAATAATTTGATAATATAATAGCCAATCTTGTTAAATAAACTCATTGGGATTCCCCTTAAAGGTAAAAACGTTATTATAAGATGATTAATTTTATGTTTATATTTTAACTAAAATGATCTAAGTTGTTGTCAATGTTACTGTAATTGGACTGGTTCCAGATGCCCATGCAACTTGAGCATTATAATTTCCTTTACCAACAGTTCCACCAGTAATAGTTACAGCGATGGGTACATTTGAACTTATAAGTTTATTACCACCTGATTGTAATGGGACTTGCATCTGGATTGCGTTAGATGCATAATTAAGTGTACCTGGGATCGGGAAGTATACATTAACTGTTCTTTTAGCTCCAGGACCATTGGCATAAACTACTCCAACAGCATTTGTGATACTGTTTATTGCAGCACTTACATCAGAAGTAGATGAGATATCCAAACTGGAACTTATTGAACTACCAACTAATGGCACTGTTACTGAACCAATTATAATTAGGAATACCAATGCTAAAAGTAAATATTCTGCTGATACTTGTCCTTTTACATCCATTTTCTCACATTATAATTATTGATCTATTGCATATAAACATTTATATATAAAAATTATGTTTTTCAACATATTTATAATGATAAACCATTTTTTTCTATTCAGTATATTATTGCTGCTAAAATTTTTCCAAGAATAAATGCAAGATCTCCTAGGAACAGTGATATTATGAGTCCTATTAATATTGATGGGGCAAATGGTACTCCTTTCTTAATCTTAAGAGTATTTGAAATTTTATTTTTGATATTCAGTTCTTTCAAGAGATTTATATCCTCTTGTGTAAGACCTGCTGCCATTGAGCTTATAATCACCTTACCACGTGGTGGATTAATAAGCGAAAGATCACCAGTATTTATTGCTTCTTTTATTCTGGTTGTAAAACTTTTGTCCCCAATAACAATCTCATTATCCTTTTCATAGATATTGTAGGTTGATATCATTCCTTCTTTCAGATCTTCTATGTTGTAATCATCCTGAAGAGCTTCCTTACTTACAGAGGTTAGTAATTTTTTAATTATCTCAATTAGAACTATGGAAATGAAAATAATTACAATTCCAGTTAATGTGACATATAAATTGGTTATTAATGCATAAACAGTTACAAGGGATAGTAAAACTGCTTTAATAGTGTTTGGGATTTTGGATATAATTAATGAAAGTAAAGATATTAAAATTAATGATACCAAAATAATCTGAATATCTAACTGTTTAGTCAGAGTGAACGTAATTGTAACAGCGGATATTACAACCATAGTTAGTACAATATTCTTTTTATATTCCTTTATTGGAGATAATAGTTCTCCAATTAAGTAAGGTTTAGTTTTAACAGCTATATAAATCACATATATTAGAAGGAACGGTAGAATTGCAAGTATACTGTTGACTATGAGTGTGAATGGGAAAGGATAGGTTCCAACCAATGGAAACTGCAAACCCAATATCTGGTAACTTACCAAAGTTGGATAAAATGGTATGGCATAAAATGGGATTAAAGCTGCAAGACCAGTAAACAGTTTAACATCCCCTCCTGCCCAAGCACCCATCTTCCAGAAAACATATCCCAAAATAAATATTATTCCTGTAACTATCACACATTCAATAAACATCAATATATTGGTGGTAGTAAAAACATAGATACCATTTAAAATGATTCCAATGGCTATTAATGGGAATGTGAGTTTGTTTTGTATGATTCCATCTTTAAAATCTGTGTAACTTGCGTAGATACACGCAACAAGAGCTATAATTATACTAATAAATGGTATGGTAACTAACATGATAATCGTCCCTAAATTTATTAAATATTATTATAAGTTATTTACAATTATTAATTTAATCATCCAATCCAATAAGAGATCTGTTGAGTCATTCTAATTGAAAGAATGGATAAACTAATGAAATCTAATCTTAACTAAAGTAAGATTATATATCTTAATATCCTGAATTTTGGATATTATTGAATTATTCTGATTTTAATTACTCCTCTTCTTAACAATTGCAGCTTTCATAAATGATTTAAAAATTGGATGTGCCTTGTTAGGTCTTGACTTAAATTCAGGATGGAACTGACAACCTAAAAACCATGGATGATCCTTTATTTCTACAATTTCAACCAGAAAATTATCTGGAGAAGTACCGGAAATTGTTAAACCCTTTTCAACTAGTATATCACGATAATCATTGTTGAATTCAAATCTGTGCCTGTGACGTTCGCTAACAACATCTTCTTTATATGCATCATGTGCAATTGTTCCCCCTTCAACTTTACATGGATAGGAACCCAGCCTCATTGTACCGCCCATATTTTTTATCTTTTTTTGCTCAAGCATTATGTCAATAACAGGATGTTTGGCATTTTCATCAAATTCAGTACTGTTTGCACCTTCAAAGCCATGCATTCTGGCAAATTCTACCACCATACATTGCATTCCAAGGCATATTCCAAATATAGGTATCTCTTTTTCAATTGAATACCTAACAGCATCTAGTTTTCCTGAGATACCCCTTTCACCAAAACCCCCAGGTATCAGTAATGCATCAAAGTGATCGAGTTTTTCCCTGTTAACACTGTCTTCTGCTCTTATCCATTCTATATCTACTTTAACACCCAATTCAGCTGCAGCATGTTTCAATGATTCCCTTATACTTATATAGGCATCTTCAAGTTCAACATATTTTCCTATAATTCCAACAGTAATCCTTGATTCATCAATTTTAAGGGATTCAACAATCCTGCTCCATTCATATAAATCGGGTTTTCTTGCCTCTATTTTTATCCTGTCAATTATATACTCTCCAACATTTTCGCTGTTTAGTATTAATGGGATCTCATAGATTGAATGAACATCTGGAGCATTTATAACCGCATTTTTATCAACATCACAGAAATGTGCAATCTTCTCCTTTAGATGGTTGTCTATAGGTAGTTCAGATCTACAAATTATCATATCTGGAGTGATACCTGTACCCCTTAATTCTTTGGTACTGTGTTGTGTTGGTTTAGTTTTAAATTCCCCTGCAGCCCTGAGATAAGGTACGTATGTAACGTGTACAAACATCACATTGTCATGGCCCTCTTCGTTACGGAGTTGTCTTAGTGCCTCTAAAAATGGTTGGCTTTCTATATCTCCAACAGTACCGCCCACTTCAACAAGAACAACTTCTGCCTGGGTTTTATCAGCCGTTTTTCTAACCATGGCTTTTATTTCATCTGTGATATGGGGAATAATTTGGACACATGCTCCAAGGTAATTTCCTTTCCTTTCCTTATTTATAACAGATGAATAAACCTTTCCCGTTGTAATGTTGCATTCTCCGGATAGATTTACGTCCAGAAATCGTTCATAATGTCCTAGATCAAGGTCTGTTTCCATACCATCTTCTGTTACAAAAACCTCTCCATGCTGATATGGGTTCAGTGTTCCTGAATCCCAGTTTAAATATGGATCAATTTTGATGGCTGTTACATCGACACCATATGACCGTAAAATTCTACCTATAGAAGCAGCTGTAATTCCCTTTCCTATTGAACTAACAACACCACCAGTAACCACTATATACTTTGACAGATTACCAACTCCTCAAAAAACTTTTAATCATTAATAATATTGTAATGTTTGATAATATCCATAATATTAAATTATAATAATATTTGTTCCTGGTTAATATCAAACTAAATAAATTTATATCTTTATTATTTAAATTCTAATTATGATCCTATATTGAAATGAAATGAATATAAATATTATTGAAAATTATTAAAAAAAAACTTCTAGAATATTCCTAAACCTTCCCATTGGTATACAGTTCAAAAACCTTTTCATGAGCAGCATATTCCAAGTCATCGTTTATAACATCAAGACTTTTGATATCATATTTACGTTTTAAAGCTGTTAATATGATGTGATCAGCTAAATGGGGATTTTTTGGAAGTAAAGGGCCGTGAAGGTAGGTTCCTAAGCAGTTTTTATATATCATTCCCTCTAGTTCATCTTTACCATTGTTACCGTTACCAACAACAACAGAACCAAGTGCATTGTAATCATGATATGTTCTGCCACCATGGTTTTCAAAGCCTACAATGGTTTTGGGATTTAATCCAAGTTTATTTTTAATTATAATATTTCCAATAAGTCTTTTCTCTTCACTTTCAGTTGTGTAGTCGAATACTCCCAGCCCTGGAATTTTCATACCATTGGCATCTATGTAACTTTCACCTAAAAGCTGGTATCCACCGCATATTGCGAGAAAAACAGAGCTATCCTCAATTGCATTGCTTACATCATTTTTATACTTTAAAAAGTGAGAGTAAACAATGTTCTGGCCCCTATCTGAGCCACCGCCCATGAATAGTATGTCTGCACAATTGATATCTGCCTCGTTTCCAAGTGAAAAATCAACGATGTTAATCTTTATTCCCCTCCATTCACACCTCTTTTTAAGGCATGTTACATTTCCTATATCCCCATATAGATTTAAAAGGTCGGGATACATATGAAATATATTTAATTCCATTATATCTCCTCCTTTAGGTACCTATCTTTGATTTGATCAACTCTTTGATCCTTGGGATACGGGCATTTGTATGGTTTAGATGTCCCATAATATAGTCACGGGTCAGGAAAACTGCTGTGTAGGTGGGAAGTATGTAAATAATTTCAACGTCTTCTCTGAGCACATTTTCAATTGATTCTTCCATGTTATCGTTAATCTCCATATTATTTTTGCTGCTTTCAGAGTACTTGATTCTGAGAGCAATGTCGTTTGCCCTTATTCCTGAGCAGTGTATAGATGTCAGATTATCAATATCATTAATAGCTTCAACATTTGCATCCCATATCCATGAAACATCTGTTCCATCAGCAGGATTATCATTAAGAATGAATAAAAGAGATTTTTTTCTCTTGTCGTTGGAAATACTTTTAATTACTTCTGAAAGTCCTATGGGATTTTTTACCAGTACAATTTTAACAATTTTATCTTGGAACTCAAAGTTTTCCATTCTACCAAGTTTGTAATCAAAGTTATCAATTCTTTCTACTACTTGCTCCATGTCTAAACCGGCTTCAATTGAAAATGCAATGGCAGCACAGCAGTTATAGGCATTGTAAATACCATCATATCTAAAGATAACGTCATTTGTCTGACCTTTGGAATTATCAACCTTGAAATGGTATGAATCATCATGGTATTCAATTTCAGATACCCTGTAGTTGTAATTAGGATTTTTAAAGTCACAGCTATTGCATTTATATCTACCTAACTGTCCATAGTTGAAGTATTCATATTCGAGATTATTTGAACAGATTGGACAGAAACGTGATTCAACAACCCGCTGTGTTTTTGAGCTGAATTTTGTTTGTTCAACACCGTAATATACATTCTTTTTTCCAAGATCTTTAAAATTAGAAACCATTGGATCGTCAGCATTTAAAATTAAAGTTGTATTTAACGGTTTAATTGCCTCATAAACAATATTCGACGTGTTCTCTATTTCACCAAATCTATCGAGTTGATCCCTGAAGAAATTGGTTATAACAACGTAGTCGGGTTCTATATATTTTACAACATCGGGAAACGATCCTTCATCAACCTCAAATATACCCCAATCATATACTTTTTTTGTGTTGTTTAAAAATGCACTTGCAACACCTTGGGGCATATTTGCACCCATTAGATTTGACAAAATGTCTTCGTACTCAGAGTTTAATATATGATTTATAAGATTGTTGGTTGTTGTTTTACCATTGGTACCCGTTATAATTACTTTCCTTTTACATCTTGAATTTAAAATAAGTAGAAGATCAGGATTGATTATCATTGCAACTTTACCTGGAAGTGCAGTTCCAGTCATACCAACAATATTCAATGCAAATTTTGTAATTTTACCAAATAAAATTGATGGTGTCAAATCTAAAATAAATTACCCTCCCCAGGATCCTATAATTTTTAATGAAACTTATTATTAAAGTTAATAATTGAAAGTAATGTCTAGATAACATTCCATATAAAAGTTTCTTGTAAACAAATAAATGGATTGATATTGTTTTCATATAATAATTGGTTTTAATATAGATTATTTTATAGTTTTTAGAGTTAATATATAAAAAAAATTAAAAAAAACTATTCATGATTTGAATAATTAATTAAGCTTTTAATGAATTCATAGCCAGGTTTAATTCCCATAACGCCTTTTCTTGCTGAAAATTCATCATATTTTGTTACGCCATCGCATGAATTTGATGTTGAACACATTGAATATGGTACAGGGTCATTTGTATGGGTTTTCAGTGATATGGGTGTAGGATGATCAGGGAGAATAGCAACACAATATTCATCATATCCCGGAACTTCATCAAGGATCTTGCCCAAAATTCTATTGTCTATGCGTTCTATTGCCATAATTTTTTCTTTAAGATCTCCTGAATGACTCGCTTCATCGGGTGCTTCCACATGAATAAAAATTAGATCATGAGTTTCCAATGCTTCAAGAGCATATTTAGCCTTTCCACAATAATCCGTATCTAAATATCCTGTAGCGCCCGGAACATGGATATTATTGAGACCCATATAAATACCAAGACCCTTAACAAGATCAACACCTGTAACTGTGGCACCTTTAAGCCCATATTTATCTGAAAAACTGGGCATGGATGGTTTAACTCCCTGTCCCCATAACCAGATCATATTAGCAGGTAAATTGCCCTCTGCAATACGTTTCTCATTAACCGGATGTTTTATGAGTATATCCTTAGATTCTTCCATTATTTTATTGAGCAAAACAGCATTTTTATCATGAGCAGGTTTTAGAAGATTTACTTCAATATTTTCTCCAACAACATCGTGTGGGGGTGTTGAGTTAAGAGAAGCCGATTTTTCATCCTTTAATACAAAAAGATGCCTGTAGCTGGTACCTAAATAAAATTTTCCATAATGATAAAATTTTTGATTCAGGGTTTCTATAAGTTCTGATGCTTCAACAGTACTGATATGTCCTGCATTAAAATCTGCAAGTATTCCGTTATCTTCTGTTATTAAATTGCATCTGAATGCGACGTCTCCTTCATCTAATTTCGCACCAACACTTGGTGCTTCCAGTGGCCCTCTTCCTGTATAATACTTCTTTGGATTGTAACCCATAATTGAAAGGTTCGCAACATCGGATCCTGGATTAAGATCATCTGGAACAGTTTTAAGCATTCCACTAACTCCCTTTGATGCAATTAAATCCATGTTTGGAGTTTCAGAACTTTGAAGTGGTGTTAAACCGTTTAATTCCTTGATGGGGAGATCTGACATACCATCCCCTATAACTACAATATATTTCATTTTTTTAGGTCCTTTAATTATGAATAGTATTATTTCGATTTATGAGAAAAGATTGAAAATAATTTGAAATATAAATTTTATAAACTGGATTTCCATATACTTATGATATCGCTTAAAATTGCAGAGGCAGTTTCAATGGATCCGGCTCCTTTACCTGCTACAGTAACATCGTCTGCAAGGTCTGTTCTAAGGGTGGCAACATTCAATGTACCATCAACTGCAAAAGGTGATCCTTCTCTAACAAGCCTTGGAGATACTTCCAGATTATTGTGAGATGCTTCACCTATAAGTTTGATTAGAAAACCCTCTTTTTTAGCAAGTGATATTGATTCGGGTGTAATTCGTGAAATACCTTCTATTTGAACATCTTTTAAACTCACATTCATATTTAATACAGAGTTTGCTAGTATCACTATTTTACATGCAGCATCTATACCTTCCACATCTTGATATGGATCTGTCTCGGCTATACCTAACTCCTGAGCTTCATTAAGAGTTTGGACGTATGGAGATCCTTCATTTGCCATTCTTGAAAGAATGTAATTACATGTTCCATTCAAGATTCCCTGTACAGAAGATATTTCATTTCCTGCCAGTGTTTCATGGGCAAAATTTATAATGGGCATTGCACCTCCTACAGAGGCTTCATATTTAAATATTGAATTATTTGAATTGGCTGCTTCTATGAGTTCACTGAAACATAAAGAAAGTGGTCCCTTGTTTGATGTTACAACATCTTTACCATCCTTCATTGCAGTTAGTATATGTGATTTTGCTGGTTCACCATCATCTATATTAGTTGGTGTTACTTCGATAAGACAGTCATAATCCACTTGGTTTAGTACATGTATTCCTGTTACATCTGGAACACCGTATTCAGGGTATTCGGATATTTTACCAGTTTTTTCTTTGGTTTCAATCAATAAATCTGTGTCCAGTCCATCTGGATTTATTGCTGCTCCTGATCTGTCTGTTACAGCCACAACGCTGATATCAAGACCATATTTCTCCTTGAGAATCTCTTTTTTCATTGAGATTACCCTTGAAACTCCCTTTCCAACTGCTCCGAAACCAATGATACATAATTTCATAAAAACTTCCTCCAAATTAAAAGAAGGTTAAATCGGATTTAGATAAATTAACTAATAAAAATTTAACCATAAAATACATTTTTAACTATTTAAACTTCGTTTATTACTAAAAATCCTTTAGATCTGCCTAGTTCTTTAATATTTTCCATTAAAGATTTTTTTATTCCATAATCTGCCTCTATAACTATTCTTGATGCAGATTTAGTTGGATTGTCAGACATTTTAAGATCTAGATCTGCCACAGAAACACCGTTGATGTTGTTGAGTACTTTGACTGTTTCTTTTAAATCTTGATCAACTATATTGCCAATGAATATTGTTGTTATCTTCTCTTTTTTTACAACACCATCAACTTCCATTATCTGAATATCCATTTTTTCTATGGAATCTAAAACCCTTTTAAGAGTCTCTTCATCGCCTTCCAATGTTATATGGACTGGTACTGTTCCTCTTTCTGTTTTAACATCTCTTTGGTGTATAACAGCAACTATATTTGCACCCAATTTTCCAATTGGATCCAGTGCATCTAAAAGCTGTCCTGGAACATCTAAAAGTTCTAAAACAAGGTTTAATCTCATATTATCTGACCCATTTTCCTTTTTCAGCAATGATATTGCCATTTTCATCTGTATGAGCATTTCTCAGAATTTTTTCAGGATTTTTATCTTCTGCAATATCTTCACGCGAAAGATTTACATTATCCACCATGTAGTGGGTTTCCTCAAGATCAGGGATGTCCTTGAGAGCTTCTGAAAACTTTTTTAATATGGTTTCTGCTTCTTTTTCTATTTTCAAATCCAACACCCTATCATAAATAATATTAATAATTGTTAAGCTTGATAATGGTTAATTTATTCATAAATGTTTTTAACACTTATTGTTTGTACACCATTTCCATCTAATTTTTCAATACTTCAAGTATATTTTTATAGTTTTCATCCTTTAAAACCTTCTTCACAAGGATCTTGTGAATACCCGAACCATACTGTGCAGCTTTTTTTGGTCTTCTAACAATTTCATATGGAACACCAATATCCGCGGCAATCTCTCGGAGGATGCATTTACGCAGCCCATCTACTTTACCATCAAGTTTATAATTCATAGGCACTTTCATTATCATTTTAACAAGTTCAAGGTCTAGATAGGGTACTCTAAGCTCTACACTATTTGCCATTGTAACTGCATCGTCCCTCTGCAGGTTGACATGATAAAGATTCAAAATATCTTCTTCAAGATCTTCTTGGGTTTTTTCACCTTTATCACTATAAAACTGTGTATATCGATGGTAACCAGCAAAGATTTCATCAGCACCTTGACCAGACATCATTACTTTGACACCATCATCATGGGCCATTTCAGATGCAAGGTAAGCGGGCATTCCCACTCCTAATTTCATGATGTTATATTCTTCAATTGCATTTAATACAAGACCTGTGTAATATTTAATATCTTCAACATCTAATATCTTTGTTTTTAGGGGTAAACCCATATCTTCTGCAGTTTTTTTAGCAAATTTCATATCGCTAGAGTTCTCATGGCCTGCAGTGTACAGTGTTGTATCAACTCCAAGATCTTGAGATATTCTAGCTATAACTGTACTGTCAACACCACCAGAAAAGACTATACCCACTCTGGAAAGTCCTTTAATCCTTTTTTCAACAGAATTGACTAATAGTTCTTTTAACTGATTTTTGATTTGAATTTTATCATGGTTTTGATTATGAATTTCAATAAAATTTTGATCTTCAATATTAGAATTTATTTTACCGCCATTAAAATCATTAAAAGAGAATATATTATTCAATTTCCAGTTAGAATTATCTCTATCTTCAAGTTTCAACATTACACCATTAAAAAGTATATGATCGGGAGCTAGAGTATGTACATTTTCTATTCCAATCTTCCAAAGTGCCTTCCTCTCAGATGCAAAAGCAAATTCATTTAAATCATTTTCACCATAATACAAGGGTTTTACACCCAATGGATCCCTTACAACCACACAGTCTTTTCCATCGTATATTGCAAATGCATAATCGCCATCTAACTTGTTAAGAGATTTTTTTACAGCATCTATAAGTGATCCATTATAAAATTCTTGAATAACATTTATAATAACTTCACAGTCAGAATTTGTCTTAAAATTATCTTTTATACAGCTCTTAAGCTGTCTGAAATTATATATCTCTGCGTTTGCAACCAATATAAATCCATGTTTTTCAATGGGCTGTGTAACTTCTGTTCCAACAATGGAAAGCAGATTGTGGCCCAATCCAAATGAACCTTCTGGAGTTTTTAAATTTTCCAAGGGGCCATGTACAGTTTTCCCCCCTATAAAAACTCCAGATCCATCAGGACCTCTGTGTTTAATTGTATTAAGCATGTTTATCAGGTCACTTCCCACATCCTGTTTATGATCAAGTGCTTTTATACCGACAATTCCGCACATTTTTTTATTTCCTTAAAGTTTAAATTTATTTATTCTTAGTATTAGGTTCAAGGCATTTTATTATTCTGGGTTATTTCTTTAAATAAATAATAAGTGGATAATTTATCTCTTAAAAATTTATTTATTGTAAAATCCCTTATTTTACATGGGTTTATCTAAATAGGTTTAGAATGGAATGTTTCAAATTATTAGATATTTATTTAAATATAAAAAATAGCCCAAATTACAAATTTAATAGGATATAATATGGATTAAATGTAGTAGAATGATTTACAAGGGTTCAGAATGATGGTCTGCATTTGAACCCATACAAGCATCACAGTTAACCGGTATGTTGTCTTTTTCTTTGTGCAGCTGACATACTACATCTTCTGTTTTAATCTTTCTACATAAATCACATATTCTTGATATTATACTGCTTTGATTAAGTCTCCCTTCTTTAAGATCAACCGCAAATTGTTTTATTAATTCATGTATTTCATCGTTAAATTTAATTCCGTGGCCTCTTTTATCACTTATATACTGGGATACTGCAGGCTGAGTAATATCAAGTAATTCTGAAATTTCTTTTTGTTTCATTCCAAGATTTAGAAGCTCTTTAGCAAGCTCTGATCGTATGCTTGGAATTACATACCATACAACTATTTCACATGGGGGTCTCATCTTAATCACTCTTTTTTGAATTTATTTATAATAAATGACATTAAACAAGAAATTAATTATTCTTTGATTAAAATCATTTCATAATGTTATAATATCTCAATATATAACAATTGATATATAACTACTTTTCATATGTATCATCTTTTCATTTCTTTAAAATAAAAAGTATTTTTTTATCATTATTATGCGTTTTAATTAAATGGGTTGAAAATATTATATTCCTGCGCCTTCTGTGAAAATTTCTTCTATTTCTGATTTTTTAGTTAAGAAATGATTCAACTTAGCAATATCTGTGCTTATCTTCTGATCTTTAATTTCCTTTTCAAGTTCATCTTGACGTTGCAGTATGAGTTTGATAACTTCTGCAACAGGATCTGGTAACTGGCCATGATCAAGGTCTATTGCACATTTTCTAGATTCTTGAACAATCCTTCCAGGGATGCCAACTATGGTTGCACCGGGTGGTGCTGGTTTTAAAACAACTGATCCTGCACCTATTTTGCAGCAATCACCAATTTTAATATTGCCTATAATCTTAGCTCCCGAACCTATTACAACACCATTTCCAATTGTGGGGTGTCTTTTGGATCTTTCAAGACTGGTACCTCCTAAAACTACTCCCTGATATATTAGAACATCTTCGCCTATCTCTGCTGTTTCACCAACAACCACTCCCATGCCATGGTCTATGAAAACTCTTTTCCCAATTTTGGCTCCAGGATGTATTTCAACTCCAGTTAAAAATCTGTTAATAGTTGAAATGAATCGTCCCCAAAATATGTGATTGCGTGTCCAAAACCCGCTTGCAAGTCTGTGTAACCATATTGCATGTAGTCCAGGTGAGCATAGAATAATCTCTAACGTACTTCTAGCTGCAGGATCCCTTGCAAATACCATCTGTATTTCTTCTCTCATTCTTTCAAACATTCAATCACCATTGATAACATATAAATTGAATTATGAACAGGAAATTAATTTATATAACTATTTTTACTGTTCGCATTCAATTTATATTATATTATTTGTACTTTTTAACTTGTAAAATCCGATGTTTTATCTGTTGTTTTGAATATGTCATCAAATATCCAATCCATACTCAAATATCTTTCTCCAGTATCTGGTAAAATTACTACAATTAATTTTCCTGTATTTTCTTCTTTTTTTGCTAATTGAAGTGCAGCGTAGGTTGCAGCTCCAGATGAAATACCAGCAAGTATACCTTCTTCTCTTGCGAGTCTTAAAAGAGTTTTTGCGGCATCTTCATCTGAAACCTGTACAATTTCATCTATTACTTCTGTTTGAAGCACATCTGGAATGAAACCCGGTCCAATACCTTGTATCTTATGTGGACCTGGACTTCCTCCAGAAAGTACAGGAGATGTTACAGGTTCAACAGCCACAGCTTTCAAACTGGGTTTGAGTTCTTTAAGGGCCAGTCCAACACCTGTTATTGTTCCACCGGTACCTGTACCAGATACTAATATATCCACCTTTCCTTCGGTGTCTCTCCAAATTTCTGGAGCTGTGGTTTCCCTGTGTATCTTAGGGTTGGCTTTATTCTTGAACTGTTGGGGCATTACAGAACCTGAAATTTCAGCATTTAATTCTTCTGCTTTAGAAACAGCTCCTTTCATACCTTTGGCACCGGGTGTCAGTACAATTTCAGCTCCAAGCAAAGCAAGCAATTTCCTTCTCTCAATTGACATGGTATCTGGCATAGTTAGGATGAGTTTGTATCCTCTTTGTGCTGCAACAAAAGCCAGGGCAATTCCGGTGTTACCACTTGTGGGTTCGATAAGAATTGTGTCCTTTTTGATCACTCCTGCTTCTTCACCTGCCTCTATCATTGCCACACCAATTCTATCCTTTACACTTGAGAGTGGGTTGAAAGATTCGAGTTTCACCACTACATCTGCTTTCGATTCGTTTGTCAATTTATTTAATCTTACTAAAGGAGTATTTCCTATGGTTTCTGTAATGTTATTTGCAATTCCCCTTGTTAATTCTGGAATCTTTACCATTTTTTCACCTTCTTTGCATTTATTTTATTTTTTTTAAATATATATAACTATCGTTATATAACATTGTTATAGTATCAATCTTTTGACATTCAATAATTTCTATTATGAAGTTAACAATAGTTATATATAATGAGTAAGAAAAACAACCTTCAAAGATTTTACAAAAAAAATTCTTACCAATTTGACTTTAAAAGAGTTAAAAACTGATGGATGAAGGAGATGAATTCAATTGATAGAAATAAAATTTTTAACACGCTTTATTGATATTACAGGAGAAAAGAACATCAAAATTGAGGATGTTCCAGATATAAATACTCTCATAGAATTTTTATGTAAGAAATATGATGAAAGTTTCAAAGAAGTCCTATTTGATGAAAATGGAAACCTCAGAGATTATCTGAAAGTCATGATCAATGGAGAAGACATAAGAGATATTAATGGACTAGACACTACTTTAAATGATGGAGATCAAATTGTAATGTTCCAAACCATTGCAGGCGGTTAATTAATACATGCTATTTAATATCAGCCTCAATGGAATATATATTGTAAATCAATCAATTTTAAATTCACCTCTAATTTCATGATAACTCTTCTTAGAACATATTAAAATAATAAATTTTATCTATTTTTAAGCATATACTATAATTAAACTCATACATATTGCGTAAATGAACAAAACAGTAGAAAAAGAATTAATTGTTTTAGAATTTAAACAATTAAAATATTTTTAGGAGGAGAAAATATGGCAGTAGACCCTATATGTAAGATGGATGTGGAAGAAAAAAGTGCTAAATGGGTAAGTGAATATAAAGGCAAAAAATACTACTTCTGCGCCCCAGGATGTAAAAAAGAATTCGATGAAAATCCTGAAAAATATGCAGAATAAAGAGATATCCCTCTTTATTTTTAAATTTAAAATTTTGATGTTAATTCTAAATTATAAATTTTTTATTATAAAAAAAATTGAACTCAATATATAATACCCATCAATTATACTTATTTTCATATATAGGTCCAAGAATGCAGTTTTATTATTATAATGGAAATAATATGAGTTAATAAACTATTTTAATAATATATCATTCCTTTAGGAAAGGTTCAATTGAATAGTTTGTATGGAAAACATAAATATAATCTTTATTGAGTATATAAATATACTGATGGGAAAAAAGATAATCATATTTCTTGTTGTTATATTGTCGATTATAGCTATTTCTGTAGGTTATTCATATGAAATAGTTTCAAATGGCCCTATTGAACCTTTAGGAAGGCTGGCATTTGTTAAACTTTTAAATCCAGACTTTTATCCAGGACATCCTCATTCAAAAATGTTGGCCGAGTTAGCACAGGAAAGAAATTCCACAACAGCTTTAGTAGTACACATGGCTGGAGGTTCTAACTACAGAAGCTATCCTGAAGGAAATGTGTATATAATAGAAGTAGCCTTTATTGACACACAGGGCATAGGTTCGGCTGGTTTAAACCAAATTAACTTTATAGATTCTCTTAAAGTGGCATTATACGGAGTTCCTGATGGTAGATATAAGTATATGTCCGATGGAAAAATTTACGATACCTACGATGAGATGATGGACCATGTCAATACCCTGGCAAAACAACATAATCAAACTGGCCCGATTCCTATTATATGGCATGGCAATGCAAGAACAGATAATCCTCAACTGGTCCAAGGTGATGGCTTTCCATTATATTTCCAGATACTAACAAAACAGTATGGATTAATTCCAGCGTACGTATACATGGTCTATGGAATGATTTTTCCATACATGAATAATCCATATACAAACTTCGAATTAAGTCATGCAACCGAATTACAAAATAATTATAATGAAGGTTTACTAAACTTTGATTTTAAAGAATCCCACACTAATACCAGTGAATATTATAAAAACAACCAAAATAGCTATGAATATGGATAAGAAACATGTAATATATTAATTTTTTTTATTTTATTTAGTTAGATTGTACATTAATAAAAAAGGATAATAACCCTCCATTAACCATATATTCCATTTGAAAGGTCCAATAATTATATTTCTGATTTTAATGATAATAACTGTTTATATAAGACACTCGTTACTTAGAATAGATTATATATCAATTGATATGAGAAGGTCCAAATAATGAAAGAAAATTCTCAAATTGAAAAATTAAGCCCAGTTTCCAAGAAGGATATCAATGAGTCTAAAAAAAATGATCCAGACAAAACTCATGATTTATCTGAAGAACTGGAAAAAGAATTAAAAATAAAGCATAGTGAAGTGTTAGAACTCCAAAAAAAACTTGAATATGCAAATGAAAGGATCCATGACGTTGTTAATGAAAAAATTATCATTGAAAAACGATTAAATGAACTGGAATTTAAGGATATAAGTCTTCAATTTGGTAAATTTGAAGAATTAAAAAAAGAACATAATCAGCTAGTTCACAGATTGCACGTAACCAAAAACCAGCTTGACAATGCAAGAAAACAAATTAAATCACAGAACCAATTTGTTGAAGATTCTAAAGATCAAATTGAATTTATGGAACTAGTTATTCATGACCTTGAAAATAGGGGTTTAACAGATTTTATAATGAATAGATTTCCTGAAAGTTTTAATGAATACAAGAAGAACTAATTTCTTTTCATGATCTTTTCATAAAATATGAAAATCAATAAAATAGATTTAATATCTGCATGTTATAGAAGATATTTAAAATTTAAAAAAAATATAAAATGGGACAAAATTTTTAGTTCTCATTTTACTTAAAACAGATTCTTATGGAGCTCCACCTGCTCCTCCTAGGTTTTCACCTGTTTGAGCGTCTATATCAATTTCACCCACATTTTTTCCATTGTCTATTACTGGTACAATGTATACCAATTTGTTATCTTGTTTAGTTAATGTTGGTGTGCCTGCAATAGCACCTGATACTGCTATGTATTTACTGGCTATTTTCTGAGCTTCTGCAGAAGTTATATTTGTATTTGTATTTGTATTTGTACTGTTGTCTGTTGTATTGTTAGTGTTCGTTACAATTTGCTGTGTTACTGGACTTTTTGTATTGTTTGTTGTATTTTTTTTAGCTGTATCCCCTATAGTTGCGAATCCTAAACCAAGGACTGCCACTACAATTACCAAGACCACTATGATTTTTTTCATCTAAATTTCCCCTCCTAGAATGGTAATGATGCATAGATACCATGTAATGTAAAGTTTTTAGTATTCCAATTTTTGACAACTCCGAATGAGTTTTTAGAGCTGGTTCCATCGGCATAATGCCATTTACCATTTACGTATACTTGGGCCCATACATGACCATAGTAGTTTCCACTAGAAAATCTGCATGTTCCATGATTGTATCTTGCTGGTATACCTGCTGCTCTTTCAAGAGCCACCATTATATGTGCTGTATCTGCACAGTTAGCTGATCTTGAACTTAATGTTCCCAATGCACCTTTACGTGTGTTGTAGTAAAATGAGTAACTTATATTATTTCTTACCCAATTGAATATTGCTGATGCTTTACTGAGTTGTGATGTTTTACCTTTGGTAATCGATGCTGCCAGTGATTTTATTTTCGAGTTGTTTGATTGACAGTTATTAGTAGGTTTTAAGTATTGGGAATATGATGCAGGATATGGTTTTTTTGCCACAGTTGTAAATTTCATTCTATGTAGAGATACTTTGTTACCGTTTAAGTCAGTTATACTACCTGTGTGTAGAATTATATTATAAGTCAAGCCATTTGCGAAATTTTTAATAGGGTTTATTGTGAGTGTATTACCACTTATGGAAGATTTAAATGCCTTTTTTTGACCGTGACTATTATAGAGTATTATCCATTTACTTCCAAATTTTATTTTTTCATTGAATGTGATTTTAATTGTCTTAGTGACTTTCACTTTCACTGCTTTATTCGCTGGATCCATGACTTTAACTATAGGTTTTGTAGTATCGGTTTTTTTAACTGCCTGTGCAGTTGTTGTAACTTTTGAATTTAAAATTGTGCTAGATTTGCTAGCAGATGCACTAACTGTACTAATCTGAGTCATACTTGATGACATATCAGTTTTCACGTTTGAATTAATGCTGCTTGTATTATTAACTGTTGCAGCAGATGACGCGTTTACATTTAAAATTAGTGCAAAAGCCAATAGCAAAAAGATTGAGCATATTGTTTTTCGCTTAATTCGATCGCCTCCGAGTTCAATTCATCATAAAAGTTTCATTTATGACGTTTTGCTAAACTTATCTCTAATGACTTGAACATCCCTTATAAACCCTTTGGTTTAATTTCAAAAAAAAGACCATCAGAGGACCTTTTTAATAATTTAAGCCCAGATTAGAGGTTTTCGATATAGCTTGCTCTTGATAAGTCGTCTCCATTCTTATTTTCAAGAAATGGTGTTAACACAAACCATTTATCTAAAAAAAAGACGTATTCAATAGTTTTAACAATTGATGACATCATCCCATATATTATAAAACATTAATCTTGAATTTAATTGGGCTAAATTAACCTATTTCATGTCTGTAATAGTGATTAAATGTGTATATTACGGTTTTTATAAAAATGAGTGATAATGCGTCTAAATTGGATTTAGAGTAATAATTTAATAGATCAACTTTAAATATAACAATTGTTATATAATTGTTTAGAAAATTTTACAAATTATAATAAAACATGGAGCTCTTAATTTATGAAAATAGGATATCTCTCAACCATATACCACACATCATTCATTCTTAAAAGTGGAAAATTCTCCTTTGAGAGTTCAGACGAGACAACATGGAAATTATTCCCAACAGGCCCTGAAATGATGAAAGCATTTGAAAGTGAGGATATTGATCTGGGTTATATAGGGCTTCCACCAGTTATGATTGGTATTGAACATGGTATGAAAATTAAATGTGTTGCTGGTGGACATATTGAAGGTACAGTTATGATTTCAAAAGAACCTTACAGTTCATACAGTGAGCTTGGAGATATTGAATCTGTTTTAAACCAATATAATGGAAAAACCATTGGAACACCTACAAGAGGCTCTATTCATGACGTTATCATACGCAATCTCTTAAAGAATAGAGATATTTCCATAAAAAATTACTCGTGGGCTGACTTCATCCCAGATGCAATTCAAGAAGGAGAAATAGAGGCGGGTGTTGGCACACCATCCCTTGCAACAGTAGCATCAAACCAGTTCAATTCTAAAATAATAATACCTCCAAATAAAATATGGCCCTATAATCCCAGCTACGGTATAGTTGTACAGGAAGACCTTATATTCAATTCACCCGAGTATATAACAAGTTTTTTAAAGGCACATGAAGATGCATCTAACCTTATACGGAACCTACCAGGTACAGCAGCAGAGATTGCTGCCAATGAGATGGGTATAGTTAATAAGAAATTTGTACTTGAAACTTATAATATTTCTCCACGGTACTGTGCAAAAGTTCCTGATGATTACATAAAATCTACAATGGAATTCATACCCGTTTTGAAGGAGCTTGGATACATGAATCATGATCTTAAAGTTGGAGATATATTTAACCTAAGATTTATTGAAAAGACTCACAAGGAAGATGCACACTACTAATTGGACCTATAAAATTTGAACAAGAATAGTTGATTTAAGATAAATTAAGTATCAAATTATTTATCTGCTTTTTTATTATATTCTTTTGTTTTAAATAATGAAATTAGAAATTTACAAAAATTTTATTATCATTCAACTACATAATAGTAATTAAGAGGTGAGTTTTATCAAGCCAACAGAATCATTCAATCTACTTATAACCCTTAGAGGACAGAAAGGTCAAGGTGAGGGTGAAGAGGCAATGGGGCTAGAAGAAATTGAAATGACACTCCAGAATGAAGAAAGAGTGTTGAATTTTAAAGAATCTAACTTTCCCAATGTTATTTTAATTGATTTAGATATGGAACCCTTAGATGCAGTTAAATTACTATCAAACGCTTCCACTACTGTAATATCTAAAGTGGTAATTATTGAAAAAGTGGTTAGAACTCGTTTAGAAAGTATATTAGAACAAGTTAATAATTTAGCAAGTAATCGGGTAGTTCAAGGAGATTCTTTTAAGGTGATATGTGATTTAAGAGGAAGAAAATACTTTAACTCCACGGATGAATTGGTTGAAAAAATCACAGAAGAATTAGTTGAAAAATTTAATTTAGAAGCTAATGGCGCGGATTCAGATTGGGTTGTCCAGATCGAAGTTGTTGGTGAAAACACCGGTATAAGTTTACTTGACCCTGAAATGATCTTAAAAAAAATATAAGAATATACTAAATTAAATTTTTTCTATACAATCTGAATTATCAGTATAATTGTTCATTCAAAGTATTTACAACAATAACCCTAGAAATTATCAAATTAATTATACTACTATTAGATGGTTTTTAACAGGCGGTGTGAAGTAAAAACTTATATTATCAATATTAAGCCTCAAATATAGAAGGATTATGGATAAATAGTTTTTATCAGATAACTAATGGAATAAATATTTAAATTTGTATCATGAATAAATTACAATTGGTGTAAATAAATGAAAATTCTTGTTATTCTAGCACATCCTAAAGAATGTAGTTTTAATCATGCAATTACCCATACAGCTATTAAAACTCTTAAAAGTAATGGATATGATGTAATCTTTCATGATTTATATGTTGAAAATTTTAATCCGACTCTTCCCTTTGAAGAAATTCCTAAAAATGCTGAAACAGATTCCATGGTTGAAAAATATTGTAAGGAGATTTTAAGTGTTGATGGGATAATAATTGTCCATCCTAACTGGTGGGGAATGCCGCCTGCAATTTTAAAGGGTTGGGTTGACAGAGTTATGCGTGCAGGTATAGCCTACCAATTTGTGGAAGGTGATCAGGGGGAAGGAATACCAATAGGCCTATTAAAGGCAGCTAATGTATTAATTTTTAACACATCAAACACAACAACCGAAAGGGAAAATAAAGTATTTGGAGATCCACTTGAACTAATATGGAAAAACTGTGTTTTCGGATTATGCGGTATTAACAATGTTCATCGTAAAAATTATGGAGTAATGGTAACAAGCACTTTAAAACAAAGAAATGAATGGTTAAAAGATGTAGAAGATACCACTAATTCAATATTTCCCTTAAATTTATAAGTTGCAACAATTTTAATAAATTAAACTTTTTAAAATCGCATCAATACCTTTATGTTTTATTTAATTATGTTTGTTCAACAGAATATGATTTAACATCAATTTTTCCTGTTAATAACTGTTTTATTATTTTTCCAAATTGTTTGAAATGATCTGTTTCCATATGGGTGTTTAATGAATTAATATCTTCCCAGTGTTCTAACATTACTAGTTCTTCTTTATTTTCTGTACTTGCATACAAACCATAACTTATACAACCTTCTTCCAATCTGGTAGCACAAATTAAATCTTGTGCCTTTAAAATAAATTCATCTTTTTTTCCAGGTTTTAAATTCATTTTAGCCGTCACAATAATCATTATATCTTCACCATTGACTTTTAAACTATTTTAACAAATATCTTTTTTATATTGAATAATTAATATTTTCTAGTTACTGTTTTTATAAGGTGACAAATTTAGAGAAATCTTTTATTATAATTTTCATCTCATTTTATGTGAATTAAATAAATAAGTCTCAAATATGGTTTATTTTAAACAATAAAACTATATTTTAGTAATTAAATGTTTTGAATATTCAATAATCTATTTTAACGGTGCATATGGAGGTAATATAAAGTTTCCATGGGTTTTAATATAGTATCCATTCTTTGCCACATAATAAGAGAATTTTTGAATGCTAAAATTAGGACCATCTTGAGATTCGTTTTCTGATATAAAATTTTCTAACAGCTCTTCAAATTCAGATTCTGTTGCATTGGTGAAGACATCATAAGGACTTATAGTTCCCCATTTATGTGTTGCATCTATAAAAAAACCATTCAATTTTCCAACTTCTAGTTCCATTTATTACAACTCCGGGGTATAATAATTTCATTTAATTGTATTTTCAATAACAATTTCAACTTTATGAATATTATGACATTATTTTGCTAAAGACAAATGTGTGATATAATTTCCTAATGGAAGTGTTATATTGGCTTCGATTACTGCTGCAATTAAAATTAAAATTATTGCAATAACAACTAATATTAGAGAATCTTTAAATTCATTATACAATTCATTTTTTGTTTTTTTATATATTATTATATTAATAACCAAATTTGTAAGTTTAAATCCTCCAGCTCCCGCTACAATAATACCAGATGTTTCAAATATACCATGTGGTATTGTGTAAATTAGAAAAGCAACAGGATTACTTACTCCTAACGGACTTAAAATACCTCCAATATTAGACGAAAGAAATCCTAAAAAAGACCCATATAGGAATCCGTTGAGTATCAATATTCCTGCTGTAATTATTCCTGTTACACCTGCAGTATAGGGGAAAAATACTCCATAAGTAAGGTTGTGCAGGAATATTGAAAATGTACTTATCCCATTTTTCATAACAAACTGTTTGTCCGATTTAACAACACTATTCAAGAAATTTTCAATCAAACCAGGTATGAAATAACCTATAATCAGACCAATAAATAATGCTAAAAAATATATGGCTGCAGAGAGGAGTAAAAACTTTTTATTTTGTTTATAAAAATTTATACAGAGATAATTGAATTCACCATTATAAAATCTATTTAAAAAAGCTATTTTGGACATATTAAATTAATCTTTATTTTTCAAGTTATTTATTTTATGTTGACGATATCAAAACCTATATACTTGTAATACAAAAATATATTTAGATTCAAACTTCGAGTTATAAACTCAGAAGATGATAAAATTTCAACGGTATACAACAAACAAAAAAAGCATCCATGGTATTATAATGGGCCTAGTCCCACTTTGGAAGACCATAAAATAATGATAGAATATCTGAAAAATCGTTTCAATAATAAAATTGAAATAAAACACAGATAAAAAAATTGCAGATTCCAATTCATTATTTTATTTTCTTAATTAACTTATTTTAAAAATGTTTAAATTTAGTTTTCAATTCTAATCTTAATTAATTCAAACATTAAAGATTTAATCGACATTTATTCAACTTTTTTTATACAGTATTTTTTTTTGGTTTGCTTTATTCTCATATGCTCTACCATTACAAGCACCAACAACACCAACTAGATCCTACTTTGGTGATTTTTAATGAAAGACATAAAAGCAAAACTTAAACCAGAAATTCTTGGAAAGCAACCTATCGAAAAAATTGATGGTTTAGAACTGGTAATAACTCCCAAAAAAGAATTTTTAGAATGGTTTAAAAATACAAAAGGAATAATAGGAGAAATTGGAATAAAAGAACGGAATACCGGTTTAGATTCAATGGAATGTCCTAATTGTAGATCCAAAATGAATAGTTATGAATTAAATAGCGACCCTGGAGAAATATGGCATTTATGTTCCAAATGCAATCTATCATTTTCACAAAAACAGCACAGATACTTTACAACCATGATTATGAGGCTAATTAATGGTGACTTCAATGTTTCTGACACCAACTCAATATAAAGAGGATAGTCATGAAAAATATCAGTTCCAGAACGTGCACTTGTACTATAATGGCCCTTAAAATATATTATGGAATTAATTCATCATTTAAATACAGATATCTGAAATAATGTGTATCATCAATTGGAATAAGGAACCTAAATATTTAGGGATCAGTAATTGAAATTTGGAATTATATTATACTTATTTCAAAATCAATAAGATTCTGTAATATTTTAATAAATATTTTAAATGAAAAAAATAAAATTGATAAATTTATTCCTCTCTACTTTTAATCTAAAAATTGGTATATCCTCCCCAACTTCAATTTAATTTTTTTGACTAGGAATATTGATACAGTATTTGAAGAAGTAAAATTAATATTATCCTTCTATTTTCCATGATTTTTTTGAATATAATTTAAATATTATTCTAATTTTATACCTTAAATGAACAAAATTAAAGATAAATATATATATTAAAACTTTTACATTATCCATTATACAAAAATTTAAATAATTGGTGGAGTATGTACAAAAAATGAGAACAAAACTTATAATGTTATTAACAGTCTTTGTTGTTGTAATTATTTCCTGCGGTGTAGCATCGGCTGCAACAGTAAATACTAATCACATTGCAAAGGTTAAATTAAGCAATTCAGAAACCAACGCTGATCAGTTTGAACCCGTTGTTGATGGTAAAATAGTTGTATGGACCCAGGGAGATCCAAGAATACATACATCTATTTACTATAAAGACCTTGTAACGGGATTAAGCCATAAATTACTGTCTTCCAATCAAGATCAGTCTAAACCTTCAATTTCAGGATCAAACATAGTATGGCAACAGGAAAATTCCAAAGGGCAAATTTGTATTTACTGCAAAAATATTGTAACTGGAAAATATGGTAGGGTTTCCAATTCAAAATTAAATCAGGCTTCCCCGGATATTTCAGGCAATATTATTGTCTGGGAGCAGGACACTTTCAATGGTACGTCTATTTATTATAAAAACCTTAAAACAGAGATTATTGGTATTGTTAAGAAGTCCAATGAGGGACAATTTGAACCAGTTACCAATGGTAAAATGATTGTTTGGACCCAGTATGATTTAAAAGGCTATTCCTTAGTATATTATAAAGATTTAGCAACTGGAATAAGTAACAAAGTATTAAATACTGATGAATTCCAGTTCAATCCTGCAATTGATAATAATCACATTGTATGGGTTCAGACAGAGTCAGGAAACTCGAATATCTACTACAAAGATCTTAAAACTGGAAAAGTTAGCGCATTGTTAAAATCAAAACATTCCCAGTTCCTCCCTTCTATCAAGGGTAATATCGTTGCATGGCAGTAATATGAATCCAATGGAAAATCTAATATTTACTATAAAAATCTCTTAACCGGTACAATCAATATAATATCTCAATTTAATGAGAGCAGTGAACCAGCTATTTCAGGTAAAAATATTCTCTGGACGCAGATTACAAACTCAAATCAGTATTCCATCTATATGAAAAACATTGTGACTGGAATAATCAGTAAAATAACTACATAAAAATATCTATGTAAATCCAATTTACATGGATACTCATTATCCATCTAATTCATTTTTTATTTTTCTAATCTTTCACGCATATATGAAAATTCCAATTAAATCATGGTGTTTGAGCATTAATTTTTTTATGATATTTTCCTTAGAAAAAGAATCATAGTTTTCAAATATTAAATGGTTCCTCAAAAGAAACTGATTTTATAACTCTTTCAGCAATCTCTAAAGAATTATCATCACCTGTTATGCCCAGCCAAACAGAACCTTCGGCTCCTGAAACACCACCGCCAGCAATTAGATCTGTTTTTACATTACAAAGCATATTAAGGGCTTCAAATTCTGTAAAAACTTCTCCACTTATAGGCAAAAGCCGGGGTCCAGTTAAACCCGGTATATTTAATTTTTTGGCAATATCATCCAGATCACTTGAAACACGTTTCTCTACTCCCACAGGAATAATCAGACGAACACGCCGTCCAACAACAACTGGCAGTGCAGCACCAATTGTTCCAGCTTCGGGATGGCCAATATAAATAGCAGCTTTCTTACGGGTTAAATCTAAGCTGTTTGCACCTTTTAGGATTACATCACCTTCTTTTAGCCGGTCTACTACATCATAAATAGTTAATCCCTTTTGCCAAACCCCTTTTTTTATTACAACATCGCCAAAAAATTTGGTGTCATCGTACAATCTTCCGGAATCTGATCTAGGTTTTGAAGGAGGCAGTACCACCCCTCTAAAGAACCTTTTCCTAGAAAAATCATCAGATTGACTAATTGCTGTAAGAATTTCCTCAGCAACGTAACCATTGGTTGTTCCAGCTACAATTACAACTGTACCATTTTTAAGTGCATCTGTAATGGGAGAATAAGTTACTAAAGCCTTTGCAATCAGCCTTTTACCTGCTGCAGGTGTGATTAAAAATTGTTTCATAGATTTAGACCTTCCATATTTTTTAGATTTAAGAAATCCATTTATATGAGATTAATTTACAAACTTTGACTATTTAACGTACTGTTTAACATTTTCTCTCACAATAGATGAAGCATCGTAATTTTTAATTCCCTTTAACATTGCAGGAAACTTATTTTTGGGTATTAAAACATTAACTTGGGAAAATGTACTTCCCTCCACAACTGTTGGTTCATCTGAACAGTAAGCATTTGATAGTAGGAAATCCTTTACATCAGATACCTTCAGATTAGAAATATTGAACTTGACATCAAAATATTTTCTGGCATTTATTGCACCGAAAAGTTGTTCAAACATCATATGAGCTTTATCTTCCTTAGCTCCTTTACAGCTTGGTCCGGCATACAGACCTGCACTTGATTCCATAATAGTTTCAAGTTCTTTTAGTCCTGCTTTTCTTAAACTACTCCCAGTTTGAGTATTGTCAACAATAAGATCTGCACCCTTTGCAATATAAACCTCAGTTGCACCATCAGAATTTATGACTTGGACCATTTGATTGTCCCCATCTCTTAATCCTCTTACTTGTACAAATGGAATACTATCTCCAAAGACTTCTTTGTATCCCTGGTTGTTCATGAAGAACTGTCGCGTTAAATTAGGGTATTCAGTAAAACAAAGTATTGGAGTTTTCCTATCTTTATTGGCCCTGAAGAAGTCAGTTAACGAATTGTAGGGTGATTCTTTTGGAACTCCGACTATTAACCTTGTTTGACCATAATCTAAGTCACCTATTTTTCTTATTAATTTTTCTTTGTAGTTAACAGATTCTTCCCGCACCCAATCTTCACCTATTATTGCAATGTCTAAGATTTGACGGTTTAATTCAACAGGCGCACTCTGTGGTCTTGTTAAAAATCCTTTGATCTCAGGATCATTCATTATTCCAATCTCATTGGATTCTTTACCCGGTTCATATCCCCTCACTTCGTATCCTGCATCAACTAATAACTGATAAGTATTACCCCGGTTAACATTATTTAAACTCCCCTTTGGAAGACCTAGCACTATTTTGTTCATATTAATAAGCAAAGGACAATTTTATATAAATGTTTCGATCAAAAAAATAAAATTCATAATTAGTTAATATTATATCTATTTAATTCAAAGATAAAATTATAAGCGTTTTTGGAGACATACGTGGTTAATCTCAATCCAAATTTAAATTCAGATTTGTTTGAATCTATTTTTAAAAACAGTTTGGACGCTATTTTTATTACAATTCATAAGAATAAATATTGATAAAATATTTTACACCAATTCTGCTGCAGAAGAACTATTCGGCTATAAAAAAGAAGGAAATATGAACTTAGCTGGAATGGTCTCGTAGATAGTAATGATGAACAGTTACATGCTTTTTTATCCGAACTTTTCATTGCATATAGATCAACCGGAGAAATTAAATTCATGAGAAAGGATGGATCAAATTTACTGGTGGAATATCTACCAATGTTTAACCCAAAATGGTACTAAATTACCAACATGGTGGAGAAATATGGGTAAAATCAGAACATGGAAAAGGTTCAACATTCTATTTCACTATTTCTGAAAAATAAAACACGGACCACAATGACCTGTAAATGTATTTAAATTAAGGATATCCTTTACTGTTTGATGATATTGATTTAAATATTCTCAATATTTTAAAAAAAAATAAAAAAAAATTAATCCAAGAGTTAA
Source organism: Methanobacterium sp. SMA-27 (assembly GCF_000744455.1). Taxonomy (NCBI): domain Archaea; kingdom Methanobacteriati; phylum Methanobacteriota; class Methanobacteria; order Methanobacteriales; family Methanobacteriaceae; genus Methanobacterium; species Methanobacterium sp. SMA-27. Next base: position 1,244,639 of record NZ_JQLY01000001.1, on the reverse strand, counting down.
ATATCTGCTAATAAATTGGATTCAATTTTCCTCTAAACATCTTATTTCGGTATCGAATTCATTGAATCTGTTTGCTAATCCCCTGAAGTAGGGTATGTATACTTTGTAGAAGGCAAGTCTATCAGGGTCTATGTTATTTTTTAAAAGTTCCTGTTTCAATCCCTTAATTCTTTCCTTGGTTTTGGAGTACATTGGGTTGTAAGGATATTCTCCCATAATTATTCCATCAGCACCCATATTGAATGCATGAAGTATGTGTTTTGGCATTATCCGGTTCATTGAAGGGATTTTAATAATTCTTATGGAGCTTGGAACATTTATTTTATTTATTCCTATATTATCGGCTGATATATAACCAACTGAATCTAAAAATGTGATTATGCGAGTTTCACCGGGTTTTTTATCCTTTAATATACCTGTGATCATTGAAAGAATCTGTTCATCGGTCTGGCCCATTATTTCTATTGCATTATTTTCACATTCCCATAGACATGCACCACATCCTATACAGGACACAGGATCAACATTCAAAACATCATCTTGTATGAATGCTGCTTTGTATTTACAAACATCGATACATTTTTTACATAGATTGCATTTTGAATTCTCGATAGTTGCAACAAATGGTTCCAGCTCTACTCCTCCATTTATAAGTTCAGAAACCTTTGCTGCTGCTGCATTTGCTTGAACAATACTGTCTGTAATATCTTTAGGACCTTGTGCAGTTCCACAGACATATATACCTTCCACTTCGGTTGCAACGGGTTTGATCTTTGAATGTTTTTCCTTGACAAAGAGTTCTTCTGTTAAACCAACATCAAGTATATTGGAAACTTCTATAGTACCTTCTGATGGTTCCATTGCAGTTGATAGAACAACTAGATCTGTTTCTATCTCCATTGGCTCTCTAGAAAGGGTATCCTCCAATCTGACAATGAATATTCCGTCTTTCTCTTCTATTTCTCCAGGTCTACCTCTTATAAGTCTTACTTCGTTCGATTGTGCATATTTAAAGTATTTTTCATACATTCCAGGAGTTCTCATATCTGTATAGCATATTATTACATCAGTATCTGGATAATGTTGTTTTATTACATTTGCATGCTTTATTGCAACCATACAGCATACTTTAGAACAATACTTTCTTCCCTCTGGTTTTTCATCCCTTGAACCAACACACTGTATCATAACAACCCTTTGAGGAACTTGACCATCTGATGGTTTTAGAAGTTTTCCCTTGGTTGGTCCGTTAACACCCATGATCCTTGCCAGTTCCATCTGAGTCACAATATCTTTGTGCCTACCATAGGAATATTCTGGCCTTTTGCTCATATCAAAAGTTTTATGGCCTGTTGCAATAACAACAGAGCCGACTGTCATCGGAATAACTTCACCTTCCATTGAAAGGTCTATTGCATCCATTCTACAGGTATCTTGGCATTTTCCACATTCTTTACAGTTTTCAGGGTCTATTGTATATACATCAGGAACAGCCTGTGGAAATGGTTTGTAGATGGCCTTTCTAATAGTCATTCCTTCGTTCCATGAATCTTCAACTTCAACGGGACAGACTTCTGCACAACTTCCACAGCTTATACACTTGTCTTCAATAACCTTCCTAGCTTTGTTTTCAATTAACAAGTTGAAATTTCCAGCCCTTCGTTCCGCAGCTTTTAATGTGGTGTTGGTCATTATTTTAATGTTTTGGTGCTGTACTGCCTCATTTACTAGTGGATTTAAGAGACACATAGCACATTCCTCTGCTAATTTCTCTGGGGAAAATAATTTACCCACCTTAACCATTGAACCTCCAATAGTTGGTTCCTCTTCTATAAGGCATGTTTTTATACCTTGTCTTGCAAGTGAAAGCGATGCACTAATACCTGATATTCCACCACCTATCACAGCAGCTGTTTTAGGGGTTTTACGGAGTATAGGGTCTAGTGGTAGAGAATATTTTACCTTTTCTATTGCTGCATTCACAAGGGAAATTGCTTTTTCAGTTGCTGTGTTATTATCTGGATTTACCCAGGAACACTGTTCCCTTATATTTGCCATTTCAAGGAGGTAAGGGTTAAGTGGGTTCACATAGTTCTGAAAAGTTTTTTCATGTGTTATAGGAGAACAAGCTGCAACAACTACTCTATCAAGGTTTTTCTGTATAATGTTGTCTCTTATGATTTTACGTCCATTTATTGAACATAAGTTCTCAAATTCTTCAACAACCTCAGCATTTACCGATGATCGTAGTTTTTCCATGTCAATGGTGTCTGAGATGTTTCCACCACATCTACATAGAAAAACACCAATTTTAAGGTCAGGTTTATTTTCGTTAAATGAAGCTTTGCTCATTTTTTTAAATTCCTCCTTGGGAATTGTGAAATATTATTCCATAAATTTATTGTCAATTTTAAGTGATTTTTTAGCGTTAGATTCATTAACTTGATCTTCTTTCAGATCAAATTGCTGTTTTAAACGTTTTAGAAGGGGTTCTATAGGTACAGTATGAGTTTGTATACCTAGAACCATGTAAGGATCTGCTCCCATTGCCAGTGCAATGAACTGTGTAATGTTCAAATGGAATATATTGAATTTTGTTTTTAGTTTATCTTCGATATGTGGTTGATAACGGTCAAACTGCATCTGACAATTGGGACACATATGTAACAATATTTCCACATCTTTATCTTTCAATGCCTCTAGCTTTTCTGCTGTTACAGCCAATGAAATTTCCTTGTTGGTAAACCTCTGACGGAACCCAGCACCGCAAGTAACTCTTTTATGGTCATACCATCCAATGGTATCTATTCCAACAGCCTTTACGAGGCCATCTATAAGATTAGGTTCTCTAACACCTTCTATTGTGTCGTTGTAATGAACCTTACAGTAGTGGCAGGCATGATGGGTTGCTATTTTGAATCCTGAAAGATCAACAGTTACTAACTTGGATATTTCATCTTTTTTATTGAATAGGATTTCAGCTACATGGAATATGTTTTTGGACGGATCCATACTGTCCAGTGTGTATTCCATTTCTTCAAGTCCAGATTCATCAAGGATATTATTTACTTGATTTCTTGCATCTTCATTCTGATTCAATATCTTAACTGTTTTTTTAAGTATTGCATAACATGTTGCACACATGGTTGCTATATTATTATGACCAGTTTCTGCTGCTATATGGAAGTTTCTTGCAGCAAGTGCAGTTGTTGAAAGTTGATCAAATAGATCATAGTAATGTCCAAGCCCTGTGCAACATGATTGTCTTTCATCCACATAATATTCAACATCGATCCTGTCAAATATATAGCATGTAGATGATTCAACTCCAGGATATTCAACATTCACTAAACAGCTTTTGAAGAGTAAAATATCTTTATCAGGTATAAATTTCATTTTTTACATCTCTTTATTCTTTCAAGCCTTTTTTTAAAGCCGGATTTATCAAGTATAGCTTCAATTTCATCTGTGGATTCTTTGGGTAATATATAGTTTCCAAGACCAAGATCAGCACGTATATCCTCAATATTCACCTTCAGATCCATATAATCTTTTCCAACATCTTTGACCATGACATCAAAAAATTTACTTGGTATGGAACCAACTCCCAGTTCCATAAAACTATCTCCATAAGCACTGAAATCTGTAATCTTTTCGGCACCTTTTCCCCTTTCAATAGACATTTGCCTTAGTATCTGGTTTACTTCGCTTGCATTGTTACCAGAGGGGCATACACTGTTACAGGTGTAGCATGAAAAACAGTTCCATATATCTTCATTGTCTATAACTGTTTCATCGTTTTCAAGAACCCTTCTTATCATATCTCTAGGGTCGTATTCTGTTTGACTGGCTCCTGGACAGACGGATGTGCACATACCACATTGTACACACTTGTAAATACCAAGATCTGGGGATGCTTTCATATCATTTAAAACATCCTTTACAAGTTTTAATGAATTTTTGTTAAGTTTAATAGTTTTCATGTAACACACTTCTAATATGATAACTTTATAAGACTTATTATACCATTTTATATTATGAAAGCTGAAGATATTAAAAATGATCCAGATTTTGTAGATTTTTGTAAAAGACGAAATCTGAAATATGGTACAATTGTACGATATATACACTCACTTCACTTATATACTGAACTCATTGGTATGACGTTGTCTGAACTCATAGAAGAAGCTGAGGAGGAAGAGGACAGTGGAATGAGATTAAGACGTAGGAAGATACGAAAATACCTACAAGAGTTCAGGCAGTATTTAGAAGACCAAAAATTTAAACATAGCTACATAAAGACTACCACTAGTTGCATAAGAGCTTATTATGCTGAATACGATATACTTCTACCAAAAACGATTAGAACTAATGCCCGGAGTGATAGGAATGAAATATTGTACGAAGACCTACCATCTATGAAAGATCTAAAAAACCTACTAGAATATGCTAATCCTACATTCAAAGCTATTATGTTATTAGGAGTTAGTTCGGGCATGGGCAGAGCTGAAATATGTTCTCTAACCTTTGAACATTTTTTTGATGCATATGGTCTAGATCCATACCCTAAAACACTCGATGAATTGATAAATAGGATAGACCAAATGGATGATATTGTACCACTTTGGCACATAATTAGAATAAAAACAGATCATAAGTATTTCACATTCAGCAGTCCTGAAGCCACCAATGCTATTATGAATTATTTAAAAGACCTAAACAGAAAATGTAAAAGATATGAAGAGAGAAATAGAAAAGCTCAATTAACACTAACACCTGAAACAAGTATATTCTTAAATAGACATCTAGAAGGAGTTTCACCTACTCTAATGAGTTTAACTATCAAAAGATTAAACAATAAAGCTGGTTTCAGTAATCAAAACGATTCACGTTATATTAGGCCACACATCTTAAGAAAAATCTTTGCTAGCACCTTGGAAAAGAATAAAATGCCACATTTAATGATTAGATGGATCATGGGGCATAATCTGGATAAAACAACATCAGCTTACTTTAAAGCTGATCCACAGGCAGTAAAAGAAGAGTATCTAGAAGTTTTAAATTATTTGACAACAAATGCAGTCGAAATAAAATTAATAAACCAATATGAAGATCTTAACAATGAAAATATTAAATTAAGAACTGAAATGGAAAAACAGCTTAAAAATCAAGCACGGATTAATACAGAGAAGGATGGGCAGTTAGAAAAATTGCAAAGAGAAATTGAAGCTATACGTTACATTAAAAATGAATAATTATATTTTTTTATAAAATTCAGTGCCATAAATCCTTGGCATTCTGTTATAACATGTTGTACATAAATAGGGATATACCTCTTTCATAATTGAGGTATCCATTTTAGCTTTATATTGAACATTCAAAGAACTACAATTACTACATTTATAATTAGAAACGTATTGGGTACTATTAGTGGATATGCTACTCATATATATTGCCTCCGATGTAAATAAAATAAAAATTCAGTTAATTAATCTGGAAATAAATAGTAAAAAAATTAGATATAGAATAAATTCAATCATTTTCATCCTCTTCTTCGCAGTTTATACGTGCACTAAGATGATAACTTTCTATATATAGCTTTAGATAATCTAATTTCTTAATTTCTTCTTCTGTTAAATCTTCATTAGTTTTTAAATTTTCAACATACCTTTCCATGCTCTTTATCTTTTCAGGGTTGCTAATTTTATCATGCACCGTATTTAACTGGCATATCAGATTCTTAGCTTCATTATAATAAAAATCATCACCGGATTCATCGTATGCGTCCAAAAAATCATTAACTCGATTGATAAACCATGCATCGGAAACCATTGAGCATATATAAGTTAAATTTTCGGTTCTATGCTTTAGTTGCAATTCATCGAGAACTTGATTATATGCTTTTACTTCTTCTACTATGCACGTCCTGCGCTGGTGATAGGTCATTTTTTTAATGAACTTCATCAATAGGTCTGCCTTTATCTTATATTCTTCATGATCTTTATCTATCCTTAAAGTTCGAATAGTGTCATAACTTTGTTTATAATATATTTTTGTTAGTTCATCTATGGGAATATTCCATACTACTTCTATAAAATTTTCTTTTAATCTTTTAAATTCTGCTTTCATGATTACTCCATCCTATTAACTTGTTTTGCCAATTGCTGGACTTGTTTTTCTAAATCTTCTAGATCTGCATCCTTCTTTACTTGATTATAAATTGAAATCATATATGCTAGGGTTTTAAACCATTGAACCCTGAATTTATCATTCTTCGATGCTCTACCATTCATTGCCTTGTCATGGACTTTATCAATCGCATTATTCAGCTTTGAAAGTATTAAATCACGATCATCATAGGATAAATCCCACGGATCGGTATGTTCTTGGATCTCTTCTTCGCTTATTGACATATTAAAAACCTCTTAAAAACTTGTTTAATCTCTTAGTTTGTATTAAATCGCTTGTTATGGCCTTATTTATAATATTTAAATTTAGGTAGTGGGGTTATTAATCCCGACTACACATAGGCAGGCATTTTAGACATATTAATTGTATAAATTCTCTGCCTTTTGCCATTGTATGACTGGTAATTCGAAATATAAGTTGTCTTCTTGCAGTATTATTGGTGATTCTTCAATTATTTGGTTCATTTTCTCTATATTAAATAATAAATTGTCCCATCCCTCAGGATAGTCAGCATAATCAATATTTTTCGCTTTCATGAACTGTTCTGGTGTGTTGTTATTATGTTGGCACTGAGTGTTCAGGCAGAACTTATTTTCTTCGCATGTGTTGTCTTCGTCAATATAAACATCTTTGACTATAATAGGTTTCAAATAATCATTTGATGGTTCTATGAATGCTATTCGCCTTTTTTTCATGCATATTCCAATATTAACGCCACATGATTCGGTTTTTAAAAAATTAATCAACCAGCATATATCGTATCGTTTAAATTCAGATTTTATATTCTCTATCATGTTAAATACCTCTTAAAATTAGATTATTTCAAAAAAAAATCACTAATACATAAAATAAACTATTATAAGTTATTAATTAATGATTAAATCAATTATTGCCTTTAAATTTATTTAATAACTTCTCTGTAGGAGTTATTAGACGTGACCGTGCATCATATTTGATATATCCTTCATGATTCAGTTGAAACTGAACTCCTAATAGATCCTCATATTCATCAACTTCAGCTACTTCAGCAATGTCTTTTGTGAATTCCATGCTGTGAATTCCGTTTGGTTTATTAGATAATGCGTTATAGGCCTTGCACAAGATTCTATCGTTTTTTGTTTCGCCGGGTACTTTAATTGGTTTATCATCAAACTCAATCATTGGAATATGTTCCGGATTTTTTTCTGTTGCTGTTCCTGAACTTCCAGATTGGTTTATTTCTGCTGTTGTCGTCGATTTTATTGTTAATGGTTGGATATTTTCAAGATGTTGAATCTTTGTTGAATCATGAATATGCATAGATGTGAAAGTCTGTGCAGGTTCTGGTTCTGATAAAATATCATTTTCTGGATCCAGTTGGCAGTTTGCAATGGGGTTATCTTTTGTAGTATCTAATAAAGTATAATAATTATTTAATATATAATAATACTTTATTGAGTATTCTTTATCTTTATCTGTTGCCAACCCACTACCTTGCCAACTGCCAACGGTGCCAAGTGATTCAGGTTTGAATGCGATCCAAATTTTATTATCTTTTTGATATTTCGCTTTTCTTTCAATCCAACCCTTTTCATGATGATTTTTGATAATATCTCTCGCCCTGCGATCTTTTACTTTGAAAATCTTCATAATCTGTTTTTTATAATCATTGGAATTAACAGCTGAACTTTCATCAATTGCATTATTATCGATTAACCATTGCAGAACTTCTTGATCCTTCGCTTCAGCGCCTTGCCACCCTTCTCCATAGTTTAAAAAGCCTGGAATCTTCTTATTAACATACTGATAAGTATGGTGCATTATTTCGAACAGATCTAAATAAGCAAGTTCAACATCTGCAGGCTGAATCATATTCCGGTTATGCTGAAGGGCTTGAACAGCGCAAAACTTTAATAAATGAGTTTGTAATGTATATGCAATAATATCCATGAAGTTTCGAATTTTATCGTTGAAATTAAATCCGTAATCTAATAGATCAAAAAATAGTTCTGCAAATACTTCTTTCGCTTCCTTGGTAGCTCTGAATGTATCGAAAGTTTTAATTCCATTTACATAATCGCAAAACGCATCAAGTGCTTCTTCATTATCGGATTCATCAAATATATTCCTTTTATATGATTCTCTTTTATCTAACCCGGTCATATTTACATAAACACATATTACACGCCTGATATCACCCTCTAAAACAAGGATGTCATTATCAAACGTTTTAGGTTGCAAAAATATGCTGATAGGGCAAGTTGGATCATATTCTAATGGTGCAGCATCGCCTATTTCTGTTGTTTCTTTATGAATAGTGTTGCCTGGAAATCTATCCAGAGCTGTTCGGATATATTTTCTTGCTTCAGAATAATGCAATTCATTTGAAGATAACAAGTTAAATGCTTCGTCCACCACTAACCAATCTCGGGCAAGATATCCATATCTAAAGCTATAATTATCTGTATTTTTAGATTTAACTGTCTTACCGCAAAGTTGTTCCGCATGTAGGCTTGTAGGTTCAGCATATACCATATTAGAACGCTGAATGAAAGCTTTTATAATCCTTTTAATTTCGCCCTTTCCATGGCCTGCTTTTAAGGGATATAATGCGTTAATTCTACCATCTGCCTTATTTCTTCCCATTTGCAGATCTGATTTGCGTATCCTGAAACTCATTAATTGATAGTATAAAGCCTTAAAGATGACTTTATATTCATCACCAAATAGATCTGAAGCTGTTACCAAGTTATCAAAATTATTTAAATGCATTGTTGGATATTCCAGTTTAATATCTGGTTCTGGTTCAATATCTGGAACTTCTTCGCTGGTTGTCATTAAACTATTTGTTTCAGCTGGTGCTTCTACTGTTTCGTGTCCTGGAACTTCATATCCTTCTTCGGTTGCCTTTTTGCAAATCTGGGATAAAGGGCTTCGATATTCTGGTTTATCTGGCAGGTGCATTTTACAATCGCCAAAACTCATTGAAGGATAATTACTGCCTTTATTATAAATTGTTTTGATATTCGGTGGATGCAAACCGATCCATGAATCAATAACATGATCCATCGCACCTACATGCCAATCTATTGCGATTCCATTGATGTAGTTATGAATAGTTGCAGAATCCCACCCACATAGATTAAGCAACGAAGCTATATAAGCGACTCTTCTTGTGTTTCCTTTATCCCATGAATCTGGGTGCATTATTGATGCAGTTACAACTTCAGATTTGATTATTTCAATAGGTATCGCCTTTTCTGGAATTTGGATATCTAGCTCAACATATTCTCGCTTGCGCTGTTTTATATCTTCTTCATATTCTTTCAAAGCTTGCCCTAATGGATAGAAATCTTCTCTAGTTATCTCTGCATTCACGAAAATATTAACTAACTGTTCAGCTTCTTTTAGATCATTATCCGATAATGGGATAGATTTCATAGGTATCTGGAAGTTAACAGGATCTATGGGATAAACAACATACGGAAGCTTTCGATGTAGAGATAAAACGGTCTTGAAAAACCTTTTTTTATTATTAATTGCGTCAATTTTCACTAATCCATGAACTTCCGGATGAGATTCATATAGTTCAAATTCCAAATTCTGCAAATACAGATTAAAAGCCTTAGTTAAAACATCAAAAAGATTTACCCTTTCAATATCTCGATACTCTTCAGGTAGGTTAACAAGCTTCGGATGGATATGTAAATAAATTCCATTGCCACTAAATAAAGGAAGAACATTATCACCTGTAATTGCAGATAACTTTTGATAAATAAATTTTCCTGCAGTTTGAAGGCATTCAAGGGCTTTCACATCGTGAACTGTATTTTCGCCAGAAAGGTCTATGTCAACTGATAAACTGAAATAAACAGTTTCCTGGAAGCTACCTGGACTTGAATCGCTCTTATCTTTCCAATCGTCAAATACTTTTACATCAAAATGATTTAAAGTAGATAAAAGAACCCTATCAACTTTACGAATAATAAACTTGAAATCTTTGGGGTTCTGGAAGTCCAATAATCTTCGCCGATCTTGTTTATGTTGATATAGTCCAATATTATCAAATTTAGCGGCTTTATGTGAACCTTCACAATCCACGAAGGATCGGATGATATTTTGAACCTCTTCGTTATTGTAATGTTTTTTAATAGAGGCTTTCTTTAAATAAACATCCTCTTTTTTTTGTTTCATAATCTTAACTCCCTCTTATCCAATTAGTTCAATTGCAAAAGTTCTATCCTTATCAATTACAGGTATTCCAAATTCCAAGGCTCTTCGAACAAGTTCAGATAATGGTATTTTTATATTATAATCAGATTCTATTTCAGATTTAATTTTATTTAGTTCTTGGCGCTGTGATGCATATACTTGGCAGTTCAGCGTTGTGGTTTCAATGTATCTCATACTTTATCACTCCATATTCTATTTAAATTATAAATAATAGTTTATACAATAATTTGAACATTAATGATTCTTTGATTAAAAAATTATGTTTATATCTTGCTGATTTGTTGGTTTGGTTATCATTTTATCATTGTACTTATTTGATCAAAAAACTTCGAAAAGACAAAATATAAAAAATTTTGTCATGCAGGTAGTTTACCTTGGTTATTCCAACATTTGCGGATTATTTGAGTTTTTTAAGTTCAAAACATGCAGATAACAAATCCTTCAGAAGTATAATATTTCTATAATCCTAAACATTCTGATAAATAGCCCACTAATTTCATTGTCTTCATTATATACTGTAACGGACACTAATCCTGATTAAAAAAGTAAATTTCTTTCATTCCCTCATTCATTACTGTAACTAATAACAACTAAGATAAAAGAAGTAAATTTCTTTCATTCCCTCATTCATTACTGTAACTAATAACAACTAATATAAAAGAAGTAAATTTATTTCATTATTTGTCCTTTACTGTAACAGATACTATGAATCGTGAACGTTCTGACAAAAAATAATCTTTTAATTTCTTAAAAACAATAACAATTTGATATCACATTACAAATATTTTATTTTAGAAATAGTATCCGCTACGAATTCATAGATATTTTAAATTTCCAAAATTAATAAGAAACACCATTAAAATAAAGCATTATCCAGTTAAAGAAGTATTCCTCCCACCAATTACGGCGGAAATTGGTTTTGGGATGACAATGTTTACATAATGTAACAAACAACGGTTGTTCATCATTACATAATGTATCTTTATTATAGTTCACATGATGAACTATCATCTTTATTTCATGCTCTGCTTCATCCATACCACACAAAATACATTTGCGACCCCAATAATCACGGACACGTTCTCTGAATGCAGCATTGAACTCTGGGCAGTAAGGTGCGAACGACACGCCACCTTTCCAGTGAGGGCTGTTTTCTCCACGATTCCAAGTGTCTTTACATTCTCTACTACAAAATCTACCCCTTCCATATTTAAGCACATGTCCAGAAACCTCAAAAGAATTGCCACAAAATTCACATATACAATCAACATAATGGTTCTGTTTATCATAATTCCCTTTACATGCTTGATCACAAAAATTACGTCCACCAGAAACATGTTTATGTCGTTTCAGTATTTTACCACAATAATCACAAGGAACTTTTACATTACCTATTTTTGATCTCATTTCATTCATACATTTCTTACTGCAAAACTTCCCTCGACCTTTGCCTTTTTCATTAGCTTTGCATTTCAGCATTGGAAATTCATCACCACAGTTTAAACATTTGAAAATATAATACAAACCTTCTTCTTGGATTATCATTCTTTCAAGGTCTTTAGTATTGCATAACATCAATACTACTATGTTTAAAACAGTATTTATACTTTTAAATCGTATTACAAAGAACAACACGACATAAGAGTTTGTAATTACCTCTTTTTTGCATTTAAGATATTATAATTCGCCATAGCATAATATAACGAGGTCAAACCTACCGTACAGTACAGTGCACTTAGCATAGGTTTATATGCTTTTAAAATTCAAGCATTCATTCGTAGATAAATATAGGGATTAAGCAGTGCATTGATAAGATATGCCTCCTGCCATTTCATTTAAAATTATATTCACTTTTAATATTATTCCATACTATTGAAATAGTAAAATATATTGTAAGTAATCAAAATACAATCATTATGACTATTTATCATTCGGTGGGGGACAATGGCAAAAAATAACAATGGCGCTAATTTAGGTTTTGAACAAAAACTTTGGCAATCTGCAGACAAACTCAGAAACAACATGGATGCTGCTGAATACAAACATATTGTACTCGGACTTATTTTCTTGAAATATATTTCAGACTCATTTCTAGAGATGCATGAAAGTCTAAAAGAGGACGAATATGCAGATCCTGAAGATAAAGATGAATATCTCGCCTTAAATGTTTTTTGGGTGCCTCCAGAAGCCAGATGGGACTACTTACAGGACCATGCCAAACAACCAAACATTGGTAAGCTTATTGATGATGCTATGGATGCTATCGAAAAAGACAACCCTAACCTTAAAGGTGTTTTACCAAAAGACTATGCAAAAGAAGCCCTAGACAAAAAAAGCTTAGGTGGTATAATAGATTTAATAGGAACTATCGGTCTCGGAGATAAAGAAAGTAAATCCAAAGATATCTTAGGTAGAGTATATGAATATTTCCTAGGCCAGTTTGCTAATGCTGAGGGTAAAAAAGGTGGGCAGTTTTACACTCCCCGCAGTATAGTTAAAATCTTAGTAGAAATGATTGAACCATATTCCGGTCGTATATATGACCCTTGTTGTGGATCAGGTGGAATGTTTGTCCAAAGTGAAAAATTCGTAGAAGCACATGAAGGTAAACTTGGAGATATAGCCATTTACGGACAAGAATCTAACCAGACTACGTGGAGACTCTGTAAAATTAATCTTGCTATTAGAGGTATCGATTCAAACATAAAATGGGGTAATAGCTTTACAGATGACAAACACCGAGATCTGAAATCAGACTATATCTTAGCCAATCCACCATTTAATGATAAAGACTGGAAAGCGGAATTATTAGAAGACGATGTTAGATGGAATTATGGAATACCACCTAAACGTAACGCTAACTTCGCATGGGTACAACACTTCATCTATCATTTATCACCCACAGGGATCGCAGGCTTTGTATTAGCAAACGGATCCATGTCAGCTGGAGGGCAAGAAGGAAAAATTCGAGAAAAAATAGTTAAAGCAGATCTTGTGGATTGCATGGTAGCCCTACCCTCTCAATTATTCTACAACACAGGAATACCAGCATGTTTATGGTTTTTAAGCAGGGATAAAACTAACAGTAACTTCCGTAGTCGAAAAGATGAAATATTATTTATTGATGCCAGAAAAATGGGTGACATGGCAGACCGCACCCATCGAGAACTTACTGATGAAGATGTGCAAGTAATCGCACAAATATATCATAGTTGGAGAGGTGAAGGTGGAGAATACAATGACATTCGTGGATTCTGCAAGTCCGTCCAGCTAGATGAAGTAAAAAAACATGACTTCATACTCACACCAGGACGATATGTGGGCTTTCCCGAAGAAGAAGAAGACCTTGAAAAGTTTGAGGAAAAGATGCATAGGCTGACATCTGATTTAATTGAGCAGTTTAATAAGTCTGCAGAGTTGGAAAATTCGATTAAGGCTAATCTCAAGGAGTTAGGGTATGAGCTCTGAAGGCTTTAAAGAAACTGAGATAGGTCTTATTCCTAAGAGCTGGGAACTTTTAAGTATTGACGATATAAAATCAAAAAAACGTAGTTCTATCGCTATGGGTCCATTTGGATCAAATATCACCAAGGATAATTTTATTGAATACGGTGTTCCAGTCATTAGAGGCGTAAATTTAAGTAAATATAAATTTAAAGAAGATGGTTTTGTTTATTTAAGTGAAGACAAAGCTAATGAATTAAAATCAAGTAATGCCTTTCCAAAAGACATAATTCTAACTCATAGAGGAACTCTTGGGCAGGTTGGAATAATACCTATATATTCAAAATATCCTCGATATGTTGTTTCACAGAGTCAAATGAAATTAAGTTGCAATGAAAAGGTAGTTAATCCCTTTTATGTTTTTTATTACTTGAATTCTAAATTGGGTCAAGATTTACTATTAATGAATACATCACAAACTGGAGTTCCAGCCATAGCTAGGCCTACAACTTCTTTAAAACAGATTAAAATACCAATTCCTTCAATTCAAGAACAAAATGAGATAGTAAAACATCTTCAACAATTGGATGATAAAATCCAACTTAATTACCAAATTAACCAGACTTTAGAGAATATTGGCCAGGAATTATTCCGGCACTGGTTTGTCTATTTTGAATTTCCCGACGAGAATGGGCAGCCTTACAAATCAAGTAATGGAAATATGGTTGAATCCGAAATAGGTCTAATTCCTTTAGGATGGGACGTCAAAAACCTAAATGATATTTGTAATATCATAATGGGTCAATCACCAAAGTCTAAATTTTACAATGAAGATGGTGTAGGTTTACCTTTCCATCAAGGTGTTACAAATTTTGGAATAAGATTTCCTAATGATAAAATATTTTGCACAAAAGAAAATAAAATTGCTAAATCTGGGGATATTCTGTTTAGTGTTAGAGCTCCGGTCGGCAGAATAAACATTGCTAAGTCTAAAATGGTAATAGGAAGGGGTTTAAGTGCTGTTAGACATAAAAATAATTTACAATCATTTGTATTATACCAGTTAAAAAATATTTTCACAAAAGAAGATTCTATAGGTAGTGGCACTGTCTTTAATGCTATTACTCGTAAAGATTTAGATAATTTAGATATTTTAGTCCCAAATCAAGACCTTGATAAACAGTTTAATGATTTTATAAAACCTATGGAAAAACAAATTGAAAAATTAGAATTAGAAAATAATTATCTGATCAAAATTCGTGATTTAATCCTTCCTAAACTTATTTCAGGGAAGATAAGGGTTAAAGATGTTGAGGAGGTTTAAAATTGAATGCTGATGCAGTGCCTTTACATAAGATTTTGAGTTTTAATTTACAGATGATTATCCCTATATTCCAGAGGGAGTATAGTTGGGAGTGGGAAGAGGTAAGTATTCTTTGGGAAGACATTTTGAAGTTGTATAAGAATGTTTATGAGAGTAATATTGATACTACTCATTTTTTAGGCCCTATTGTCCGGGTTGAACGTCCAAATGATAGTGTAGATATTGAAAGGCTTTGGCTTATTGATGGCCAACAGAGAATAATTACTTTAATGGTTTTACTTGCATGTATTCGAAATGCAGATCCTGCTCTCAAAGGTAAGATAGAATTTGGCTACTTTTTCAATCAAGAGGAAGAAGGTGATGATTATTATAAATTGATTCCCAGCGAAGGGGATAGGGATAATTTTAGGGCAATAATTGATGGAGATGGAAAATTAAATTCTGGTAAACTTCAAGACACATTTAACTATTTCACTCAAGTAATAGCAAAATCAAAAGATTTGGACCTAGAGAAATTAAGAGGCTTAATACTTAAAAAATTGATTTTGGTAGACATTTCTGTAGATAAAAATGAGAACCCTTATATTATTTTTGAAAGTCTTAATGCCAAAGGCACACCTTTAACTCAAGCTGATCTCATCAGGAATTACATTTTCATGAGGATAGGAGATGAAAAAACTCAAATAAGTTTGTATAATAGATATTGGAGACAAATGGAAATTTCTTTAGGTAAAAATTTAGAATATTTCTTCTGGAGATACACACTTAAAGAAGGTACATTTGTTAAAATAAAAAGAACATATGCTAATTTAAAAAGTGAATTAGAAACTCAAAATACTCTTTATACTGAAGAAGAGCTGAAAAAGTTACATGAATATTCTAGTTTTTATAAAAAAATAATTGAACCTGAGAAAGAAACTAATACTGAATTGCGAAGAAGACTTTTGAGACACAATAGATGGGAAATAGGGACCGAATATCCTTTCTTATTAAATATTTATAAGGATTATGATAAAGGGGCTGTGACTAGCGAAGAATTTTGTGAGTTATTAGACATTATTGAATCATTTGTTATTAGAAGATTATTAAGTGCAGGTTATCATACGAATAAACTTAATCAGTTGTTTATTAGGCTTTATTCTAAATTAGATCATGATAACCTTATTGAGTCGCTAAAGAAAATTCTCTATCAAGATTTCCCAGATGATAGAGAATTTCGAGAAGGCATAAAATTTTATCCTATTTATTCTAGTGGTACAAAAAAATGTTCTATGATGTTGGAAACTCTTGAATATTCTATCCAGCATAAAGAAAAAGAATTAAAAAGTAAATTGCAGATCGAACACGTAATGCCTCAAGCAGGCGGTGAAAGTGAAGACCTTCCAGATTCTTGGAAAAATATGTTAGGATCAAATTATGCAGAAATTCATCGTAAATATCTTCACACATTAGGAAACCTAACATTAACAGGTTACAATCAAGAATTAGGACAAAAATCATTCAAGGAGAAAAAAGAGATATATAACTCCAGTAAAATTGACCTTAATGAGTATTTTAATACCATAGATGACTGGAATGAGGAGGAAATACTTAAAAGATCCGATATTATAGCAGATATGGCAATAAACATCTGGAAAAATATTAATGATAATCGAAGTATTGATGAATGGGTGGAAAAATGACCTTATCTGAAGATGAAATAGAACTCTTGGCTCTAACGATTTTTGAAGAGTTAGGTTTTGATATCTTTCATGGTCCGGATATTTCTCCTGATGGTCCAAATCCTAAGAGGGAACTTTATAGTGATGTTGTAATCGTAAAAATATTAAGAGATGCTATATATCGTTTGAACCCAGACATTCCTCCCACAGCAAAAGATGAAGCTGTGAAAAAAGTTATTAGGTCTGATAGCCCTGATCTTCTTATTAATAATTTTCAATTTCATCAATTTATTACAGATGGAATCACAGTTGAATACAGAAATGATGGAAGGATAGTTCATGATAAGGTTTGGCTTTTTGATTTTGAAAATCCTGATAATAACGTTTTTTCGGCTATAAACCAATTTACTATAATTGAAAATAATAATAACCGCCGTCCTGATATAATTCTTTTTGTTAACGGTTTACCATTAGTTGTCATTGAGCTTAAAAATCCTGTTGATGATAAAGCTACATTAAATAAAGCATATCAGCAGCTACAAACTTATCAATCTCAAATACCCTCTTTATTCCATTTTAATGAGATTTTAATGATTAGTGATGGGATGGAAGCTCGTGCAGGTACATTAACTAGTGATTATCAACGATTCATGCCATGGAAAACAATTGAAGGTGAAAAGGATTCTTTATTAACGATGGTGGAGATGGAAGTTCTTATTAGAGGCATGTTTAATAAAACAGTGCTTATGGATCTTATAAGACATTTTATTGTTTATGATGATTCTGAAAACAAAATAAAGAAGAAATTGGCTGCATATCATCAATATCATGCAGTTAATAAAGCTGTTGAAGCCACTGTTGAAGCTGCTAGTCCTAAAGGTGATCGAAGATGTGGGGTAGTTTGGCACACTCAAGGATCTGGTAAGAGCTTAATTATGGCATTCTATGCTGGAAAGTTAGTACTCGAAATGGATAATCCAACTTTAGTTGTCTTAACAGATCGAAATGATTTAGATGATCAGCTATTTGGAACTTTTAAAGGCTCTGAAAATATATTAAGACAAGAACCTGTCCAAGCAGAAAACAGAGAACATCTTCAAGAGCTATTACAAGTAGCAAGTGGAGGCATAGTTTTCACAACTATTCAAAAGTTTCTTCCAGAGAAAGGAACAGATTATCCTACTCTATCAGAACGTAGAAATATTGTGGTTATAGCTGATGAGGCACACCGTTCTCAATACGATTTTATCGACGGATTCGCTAGACATATGCGAGATGCGCTTCCTAATGCTTCTTTTATTGGCTTTACAGGCACACCTTTAGAGCGTGGAGATAAAAACACAGTATCTGTTTTTGGAAATTATATTGATATTTATGATATTGAACAAGCTGTAGAAGATGGTGCTACAGTACGAATCTATTACGAAAATAGACTGGTTAAGTTGGACCTTAAGAAAGAAGAAGTATTACATATAGATCCTCAATTTGATTTTATTACGGAAGGTCAAGAGATAGAAAGTCAAGAAAAGCTCAAAAGTAAATGGGCACGGATGGAAGCTGTTGTAGGAAGTGAAACACGTATTAAACGTGTAGCATACGATTTAGTCAAACATTTCGAGGAAAGAATTGATGCTATGGATGGTAAAGGCATGATTGTATGTATGAGCCGCCGTATATGTATTGAATTATACAAAGAGATAATCAAGCTCAGACCAGAATGGCACAATGAAGACGATAAATACGGCTTTTTAAAAGTGGTTATGACTGGAAGTGCCACAGATCCATTAGACTGGCAACCACATATACGCAACAAACAACGAAGAAAACAATTAGGTGACGAATTCAGGGACCCACACTCACCCATTAAATTAGTTTTAGTAAGAGATATGTGGCTCACTGGTTTTGATGTGCCTAGTTTACATACAATGTATATTGATAAACCAATGCAAGGACATGGCCTTATGCAAACCATAGCACGGGTTAACCGAGTGTACAAAGAGAAACAAGGTGGACTTATTGTAGATTATTTGGGTATTGCAACTGAACTTAAAAAAGCCTTGAATCAATATACCGAGGGTGGTGGACGTGGAGACATTGCATTTGATCAAGAACAAGCAGTTGCAATAATGATGGAGAAATATGAAATAGTCACAGCTCTATTCCATGGTTTCCAATTTCAAAGTTTCCAAAAAGCAAACACTGGCGAGAAATTAAAGCTCATGCGAAACGGAGCAGATTTTGTAATGGGTCAAGAAGATGGTAAAAAACGCTGCATGAAATATGTTAATGAATTATCAAAAGCTTTTTCCTTGGCTGTGCCACACCCACAAGCTATGGGAATAAGGGATGACTTAGCATTCTTTAAAGCTGTGAAAAACTATATAATCAAAGTTACATCACCACCAGGAAGCCAAGTAGAAGACGTTGACTTAGCTATACAACAGATTCTATCCACTGCATTAGTATCTGATGAAGTCTTGGACCTATTCCAACTAGCCGGACTAAAAAAACCAGACATATCCATCCTATCTGACGAGTTCCTCTTAGAAGTTAAAGACATGGAACACAAAAACACTGCAGCAGAACTACTTAAACGACTCCTTAATGATGAAATAAATAGCATATCTCGCAAAAATGTAATTGAAGCAAGATCATTCTCTGATATGCTTGAAAAAACAATCAAAAAGTACCACAATCGAAATATTGAAGCTGTCGCAGTTATTGAAGAACTCATTGAACTTGCGAAACAAATGAGACAAGCACAAGATAGAGGGGAAAATTTAGGGCTTACAGAATACGAACTAGCATTTTACGATGCTTTGGGAGTTAATGATAGTGCAGTACAAGTTCTGGGGGATGATATCCTTAGGGAAATAGCTATGGAATTGGTTAAAGCCATTAAAAGTAATATTACTATCGATTGGACTTTAAGAGAAAGTGTACAAGCTAAAATGAGGGTATCAATAAAAAGAATTCTTAAACAATATGGATATCCACCAGACAAACAAAAATTAGCAGTAAAAACTGTACTAGAACAAGCAAACAAAGTTTGCGAAGAATGGGCTAAAACTTAGAATTCACAATAGATGATATTTAACATTAGATAAATTAGTTTTTGAATTGTATGGTTTGACTGAGATGAAATGATGATTTTAGATAGAATAAAAGTTAAATTAGGAGATAAAATGTCTAAGATTGATAATAAATCAGAAAATATCTCGAAAAAAGTTCCAATTAGTGAATACATGGAATCAAAACTTCTTATATCTGAACCTATAAAAAAAACAAGGTCAAAAGTAATTCTACTTCCTAATAATAAAATTTTACATCAGTTATCAGAAAATGAAAACCGATTCACACCTATAACAAAAGAAATACTCCTAATTCTTAAAGATCAGGGAGTTAATGCTTCTTTATACGATGATGGAAAAGAAAAACGTGAAATAATTCTTCGTTCAGCTGAAACGGCTATTTTTCTCCCCATACTTATTTTTACAGATAAATATCTTATTCCCATAGCATTAGGGATATTAAGCACGTGGATTTATAATAATTGGATAAAGTCTGATAATGAATCAAAATTAATTGAAATGGAATATGGTTATTTTAATTTTCAAAAAGATATTATAGAAACATATAGATTCAAAGGACAGGCAGTTGAAGTACAAAAAATGATAAACGATAAATTAAACAATTTTGATAATAAATTAGATATCTATAATAATAACTCAACAGATTTAAGGCTTAAAAATGAATCTAAGGAAGATATTAGAGAAAAAAAAGCTCAAGAATCCATGATAATTGCAAGGAAATTAATTTCAGATAGTAAAAATGCTATAAAAAATAATGATATGGAAGAAGCTGAAAATCTACTTAGGAATAGCCTTGTAAAAATTCGGGAAGCATTTTTATTTACTGATGAAAAAAAATATCAAGATAAACTTTATAATGTAGGTTTAAAAATTCGCAACATATTTGGTTGTCCACTAGAATTTATAGATGGTCATTATAATCAAACCTGTCCTGTCGAACTATCTAATTCTACATGGGGATTTAGCATAGGAGGATCTTCAAAGACCATATGTTCAATTTGCGGGGAGAATACATTAGAATGTCAACATATAAATGGAGAAATTTATGATGAAGTTTTAGCTCAAAATTTAACTGATGTATGTAACATCTGCGGGAAAAAAGAATGTTATCATGAGTTAGGAAAAGCATACAACCATGTTGAAGCATTTAGCATTATTCTAGAATTACATCCAGACCATGTATCATTAGTTGAAAGGCCTGCTGATCCTTTATGTTCTATAATGTCTCATTCAATTCCAAAAACCGATATACTAAAAGGACTCAACAAAACAGATAAAGAAAAATTCGTTTATGGCAAATCAATTATACAATGTGATCATTGTTTAAAGAAAAAAAAATAGACTGAGCTTCTTTTGAAATTTAAGAAAAAAATTTAATTATAAACACGCTTTAAATCCGTATCAGTTGTTGTAGATTAATAATTAAACTGTTAATTCTATTTGTGAACCAATACCATATAATATATATCAACTCAAAAAAGTAGAGACCCAATTAAGGTTCAATAAGTATCATTTGCTAAATCAAGCATCTCATATTTGACTTTGCATGTAAAAGCTAACCGTTTCCTTACAGATACATTTATTTATTCACATAGGATATAGTTACTGTGTCATTTACTCATAGGTTCTGTTAATTTAATATGATTCAAAATATTTGATGTTTCTAGCATATTCCTAACTTTAAGTTGGAATATATTTTTATAAAGTCAATTGGAGATATTAAAATGTCCAAGTATCGCCACTAATAACTTTTGGAGCTTTAGAACCTAATTCAAATATAAACGGGGAAGTTCTTGTTCTTACAAAACCCCCGCCTCTCCGCATTAAATTAGGCACGTATTTATATGCCAATTCTGATGGCCATTGTAAAAAGGAAGATATTACTAGAATATTAGTAGTTCTGGTTATTCCAACGTAGAATAACCTTCTTTGTTCTTCCAATTGTCTTTTTCTATCATCTCCTCTCAAATCTCTTTTTCTGAAAGGAATTAAATAATCTACACAACTAGTAATAATTACTAAATCTGCTGTTAAACCTTTAGATTTATGTAAACTCATTATACGAACATAATCAACATTAATGGGTACTTCTGGTTGAGTTATTTCTTTTCGTAATTCTTCAAATATTTCAAAAGCTGATGAATTTGTATCCACATCATTTAAAATCGATCTGAAAAGATTTGACCATTCTTTATCCTCTGGGAATAATTTATCTACTAGTTCTTGCCCTTTTAGAGATTTTAATTCGTTAATAGATTTTTTTAATTTGATATATTCTTTAACTATAGGAGTAAGTCGAGGAATATTGATTTCTTCATTAATTATTTTTTCAAGAACATTGAAAATATCTTCACTTTCATCATAACAGTAATCACGTAGGATTTTGTATGATGGTGCTCTCACATTATTACTACCAAAACCTAGCCAACTTCTTAAAGCTACTTTATCTTTGGGATGGGCTAATAATGTTAATAGAGTAAAAGCTTGTTTATGTTCACTTTTTTCCCATTTCTTGATAGTTCCTTTCTTTAATTCTTGTTCTGTATAAAAACAAAGGGCTTTGATATTGTTTTCATTTAATTTTTCGCGTATCATAAATCCTACATCACGACTAGGAGATAAAACAAGTATTTTACCTATATCTGTTGTTTCTTCAACTATGGTCTTTTTTATATACTCAACGATACCTCTAACTTCTTCATCTAAACTTCTCCATTGAATTAATGTTATTTTTCCATTAGCTTTTTCTGGAATTGTTTCAAGATCTTTAGTGAAATATCTAATGTCATTATTGCTGATTAATTCGGTTGCAATATCTACTACATTTTGTGGACATCTCTGACAAGTGTTTAATGATTTATATCCATTGGAAATTTGTTTACTGTACTCTAATATACCCTCAGGATGTGCATGTCTTAGACTTTCGAAAATTGATTGATCATCATCTCCTATTACCATTACAGAAGCCCCATTTTGAGCTAAAAGTTCTAAAAGTTTTTGTTCAGCTTTATTTAAATCCTGGTATTCATCAATAAAGATATAATCATAATTTGTACTTACAAAAGAAGAAGGATTATTCCGGATATATTTATATGTTTCTGGTATAATTTCGCCAATAATCATACAATCATGAAAATTCAACCAATCTAATAGATTTTTTTGAAAAATTCTATCCTTTTTATTATTTGGCCATCCTGGTTCTTCCGTTTGTAATCTAGCCCAAGCTGTTTCAAATGCACTTAATCTTTCTTCAAGCTCAGTTATTGAACCTAAACCTAAATGAAGGAGATCATTTAGCATAAATTTTTCTTCATATTCTAACAAAATCCTAGTATCTCGTCCTATTGATTGTAGGACACCTTCTTTATTAAGAAGTGAAAAACAAAATGAATGAAGAGTTTGGGCATGGATTTTTTCAGATCCTTTTAAACCTAATTCTAAAAGTTCTTTTTTAATATCTAAGGCTGCAATTCTAGAAAATGTGACCACTAGCATTCTAGAAGGATCTTTTCCTTCTTCTAAAAGTTTTTCAATCCTTTTCTTAAGAGCAAATGTTTTCCCAGTTCCAGGACCTGCAATGACACATAATTTTTCGTCATTTGTTGAAATAATATCTAAAGCTTCATTTCCTCGAATTCCATCTTTCCACATAGTTCCCATCAATGGATTTGTAATACTATACTTAAAAGATTTACTATTTTATATATTGTATAATCATCTGAGGAATGGGTATTATCCCTGTATAGTTTTCTTCAATTTTGTCCTTTTTTATAAGAATTAAGTTGTCTCGCAATACCTCTGATAATTCAGCAGCACTTATTATACTATCATCCGAATCATATTTAATTTGATAATAGGATTATAATAATCACATTATATTTTATTCTATTATTGTATTAATTTTTTTCTATGATAATTTGTTCTTAGATGCTATTCCTTCAAAAGGATTTCTCTTTATTTCATACTACTATTTCTTTAATAGGGATATGTTAAAATTGGTTTAGTGTGAAAGGATGAAAGTGTCTTTAGATGTTATTATGATTAGTTGATATACGCCAAACATGTTACATGTGACTTTACTTATAAAATTTTGCGTTACTCATAGATACATGCATTCATATAGTTTGATATTAACTATGTCATTTACTCATACTGCTGTTAATTGAACAAACTATTTTTAGTTTGTAGGATTCCATTCATCATTCTCGTCATAATTTTTTGAATCTTTAAATCCACATGCATTCCTAAAGGCATCAAAAGCAGGTTTCAATACATTACCAACATTATTAGGGTATCTTTTCAATAATATTTCTTGATTGGCTAATACATTTCTATCTATGGTTAGATTTTCACGTCGTCCAAAGTTAGAATCACGATCTGATTCCATTTGATAACCTTTTGCACCCACCACAGTTAAGAAAACAAAAATTGGGAGTTCTATATTAATTTGTTTATAAATTTCTAAATATTCAGTAACTGATTTAACAACAATCTTTTCATAATAGCCATCTGACATTATTTTATGCTCATCATTAAAAAAATCTCCATTGGTCGCTTCAATGATTCCATTTCTATATAATTGAACATAAGTGGAACCCAATCCTTCATTATCGGGTAATTCACTTCCTAATAATCCATCAAAGTTATAGCGTAATTTAGGGCTATATGCATCAATTGCTCTTAATCTAAATTGGTTGTCTGAATATATTTGTTCAATGTCATATTGCAGTCCCGGATAAAAAGCATTAATGGGGATTATGTGGATTACAATTTTAGCACCTTTCTTTAAAGGAATAGGTGTTTCATCTGATAATATGCTACTGATTCTTTCTTCTCGGAATCTTTTTATTTGTTCTGCTAATGTTTCAGAGAAATTAAAGGCAGTTCTTAAATCAGAAATATCCATTTCTTCAGAATAACGCCCTCTCCGAATAAAGAATTTTTTTGTTTTAGGACCCATAGTTACCTTGTGAGGCAAATTCCAACTTCTTGGAACTTTAACTAAAATAAAACTGTTATCGGAATTTGTTTTATCAATAAATTCAACATCTATTGAAGAAATTTTAGGTTCAGAATTACCTCTGATATATTCTTCTAACCATCTTCCCAATTGATCTTTATTATCAACTTCTATACCTTTCAATTCTGATGGAATACCCTCTTCTTCATCTATTCCATAAATCAATAAACCTCCACTTGTATTGGAAAATGCTGAGACGGTTTTCAATAATGTTCTTTTATGGCCTAAGTCGTCTGTGTTAAAATCCCCTTTATACTCTAAATTTTTATCTTCAGGAATTTCAAGTTCCATTAAACGTTCTATATCAGATTCTTCAATTTCTTTGATAGGTTTTTCGAAAAACATATATTATTTCCCCATTCTTGGATGTTTTAATTTTGTAAATGGTGAATATTATGTTTTTCTAATTTATTCACATCACTTGAATGGATAGAATAGAGTTCCAACATTTTCAATAGTGTATCTATACAAAATAGTGCATCTAATTTAATAGGAATATCTGCAGAAATTCATCCAAAAGGGGGGATACAAAAATTATAAAGGTATGTTGCATGCATATAGTAAAAAATTTCTATACAGGTCATATTTTAAAACAATTATTATATATTACAAAATTATTTTATAGTATTATAAAAACTACGATAAGTTAGGAAAAGAATACTAAATTTTATGTTGGTTTCATGTTCCAATATACCTCGCGTATATGGTTCTAGCAACCATTTCATCGTTGGTTCCTTTAATAATAGCTCTTCCATCACGGAATAATGAAATTTCTGTTTCATGGTTTTTGAAGAGCATTATAAAATCTGAGCACTTAACTGTACCGAGTTTTTCAAGTTTTTCTCCAATATTTTTAAGTACCAATTCCTTTGGATCTGCAGGTGTGATCTGTATTGCGTTTCTACCGCATAGTGATGTTATTATTTCTTGTTCATCAGACTCTAAAAATTCGAAATTTTCATTTACACAGCACTCACATTTTTCATTCTTTTTAACCTTTATACTATCGAAAGATTGTTTCCATATATCGTATACAAGTAAGTTACTGTGGGTTGATTCTATTTCATCATAATATCCTAATAATATTTTAATTGCTTCGGTTGTTTCTATTGAACCCATTATAACCGTTGCTGTATTTAATACTCCCATTGTATCGCATGTTGGGAGTGATCCTGCCTTGGGTACACCGGGGTAGAGACATCTGAGGCATGCTTTTTCGGGTATTATGTTCATGCTCATTCCAGATGTTCCTATGGCACCAGTGTAAATCCATGGAATTTTATGTTTAACACAAACATCATTTATCAGCATTCTGGTCTGTATATTGTCTGTTCCATCGATTACAATGTCCACTCCTTTTAACAGATCCTCAACATTGGTATAGTTTACATCTTTAATAACTGGATATACATCAATTCCAGAATTTATTGCTTTAACCTTCTCTGCTGCTGCAACTGCTTTAGGTGTCCCAATATCGTTTTCATCAAAGAGCATTTGTCTCTGCAGATTGTTAAGCTCTACAAAATCCCTGTCAATGATATAAATTTTCCCAATACCTGCACGGGCCAAATTATTGGCAGCAACAGTACCCAGCGCACCACAACCTACAATGGCAGCGCTACTAGCAAGAAGTTTTTCCTGTCCCTCTTCTCCAATGTTTTGCAATATTATTTGTCGTGCATATCTGTTCTGCATAATAAATCTTCCTAATTTTTTTTATTTCTTAAATTAATCTGTTATGATAACTTTTTTTTATGATATTTTGATTTTTTTATTAAAATTTTTATTATTTTAAAATAAAAAATTAAAAAATTATATTCACTTTTCAGTTGTGATTGAATTAATAGTTTCCGGTGTGAATTCTCCCATAATAATATTTGAAAGTCTTTTAGAAAGGGCAGCTATGGTGAGTATAGGTGGTCTTCCTGGCGCTTGAGGTATTACACTTGCATCTGAAATATACAGTCCTTTTACTTGTGTTTCAAGGTTTTTATCAACAACTTTGCCAATTGCAGCTGTTCCCCCCGGATGAGCTCCCCTTATAGGAGTGGATGATATTGAGGATGTTTCTACTCCAACGGCCTTTAAAAGTTCAACTGATTTTTTATAACCTTCCGTTAAAAGATCTAAGTCTCCTTGTGTCAGTTTTTTTTCAATTTTACCATCTTCACCAATCTTACCATTGGCTTCGTCTGCTATCTTAACCATCAATCCTATAATATCTTCAGGACGAGGATTATATCCCTTCTCTTCTATTAATGGTATTAGTTGGTTTGAAAAATGTGGCGATAAAAAGTAAGGACCAAACTCTGATTTAACTCCCATAGGAATTTCCTTGTTGAGTTTAATATCCTTGAGATAACCTCCAACTGTAATGAACAGATCTGTGAAGAGGCCCTCACCAACATGTTTTACAATACCCGAATCTATGAGTATTTGGGGAGTGTTCAAAGCTCCAGCAGCCACTATCACTTTCTTGGCTTTATATGAAATTGTTTTCCCGTTGTTATCTATTCCTTCCACTCCATCAACATTTCCATTATTGTGTAAAACTTTTAAGACTGTAAAATTAGTGATTACTTCTGTATTATTGTTATTTTCAATTATCTGATTTATAAAATGAGATGCATCCCATTTGGCACCTTTTGTACATCCCATAATACAGAGTCCGCAGCTGTCACATTTTTCTAAGTCAATGAATTTGGGCATGGGTTCCATGAAGTATCCGAGTTTTTCCCCTTGTTCCACAATTCTGCGGGTTGCTTGTCCCATTCTTTCAACCGGTAGAGATCCAACCTTTAGATCCTTACTTGCATCAAGTAATTCTTCAAAGAGTTCCATATCATGTACTTTAAATTGGGCTGTAGCAGAGTTTTTATAACAACTTGTACATGCATAACATGCATTTGCAAGTGATGCTGGTGTTGTACCGCCTACACCTTCGATATTCATGAGCTCGGGAGCATGTTTCAAAAATTCATATTCTTCATCATCATGATCTCCATATGGTAAACTAAGGTTTAAAGCAGTATTTTTAATATGGCTGGCTGCAGTTCCATCTGGATGATCAGAGCCTTTTTCAAGTACGAGTAGCTTCAATTTTTTATTAGAAAGTTCATGTGCAACCGTTGCCCCCCCAGCTCCGGTTCCCACAATTATAACGTCGTATATCATGGTTTTCACTTTTAATTTTTTTTTAAAATCTAATTTTATTAAATAGGGAATTAATAAATAACAATTGTTAAGTACATGATTAATAAATCTATTGATCAGTTAATTGGATTAGAATATTATATCATAAAAAAAATATTTGAACAATAAATAGAAGATATCAATTGGATTTATCTTCTAAAACAATATCAATATCCTTTAATCTGCTTCTTATCTCATCAGAAAGCGCCCATTCCTTTTTTTCACGTAATTTTTCTCTTATATCTTTAAGAAGTGTAACCAAGTCGTCTTCTAGTCCCTCTTCTTTGTTTTGTTTGACTGAAAAATCAAATCCTAATATAACACCAAATTCTATAATTAATGCTTTTAGTTTGGTTAATGAATTTTTTGAAATATTAGATTGATTAATATCCCTATTAACTTCCCTTATAAGATCAAAAACCGATGAAAAAGCTGAAGGAGTGTTAAAATCATTGTCCATGGCATCGAAGAATTCTTTTCGGACTTCAACTAATTTTTCAATGTATTCTTCATCGTTTTCCATAGATATCTTGGTATCTTCATCTAAAATTTCGTTTATTGTTTCGATGAACTTGTAGATCCTCTGAAGTCCCTTTTGGGATTGATAAAGTATTTCTTGACTGAAGTCAATTGGACTCCTGTAATGTGTTGAAAGAACAAAGAATCTGAAAACCTCTGGGGAGTATTCTTGCAAGAGTTCATTTATGGTTATGAAGTTACCAAGGGATTTGGACATTTTTTCACCCTTGACATTTAAAAATCCAGTATGCATCCAGTAGCGTACCATAGGTTTTTTGCCCGAAGCTGCTTCCATCTGTGCAATTTCCGCTTCATGATGGGGGAATATAAGGTCAAGACCACCTCCATGTATATCATATTGGGGTCCAAAATATGTTTCTGTTATTGCTGTATCTTCTATATGCCAGCCGGGTCTTCCTGTGCCCCACGGTGAATCCCAGATCATTTCCTGACTTTCAGATTTATTTTCCCTCTTTTTCCAGAGTGCAAAATCACCAGGATTTCTTTTGGAACTGTCAGGTCCTATTCTATGAACATTCAGATCTTCAAGGTTACGGTTTGATAACTTACCAAAGTCTTCAAACTTGGATTCATCAAAATAAACACCCTTATCTGTTTCGTAGGCATAACCCTTCTCTATGAGAATTTCTATCTGTTTTATTATCTCGGGGATATGTTCTGTTGCCCTTGCATAGAGGTTAACATTTTCAACACCCAATATCTTCATATCATAGAGATATTTTTCTTCATATCTCCTTGCGAGTTCTAATGGTGATGATCCCAATTCGTCTGCTCTTTTTAAGATTTTATCGTCTAGATCAGTTATGTTTTGAATGTAAAACACATTAAATCCACTGTACTTCAAATACCTTGCAATCACATCAAAAGATATATAGGTTCTTGCATGTCCTATGTGTGAGTGATCGTATACTGTTGGACCACATACAAATAATTTTACCCGGTTTCCTTGTATTGGCTTGAATATCTCCTTTCTGCGGGTCATTGTGTTGTACAGTTTTATCATATGTTTCACTAATCCATATAGTTCTACAAATAAAGTTTTGATAAATTATGGAGTTTACTATTTTTAATTCTAAGAAATGTTATATTTTTAACAAGAAATTTTTTAGATTATGAAAATTATTTAATTTGATTTAAATTAGGGTATAATTAAAAAATGTAGGCCGAGATTGGGAATTGAACCCAAGTATCGTGGTTTGCAGCCACGCACCTAGCCGCTCGGTCATCTCGGCAAAATAATGCCTTAAATATATACTAATTTCAGCAGCAGTACTAGATTAACAATTGTTATATAAATAGTTTTTGTATATTTTTTAAAGAATTTCCATACGTGGATTTCTTTTTAAAGTTATTTAATTAACATTGCTATTTACAATATCATCTTTGTATTATAAAATATTATCATATATAATTTAACTTCTGAACTTCAATAAAAAAAAGAATTATAATAAAAATTAGATTTAATAGACTTTTATCCTATCTTTTTACCTGCATCAGGGCCTGGCTGTATTGAATATATTTCTTCTACTTTCATTAATATGGCAGCCTTTGGGGTTAGTTTAGTCATGGCGTTTTGGCCCCATTCTGTCACTATGTCGAAATATTTTCCAGATTCAAAAATTTCTATTTTTCCTTTAAATTGGAAAGGACATTTAGTTGCATCTTTAGTAACTAGGGAAATATTTGGATTTTCTTCAAGATTTTTACGTGTTTTATTCATGTAGTTATCTGCAATAAGAATAGTTTCATCATCTATAGGTCTTGCAAATCCTATTGGAACAACATTTGGAATTCCTTCCTTGGATGAAGTTGCAAGAAAAACTAGATCCTTTTCAACAGCGTCTACCATTTCTTTAGTCATAGTCATATTATCACCAATTATATATAACAATTGTTAATAATATAAATGTTGTGGAAAAAATGTCTGAAAAGAAAATTAAGTTGGTTAACATAAATGAAATTCAAATTTATATGAGTAATATTCATAATTCCAGTTTTTGCTTTTAATAATATACTAATTTGGATCTAAATGGTATCACCAGACAGAGGAAACTTTAAATAAGATAAAAAAATAACAATTGTTATATTTTTGTTAAGTGGTAGTTTTGGATTATAAGTAAAATTAAAGATTAAAATAACGTCCAACCAGAATGGAAGAAACCCAGACTACCATTGTTTAATGAAAATACACAAATATGAATTAAAATTAGGATAAAATCTTCCGGATATTAATTAAATGGAGGAAAAAAAAATGACAGAAGAAAAAAAAGAATCAGTATTGGGAAATATTAAATCTAAATTAAACAGTGATAAAAACAAATCAGAAGAATGGCATGGTCCTGGATTAAGTACCATAGGTCTGCATGTTGGACAGGAAGAACCAGATTCAGCAACAGGATCAAGAGCTGTACCTATATACTTAACATCATCCTATGTATTCAAAGACACAGAACATGCAGCAAATCTCTTTGGACTTAAAGAATTTGGAAACATTTACACAAGGATCATGAATCCTACCACAGATATCTTTGAAAAGAGGGTCGCAGCAGTTGAAGGTGGAACAAGTGCACTTGCAGTTTCATCAGGAATGAGTGCAATATTTCTGGCCATACTGAATGTAACAGAACTTGGAGATAATATAGTCTCAGGTGACAACCTTTATGGAGGAACATACGAACTATTCAACTACTCACTTCCACGTCTAGGAAGAACTGTAAAATTTGTTGATTCAGAAACACCAGAAGATTTCAAAGCTGCAATAGATGAAAAAACCAAAGCACTATATGTTGAATCACTCGGAAACCCAAAACTTGATGTACCGGACTTTGAAGTACTTGCTGAAATAGCACATGATGCAGGAATACCTTTAATTGTAGATAATACATCCACAGTAGGACTTGTAAGACCAATAGAACACGGAGCAGACATATCTGTATTATCTGCAACTAAATATATTGGTGGACATGGAACATCCATTGGTGGTGTCATAGTGGACTCTGGTAATTTCAACTGGGGCAATGGGAAATTCCCTGAATTCACAGAACCAGATCCAAGTTATCATGGACTCAAATACTGGGAAACATTCGGAGACTTCCCTGAAGCAGGTAACATCGCATTCACAATAAGAGCACGTGTAGTACTTTTAAGAGATCTAGGACCTGCCTTAAGCCCATTCAATGCATTCCAATTTCTACAAGGACTGGAAACACTTGAGATAAGAGTTTACAGACACGCTGAAAATGCACTTAAAGTTGCAAAGTACCTGAAAAATCATCCAAAAGTTTCATGGGTGAACTATCCGGGACTAGAAGACGATCCTAAACATGAAATTGCCAGTAAATACCTCAAAGGAGGCTATGGTGGATTAATAGGATTCGGTATTAAAGGAGGATTAGAAGCCGGACAGAAGTTCATTGAAAGTGTTAAACTATTCTCACACCTTGCAAACATTGGAGACTCAAAGAGCCTTGTTATACACCCATCAAGCACAACTCACCAGCAGTTAACCAGAGAAGAACAGGAAACAACAGGCGTTACAGAAGACTTTGTCAGACTTTCAATAGGAATTGAAGATGTGGAAGATATCATAGCAGATATTGAACAAGCACTTGCAAACATTTAATCAAAAACTAAATTGCATATGAAATAATCAAGAAAAAATTAGTGCGGTTGAAATATGTCACAAATATCATTAATTTACTCGGATGAAAAAAGATTTAGTTGTTGACCCTAAAAAAGATAATGGGATATAATTAATAAGGAGAAAAAATATGAAAAACGAATCAATCGGGATTGTAGAAACCAAATACCATTCACTATCCGATGATTTGATCCTTGAAAGTGGAGAAAAGCTAAAAAACCCTCAAATAGCATATGAAACCTATGGTAAGCTTAATAAAGAAAAAAGCAATGCTATATTGGTCTGCCATGCTCTTTCAGGAGATGCCCATGTTGCAGGTTGGTATGAGGGGGATAAAAAACCAGGTTGGTGGGATATAATCATTGGCCCAGGCAAATGCCTTGACACAGACAAGTATTTCATAATATGTTCTAATGTTATTGGAGGTTGCATGGGATCAACAGGCCCGGCTTCAATAAATCCTGATACCAAAAAACCATATGGGCTGGACTTCCCCATAATAACCATAAAAGACATGGTTAATGCCCAGAAAAAATTGGTAAACTCAATGGGAGTTAAACAGCTATTTGCTGTAATAGGGGGTTCTATGGGTGGAATGCAGGTTTTACAATGGTGTATATCATATCCTGAAATGGTTAGATCTGCCATTCCAATAACAACAACAGCATATTCATCTCCACAACAAATAGCTTTTAACGAGGTTGGTAGGAGAGCCATAATATCAGATCCCAACTGGAATAATGGCTATTATTATGACTCTGAATTTCCAGATGATGGTCTAGCTTTAGCCAGAATGATAGGACACATAACTTACCTTAGTAACGAATCCATGTACCAGAAATTTGGAAGAAGACTGCAGGATAAGGATGATTATGACTTCGACTTAGAAACAGACTTTGAAGTTGAAAGTTACCTCCATTATCAGGGCAATTCTTTTACAAAGAGATTCGATGCAAACTCATATTTGTACATTTCAAAGGCGATAGACTATTTTGATCTTGCAGGTAAAGGATCTCTTGCAGAAACATTCTACGGCCTTAAAATCAAATTTTTAGTAATATCAGTTGATTCAGACTGGTTATATCCGCCGTCACAGTCTAAAGATATTGTAATGGGGTTAAATGCAAATGATATTGATGTGAGGTACTGTGAAATAAAATCAAGTTATGGCCATGATGCATTCCTTATAGAGGCAGGGCAGTTAAACTATTTGATAGCAGGATTTTTATCGGACACACTTGTGAAGGATGTTATGACTAGGGAATTTGCTAAGATAAAGGAGAATTCAAGCATTGAAAATGCTGCAGAGTTAATGCTACAAAAAAAAGTCACACATATACCGGTAATATCAACTGAAGATAAATTACTTGGAATAGTTACAGCATGGGACGTATCTAAATCAGTTGCACTAAAAATTAGTGAATTGGATGATATAATGACCAAAGAAGTAATAGTAGTAAGTCCAGAAGATCCAATAGAGCTTGCAGCTAGAAAGATGAAGGAATATAGTATATCCTCTCTTCCAGTAGTGGATGATAATGATAAGGTCATTGGAATCGTAACCACAGACCATATAAGCACATTAATGACAGAAAATTAATGTAATCTAATATTAATTTTTTCTTTGTTACCTGTACGGTTAAATTTTTACTAAAAACAGTACTATTTTTTAGAATATTGATGTTAGTATATAAAATAGTATTCTTATTCTTTTAATAGCCTAAAAAAATATATCTAACCTAATAATAACTTAATAATACATTATAAAAACTCCGGAATAGTTTTTGTAAATAACATTTAAATATAACTATAGTTATAAAATAATTAATGAATATCTTAAGCCCATAAAAAAAAATATTATTAATACGGCGAAAAAATGTATTATAAATAAAATTGATTATTTTAACAAAAATACAAGAGGTTATAGACATGATTTATTTGGATCATTCAGCAACATCCCCAGTAGATCCTGAAGTATTTGAAGCAATGAAACCTTATTTCATAGATTCCTTTGGAAATGCATCTACTCTCTATTCGCTTGGAAGAGAAGGCAAAAATGCAATGGAAGCAGCAAGGGAACAAGTAGTATCCATAATAGGTGCTGAAACAAAGGAAATTATTTTCACAAGTGGCGGTACAGAATCAGATAACATTGCAATAAAGGGAACAGCTTATAAATTTAAAAATAAAGGAAATCATATCATTACAAGCACAATAGAACATCCTGCAGTTTATGAAACATGTAAATACCTTGAAAAAAATGGATTTGAAGTTACTTACCTTCCAGTTTACAACGATGGTATTGTAAAGGTTTCAGATCTGGAAGAAGCTATTACTGATAAAACCATTTTAATTACTATTATGCATGCAAACAATGAAATAGGTACTATCCAGCCAATAGCAGAGATCGGTGCAATAGCTCGGGAAAAGGGCATATATTTCCATACAGATGCAGTTCAGACTGTTGGAAAAATACCCGTTGATGTAAAGGAAATGAACGTGGATATGCTTTCATTATCATCACACAAACTATATGGACCAAAGGGTGTTGGGGCATTATACATAAAAAAAGGAGTTAGATTAGAACCAATTATTCACGGTGGAGGACATGAAAGAGGTATCAGACCGGGTACGGAGAATATTCCTGGAATTGTTGGTCTTGGTAAAGCATGTTCAATTGCAAAGGAAAACCTTGTAAGGGATGCACAAAAACTCACAAGTTTAAGGGACAAACTCATCGACAGTGTACTTGAACAGGTCGAAGATTCATATCTAAACGGTCATAGAACTAAACGTCTCCCCAATAATGCAAACTTTAGATTTACTGCTATCGAGGGAGAATCATTAATTCTTTCACTTGACTCCAAGGGCATATCCTCATCAACAGGATCAGCATGTTCTTCAACTAAATTGGAACCATCACATGTTCTAATGGCAATAGGACTCAAGGAAGTAGAGTCACACGGATCTTTAAGAATAAGCTTAGGACATGAAAATACAGAGGAGGATATTGATTATACAATCGATGCTATAAAGGAAGTTGTTGCAAAGTTAAGGAAAATGTCACCTCTATGGTGTGCAAGTGGGACATAAATGTCACCCTTGGAATTATTATCTGGTGACATTTTGTTATTTCTTTCTTTTTTTTGGACTAATTGATCAAGTTATACTAACCTAATAAATGTGAGTTGCCTGAATTCTAATTGATATATTCATCATTTGGTAAATGATATTTACTAGTTGATCTCTGATGTTGAGATAGTAAATGGGTGAAAGTATCATTATGGGCTTAGATTATGGCTTGATTATAGATCAAACAGTTCATAAACAAATAATTTAAAAGACTATACGTTTACTCAAATTTCCTACATTTATTCATGTAGTTATCGGGTTAAGTCCCTATTTAGCTTTGATTAATATCTACTGAATCACAAAATTCAGATTTATCTATCAATTTATATTTTTCTTACCTTCTAAATATCCAAGTCTAAAGTTATTTATCTAACAGCCCAACAATAGTTTATAAGTACAAATGAAGATTGTAGTACCAAATAATAGTAAATATTCTATTTTACTTAGAAATATTTTATTAATGTTAATATTTTTCTTTCATTATATTTTAATTTGATAATTATATTTAATATCCATTAAAAAGGGATAAATAGGATCAAAGAGGTAGTTTTGAATGGTTTATGTTCCTGATTCAGTTAGTTTATTATCCGGTAAGAATGCTCTTATATTATTTTTTGGAGTTTACCTTACAGTAGTTATTAATTTAATAAGAAAGTACCGTACGTTTGATATTTACTTGTTCTTTTCTAATGATAAATCAAAAAGAAATCGGTCAATACGCAGATTTATTTCAGGGTTTATAATAATTGATGTGATGCCCATTTTATGGTTTTTAGTGCTTTATACATTTGTAATTCCAAATCAACCAGGACCATTTCCAATTATGGCTGCAGCATTTGCAGCCCTATCCATCTTGGGTTTTGCACGTATTCTCCATTCTGTTATCGCTACAGAAAGACATGAAAAATTTTATTCAGATGAAGACTTTCATATTGTCATGTCAAAATGGGGCAGAGGCGATGATCCAGATAACAGTTTTAAAGCACATTTCATAACAGGATTCTCTTACTTAATTATATTCCCTGTTATAGCCTATTTGATTGTAATCATATAATTGGTAATTTTTAGATTAACATGAGTTAAGAAAAAAATGAGTTCAATTGCCAATTAACAGTTTTCATGTCAATATGGATTTAAACTTTTTTATTCAAATTTTCTAGCTTGGAAATCATTGCCGATAAATCATTAATCATACTTTCTTGTTGTTTTATTTCATAGTCATCTACGAATTTAAATTTTGTAAGATTTTTTTTATTATCCCTAAGACGATTTAACTTTTCAGAACAAGATGGATCTTCCCAAACTTCAATGTTAATACATTTAGCACACAGGGAAAAAGATTTTAACATAATCATATTAAAGGTAAATCCTTCAGAAGTGGCATAATTAACCATAATATATCATCTCCTTGAATTTAGAACTTATTAAATTTATGTCGATTGTTATAATTAAAGTTCAATTGATTTTATAATTTTAAAAAATTATAGGGATTGATTGAAAAATAAATTTAAAGTATTGTTTTTTTAAGTATTTCCTATTTTTTATTGGCTGAAATGTTTCATTATTAATTATTTATCCCTAACTGTGTTATATTCTTTAATAACTTTTCATAGTTAAAATATAACCATAAATTATTTCAATAAACTTAATTTATTCAATTATATCTTCGCTGTGACGTGGTAGGAACCATTTTTGTGCAACAAAAGTTGGTATTATGGCACTGGAAACAATTACACCTATAAGTACTGAATACTGCACCTGATCTATGTACCCTGCATTATAACCAAATAAGCTGGCTATGGTTCCAAATGTTAATCCTGTACTCATAAGAAGGGTTAAATACATGCTTCCATTGGGTATGTATTTATTTGCAAGGAAGTATACTCCTATGAATTTGGTAAATAATTTTATACCAAATAATATGATGAATAAACCCAGAGATGCCAATATTAATGTGAAAGAAATCTTTAATCCTCCAACTATAAAGAATATAGGAGTTATAACTGCATAAGCAACTGTTCGCATCCTAATCATCAATTCTTTATTTTTTGCTAGTTGTTTAGACATTAAAAGTCCCAGAATAAATGCTGGTAAAACTGCCTCTCCATTTCCAAGGGCTGCAAAGTACATGAATATTACCAAAAGTACGAAGACATATTTTATTTCAGGTTCTATCACTTTATTTTTCAATTTATCAGGGCCAAATATGTATTTAGAATATTTGGATGCTAAAATTATTACTACAATAGATATTATAATGAAT
The DNA here is from genome assembly GCF_000744455.1 of Methanobacterium sp. SMA-27. NCBI lineage: Archaea > Methanobacteriati > Methanobacteriota > Methanobacteria > Methanobacteriales > Methanobacteriaceae > Methanobacterium > Methanobacterium sp. SMA-27. Next base: position 1,206,930 of record NZ_JQLY01000001.1, on the reverse strand, counting down.
AATATTGTGTAGAGGTCTGGTTTTATAAATAATATACTCAATACAATGACAGTAGTCATATCTGTAACAAATGTGGCTGCTAAAAGTATCTTAGCTAAATTAGCATCTGGAAGATCAGTTTCTAATAAAACAGAATACACAACTGCAAGTGAAGTTGTTGAAAGTGCAATTCCTGCAATTAAAGCTGCTTGCAAATTCCAACCAGCAATAAAATAAGTGAAAAGCGACGCCCCTATAAAAGGTGCTAGAAATGAGAAAAATCCTATTAAGAAGCTTTCCTTATATTTTTCCCTCATAACTTGGGTATCAATCTCAGTACCCGCCATGAATGTCAAGAGTATACCACCAAAAGTGGCTATAAGTGTCATCCAATCAGTTGCATGAAGAAATCCAAGATTTCCAAAAATAGCACCTAAAATTAATTCTATTATTGCTACGGCCATTCCTAATCTTAGGGAAATTAAACTCGATAACAAAATAATAATTACCAATACTAATACATTAGCTTGTGTTAATAAATCTACTGCCATGTCATCTCCCACCAAATAATATCATTAAGTAGGAGTCATTAGCTTAAAAAATAAGCGGTTAATGGTGAACTCCATCACCTTATCAAAGATTGATATTATTTTTTTAATTTAAATACTTTACTTTTAAAAAGTAGTTTTGTTATGAATAAAATAATTTCATAATTGTTTTGATTTATCTAAATAAATACTGTTTATAATTAATTTATGTGATTCTAAATTTTGTAATAATTAAAAAAAAATGATAAAAGAGTAATAAATACATTAACCAATAAACTAGCCCATTAGTTCTTTAGGAATGACTAATGCCCTTTGGTTAAAAAATTATTTACCATGAAACCAGAATATTTTCTTGACTTCATGGTATCAAATATTTTAATCTATATTCACTTTAGTTATATCTTCCACTGTTTTTGGAAGTACTATGGTTAATGTACAATTTTTGTAGTTTGCTTTGGCTTCATGTACTTTTATTTCAGATGATAGCATAATTTTTCGATGAGTTTTTCCATAATTTCTCTCTTTTTTTGTGAATTTTATTTCTTCATCCTCGGGTTCATCTTTAAACATTGCAGTTATCTCAACACTGTTTTTTGATATGCCAAGATCTATATCATCTTTTTTAAGACCTGAAATATCTGCTATAATAGTAACTGTATCATTAGTTTCCAATACATCGACCAAGGGTTTTTCTACAAGGTTTTTGGATTCGTCTTCAGTATATTCTGATATGGCATCATTAATCTGCCCTGTCCCCTGCTTAAATCTGTTAACTATATCGTTTAGGATTTTCTCAGCGGGTGTCAAGCCTTCTTCTTTACTTTCTTTTTCAAGTTTCTCTTTCTGCTCTTCAGCTTCTTTTTTAACATCTTCAAGACTGGATTTCACATATTCTTTTTTTTCTGCTGCCCCTTTTTTCACTTCATGGATCTTACTGCTCATATCATCTTTCTTTTCTGCCATTTTTGCTTTGGTTTCGTTCATCTTAGCTTTCATTTCTTCTTTCTTTCTAGATGAAGTTCCTTTTATATCAGTAACTTTTCCTTCATCTGTCTTTTCCAATTTCATTTTCTTTTCTAATTCTGGATCTGATCCATATTTTTCTGCCATATTAAATCCTCCACTTGAATCATAATTATTCCAAAGCCTTAAATATTGCTTATTTTTCTATTTAACCGGCAAATAAGTTGATGTCAAATATGATCTGCAATTTTCATAAAAATTCCACTCCTTTTAAGCCAGTTTCAGACAATAACTTAGACTGATCATCGGTTTGTTTAAAAAAATGTAAGGAAGAGTTAATTGGAATGTGTTATTATCTTTTGTTGAAAAGTTTACTTTTTATGAGTAAAGTGTACCAATCTTATCAACCATGTTGATGGGTACTATTTTTTTCACTTAATCCAATTTTAGATGAAATTCCTGCCTCTTTAAGCTCGATGGATTCAACGCGTTTGGAGTTAAAATCCCATTCTGCATCTTTAACAATACTCACTTGATCTCTAGATGAATCAATGACATCTTTTCCAATTAATTCACTTTCTATCTTCATTTTTTCACCTCTAATAATTGGATTAAGAATTAAATATAATTCAATTACACCCTAATACAACTTATACAAACCTATTTTATGATTTTAATTTCTTAAATATCTTCTGTTAAAATAATGAAATAAAATTTCAAAAATTATTGGAAACATTTTTTGTAAAATTCATTTTTGATTTTAAATTAATGGAAAAAATAATAAAGCCTTAAATTAGATGATGAACCATTTTATAGATATAACATTAGATTTTAATACATTTGATAAATATAAAGTAGATTACTGATTGAATTATGATTATCTAATTAATCCTATAACATTTAAATATAACTATAGTTATATATTAGATAGAAAGTTCTATTAGCTTCAAAATCCTATATTATATTGACATTAGACCATTTACTAAATAAATTAAATTGTTAAGAATTTCAAAATATAATTTAAAATGACAGATCTAACTTATATTATTTTAGAGGGAGATGATTAGTAATGTACAGCGAAAAGGTAATGGATCATTTTCAAAATCCAAGAAATGTTGGAGAAATAGAGGATGCTAGTGGTGTTGGAACAGAAGGTAATCCCACCTGTGGGGACCTGATGACCATATACATAAAGGTTGAAGACAACATTATAACAGATATTAAATTTAAAACCTTTGGTTGCGGTGCAGCCATAGCAACAAGCAGTATGATAACAGAAATGGCAGTTGGAAAAACAATTGAAGAAGCACTTAAAATTTCAAGAAATGATGTTGCTGATGAATTGGAAGGACTTCCACCTGTTAAGATGCACTGTTCAAATCTCGCAGCAGATGCACTCCGTGCTGCAATAGCTGATTATAAAATGAAAGAAGCCGAGAAATCAGCAGACTAGTAACATTTTTTATTAACATTTTATTTATAAGTAATACAACAATAAATATACATATCTCATCAACTAACATGCAAATACATGAACATATTAGAAGATCCATTAGTCCAACGATTCTTAAATAACCGAGAGTTAAGTAAAAGTTCGCAGGTTAAATATGAACGTGTACTCCGATATTATACTAATTTTATAAAATTGACTCCTAGTCAGTTTATCACAGAAGCCGAGGATGAGGAAGAGGAACGTATCCGTATGCGTTTACGTAAAATCTCAACTTATATGTTAGATTGGAAAATAGATCTAACACAAAAAGGATACAAACCCCAAACTATCCAAATGTATATGACTGGAATAAAAACTTTTTATTTAAATTTTGATATTGAAGTTCCAAGGCTTCGATTTAAAAGTGTTAATAAAAAAGAGGATATAAATGATATTCCAAGCAAGGAAAATATTAGAGAAGCTTTGAAATTTAGTAACCCCAAGTACACTGCATTGATATTGTTGTTATCTTCATCAGGATTGGGTTCAAGTGAAATACTTGGACTTAAAATAAAGGACTTATTAAACTCCTTAAAGGATTATATTAAAAGTCCTATTAGTGATATCTTTGATTAGACTTACTAATCAAAATACAAGATAAAATCAAAAATAATAATGAATTAATTATCCCTACCTGGAAAAATCTTATCCGGAAAAAAACAGGTGTTATATTTACAACATTCAGTACACCTGAAAGCCTATCTGCAATTATTAATTATCTAAAATTATACCCTCCAAAACTAATTACAGATCCATTATTCAGAAGTGAACATCATAAAGATCAACCTATAAGTCAAAGGGCATTCCATGACTATTTCAACCGATTAAATAGAAAATGTGGATTTGGATCTCCAAATGGCCAGGCATTATTTAGAAGCCATGCTGTTGGACGTAAATATTTTGCAACAACATTATATCGAAATAGTTTACCTCAACTAACTATAGAATGGTTTTTAGGGCACCGGATAGACAGTACAACAAGTGCATACTACAAACAAGATGTTTCCAAACTCAAAGAAGAATATATCACAGTAATACAAGATTTAAGTATTTATGATGTTGAAGTTCATAACTTGAAAAGTCCAGAATATGTTGAACTTGAAAAGTTACGTTCTGATATGAGTTCTGTTAAACAATTCATGAAAGATAAAGGATGGATGGAAGAATATAAGTCCAAAAAATAAAGATTACTATTTTTTTTATTTCTCAAATGCTCTTTAGTTAATGATATGGTATATAAGAATAGATTTATTTTGTAAACTTGCAATTTTTGTATGTATCATACAAAACATTTAATACTTTAAAAGGAAACCTACCTATATAACAGTTCGATGTTATTAGGGCACGATTATTATTGTGCAAGTTTGTATTAAAATGGAAGGTAGGAGTTCAGTCGCGAAACATTCCTCCTACCAACCGACAACAAAACCGCTAGGAGTTGCTGCATTTGAGAAGTATCAACACTATTATACATAAATCTATTGATCAAGAATATACTGGAAATAACCTTAAAGAACTAGAATTTGAATTTCAAGATAAAAAACGTGAATTTTTACTTATCATCGCCGGGATACTTCCAAGGATTATCATCTATTATTGAGGATTCTTTAGTATATCAAGATTCTTCAGCGGCGCAGTATGCAAAATACTCCCAATGGATTACATTACATAGATGTGCCTCAATAAACGCAGATATTGTGTTTAATTGTTCATTTACTTCTAACGCTTATGATTCTGCTTTCCAGAATTTATCAAGTAGTGGAGTAACAATTAGTTGCGGGGATATACAATTTATTAATTGTAAAATCAAAAATGGTGTTAGGGTGGGTTCTGCTTCATTTGGTATTCGATATTATAATTGTATATTTGAAGATACTCCGTTAGTTATGGGTGGAACCATACCAAATTTAACTCCGGGTGTAAATAATGAATCATTTGATCATGATGGAATAATAGGAAATTACGCATCAGCTCAACAAGCAGGTTCAATAATTACAGAAAATGGGAAATTGAAATTTAGTTTAACACAAAATTCCCCAGTATATCGTGATTATATTATAAATGCACCTGCTAATCGTACAATTAAATTCTTAATAGGTTTAACTAAGGATATATCGGGAATTTTAAGTAAATTACAGATTATAGACCCGGCAAATGATCCACTTAAAGACAATTCAATATCACAAAACAATTCAATATCACCATTACAAGAAGCTACAGCCGCAAACAATACAAATCCACAACAGTTAGGTATAGCATACAAAAGCACAGTAGCAAAACAGTTAATTCTAAGAGTATTATGTCAAAATAGCACAGATAATGTCTTAATTGATACATCAAAGATAGACCAATCAATGCAAAAGCCAAAATTAAAATAATTTAAATTTCTTTTTTGAGGGGGATAACATTCAACATAGATCTATGTAAAGTATATTCTTTTTATTTTAGGATTTTTTTAAGAACTCATTTAAAATTTCAGCAATGAACACTTCAGGCAATATGGTTTTAGAATCTCTTGTAAGGTTCAATAGACGTTTCAGAGAAGTAATTAATTAAACCTTTTTTTATTATAAGGAGTAGGGAGGTATTTTCCACATATTTTGGGAAACCATAGTTATGGGACTGTGGTAAAAAATTAGAGAAGAAAACACCATCCCATACTCCTATTTATTAAGTAGAGTGAATGTTATATTTGATAATTTGGTTTATTAAATAATTAGGAGGCGGGCAGGGATAAATTTTAGAAAAACTAAAAAATAAGTGTTGAAAGGCGCTTATTCCCTGCCCATATTATTATTATGGGTACTGTTCTATTTGATAATTTGGTTTATTTTATTTACAAATTTTTTATAATTAGAAGGCGGGCAGGGAGGGGATTTTATCAAATTTCATGGACACAAAAATATTAAGAGATAGAGTTTTTTTGAGCAAAAAACTGAGGTAGACAACCCCTGCCCTATTTATTATATTGGGTGAATGTTGTATTTGATAATTTGGTTTATTATTTTTAATTAAATAAGGGGTAGGGGGATGTAATTCTTATTTTTGAACAATTACTTTGGGGGATGCAATATGTTAAAAAAAATGAAGTGTACATTCCCCCACAACTATTTATTATATTTATTTGATGTTCATATGAACCCCTATCAATTCTCTTTTTAGTAGGTGTTTTTATTTAGAAGTTATACGGCTGATTTATTTATTAATTTCCTAATAATGGGAGGTTTTAATATTACGTGAAGATTCGCTTTTTAAATATGGGTTTTATTGTATTTTAGTGCTTATATTTAGGGCTTATTTTTTTTTATTTAAATTTTTGTCTTAGTTTATACAAGGAGGAAAAAACATGTCAATAACAGATAAAACAGTCTTAAAAATGGGAAGTATAGAAACCGAGAACATAAAAACATTACAAAAGAAATTAGGAATAAAAACAGATGGATTTTACGGTCCAGTAACACGAGACACAGTAAAAGCAAAACAAAAAGCCTTAGGATTATATGTTGATGGAATTGCAGGACCAGTCACATTAAGAGCATTAGGTCTTTTAAAAGCACCAACAATCACTGCAGGACCATTACAAAAGAAACATATGGCTATTGTTGGGGTATTTACCACATTTACGGGCTTCTATAATAAAATCTATAACTATTATAGATATGGTTATTATTTCAATGGTCAGTTAAGTCTACAACAGGAAATCGACCCTAAAACCCCTAAGAATTGTGTAGATTTAGCTCAATTACTCCATGCTCTGGCTCATGAGATGAAAGGTTATCTTGTTCGTTTCATTGGAATATTTTGTCCTGTTGATGAAATAAACCATGCCTATATTGAGATTAAAGGTGGGGAGTTTGGGGAGAATTGGACAGCTGCCGATGGTGCTGCCGCTGCAAAAAATAACTATAAATTAGGAACCCATTGGTGTAGTGGTGCTAAAACTGTGAA